>JBHIAH010000149.1:0-1579 GCA_046758505.1 Methylomirabilales bacterium (SeqCode) | reverse complement strand
GGAACAGCCCCAGGAGGAAGCCGGCGTCCCCGATCCGGTTGACGATGAAGGCCTTGTTCCCCGCATCGGTCGCCGTCTTCTTTTCATACCAGAACCCGATCAACAGATACGAGCAGAGCCCCACCCCCTCCCAGCCTAGGAACATGAGGAGATAGTTGTTGGCGAGGACCAGCATGAGCATGGAGAACATGAAGAGGTTCAGGTAGACAAAGAATCGGGGATAGCCGGCGTCTCCGTGCATGTACCCGATGGAATAGACATGGATGAAGAAGCCTACGAAGGTCACCGTGAGCATCATGACCGTGGAGAGGGGATCCACCAGGAAGCCGAGCGGGACCTGAAAATCCCCCGCGACGACCCACGGGTACAGGTTCAGATCGAGAGTGAGCCCGGCAAAGACCTGCAGCGAGACCAGGAGAGCCGCCACCAAGGAGAGGCCCGCGGCCGGCACGGCCACGAGGTGGGCCCGTTCCCGGAGATATCTCCGGCCAAAGAGGCCGTTGATCACGACTCCTGCGAGGGGAAAGGCTGGCACCAACCAGACGTATTCCATCATCTGTTAAGCATCCGAGGTCCGACGTCCGAAGTCCGAGGTGCAAGCTCGGGATCAAGGGTTAGGGAGATTGGTTTTATTCGACATCGGACGTTGGACATTGGACTTTCGACCCCTTTTGTTACCATTTCATCAAATTAATCTCATCCACGTTCACAGTTTTGAAGTTCCGGTAGAGCCCGAGCACGATGGCCAGCCCCACCGCCGCTTCGGCCGCAGCCACGGTGATGACGAAGATGGCAAAGACCTGGCCGTCGAGGGTTGCATTGGGCAGATACCGCGAAAGGGCAATGAAATTGACGTTCACCGCGTTCAGCATCAGCTCGACCGCCATCAGGATGGCGATGGCATTTCGCCGCGTCAAGACTCCAAACATCCCCACCCCGAACAGGATTGCCCCCAGGGTGAGATAGTAAGACAGGGGGATCACCGGACTATTCTCCTTCTCGGCGAGCCAGGATAATCGCGCCCACCATCGCGGCGAGGAGCAGGACCGAGGCAACCTCAAAGGGAAGGACATGGGTCGTCAGGAGGAGCCGTCCGAGCGCAGGTGCGCTCTCCACGGCTCTAGGTGGCTCGCCACCGACCTGGATCCCCGCGAGGGAGGCGTAAATGAGGACGGCCGTTATCCCCAGCACGATCACGGCACTGAGGCCCACCTGTTCGTTAAAGACCGCCACCCGCGCGGCGATCCGGGTGGTCAGCATGATGGCGAAGAGGAGCAGGATCGTAATCCCGCCGACATAGATGAGCACTTGAACGGCGGCTAAGAACTCGGCATCCAAAAGCACGTAGATCCCGGCCACACCGCAGAAAGTAAAGATCAACGCGACGGCGGAATGGACGATGTTTCGCCCCAAGACTACCAACAGGGCGGCACCCACGGTAAAGGCCGCCAGGGCAAAAAAGATAGCTTCCGTCACCGCTTCCCCCTTGAAACGTGTTAGCCCTTGCGCTCCTGTTTGCCGGCCCCGGCCGCAGCCGGCGCCTTCACGGCCCCTCCCGCGGGGGGACGGGGAGACATAA
>JBHIAH010000148.1:0-1699 GCA_046758505.1 Methylomirabilales bacterium (SeqCode) | reverse complement strand
CCCAGGGGGGAATCCTGGATGGCTGTCGCCAGTGGGGCGAAATCGCGCCTGCGCCCTGACGAGACGTGTGTACCCCACAGGAGCCTTCCCGGCTCCCGGGAGGAAGAACGATGAGGAAGTCTGCCTGTCTTTTGATTGCAGTCCTGCTCGCCGCCATCGTGGGCGCTAGCGTCCCGACCCAGAGCGCCCAGGAGGAGGGCGGGCAGCGCACCGCGCCCCCCGCGGTCCCCCCCGTCCGTGAGGCCCCGCCAACTGGCCACCGCGAAGGAAATACCGCAACGCCGAAGGTGCGCGAGGAGACAGTGCCCGGAAAAGCCGAGGACATCCAGGGAGCCATCCGTCGCGAACTCAAGGAGATGTGGCCGATGCTCTTCGGCACTCCGCGCGGGGAGGAACGGGTCAACTCGCTGTACGGCAATAACCCGGTGACCGCACCCGAGAACCCCCTCTTGACCGACGAAGACCGCGCCAGAGCGCTCCAGAAGGGAGTCGAGGCGGTCGGTGCGGCCCCCCTGAAGGCCCACCTGGCAGAGCACATGAAGGCGATGGGCGGCACGATGCCCACCCTGGCCGAGTGGTACCACCGGATCGCCGAATGCAGTCTGCAAGTCTGCCCCGTCATTGTGGGAACCATGATCACCAGCCACATCGAGCATGTGAGCCACCTCCCGCACGACATCGTCCTCTTCGACTTTGACAGCGACGCCTTGAGGCCAGAGGGAGAGCGACTCCTCGCGAAGCTTGCCGCGGACGTGGTGACGGGCCGGTACCACGGGAAGAAAGTGGTCCTCGTGGGAAGGGCCAGCAGAATTGGGGGCAAGGTCTATAACCACGACCTCTCCAGGAGGCGGGCGGACGTGGTGAGGGAAGCACTGATCCGGATGGGGGTGGCACCGAGTGACATTACCATTATCTGGCTCGGCTGGGAGCCCCCCCAGCTGACGCGGACGATTCTCGAGAAGTATCATCTTGGCCCGGTCCCTCTCAACCCCAACAAGTACGGCCGCCCCGCCACCCCAGGAGGCCTATATGCCGTCAACCAGAGCACCATGGTCATTTTGTATTAAGCGGCTCCTCGCTGGGCTTAGCGCACTGCTTGTCCTGGCGCAACCTACGATCATCCCGGCGCAGACCGGTCCCCCCCTGGCGGGCCCGGTGCGCCACGTCATGATCTCCGCCACACTCGAGAGGCAGAGTGACGCCACCACCTTCGGCGTGGGACGCGGGGCCGGCGGAATCCACCCGCGAACGACAACGCGAGGCAGCCGACGCACGTCCACCTTCTTCCTCCTGGTGGCCGACGGGCGGGAGGGAAGGATTGCCGTGGGCCAGAGTGTTCCCCACGTGCAGTGGTTTTACCAGTACAGCCGGCGCCACGGCTACCTCGTCGGCGCGGCCGCCTTCCGAACGGTCTCGACCGGTTTCCGGGTGATCCCCACCATTATCCCCCCTGACCGAATCCGCCTGCAGGTCGTTCCCGAGATCAGCTACGTGACCGACCAGGGGCAAGGCCAAATCGCCTTTGTCGAATCCCGCCTCGACGTGGTAGTCGGCAACGGCCAGTCGGTCACCGTCGCCGCGAATCGCCATGAAACCGAGAGCGTCCTGTTTAACATCCTGCACGGATACGAAGCGCAGAACAGCCTCGCGACCCTTGTCATGACCCTCACGCCCGAGATCCGCTGATCACCCTCCGACA
>JBHIAH010000147.1:0-1734 GCA_046758505.1 Methylomirabilales bacterium (SeqCode) | reverse complement strand
TGAAGCCGAAGACGGCGGCACTGATCGCGAGCCCGGGGAAGATGCCCATCCACGGCGCCCGCTCCGCAAATTCCACGGCGGCTCCCTTGAGCATCAGCCCCCAGGCCGGCGTGGGCTCGCTCACCCCGAGGCCCAGGAAGCTCAGGGATGCCTCCAAAAGGATGGCCTGCCCCAGGAAGGCGGTCAGCATGATCAGATACGGGGCCACGACGTTGGGGAGCATGTGGCGGAACATAATGCGCATGTCGCTGAAGCCCATGGCGCGCGCCGCGTCCACGTACGGGCTTTCCCGGATAGCCAGGGCGCTCGCCCGCACCACCCGGGCACAGCGCGGTGTCATGGGGATCGCGATGGCGATAATCACGTTCGTCGTCCCGATACCCAGCGCGGCCACCACCGCGAGGGCCAACACGATCAGCGGAAAGGAGAGGAGGATATCCATGAGCCGCTGGATCACGAGGTCGATCTTCCCCCCGAAGTAGGCGCTCATCACCCCAATGACCGCCCCCACCGTCGCCCCAAAGAAGGAAGCCGTAAACCCGACGAGGAGTGCGGTCCGGGAGCCAAAAATGATCCGGCTGAGGATATCCCGCCCAAAGGCATCCGTCCCCAACCAGAACGTTCCATTCGGCGGTTGCATCATCAGGTGATAGTGGGTTTGCAGCGGATCGAAGGGGGAGAGGGTGCCCGCCCCGATGGCCACGACAATCATGACAAGGACGACCGCGGCACCGCACGCCCCGAGGGGCTTCCGTCGCGCGAAGCGGAGGGCCCCCTGGAGCCAGTCGGGCAGGCGGATCGCCCGCCGCCCCGCCACGGCGGCCGTCTCTACTCGCGTCTGACTCGCGTCCACTCGAACTCCCCTCTACTGATACCGGATCCGCGGATCCAGCCACGCGTACAAGATGTCCACGACAAAGTTGACAAAGACGAAGGTGAAGGCCACCAGCAGCACCAGCGACTGGGTCATGGTGTAATCCCGCTGGGCAATGGACTGGACAAACAGCTTTCCCAGGCCATTCAGATTGAAGACCTGCTCCGTGACCACCAGCCCCCCGATCAAAAAAGCAAACTCCAGGCCGATCACCGTGATGACCGGCAGCATGGCGTTTTTCATCGCGTGCCGGACGATCACGACCTTTTCCCATAATCCCTTGGCGCGGGCCGTTCGCACGTAGTCCTCCCGCAACACCTCCAGGGTAGAGGACCGCATCATGCGTGTAGAGACGGCGGAATACCGATACCCCACGGCCACGGCCGGCCAGACGATCTGCGAGAGATTCGCCCACGGATCGACCCAGATCGGCGTATAGAACATCGGCGGAACCCACCCAAAGTAGATGAGCAAGAAGAGGATGATGAGAATCCCCAGCCAGAAAGAGGGCATGGCGAGTCCAGCGATGCTGAAGACCCGAATGACATAATCCACCCAGGTATCCTGTTTCAAGGCTGCGAGGGTCCCCAACGGGATGGCAATGAGGATCGCCACCATCGTCGCCATAATCGCGACCTCTAAGCTGAGCTGAAGGCGGATGCCAATTTCGTATGTGATGGGGCGGCCCGTCCACATGGAGGTGCCGAAATCCAGCCGCACAAATCCCCATATCCAGTTCACAAACTGTTGCGGGTACGTCTTGTCCAGGCCGAGCCGCGCTCGCTCCATGGCCAGGACCTCTTCGGTGACGAAGCCCCCTTCGCTCGTGAGCTTCAGCTCGACAATGTCGCCCGGAATCA
>JBHIAH010000146.1:0-1757 GCA_046758505.1 Methylomirabilales bacterium (SeqCode) | reverse complement strand
AGCTGGATGGCCCTCGATTTCCTCCCAAAGGTCAATCTTTACATCCGCTTTCATTACAACACCTCTATTCGCAGAGGTCGGTCCTAACCCCTTTGTGTGCAGTACCCGTGCCATTGTGAAAAAGACTTGATAAACAAGAGCTTATGGTAATTTTCGCGACTTCGGCGGCCTCATTTTGTCGGGAAATCAGTCGCCCAAATTGTCAAGATGTGTGGCACTAACATAGTTGGGCTTGGTCTAGGGTTCCGGACCCGAAAAGCCGCTCCCGACGCATGGCTGAAAAACTCGATCTACGCCAAGTCGTCACCCTTGAAGAACTGCTCCGGGCTATAATGTTCGAGACTGAGGCCGTCAGTCAACACACAGGGGGAGGGGACTTATGTTTCAGCTTTCGGAGAAGGCCGCCCAAGGGTTGAGAAAGATCAAGGAAGAGGTGGTGCACGAAAAACAGCCCGGCAGTACGCTGCGGCTTTTCGGAGCGAGGAAACCAGGGGGAAGAGACGCTTCAGCCTCGACGGCGCGTGGCGCTCGTGGCGCGTTCCAACACCCTGTGCGCCATCGTGGCGCTGATCCTCGGTCTTGTTACCAGTCGGGGGTTTTAAGAGCTGGCACCCCCGGAAGGCCTCACGACCTGGGCCATCTCCTTCAATCGTCCGGTGGTCGTTCGATCTTTGTTGCTCGCCTCTCTGTCCATGTGACGAATCTCATAGTTTTTGAACAACGCTTTCCCTATCTTCTTAACTTGCGAGTTCAGATGACCTCAAGGCAAGCAGGAGCAGCGTCGGAAAGGAGGGAAACGATGAAACCGACAGAAATCCTGAGGGAGGAGCACCGTGTGATCGAGCGGGTGCTGGTCGTGCTGGAGAGGGCTGCGGCGCGACTGGAGCAGGGAGAGGAGATCCCGGCGGACCTTTTTCTCAAGGCGGTGGAGTTCATCCGCGGCTTTGCCGACCACTGCCACCACGGCAAGGAGGAGGGGTTTCTCTTCCCCTTCCTGGAGCGGCGGGGGATCCCGAAAGAGGGCGGCCCCATCGGGGTGATGCTCTCCGAGCACGACGAGGGACGGCGATGGGTGAAGCTGATGGATGACGCCGGGGCCCGTTACCGCCGGGGGGAAAATGAGGCCCGGAGGGATTTGATCGAGGCGGCTCGGGGATACAGCCAACTGCTGCGGCGGCACATCGATAAGGAAGATCATGTCCTCTTCCCCATGGCGGACCAGATTCTTCCGGAAAAGGACCAGGCCGATCTCGTGGGGCAGTTTGAAGCGGTGGAACGGGAGGGGATTGGAGAGGAGGCGCATGCTCGTTTCCTGAATCTCGCGGGGGAGTTGAAAAAAATGGTGGCGTGAAGGATCTGAACCAGCATCGCGTGCTTGCAGAGGCTCCCCCGGGGCCGTTCTCTCCTCGTGGATATCCACGCCGGACTTCAGCCTTGACAGGTGTTAATTATGTTCGTATATTGTTTCTTGAATGAAACATGGTTGAACAACTTGTTATTAACGTTGGCCGGAAGATCCACGAGCTGCGCGAGCAGCGGGGCCTCACACTCCGCCAGCTGAGCAAGAGGGCGGATGTCTCTCCGAGCACCATCCAGAAGATTGAGAAGAACCAGATCTCCCCAAGCTTGGGTACGGTTTTCAGAATCGCCAAGGGTCTCGAGATAACTATCGAGTCCCTGTTAGATGCGCAGGGCGAGATCAGGGATGTGGTTCACCTGCCCAAAGAGAAGCGGGGAACCATCGCCGTCCCCGATCT
>JBHIAH010000145.1:0-1970 GCA_046758505.1 Methylomirabilales bacterium (SeqCode) | reverse complement strand
AGTAAACACTATAAATTAGTGAACACACCCTCGCGGTGAAATTCTCAAGGCCCCCCCGGTGAGGCCCCGGCATCGTAGCCGCCGCCCTGAAGCCAATCTGCTTTTCGGCCCATCCGAGAGCAGGGGCCTGCCCCCCAAAATTTTTTTTCGGGCCCGCCTCCCCTGTTTTTTTGCCCCTCCGGCCGGCTTTTCTCCATTGGAATATCTTTCTTTTCGCTCAGTTATTCTCACATCGGGTCGGAGGGGCGGCGCCCACCCGTGCAAACCTTGCATATTGACACGGGGTGACGGCCTGCTCTATGGTGTCGTCCCCGCCGGCGGCACGAGGAGGAGCCGCCCCCGAGCCAGGAGGCGCCATGACGATCCGGCAGCCATCCCGATCGCCGGGCTCCCGCTTCGCCTGCCTCGGTCTGCTCCTCCTCGGTCTGCTGGCTGTCCCGCCGCCCGCCCGCGCGCAAGGCCAGGCGCTCGCGGCCGCCCAGGACACCTACCTCAGACGGTTCCTCCCCAATCGGAACCACGGGGCGCAGGGGGTCCTCCGGGTCTTGGCCCTGGTCAAGAACCGCGCCCTCCTCCACTTCGATGAGGCCGCAATCGCCACCGCCGTCGGCCGCCGCACGCTCGTTGCGGCGACGCTCCGCCTCCACCTCACCCGGACCCTCTTCCTGGGCAAGACCGGCCGGGACATCGCGGTCCACCGGATGAGGCAGGCCTGGACCGAGCAGGGCGCCACCTGGAACTGCCCGGATGATGCCAACCCCACAAACTTCCGGCCCGACTGCTCCCGCTGGAACATGCGACAGATGCGCCAATGGCCGTTCGCGGCCACGCCGACCGCCGTCGCCCGGCACGTGCGCGGCCAGACCGGCTGGGTGGCGTGGGACGTCACGGCGGATGTAGCCGCCTTTCTGGCGGGCACGGCCGCGAACGTCGGCTGGATCGTCAAGGCAGCCGAGGAGTTCAAGCCCGGCTTCGTCGCGTACTCCTCCCGCGAGGGGGCCTTCCCCCCGGAGCTCGTGCTCGAGATTACCGCCCCCCCCGAGCCGACGTTGCCGGCTGGCTTCGGCATCGTGCTCGGCCGGGTGATCGACGCCTCGACGGAGCAGCCGCTCGCCGGGACCACGGTGAAGGCCCTCGGGACCCCCTCCGAGACCGTCACCGATACGGAGGGGCGCTTCGCGCTCCCCGCCCCCCAAGGGCCGCGCGTCCCCGTCTATGTCAACCAGGGGGGCTACGTCGATGCCAAGGCCTTCACCGTCGTCGAGGCGGGGCGCGAGAGCACCGTCGGAACCGTGCGCCTGCAACCCTTCGATCCGGTGACCACCCTCATCGACTCGACCGGCGGCAGCCACACGGATAGCACCGGCACGGTCCAGGTGATCTTCCCGGCCGGCGCCGTCGGCACGACGACGGCGGTCACCGCCACGGTCTTCCCGACGCCCCAAGAGTTCCCCGTCCAGCTCCCCGAGGGGCAGGCGTATCTTGCCGGGGTCCAGTTCACCCCCGAGCATCTGAGCTTCGCCACCCCGGTCACCGTCCGCATCCAAAATACGCTGCACCTCCCTCCCGGCACGGCCGTCCCCTTCGCGTATGCGAACCACGGCGAGGACGATCCCCAGATGGTCTTCTTCGACCCGGGGATGGCCCGGGTGAGTGCCGACGGGCAGTTCCTCGAGGCCGACCTGCCGCACTTCTCGTGCATCGCCCTCGCTCCTCCTTTTACGGAAAATCGGGCTCCCTTGTTGACGAAATCCGGAGACAAGTCATCTGAAAGCTCTAAGCAGAAAACGTGCTGCCCTATAGGCTCGCGCGTGGGGGCCCAGGACGGCACCCTGTTTCTCGACCAGACGCTCCCCGCGACCCGGACCCTCGGCCGCTCGACGCCGCTCACGTTCACCTATAGCTCCGCGACCGCCGCCCCCCACCCCCTCATCGCGACCGAGGCGTTGCTCGACCCGACCGCCACGAAT
>JBHIAH010000144.1:0-1995 GCA_046758505.1 Methylomirabilales bacterium (SeqCode) | reverse complement strand
ACCATACCGTTCAGTTCTATCGCTTCGATGACGGCGGGGAGCACCTCGGCGACCACGTCTTCGGTAAGAAAGGTTGTCCGCAGGGGGACCCCCATTTCGCGCGCTGACCGGAGGGCATTCTGGACGTCTGCAGCCTGTTCCATACCCACACAGTAGCCGGTCACAGGGATTCCCCGATTCTGGATAGCCCTGGCGACGAGGGTGCTGTCTACGCCGCCGGAGAGGAGGACGGCAGCCCGATCGAGCCCGGCAATGCGTTTCTCGATGGCTCGATCAAAGACGATACCGTATTCCTCAATCGCCGCCTCCATCTCGGTCAGACGGATCGGGGGCTGTTCGATGCGATAGCCTTCTCGGACTGTAAACCCACGCGAATCCACCGCAAGGATGTCCCCCGGCTTGAGCCGCAAGATTTCTCGTCCGACCCCTCGGAGCGCCTTGGTCTCTGACGCAAAGTAGAGGGGGAATCCCTCAATGTAATAGATGGGTTTTTTCCCAACGGGATCTCGGGCCAGCACGACCTGCTCTCCATCAGTGACGGCAAGGGCGTACATCCCATCGAGAAGCGACATGGCCAGCTTTACCGCCCCGGCCAAGTCGGTGGTGTAAAATTCTTCGATCAGATGCAAGAGGATCTCACTATCGCTGCCGGTCCGGATCTCGTGATGAGTTAATAGACTCCGAAGCTCAGAATAGTTATAGATCTCACCGTTGTGGATCAGGGCGAGTTTCCCATCACAGGAGGTGATGGGTTGTACCCCCCCTGGCCCTCCGACAATCTCGAGTCGGGAGTGCCCGAGACAGATCTTTCCGACCTGAGGCACGTGGCTGATTTCTGATAACTGCCTCTTGACCTCTACTACACCATCCACATATAGACCCACCGAGTCTGGCCCCCGGTGGCGGGTCCGGGCAAGCATGGTCAGGGCTTCCCTCGTGCTTCGAGGCCGTTTATCAATCAAACCGATTATCGAACACATGGTGCTTCCCTCCCCACGCCAACTCGACGCTTTGATGTCAGGGTCTCTGAATAAAAGAAAAATGCATCAGCTGACCAAATATTGAAGAAATACGAGGTGAGACATAGAACAGAGTATCTTTGATGGGAAAATGTGGAGAAATTATACCTCTTTCGCTTTAGCTTGGTCAAAACAAAGATTTTCAGGGTTAGGCAACATCACCCAACCTCACTCCGAATCAGCCAAAAAGACCTCAGTTTTTCGGCGAATTGCTCCCGATGCCTGATGATGTCAGTGATATTATCGCATTGACAGACGGGATTACCTGTGGTACACAATCAGTACTTCTTCAAATCCGCCGCTTTTTATGATTCCTGCCTCCGTATGTTAAGCCCGTATTGATTGCGTTTGATCCTTAACGTTGCTTCGAATTTCTGCTCCACTATTTCATTCTTATTAATAATAAGGAGAAGTGGAGAAAAGTAGGGAAGCATTGGAACGGACAAGCGAGTAGAAGAAAGGAGGTGTCTGTGGCTGATTTTCATCAGGGCGGGGTCATCACCACGTTACACCGGCTTGGGCCGTCTAACGTGGAACTACTGGAAAGGGAGCTAGAGGATTCTCGCCTGACGAAGCCGATTGCCCTGGTTCTTCCCTGCTTGTATTCCGAGCTGCACGGGGAGGCCTTGCCCCGGATTCTCACCGAGTTGGAAAAGGTCCGGTACGTCCGGGAAGTGGTGATAGCGCTGGGAAGGGCAAACGAGCAGGAGTTTGCTCATGCCAAGTCCTTTTTCGGACGGCTTCCCCAGGAGACTCACATTCTGTGGCTGGATGGCCCACGAATGCAGGGGCTGTTTCGTGAGCTGGAGGAGGCCGGTATCGTGACCGGGCCGGAGGGTAAGGGAAAGGCTGCCTGGATCGCCTACGGGTACGTCCTGGCACACGACCAGAGCGAGGTGATTGCCCTTCACGATTGCGACGTGCTCACGTATAGCCGGGAACTCCTGGTCCGCCTCTGTTATCCCGTGGCGAACCC
>JBHIAH010000143.1:0-2162 GCA_046758505.1 Methylomirabilales bacterium (SeqCode) | reverse complement strand
GGATGCTCCAGAAGCCTCGCCACACCTCTCGGACATATCGCCACATCGTTGCACCCCACCGGTTACACGACCAGGACGAGGAGCCCGGTCACCCCGAGATTCACAAAGGCCAAGGGGAGGAGGACCTTCCAGGCCACGTTCATCAGCTGGTCGACCCGCACCCTCGCCAGCGTCCATCGCAGCCACATCATCACGAAGAGGAGAAAATAGGTCTTGATAAGGAACCAGAACCAGGCAGGCAACAGGGGTCCCTGCCACCCCCCGAGAAAGACGGTCGTCGCAATGGCGCAGACCGTGAACATGTTCGCATACTCGGCCAGGAAAAAGATGGCAAAGCGCATCCCGCTGTACTCGACGTGAAAACCGGCCACGAGTTCCGACTCCGCCTCCGGAATATCGAAAGGGAGCCGGTTGGTTTCGGCCACTGCACAGGTGAAGTAGATGACAAAGGCCAGGGGCTGCACCACGATCAACCATCCAGGAAGGATCCCGAGCCAGGCTCCCCCCTGATACTCTACAATCTTCGTCATGCTGAGCGAGCCGACTAAGAGAAGCGGACCCAGGAGGGAAATCACCAGCGGCACCTCGTAACTCACTGCCTGCGCGGCGGACCGGAGGGCCCCCAGAGCCGCGTACTTGTTGTTGGAGCTCCAGCCGGCCATGATGATTCCCACCACGGCGAGAGAGGAAATGGCAATAATGTACAGGATCCCGATGTTGAGATCCTGCACGATGAGCCCAGGACCAAACGGAATCACCACATAGGCGGCGAGCGCAGCGGCAAAGACCACCATGGGGGCGAGGATGAAGACCGGCCGATCGGCCCGGGTCGGGATGACGTCCTCCTTGAGCAGGAGCTTGATCCCGTCGGCGATGCTCTGAGCCCACCCGTGCCACCCCCCCACCCGCATCGGCCCGAATCGAGCCTGGATGTGGGCACTGATCTTTCGCTCCCACCAGATCAGGAACATGGCGGAGACCGAGATAAAGAGGATGATGATGGTCACCACCACGAGCATGATGGTGAGGCGCGGGACGATCCAGGGGATACCCCATCCCTCGAACAGGGCGTAAAACTGTTCGACTGCTCCGGAACTCACCACCCCGCACCTCTCTAGCCGTCAGCAGTCAGCTATTCGGATTTCGAATTGCGAATTTCGAATTGGGGATTGGGGATCAAACACATCCGTACAAAATCCGAAATCCGCATTCCCAAATTCGAAATGTTTGCAGGTCGATGGCTAAGCGCTGCTTGTCCTAGCGGTCCACTTCCCCCAGCACGATATCGATGGAACCCAGGATCGCCACACAATCGGCCACCAGACACCCCGGCAGCATCACCGGCAGGGCGGAGAGGTTCACGAAAGTGGGCGCCCGGACCTTGTACCGGTACGGCTTCTCCGAGCCGTCCGCCACCAGGTAGAACCCCAGCTCCCCCCGGGGGCTCTCGACCCGGGAGTAGCAGTCCCCCTCCGGCGCCCGGAGCTTCTTCGCCACGGGGGCGAGGACTGGGCCAGGGGGAATATCCTTCAGCGCCTGTGCCACGATCCGGGTCGATTCCGCCATCTCCTGCCGCCGCACCCAGAACCGGTCCCAGACGTCGCCGCTCGTGCCCACGGGGATTTCGAACTCGAACCGGTCGTAGATCCCGTACGGGTCATCTCTGCGGAGGTCCCACCGGATCCCCGAGCCCCGGAGCACCGGCCCCGAGCAGGCGTAACTGATCGCCGCCTCCGGCTTGAGCACCCCCACCCCCTGGATCCGCTTCTGCCAGATGACGTTGTCGGTACTCAGGCGGTCGTACTCGGCCAGCCGGGGGGTAAACCACTGCAGGAAAGCCTGGACATCGGCGAGCCACCCCTCCGGGACATCGAGCGCCAGCCCCCCGATCCGCATGAAGCTATAGTTGAGCCGCTGCCCCGAGACCGCCTCGAAGAGATCGAGGATCATCTCCCGCTCCCGGAAGCACCACATAAAGAGGGTGAAGTTGCCGAGGTCCAGCCCGAAGGTCCCCAACCAGATGAGATGCGAGGCGATCCGCTGCAGCTCCCCGATGATGACTCGGAGGTACTCGGCCCGGGGCGGGATCGCAATGCCCATGAGCCGTTCGCAGGCGAGGCAGTAGGCCCAGTTGTTGTACATGGAGGCGAGGTAGTCGAGCC
>JBHIAH010000142.1:0-2168 GCA_046758505.1 Methylomirabilales bacterium (SeqCode) | reverse complement strand
GCCTTGGTGTGGACGGCCTACGACGTCGGCTCGGCCGGGTACGCCCAGTCCGCCTCCATCGGCCACGCCATGTCCATGAAGGAGGGTGTCGCCCTCAGGGTGGTGCCAGCCGGCAACGACATCTCCCGTCAGGCCCCCCTGGCCGCCGGTCGCGCCCATTTCGGGGCGCTCGGGATCGCCTCGTTCTTCTCCCAGGAAGCGGTGTTTGACTTTGCCAGTACCGCGTGGGGGCCCCAGCCTATCCGGCTGCTCGCTGCCGCGTGGGGCGACTTCAACACCGGGAACGTGGCCGCCGCGGCAGACGCCGGCATTAAGACTCTGGCCGATCTCAAGGGCAAGCGCGTGGCGTGGGTAGTGGGGTCCCCTGCGCTCAACGGGAATATGTCTGCCTTCCTGGCGTGTGCCAACCTGACGTGGGACGACGTGAAGAAGGTCCAGTTCCCGAGCTGGGGAGCCTCGATGCGGGCCGTCGTCGAGGGAACGGCAGACGCCTTCATCGCCAGCACCAACTCCGGGGGGTCGTATAAGCTGGCCGCCTCGCCGCGGAGATATGTCCCGCCGCCGGTTCCGAGCCCCAAGGAGGATCCTCAGTGCTGGGCCCGGCTGAAGAGTGTGGCGCCGTATTTCGAGCCCCATAAGGCCACTATCGGGGCGGAGCCGGTTTCCAAGGAGAACCCCCACCAGGGTGCCTCCTACGGGTATCCGATTGTCAGCACGTACGCCAGGCAGAACGCCGAGCTCGTGTACCATCAGACGCGGATGATCTTCGAGCTGCTTCCGGATTACATCGAGGCCCATCCGGGCAACGCCGGGTTTGCGCTCTCCAATCAGCGACTCGCCTGGGTGATCCCGTATCACGAGGGCGCCATTCGCTACTACAAGCAGCGAGGTGTCTGGACGCCGGAGATGCAGAAGCACAATGATCGTCTGGTGCGCCGGCAGGAATTGCTCGCTCAGGCGTGGGACAACGCCATCGCCTCCGCGTTCGAGAAAAAGATGAGGTCGAAGCAATTCCCCAAGCACTGGATGAAGATTCGGGCCGCGGCGCTCAAGGCCGAAGGGTTCGACCCGTACTGGGAGGAGTAGACCGGGCCGATGCCGGCCCCGCCGCAGTTCGTCTCGCGTTACCGCACGCTCTCCAAGGGGTGGCTGGCCGTGCTGATCGGCTTCAGCACGGCCGGCACCTTCCTCGCCATCAACCAGCTCTTCAACTTCCAGTTCTTCGTGGGTTACGTCATCATCGAAAACCGCTATCTCTACATCATGCTGGGCCTCTTCTTCTCGTTGACCTTCCTGATCTTTCCACCCACGAAGCGCGCTCCCCGCGATCGGCTCCCCTGGTACGATGTCATCCTGTTCCTCGCCACCATCCTTGCCTGCTCGTATTTCGCCTGGAACGGCTACCGGATCCTGACCGAGGGCTGGGATTTCTTGGCGCCGACCCAGGCGGTCTGGGTGGGTGCCGTCTTGTGGCTTCTGGTCCTCGACGGCGCGCGCCGCAGCGGGGGGATGGCGCTTTTCACGATGCTCGTGATCCTCTCGCTCTACCCGATCTACGCCGGCCACCTCCCCGGCCCCATCTCCGGCTTCAGCCTCTCTATTCCTGATGCCATTCGCTACCAATCCATGAGCGTGGAGTCAATTCTCGGCATCCCGATGCGGGTCTTCGGGACCCTGATCATCGGCTTCATCATCTTCGGGGCTGCGCTGCAGGCGACCGGCGGGGGACGGTTCTTCATCAATCTCTCCATGGCGATCCTCGGCGCCTTTCGGGGCGGCCCGGCAAAGGTTGCGGTTGTGGCGAGTGGCCTCTTCGGCTCGATGAGTGGGAGTGTGGTCTCGAACGTGCTGTCCACCGGCGTGGTGACGATCCCCACCATGAAGCGCACTGGCTTCCGCCCCGAGGTCGCCGCAGCCATCGAGGCCACCGCCTCGACGGGGGGCACCCTGACGCCGCCGGTCATGGGCGCCACCGCCTTCGTGATGGCATCGATGCTGGACATGCCCTACGTGGGGATTGCGATCGCTGCGGCGATCCCTGCAGTCCTCTTCTACGCGAGCCTCTTCTTCCAGATCGACGCTTACGCGGCCAAGAACGGCCTTCAGGGGCTGGCGTGGGAGGAGATGCCGTCATTCTGGCAGACCCTCAAGGAAGGGTGGTTCTACCT
>JBHIAH010000141.1:0-2414 GCA_046758505.1 Methylomirabilales bacterium (SeqCode) | reverse complement strand
CATAACAGCCGAACCGCTTCTGGAATCTCGCCTTCCCTGCCTTCCGTTCCATCCGTGTCAATTTCCCCCCCACCTTCACCACCCCATGCCCCACCCTCTGATCCGTCAAGGTCATGAGGTACTGCGCCACCACCTTGGCCTCCTCTGTGGAGAGTGCCTCGTGGGGGGTGAGGGTCGCTCGGTCCACGACCTCGTTCTTCGGGCCGGCCCTGATATGATTCAGATACATGACGCCAGCCGGCCTGATGGTAGTCGGCTTCTGCAGCCATCCCTGGAGCCATGCCTTCTGGAACTTGCTTCCAGCCCCTGTCAGATCCGGACCCTTCCGGTTCCTCCTCTCCGCAAAGGTCTGGGCGGGAGGACCGCTGACGCTGTGGCACCCCGCGCATTTCTCGGCAAAGATGTCCTTGCCATCCTCGCCCCCGCCTTCGGAGTAGCCGCCAAAGACTCCGACGAGGAAGACGGCCACGGCGAGGAACAGACGTATCCCCCCGGCAATCCTCATCGATCCCTCCCGGGTTTAAAACGCGACGAAGAAACCAAACCGAAACCTGTCTTCGATTTCGTTTGGCCCCTCGCGGATCTCCTTGTGATGGTACTCAGCAAAGAGCTTCAGGTTGGGAATCGGATGATAGCCGACGTGAAATAGAAACCTATCGTTCGTGTCGCTCACGTCCGGGTCGTTTTGCAGCTCATACCGCCCGATGAGGGCCCATTTCTCGCCCAGGAAAACGGTCGGCTCGACCACGTAGCTCAAGCGTTCTTTGCCATCCAACCCCCCGACGTTGTCCTCGGTGGCAAAGCCGAAGATCAGATAGGCGGGATTGGTCTCGCTCAGGCCGAGATCGGCGGTGCCCTTGAAGAAGGTGTCGAACTGGGTGTGGTTTTCGTGGTCCAGACCAGGAGCAGCCCGGGTGGGGCTATGGATGTAACGGACCCCGAGGGTCTGACCCGCAACGGTGTAACTTGTCCAGCCATAAAAGGCCCTGAAGTTGTTGTCGTCCGACTGGATCCCGGTCTCGTCGTTGACGACGCCCACGGCGTAGTGGGCCCCCCCGGGCCCCGCAGGCACCAGCCCGTCGAGCTCGATGCCATCCACATCGATGCTCACATTTTTAGAGAGGTAGCCCTCGGCGGTCATTTTCAAGTGATCGCTGACGTGGAAGTATTCGTTGATGAACCTCCCCGCCTTCACGTTAACCATGCTGTTCTCTCCCAGCAGGTCGTCAAGGATGATGAAGAACTCTCCCAGTTCTACGTTGGCTTCATCTTCTTCGGTCTCAAATTCACCCTCAACCTCGAGGAAATAGGAAACCTTGGGGCCCATCGTCCCCGCGCTGAAGATCTCCAACTCGTGGGGATCAAAGAAGCTCTTGTTTTTGACGCCCTTCTTGTCGCTGCTCGTGAAGTTGTACCTAATCTTGAGCAACGCACCCAGGGGAAAGGTTTCTTCCTCCCAGATTACTCTTCCTTCTTCGTCCGGCTGCCGATAGCCGTTTTGCTTAAATCGGATCCCATCGACGTTGAGCTGGGGGATCTGTGTATGACACTTATTGCAGTTGACCCCGTACTTCCTCGCAAAGGCGGGGATGGCGAGCGCATCGGAGGCAAAAAGCCCGATCCATATCAACGCGAGCAACACCGTGAAACTCAATACACTGAGCTTTCTGATCATAGCAGCCTCCCTCCTTCGTGTTGTGCGGTCGCGCCAGTGGCAGCCGAAGGAGGCAACCTTCGTGCCGGAATCGGCATTTTGGAAAAAGTCAATTTTTACAAGGAGTTCGGATTAACCCACTTCGAAGGCGAGGCCGATGATGCGCAAAGGCTTTCACGCTCTGTAAGCCATATGATCGATGAAGAGTAAGGACCGGGAAGGGTTTGCGGGGAAGGCAAGAACTGCGCAAGAGTTTTCTCACATGCGCAGCTCTCTGCAGACCTAAGCGTAGAACAAATCCGCAGGGTAATTCAGGATGCTATTTCACATATTTTCGACCACATGAGCTACGGAAGACTGATTTCGTCGGAAGTGATCCGTTTAAGAATGCCTCCACCCGGCGCAGTGAACGGCCTGGCTAAAATCACGGCCACCACAAGCGGAACGAGAAACGTCACGACCCGGCGGGACGGCTGGTGCTAGTCCTTCGCGGCGATCGACCACCGTGTGGAGGAAATCGTCGGTTGGCAGGGGACGAGGCGAGGCGCCGGGTGGGCGGCCCTGCAGCCTGTTCGTGAGGGGGTGAGCCGCCCCAGATGGACGATTGACCCCCAAGTGGGGATCAGCTTCGTGGAGCTACGGCTGTCTAGAGCGTCGTGTCTCTACCCTGCTGCGGTCTTCCACAAATTTATCCCTAAGCAAATAACGGCCATCAACCCAATGATACCGGAGAGCGCAAAGGCAGATTGGGCGATCATGA
>JBHIAH010000140.1:0-2535 GCA_046758505.1 Methylomirabilales bacterium (SeqCode) | reverse complement strand
CCCGGGAAGTGCTTGTAGGTCCGCCCCTTTTCCAGATCCTCGAAGTAGTGGCCGCTGCTCATCGATTCCCCCCGCCTTTCGCTGGTTTCGGATCTCGCCGCTGACACGGTGACACGCGATGGCCGAAAGCCGGCATCTTTACAGGCCACGGGGCTCTTGGAATTCGCCGAACCGCTTCCTGAGGACCGCGGTGATCTCTCCGATGCTGCAGTACGCCTCGACTGCCTCCAGAATGGGAGGCATGAGATTCTCGGTTCCGGCGGCCGCCTCATCCAAGTGGCGGAGAGCCTCCTCGGCGCGCCGGGGGTCCCGCGCTGCCTTGACGCGCCTGAGTTCCTCCCCCTGTTTGCTGGAGACGGTGGGATCCTCGCGGTACAACGCGGTCGGAGGCTTGGGCGAGGGGGCCACGAACCGGTTGACGCCCACGATGATCTGCTCCTCCCGCTCCACCCGCTCCTGCCATCGCCAGGCGCTCTCGCTGATCTCCCTCTGGATCCGTCCCTCCTGGATGGCCTTGATCATTCCTCCCCTCGCGTCGATCTCTTTCATCTTCGCGGCAACGGCTTCCTCCGTGCGGTTGGTGAGGTTCTCCAGGAAGTAGGAGCCACCCATCGGATCCACCGTGCTCACCACGTTGGTCTCGTGGGCCAGGATCTGCTGGGTCCGAAGGGCCAGGAGGGCCGAGGCCTCGGTGGGGAGGGCGTGCGCTTCGTCCCAGGCACAGGTGAAGAGGGTCTGGGCCCCTCCGAGGACGGAGGCCAGAGCCTGGTACGCCACCCGGACGACGTTATTGAGGGGTTCCTGGTGGGTCAGGGTGCTTCCCCCACAGACCGCGCCGAAACGAAACATCCAGGAGCGGGCGTCTTTTGCCTGAAACCGCTCGCGCATGATCCTGGCCCAGAGGCGTCGCATGACCCGGTATTTGGCGACCTCCTCAAAAAAGTCGCTGTGGGTGTAAAAGTAGAAGCTGAGGCGGGGCGCGAAGGCGTCGATATCCAGGCCGCGCCCGAGGAGATGCTCCACGTACGTGGTCGCGTCGGCCAAGGTGAAGGCCGCCTCTTGGACGGCGGTGGCTCCCGCGTCCCGGAAATGAGCCCCGGCGATGCTGATGGGGTGAAACCGGGGGAGGGTGCGGGTCGCGTACTCGACGGTGTCCCCGATGAGACGGAGGGAGGGGAAGGGCGGGAAGATCCAGGTCCCCCGTGCCACGTATTCTTTGAGGATGTCGTTCTGGATGGTCCCGGTCAGATCGCCGACCGCGATTCCCTGCTTCTTCGCCGTCGCGCAGTACATCGCCAGGATGATGGCGGCGGTGGCGTTGATGGTGAAGGAGGTGCTGATCTTGTCCAGGGGGATGTCCCGGAAGATCACCTCCATGTCCGCCAAGGTGTCCACTGCCACGCCGACCTTCCCCACCTCTCCTTGCGCGAGCGGGTCGGTCGAATCGAGGCCGAGCTGGGTGGGGAGGTCGAACGCCACCGACAGGCCGGTCTGCCCTTGCGCGAGGAGGAACTTGTACCGTTGGTTGGTCTCTTCCGGGGTGCCGAACCCCGAGTATTGGCGAAAGGTCCAGAGGCGATCTCGATACATGCGGGGATGAATTCCGCGGGTATACGGATACTGCCCCGGAAGGCCGATCGCGACCTGGGACTGACTCCCGACGTCCGCCGGGGTGTACACGGATTCGACGGGGAGGCCGGAGTGGGTTCGAAACCGCTCGCCCTGCTCTCCCCTGATATTCTTCTTCGCCTCCATGGTGCTCCTCCTCCCGTCAGGGCGACGGTCGCCTCTCCAAGATGTCTCTCACGGCTTCACGGTGTTCCGCGGAGGCCCAGAGAATGGCGAAGAGTTGGGCCTCGTAGTCGACGGCGGCTTCGAGGGACATGTCCCGTCCCCGGTGGATGGCTCGCTTGGCGAAGCGCACCGCCAGGGGGGGCTTCTCGGCGATCGCATGGGCCATGGTTTGGGCGGCGGCGAGGGCGTGGCCTTCTGGGACCACGCGATCGATGAGGCCGATCCGCAGGGCCTCGTCGGCGTCGATCGTCTCTCCCGTGAGGAGGAGACGGAGAGCCTGGGACCGGCCCACGAGGCGGGCCAGGCGTTGCCCGCCCCCCCAGCCCATGATGATCCCGAGGTTGACCTGGCGGAAGCCAAAGCGCGCCCCCGCCGATGCGATCCGGAAGTCACAGGCCAACGCGATCTCGGCCCCTCCCCCCAAGGCGTATCCCTCGATTGCGGCGAGGACGGGAATGTCAAGCCCTTCCATCTCATTCAGAATTCCCTGCATGCGGAGCGACATCTTCCGCCCGGCCTCCTGGCCTTCCAGCGCGGCAAGGGCCTTCAGGTCCCCGCCGGAGCTGAAGTTCCCGTCTGCGCCGGTGACGAGAAGGACGGCCGTCTCTTGCTCCTGCCGAAGAGTTTCGAAGAGCTCTCGGAGCTCGTCCATGGTCTCGAGGTCGATGGCGTTTTTGACCCCGGGGCGGTTGATGGTGAGGACCCCCACCCGATCCTGCCGGCCGAAGACGATCCTGCTCA
>JBHIAH010000139.1:0-2568 GCA_046758505.1 Methylomirabilales bacterium (SeqCode) | reverse complement strand
GCCGTCGGCAGGACGAGCGTGGCGAGGATCTTGAGCAGCGTCGTCTTGCCGGCGCCGTTCGTCCCCAGGAGGCCCAGGATTTCCCCCCGGCGGACGGTCAGGTCGAGCTCGCGAAGGGCACACACAGGTGGCTGGCGGCGGACGGGACGCACGGACCGCAGGCGCAATTCGAGAGGATGGAAAACCTTGGTCAGATGAGAGACGACGATGAACGCGTCGGAACCCTGGCTCATGGCGCCCCTTCCTCTTTCCTCCTCCGCTTGGGACAACCCGGTGAGGTTGAGGGACTCGTGCTCCACATGGGAGATCACGCGCAACTCCTTCTCTCTGCGAGCCCTACGGATTCCCCCTCGGCATCCCGAGCCCCTGCTTCCTCTCCACCTCGATCTGCCTCTGATAGTCCTTGGGCTCGTAGTACTGGGGGTCATACTGTCCCATCTTTGTAATGAAGTCCCCCAACAAGGTCACGGACACAACCGCGAGGGCGATGAGGGCCAGGAGGACCAGCAGGGTGGCACGGCAGCTCATGGTGGGCAGACCGAGCCACGTTTGGAGTCGCCGCACTTGGCGTCTGACCCAGAACCGTCCCTTTGAGAGGATCCGCTTTACCATCCTATCGCCCCAGCAGCTCCATGAATCACAGTATCATTGCGTATCGTTCGAGGACTGCTGTAAGCCGCAGGAAGGCCTCTGCCTCGATCCCGTGTCACTCTTTTCTTGACGCGCTCCCCTCCATGCCTCCTGCCATATCGACGAGCTCCTGCTCCAATTGCTTGGTGACCTGATCCCAGCCAAAGCGGGCCGCCGCATACGCCAGGCACCCGGCCCTCAGGGCCTGGTATCCTTGTGGATCGGCCTGGGCCCTGTCCAGGTGCTCCAGGATTCCCCGGGCGAGGGCGTCAGGCCCGATCCCCGCAAACAGGAGATCCGGCTGCAGCTCGCCCAGCAGCTCCGGGATTGCCCCCACCGGGGTCCCGAGGACCGGCGTTCCGCACGCAAGCGCCTCGACGGCCACCAGCCCGAAGCCTTCGAGGGCTTTCGTCGGGAGGAGGAAGAAGTCGGCCGCCTGATAATAGATCGGCAACCGCTCGTCCGGGATGTAGCCCTCGAAGCGGACCGAGGTCTCGAGCCCCAGGCGCGCGACCAATCCCTGGAGTTCCCCTTTCAACGGCCCCTCCCCGCCGATGAGCAGGTTGACCTCTCGTCCAGCCCTCGCCACCTCCTTCATCGCGTGCAGGAGGTGATCGATCCCCATCCGGGGCTCGAGGTTCCGCACTGTGAGGAGGAGCGGCCCCTTCACAGGCAACCGGAGGGCTGTCTTTGCCGGCTGTCGGTCCTCGGCGGGCATGAACCGATCGAGGTCCACCCCACCAGGGAGGCAGGCCACCCGATCCGCGAAACCCGGATGTGCCTTGACAAACCGTTCCCGCATGAACCGGCTCAGGACAAAGACTCGCCGGCACGTTCCTAAGACGCGACGCTCGATGATCCTTCGGAGAAGCCTTCCCCCTGTGATGGATTTCATCTGCGACCATTGCACGGGCGCATCAATCCCCCGGGCCCCATACTCCTCGGCCCATGGGGAGTGGAACACATAGGCCTTGGGGACGCATCGGCTCCCCCGCGCCAGAGTGACCCCGAAGGCCGAAAAGGGCTGGTGGAAAACCAGGACATCGAAGGGTGTCCGGCGGGAGAGACTCTGAAAGAGCCGGCGCGCCGTCCAAAAAGATGTGAGGGTCCGATGGAATCGGTGGACCTGAACTCCCTGGACCTCCTCGGTCGCCTTTCCTCCTCCATCAGGGAGACCGGTGATGAGATGGACCCGGTGGCCCCGCTTATGGAGCCCCACGCAGTGGGCGGCCAGGACGCGCTCCGCCCCGCTCACCTCACCCTGAAGATCGACATCCGCCACGACCAAGACGTTCATCCGACTCCCTTTTTTGTCGAGGCCAGACATAACAGACCGGTAGCCCCTGCGGCCGCACGACCATCCCAGCCCCGCCGGTGGTCTTCAATAATGACCCCGACGAAGGAAGGGCGAGCAACTAATGCCTCTACCCTGAAAGGGAGCAAGAATCGTGCCGGAAACACGCCTAATTTTAAGGTGTTACCGGCGAGGGTCCCCCTTTGTGGGATGCGAGCTGCACCCCAGACCGTATCTCCACGAGGGGGCGAGCTGCAGGGACACGAGTCCAGGGGGCCAGTCGTACCGGCGTGATGTCGTGGGTGGGCAGGGAACTTATGGTCGGTTTTCGAACACCCGGGGCGCTGCGTGCCGCATTGGACACATGTCGCTACGGCCGGGTTAGTGGGAAAGCAAAGACGGGGGGTCGGTGGTGGCGACCTCAGTGTCTCGTCCGCGACACTCCCGAACGTAAACAGCCTCGCTCACCTCGAGGGGCGAAGAGCCCCTTCTCGACCCCCGTAAAGAAAGAGGTATGCTGTCGGGCATGGTTACTGCACGTTGCGGAACGACCCTGACCGAGTCTAGCCCACGGACAGGTCTCCCATCCGAGGTCTCGCACGTCAAAACGCCTCTCCGGACAGTCTCTCGTTCTGTAAGTCTCG
>JBHIAH010000138.1:0-2582 GCA_046758505.1 Methylomirabilales bacterium (SeqCode) | reverse complement strand
TCGTCACGGCGTACCTTGCGAGGCGGCTAGCGGTATGGAGGGAACGCTTATGGAGGCAGTGAAAATCCTCGAGAAGAAGGACCGGGTGGACTGGGACTATGACGAGGAAGCGGATGTCCTGTACCTGAGCATCGGCAAGCCGAGAAAGGCCGTCGGTGTCGATATCGGTAACGGTGTCGTGGTTCGCTACGATGAAAAGAAAAGAGAAGTGGTGGGCCTTACCATTCTCGGCGTTCGGTCGAGGCTCGTGGAATCTCTCGAAAAAGACTAACCCATTCCGAAATGGGGGGATGCAGGGATGGGGTCGAGTTTACGGACTCAGGGTCAGGCCTTGAATCGTGACATTCACAGGAAGGGCACTTCGCTTTTCGCATGTGGCTCGTAGCAGGCCGTACCGAAGAGACCGGGGGAGGTATCGCCTTTCGCCCCTCCTAGACGCCTACAAGGAATGGCCCCAGGCATGGAATATTGACCGGTTAACATCGTTGGACTTTCCCTGCGCGTATGGGCCGGCGGCCCCGCATTCACATTGCGGGCCCCGCTACTATGCGATCACCTGGTATGCCGGTTAGGTCCCGGCCGGTGGCGGAGCGCTTGCCGGCATCGTAAAGAAAAAGGTGCTTCCCGTCCCCTCTCCCGCTGACTCGACCCCGATGCGTCCCCCGTGCAGCTCGACGAGCTTTTTTGTTAAGGCGAGACCAAGGCCCGTCCCGTACTCCCGACTTGCGTGCTTCCCCCCGACCTGGCTGAACTCCTGAAAGAGCTTTTCCTGGTCCTCCGGGCTGATGCCGATCCCCGTATCCTTTACGGAGATTTCGATAAAATCTCCGTCTCGTGCATGGCTCGTGCTTGAGTGGTCATGGTCCGTCTCGTCCCGTCCGTGAACCGTGAACCGTGAACCGTGAACCCGGCGGGCGGAAACCGTCACTGTCCCGCCCGCCTGGGTGAATTTGACGGCATTGCTCAACAGATTGTACATGATCTGGTTGAACCGCAGGGGGTCGGCCGTGATCGTGGTACTCTCCGGCGCGATGTCGCTCGTCAGCGCAATCTGCTTCTTGGAGGCCTGCGGCCGCACCGTGGTGAGCGTGGTCTCTACGGCGTCGCTCAGGTAGAACACCTCCGGCTCGAGTTCGATCCTTCCCGCTTCCGCCTTGGAGAGGTCGAGGATGTCGATGATGAGTGCCAACAGGTGCTGGGCACTCACCAGGATATGGTTGAGGTACTTCACCTGCTTCGCGTTCAGCTCCCCCGGGATTCTCTGGGTGAGGAGCTCCGAAAAGCCGATGATGGAGTTGAGGGGAGTTCTGAGTTCATGCGACACATTGGCGACGAACTCCGATTTGAAGCGGAGGATATCCTGAAGACACTCCCGGTCGCGTATTTCCTGTTCCAGGCGCTTGCGCTCGGTAATATCACGATCAATGCCCCGGTATCCCACGAGATTTCCGCTGGCATCCAGGATCGGGATACCGCTGGTCTCGAGGACGACCCGATGCCCATCCTTGTGGAGATTTGTGTTCTCAAAACTCGCAAAGGGCTTCCGGGACCTTACGATGTCCTGAAAAAAAGTGGTGGCTCGTTGCGCCTCGTCTGGGGGCATGAGGTCAAATAGCCTCTTGCCGATGATATCTGCCGGCTCGTATCCCAAGAGTTCTTTGACCTTCGGACTGGCGTACGTGTATACGCCGGTGGGGTCGACTTCCCATACCCAATCACTGGTCGTTTCCACGAGGGAACGGAATCGGGCTTCGCTCTGCCGGAGCGCGTCGTCCGCCCGCCTGCGCTCGGAGGTGTCCGTGATGAAGCCGAGGGTAAGGCTGCCGTCTTGTGTGTCGATGGGACTCAGGCCGATCTCGGCGGGGAACTCGCTCCCATCCTTCCGGCAGCCGAAGAGATCGAGGCCGAGGCCCATCGACCGGACGTGGGGTTGGGCAGTGTAGTTCCTGCGGTGTCCGGCGTGGACGTTCCGGAGCCGCTCGGGCAACAAGATCTCGACAGTTTGCCCGAGCAGCTCATCCCGGTGATAGCCGAATAATTTCTCCGTCTGGGCGTTTACGAGCACGATGCGGCCGTCGCGATCCGTAACCACAATGGCCACCATTGCGAATTCGAGGAGCGCCCGCGTGATCCCGTGGTCCTCGAGCAGCGTCGTCGGGACCGGCTTGCGCGTGGTGTCGCTGGGTGATGAACCCCTCGCTTGCGTCATTTTCCTCCTGTGTTCGATCAGGCCCGCTGCTTCCGGAGGTCTGCCGTTAGGAGTGTGTTTCCGTTCCTTGAATTGGGTTTGCCGCCACTTGACTGAGAAAGCGCCTGTAGCGGAAGAGGCCAGTGTCATCGACAAAGCCCAGGAGCCGGACGCCGTGGGGGCAGCTTTCGTCCGCCCGTGGATGGGGGCTTTGCCAGGTCACGGTACCATTCGCAGTCACGGCCCCGTCCGGAAGGCTGAGGCCAAGGCGCAAGAACGTCCCGGACGTCAGCATTTCTGGTACGCAAAGCAGGAGGCCGCCGAGGCTCACGTTGTCGGTCTGGCACTTGACCTCGCGGGGCGTCTCTGTCTCCTGGCCGAGGACGCAACGGAC
>JBHIAH010000137.1:0-2917 GCA_046758505.1 Methylomirabilales bacterium (SeqCode) | reverse complement strand
GCCTGGCAGCCCGTGCAGCGGTCCAGATCAATCACCATCCCCCAGAGCGCCACCTCATACCCTCCTGATCCTGACCCGAGTGGTATTGAGGAGGCCAAAGCCCCGGAAGGGGTCGTCCTCGTTGGCGATGAGATCGTTCGGGTTGGGCCCCTCCCCGCCGAAGAGGGGGATCTCGACCACATCGGGGCGCATCCCGGTGTAGAGCTTGGCCCGGAGCCTGATGCGTCCCTTGGGCGACTCCACCCAGACCTCATCGCCATCCTGGATCCCGGCTTTGGCTGCGGTGTCTGGGTGAATCTCGACCCATCCCTCCCAGGATGCGCGGACAAGGACGGCGGGCTGCTCGAGGAGCCACGGTTGGTTTTTCCCGCCTCCCTTCGGCCGCGTCACCAATCGGTAGGTGATGAGCCGAAGGGGAAACGCCGCCGGCCCTTGGATGCGGGGGATCGGCACGGCGGGGAGGTAGAGCATATCCCCCCGCTCCAGACCACCGAGGGCCTGAACGAAGGCAGCCCTTTTCCCCTCCCTTGTCACGGCCTCATCAGCCAATCGCTTCAGGGCGGTCGAGTAGAACTCGAACTTCCCGGACGAGGTGCTAAGCACCGCCTTCCGCCCCGGGGGACCCGTGGGGTCCCACCACGCCCCGCGCGTGCTCAGTGCCTCCCAAAAGTCATCGTACGACTCGAACTCGGGCATCCAGTATCCCTGGCGCTCCAGGATCCTTCTGAGTGACTGTTTCGTGTGGGTGGAGACCACGTATCCCCGACCGGCCTCGTAGAGCCCCCGCGCCCCATCGTGCAGGAGATTCTCGAACTTCTCCCACGGGAGACTCTTGGCGACACTTCCGCCGAGTCTCTTGGCAATCTGCAGCAGGACATCGGCCGTGTTACGGGTGTCGTGAAGGGGTGTTGCGGCAGGCCGGGCCAGGCTGAAACAACTGAAGCCGCCCAGGTGGGTGACCTGGTCGTCCTGCCAGCGCTCGAGATATGTGTGGTCTGGCAGGATGAGATCGGCCATGGCGCTCGACTCGTCGAGAAATGGAGAGAAGCTGACGATGAAGGGAATCCGTTTCATCGCGGGGGCGAGGGCTTCTTTCGCCGGATGATTCGCCAGGGGGTTCGTGGTGAAGAGGAAGAGGGTGTTGACGGGATACGGGTTTCGACTCCCGATCCGCTCGGGGAGGGTCTGGGGCGCGTCAGCCGCCAGGCGGTATTCTCCGTGGCCCGCCCCGTCGATCCTCGGGAAGGCCCGCCCTCGCCGGGCCTTGTCGTCCCCTTCATGTGCGGGGAAGGGGGTGAGGGGGAGGGGTGCCTGCATCAGCAGGCCGCCGCGGACGCCGATGGCCCCGATGAGGGCATTGAGGGAATGGATCGCCATCCGGGTATGGAGGTCGCCGGGGCCGTACGATGGTCCGCGTTCGCCGATAACCAGGGCAGGTTTCGTCGTCCCCAGGTCCCGCGCGATCTCCAAGATGGTCTCCACCGGGACACCCGTGGCTGCCGAGACGGTGATCAATCCGTATTCCTCGAGGACGAGATTCTTGAAGCCGGTGTGGTGATGACCGGCGGCATCCATCCAGTCCTCGAAGCCAAGGGTCTGGGTCTCCACGAATTCTTGGTCGTACAGCCGTTCCCGGATGAGCGCGTTGGCGATGCCCAGCGCCAGGATCCCATCCGTCCCCGGGATGATCGGGACCCACCGATCTGCCTTGGCCGCCGTCTGCGAACGCCTCGGATCGACCTGGATGAACCGACCCCTCTGACGACCCCCCGCCCCACGCAGGTTGGCGAACGCCAGCGAGGCGTGCACCGGCCCGAGCCAGGATTCCAACAGGCCGGCTCCGAACGAGAGGATCAGTCGGGTCTCAGCCAGGTCGTAGCTCACCGGCCCGCTCACGCCTTGCATGAGACGATGGGCAGCGGCAGCCCGCTCCGGAGCGAGGCAGCGGAAACGGATGTAGTTCGGGGTGCCGTAGGCCTCGGCAAAGCGCCTCCACAGCGTGTCCCGGTACCCTCGGTATTGTCCGCCGAGGATGACCGCCGTGTGGGAGAGGCCCCGATCGCGGAGATCTGCCAGACGTGTTGTCACTAACTGGAGGGCCTCATCCCACCCGATGGAGCGTAACCGCCCGCGCTCCCGATCCCGCACCATCGGCCCTTTCAGGCGGTGGGGATCGTAAAGCAGCTCGAGCCCGCCGTATGCCTTGGGACAGAGGCCGCCGCGGTTGATGGGGTGCAGGGGATTCCCCTGAATCCCCACCACCTCACCGTCCAGGGTCCGGACCAAGAGGCCGCACCCCCCCGGGCACTGTCGGCAGATGGAGGGGACGATGACCTCCTCCGGTGTGGCCCACCGCTCGATCGCTTTCCCCGTCTGTTCGGCCTTGGCCAGGCGACTTCTGGCCAGGGTCACACCGGCCGATGTTCCCCCGAGAACCTGCAAGAATCCGCGCCGCGTCACTCGCATGGCTTCCTCACCGATGGCACAAGTTGCAGTCAGTCGTCACCCGTGCCACCTCTATCCCCGTCGCCTCCTGTACCTCCTTCTCCATGGCCTGCTTGGGCCCCTTCCACGTTTTCTCATGGCAGCCGATGCAATCGCCCATCCGGAGCCTCTTGAGGGGATGCGCGGGGGGCTTCTCGAGGGTCTCCATGGGGCCATGGCAGGTCTGGCACTTCAGCTTTGCGACCGCCACGTGGGTCCGGTGCGAGAAGAAGACGTGGGGGGGCAATCGCCAGACCCGCTTCCACGGAATCTCTTGACCCCTCTTGCCGAAGGCCTGGAGCTTCTTCACTTCCGGGCTTGTGGTCTCTCCGCCCAAGTGACAGGCGAAACAGAGGGCCGTCGGCGGGCGCCCTGCGACCGTGCCCTTCTCCGCCCGCTGATGGCAGCCCGTGCAATTCAGTTTCAGTTGCTG
>JBHIAH010000136.1:0-2924 GCA_046758505.1 Methylomirabilales bacterium (SeqCode) | reverse complement strand
GCGCCAACGGCGCGGTGGCGAAGTTGACACCGAAGCGGCGGCACCAGATCGAGACCGACCGATACGTGGCGAGATCGAGATCCCGAGGCACGGTGTAGTTCTGGTCGCCCACGTTTCCTTTGAGCGGGCCAAGGGAGATGAATCCGGCGCGCTTCACGGTCGCGTTGTCGCTGGCGTCAGCGGCGGCAACCATATAGACAAAGAGGTCCGGGCCATTCGACGTGGCAAACTTCGTGAATCGGAGGACCCGCTTGCCATCAGGGAGCTGGTGGAGTGTGGCCACACCACGCCCCTCGTGGGCGACCCCGTGGAAGCGGCCTTGAAGCAGCACCACCGGTGTCGGGGCGTGGGAGTCCTTTTGCGCCGTGGCGCGTGCCGGGAAGGCTTCGTTGACGGGCCTGTTGATAAAAAGCAGCTCGGGGCGAAAGAGATACCAGGCGGCCCCGAGGAGTATGATTCCCAACGTGACGACGAGCGTGCGGCGTTGCATCGGGAGATCCTCCCTGCAAAAAGTTTGCGATCCTTTTCACCGTGTTCTTGTATGTTGCTGGACGCTCGGACAGGAAACACGGGTGTACATGGATGCTCCCACGCATTCTGACCCACGAGCTTTCGGTCCCCGCAGTGGACTGTACAGTGTTGGTCATTGCGGGAGTGCGGTTTCGCCCAGAATATCGGAGAACCCGTTTACATTGCGCAGGAACATCGGCTGCCGGTGGCGTCTTATTGAACCGAGCATGGTCGGATTGCCCCTGGGTCCTCATAAGAGAGGATCCAGGTGCTGCCGGACCTCGTCTTCGCTCTGCGGCCATCGCGACAGGTCAAACAGAGCTTGCCGTTCCTCAAGTTCGAAGGTCTCGTTCGGTTTCAGCGCGGTGACCGGGCCGTGAATCTCCATCTCGAAGTACGGGTACCGATCCGAGTTGTACACCTCCGCAATGCATCCATGGCCGTAAGGCTTATCCCGATACACCGGGACCTGTTTTCGGTAGCCGGTCAGGCCGAGGCCGGGAACATGGAGGACGGCGAGCATCCATCCTTCCTGGGCATCCACTCCGAACTTGAAGGCCTTCGATTCACGACAATCAATTACGGCTAGGTTTCCGAGCTCGCCCACCACAGCCTCGCGAACTTGGGCCGATTCGCCTTCCCCAGCGAACGTCTTCACGCCGTTGGGATAGGGAGAATCCGTGCGTCTCGGCAAAAAGACCTTCCCCGGCCTGAGCACCATATTCACGTCCCAGACCCCCCAATGGACCGTCATTGATGAGGAGTTGAGTAAGCGGTGGGTGACAATCCATTCGTGCGTCCCGGCTGCAAGGGTGACCGTCCGCCTGACTTGGACGCCCGTCTCCCGGCAGACCCGGCTTGTCATTCGCGCGACTGCGCGTTCCGGCCCTGCCTGCTCGACCTCCAGCGCATACGGCCCGCTGTCCAGATCGAGAAATGGGACGCCGTCGGTCCACCGGGTCTGCGGCGCCAGCCACGTCTTGTCACCTCCCCAAAGCGGAAACCCCATCTCCCGCTTCCTGGCACGGAGATCTCGAACTGCCGAAAGGTCTTCCACCCGCCCCTCACGCTCTGGCTGGGTGAAGGAGAGATTGTCACCCCGCCACAATATACCCATGATGCGTCCACCGATCTGGGGAACCAAGATCAGTTCCAAAGGCCCCCTGCGCAGGGAAAAGGCGTCCCACCCTTTGTGCTCGCCTTGTTTCAAGCTGACCGGGGAGGCCCGCACTGGGATTACCCCTTGGTGCCGAGGGCTCTGTCGAGATTGAAGGCGGCACTGATGAGGGCTAGATGGGTGAAGGCCTGAGGGAAATTGCCCAGGGCTTCACCACTGTAACCGGTCTCCTCGGCGTAGAGCCCCAGGTGGTTGGCATGGCCGAGCATCTGCTCAAACATGAAGCGGGCCTCATCGAGCAAGGCCCGATTGTCGCGCCCGGCGCGGGTCAGGGCCTCGACGAGCCAGAAGGTGCAGATATTGAAGGTCCCTTCGTCTCCCGTCAAACCGTCCGCAGTCTCTCCCACGTTGTACCGGTGGACTAGGCTGTTGGAGACCAGGCCGCCGTGCTCCGGCGAGCAGTTGGTGGCGTCGAGGGTCGTGAGCATCCTCGGGTCGGTAGGGGACAAGAAAAACACGAGAGGCATGATCAGGTTGGCGGCGTCCAGGGAATTGCTGCCGTAATGCTGGACAAATGCCTGGCGCCTGGCGTTCCATCCCTGGAGCATGATCTCTTCATAGATCTGGTCCCGAACCTTGAGCCAGCGGTCGCGGTCGGCGGGAAACGAACGCTTGTCAGCCAGGCGCAAACCCCGGTCCAAGGCCACCCAGCACATGAGCTTGGAGTAGACGAAGTGTTGCCGTCCGCCTCGGACCTCCCACACCCCCTCGTCTTTCTGCTGCCAGTTATCGCATACCCAGTTGACGAGACGTCGCAAGTGCGTCCAGAGGTCGTATGAGATGGGGCTCCCGTACTTGTTATAGAGGTAGACCGAATCCATGAGCTCGCCGTAGATGTCTAATTGGAGCTGGTTGTAGGCACCATTGCCGACCCGGACCGGGCGGGAGCCTTTGTACCCCTCCAGGTGATCCAGCATTTCTTCGGTGAGAGTGTGCCGCCCGTCAACCCCGTACATGATCTGGAGGGAGCCATCCGGGTTCAGCTCGTGGCAGCGGGCCTCGAGCCACTGCATGAACTGCGCGGCCTCGGCGGTGAACCCGATGCGGAGCAGGCCATACAGGGTGAAAGCCGCATCACGAATCCAGGTGAATCGGTAGTCCCAATTCCGCTCGCCGCCTATACCCTCGGGCAGGCTGCATGTCGGGGCCGCGACGATCGCGCCCGTGGGCGCATACGTGAGGAGCTTGAGCGCCAGGGCCGATCGATGGACCATCTCGCGCCACCGGCCCGTGTAGG
>JBHIAH010000135.1:0-3043 GCA_046758505.1 Methylomirabilales bacterium (SeqCode) | reverse complement strand
CCATCGGGGCCGAGGTTCATCTCCCCTTCGGGGGGGTCAAGAAGAGCGGGACCGGGATGCCCGCCTCTTGGCCTTTGCTGGATGTGGTGACGCACAAGGTGGCCTGGACTGTGAATCATGGCCGGGAGATCAAGATGGCGCAGGGGATGAGCGCCGACGTGTAAGCAGGGGAACATGAGAGACTGGGTGAAACTGGAGCAACAATATTTCATGGACACCGGTCACCGGCGTCTCGGGATCACCGTCGTGCGGGGTGAGGGCGCCCTGGTCTGGGATGAGACGGGGCGCGAGTATCTCGACTTCACCGCCGGCTGGGCTGCGTGCAGCTTAGGGCACAGCCACCCGGTCATCCTGAAAGCCCTTGCGGAGCAAGGGAGACGCCTCATCCTGGCTGGCTACGATGTCTATAGCATCCCGCAGGTCGAATTGGCGGAGCTGCTGACGTCGACGAGTGGGCTGGATAAGGTCTTCTTGTGTAACAGCGGGGCCGAGGCCAACGAGGGGGCGGTGAAACTGGCCCGGAAATACGGCAAGCTATACTTGAATGGGGCCTACGAAGTTATCTCGGCTCTTCGTGGATTCCATGGCCGAACGTTAGCCATGGTGGCGGCGACCGGAAAGCCGGATTACCAAGCCCCGTTTACCCCGCTCCCGGAAGGATTCACCAACGTTGCCTACAATGATATCCAGGCCCTTGAGGCCGCGGTGAAGGAGACAACCTGTGCAATCCTGCTCGAGCCGATCCAGGGAGAGGGTGGAGTCATTATCCCGGAAGACGGGTATCTGGAGGAAGTCCGAAATCTCTGCGACGCGCGGGGGCTTCTGCTCATCCTGGACGAGGTGCAGACGGGCTGCGGGCGCACGGGCGCGCTGTGGGGCCACGAGCAGTTTGGCGTAAAGCCAGACATTATGACCGTGGGGAAAGGGTTAGGCGGCGGCGTCCCCATTGCGGGAATGGTCGTCAGGGATCGGGCTGCTTGCTTTGGCCCAGGAGATCACGGCTCCACGTTTGGCGGCAATGCCCTCTGCTCTGCCGTGGCTTGCGCGGTCTTGCGCCATGTGATGGAAGAGGACCTTCCTGGCAACGCGGCCCGCGTCGGGAGCTACTTTCGGGATCGATTAGTCGACCTGCAGGAAAAGTATGAAATCATCAGAGCGGTTCGAGGCCGGGGGCTTCTCGTGGCATTGGAGTTCGCTGCCCCGATGGCGCTCTCGGTCGCCCAGGCCTGCCGAGAACTCGGCCTCTTGGTGAATCCTCTCCCACCCCATACGGTGCGTTTCATGCCCCCCCTGAACATTCGCCGCGACGATGTGGACCAGGCTACCCGGATCCTGGAAGCGGCCATCGGACGGATCTGACACCCCTCGCAGGAATTTTATTGCGTGCAGATCGCACGCGCACTAGAGTCTCGATAGCGAAGCAACCCGGAGATCGAGACAGCGCGTCTCGATGCGCACCGTGCGGAGACCGGCAACGTGATGAGAAGCACGCCGCCAAAAAGAAATACGCTGTTGGTGCCTGGACTCTTGGTTCTCGCGGCCACACTCGTGGCCTGCGCCTCGGTCGTCCCGGACGGCCTGAAAGAGCGGGCGCGATCGCTTCCACTGGCAAAGCTCCAGCAGGCGCCGGAACGGTATTCCGGGACCCTCCTCGTCTTGGGCGGGGAGGTGGTGGCGGTCAAGCCCCAGGGCGAATGGATAGAGATCCAGGTCGTCGAGCGGCCGTTGGGCCTGCGCGACCGGCCGCGAACGGATCGCGCCCCACGGGGGCGATTCGCGGTTTTGGTCCCGCATGCAGAGCGGAACGAGCAGCTTGACAAGGTCCGACCGGGGCGGCTGGTGACGGTGGCGGGAGAGGTGCAGGGCCGGACCGGCTCCTCGACGGGCAAGGCATCGGATGGCTTGCCCCTCTTGTTGGCAAGGTATATCCATCTGTGGCCGCCGCCGCTGTTCCCCGGGGGGCCCGGGATGGGGTTTCAATTCAGGTATCAGGGGAGCATCGGCTTCTAGGGCCTGCGGGGAGGAGGCGGGGCCGCGGGCTCCACCCGGTGCATCAATTCCCCACGTTCGTGCTTTCCCCGTCTTGCTTGCGGTTGGCGGATCCCGCCGAAGGGAGCCGTGATCGGCCGGATCGCCGGGGCCGGGAAAGGGCTTGACAGCGCTCGCTATCGAAAATACGATTCGCCCACCACGTGTACGAGGTTATCACCATCCCCCTCACGATTATGGATCACAGGGGCTCTGTTTGAGAGATGGCGCCGGGTCGGGGATTCGTCCGGTGGCGCGGCTCCGTTTTTCGGGAACGGGGGGGGTCTCGGTACATGGGTGATGAAAACGCGTACTTTTACGAGTTGACGGGGGCAGTCTCGAGCCGGTATGTACGTGCCGACGGCAGCGCGGCGAACGGAAGCGTTATGATAAAGCAGGGGTGTCTTGCGCGTGGGCCGAAGAAGCCTGAGGGATAAAGGGGGGAGTAGCGATCATGAAAAGGCTCGCAATGATCGGCGTCGTGATCCTGGTCCTAATTGTGGGCGGGGTCGTGTTTCTCTATCTGTCGCTGAATCGGGTGATTCGATCGGCGGTCGAGACCTACGGGCCCCAGGTGACCAAGAGTGAGATCAGGCTCGGTGGAGTGAGCGTGTCACCCTTGTCGGGCAAGGCCGAGCTGTCAAACCTGGTCGTCGGAAACCCCAAGGGGTTCAAGACGCCCAGCGCGTTTACACTGGGGGCCATGCGCGTCTCGCTCGAGGTGGGCTCGGTGATGTCGGATACCATCGCCATCCACGAGATCCTCATCAGCGGGCCGGAAGTCACCTACGAGCTGGGTCCCGGCGGCAGCAATATCGCGGTGCTCCAGAAAAACGTGGGTGAGTTCTCCGGCGGCGGGACGAGCGGAGCGGCAAGCCCACAGGCGCAGGGGAGCCAGAAGAAGGTCACCATTGACCGGCTCCGCATCGAGAAGGCCAAGCTCAAGGTGAGCGCCCTCGCGCTCAAAGGCGAGGCAATCACGCTGCCGCTCCCCAATATCGAAATGAAGGACATC
>JBHIAH010000134.1:0-3073 GCA_046758505.1 Methylomirabilales bacterium (SeqCode) | reverse complement strand
GCAGGTTGTGTGCCGCTCGGCGTGACTTGGGGCGGTCCCTCCTGCGCCCAGCTCTGTGGGACGCTCGGGGCGACGCTGAATCCCGCCAAAAGAACCAGGGCCATACTGATGATTGTCTTTCGCATCTTCCCTTCCTCCTTTTTATCTTGTACCCCGGACCCGGCATTCGGCAACTGTCCGGAGTTCTTGCAGGCTTGTGACGCTTGCAAGATTCTCGCCGAAGTGGCGATCATCCGGGGGTTCACCTAGTTAGACGGAGGAGGTGACGAAACGTTAAACGGGAATTCGATCTTAAGAGGAAGGGAAGCCCGCGGGGCTCTTGGGAGCTTTATGGGGTGGACTTTTCGTGCTCTGGGCGGACAGCCACGGGGAGCGTAAAGGTGAAGGTGCTCCCGTGTCCCTCGCCCTCCGAGTTGACCCAGATTCGCCCCCCGTGCATCTCGACGAGGCGTCGGGCGATGACAAGGCCCAGGCCTGTCCCCTCATAGTGCGCCCCAAGCGAGGCCTCGAGCCTCGTAAAGGGCCGGAACAGCTTTCGCTGATCCTCCGGCCGGATCCCGATCCCCGTATCCTGGACGCTGATTTCCACCAGTTCTGGTTCATAGTTCATGGTTGAGGGTTCATAATGGCTTCCCTCAGAGCCCTGAGCCCTGAGCCCTGAACCCTGAACCCGGCGGGCGGTGATCATCACACGCCCGCCGCTTGGGGTGAACTTCACGGCATTGGACAGCAGGTTGGTGAGGATCTGTGTGAGCCGGTACGGATCTGCCTGCACGGGGGGGAGCGTTTCTTTGGGCGAAAACGTCAGGTTGAGGCGGTTCCGGTCGGCCTGATTTCTGATCATGGCGACGGCGTCGGCAATCAGGTCGCCAATCCGTACCGTCTGCCGGTGAAGCTCAACCCGCCCCACCTCTACCTTGGAGAGATCTAGGAGATCGTTAATCAACTGGAGAAGTTGATGACCGGCCTTGTGGATGTTTTGCACGTGCCGGGTCTGCTTCTCTGTGAGGGGGCCAAAGTGCCGGTCCCGCAGGACCTCCGAAAAACCGATGATCGTGTTCAAGGGAGTCCGAAGCTCATGACTCACGTTGGCCAGGAAGGTCGACTTCTGGTGAGAGGCTTCCTCCGCCCGGTCCAGCGCTATTTTGAGCCGGGCATTGGCGGCCTCCACCTCCTGGGTCCGCTCTGCAACTTTGTGCTCCAAATCCTCGGCATAGAACTTCACCTCGGTGTAGAATCGCGCGTTCTCGATGGCGGTCGCCGCGTGAGACGCAATGGCAGAGAGGAGGTTGAGGTCATCCTGGTTGAAGGGGCGGTCGGTCAGGCCGTTGAGGACCTGGATGACACCGATGACCTTCTCGCGGGTCTTGAGCGGCACGCAGAGGACGGACTTGGTCGTAAAGCCGGTGTGGTAGTCAACCGCTTGGTAGAAGCGGCTGTCCTGGCGCACGTCGGGGATGATGAGGGGGGATCCGTGCTGGAATACCCAACCGGCGATGCCATTCCCCACCTTCAGGCGCCGACCCTTGACTGTCTCCCCGTGCTCGCCCAATCCAACCAGAAAAACCAACTCGTCCGTCTGGTCGTCCTTCAGCAACAGGGAGCTTGCCTCCACGCCCATGAGAACCTGGATGCGCTCCATGATCAGCCGAAAGAGCTCCTCAAGATTTAGGGTTCCCGTGAGCAGCGTGGACATCTCGTTGAGGGCTGCGAGCTCGCGAATCCGTCGAAAAAGCGGACTGACGTCACGGATAAGCACGAGCTGGCCCGCGACCCGTTCCTCTCCGAGCAGATTGGTGACGGTCAGATGGAAGGTGCGGTCCCGATAGGCGTAGACGAGGCGGTCGGTCACCAATCCTTCCTGGCGGGCAAGGGTCTTCAGGGCCAGCAGCAGGGGGTCCGCATCTCGCGCGCCGAGGATCGTGGACAGCCTTGCCCCGACGAGGCTACGCTCATGGCACTGGAGGAGCCCGGCGCCCGCCGGATTTACGTACACGATACGGTGAGAGGGATCGAGGAAGAGCACGCCTTCCCCGAGGTTTTGGAAGAGGGCATTGAAATGGGCGGTATGGGCAAGGAGTTCGGTCACGATTCTCCGGGGTTGGATCTCTCCGAGGCCTCGGATCTGCTGGGCCAAGGTGGGGGGCGCGGTTCCCTCCTCGAATGCCTGCAGGATCAGAAACAGATCTTGGAGGATGGCGCCGACCTCTCGCTTGGCGATGTAGGCATCGGCCCTCACAGAGCTCAGCCACTCGGCAGACTCGGGGGCGGTCCCGGTAAGGACGATGATCGGGATGGATTGAAGTGTCGGGTTGTCCTTGAGGTGCCGGCAGATCTCGGTCCCATCCACCTTGGGCATGACGAGATCGAGGACCAGGTAGTCCGGGGCCTCCGTGTGGACCTGATCGAGGGCCTGCATCCCGTCGAACGCCGCACACACGTGGTACCCACGCTCTTCGAGGCCCTCTCGTAAGAGCCCAACCAGAAGCTGGTCGTCGTCCGCAACTAGGACCTTCTGCGGCACGGCCGCATCCTCCGAGCGTGCAGGGTCCTCACACCCGCGGAAGCCGAAAAGGCGCCAGAGAGACCGAGACACTCTTCTCCCCTCCCGAGGAGTCTTCCCCCGGCAGTTGGCTGTGGCGGCCTCGGGGAGACGTGGAAGAGGGGCATTCGCCCCGGGCCCCGATGCGCTGCCGCCCGGAACTCCGGGGAGCCGTGGAGCACATCCGTACCGAGGGCGAACGGGCTATACAGGAGCGGGTCACAGGGATAAAACGGTACACACCCCTGCACGGCTTCCCCAGGATTGGTGGCGATCGGGCGACGATGGAAGAGATAACACATCGGCTATGCCCGTTTTTTCGTACGGTTGAGGCTCTGTTGCAAGGCGCGTGCCGGGTGCGGACGGGGTGACGCCTCGACTGGGCTCGCCAAGGTCTCGCCGAAGTCCGACGCCCGATGACCGACGACCGCTGTCAGGTGTTGGGTATTAGGTATTAGGGGTCGGGTCTTAAGTTGGGGGGATCGAAATTTGGATTTCAAACCGAACACCGAACACCGAACACCGAACACC
>JBHIAH010000133.1:0-3101 GCA_046758505.1 Methylomirabilales bacterium (SeqCode) | reverse complement strand
GCTCAAAGGCGAGGCAATCACGCTGCCGCTCCCCAATATCGAAATGAAGGACATCGGCAAGGAAAAGGGAAGTCAGGGGACCTCGCTGGCCGGCGTGGTTGAACGAGTCCTGAAAGAGATCAATCGCAACGCCACGAAGGCCGTGGCCACGGTTGATCTGAGGGGGCTCACCGAGAAGGCGCGCGCGGAGGCCGAGAAGGCGCGTCAGAAGGCCGAGCAGGCGCGCAAGGAAGCGGAGGGGGCCGTGGGGGGCGTCGGCGAAAAACTCAAAGGCCTCTTCGGCAAGTAAGCCTCCTGCCTTGTTTCCTGGAGCGCCAAAGACCGCCACCGAATTCGGGGATCGGCGCAAGCCAGGGTTGAGACGAGGAGGGCGCGTCGCGAGGGATTGCGCTGATCGGCAAACTATGGTTATGATACGCTGAGTGCGCGCATGGGAGAAAAGAAGCACCCGGAGCGCCGCCGGATTTGGTTGGCCACCCGTACCGGGGGAGGCGGAGTAGGATGACCACCCTGAAGGAAGAACTGGTCCGGAAACTGGCTGGACTCTCTGACCGCGAACTGGCCGAGGTCCTGGACTTCGTCCGCGTTTTGCAAGAGGAGCCGGAGGAACTTAATCCTGCGGAAACAGAGGCACTCCAGGCCTCTAGGGATGAGGTGGCCCGGGGAGAGTGGGTACGCTGGCAGGACATCAAGCAGTCCGATGTATGAGGTCCGCCTCGCCCGCCGGGCCCAGCGCTATTATGAGCGCGTCCCGCGTGAGATGGCCCGGCGGCTGGACCGTTGCTTTGCCGCCCTTCAGAAGAACCCCTTCGGCGGCCGGGACATCAAGCCCGTCAAGGGCGAGCCAGGCACTTATAGGGCCAGAGTTGGCGATCTGCGAGTTGTATACGAAGTGGAGCGCCGCTCCCGTATCGTGATCGTCCACTTGATCCTGCCCCGCGGTGAAGCGTACCGACGCTAGCGTAAGGAAACGGGCCACCCCCTGCCAGATCCGGAAGATAGGGACAGCACCCACTTTCTGGCGGGGAGCCGGCTGCGAGTGCCGGCGACCTGGATGACCCCGTGGAGAATCGGACCCCGCCGACGGACCCCACAATCAGGTTTATGTCCCCGGATGGCCTTCCGCGGCCTCATGGATCGCCGCCGCGAATACCCGAAAGAGGCGGAACAGCTCCCCGCGACGGCTTTCGTTGTTGAGGAATCGTCGCTCCCCGGAGAGGAGCTGGCTGATGGGCCTCGCATACGCGTCCGGGATCATGTCGAGGAACCTGGTGACAGCGAGAAGCGACCGGGGTCTCGCCAGTCCGGCTACCTCGATCCCGAGCAGGTAGGCGCCCGCCTCCTCGAACGCGACCGGTTCCCCGTCCACCGTCCCGCCTGCGAGATCAAAGCGTCGGCTCCCTTCGATCGCCTCCTCATAGTGCTCGAAGCAGTGCACGATGTCGCTGAGGTCTCGCGCCCGCTCTTCGGGGCGGTCCTGGTACGCCACGATCTTGAGGAGAACCAGGCCGGGGATCGTCACCACGCGAAGTGAGAACCCCGGCGCCACTTCCACCTGCTCCGCAGATGCGAAGGCTTCCTCCATTCCGAGGGTGCTTATCACCCGGCCGGTCTCTGCCCACTCCAGGCGATCATTCTGCACAAGCGCCGGGCCGTAGGGAATCAGGTCGATCATCACGTCTTCACCAAAGAGAAGTTGATGCGGGGCTGTACCCGGCCGGAATCCGGCCTCGAAGAGTCGGCGGCGTATCCGTTCATAGTCCTCCCAACTCCCCGCCGTCACGACGGCATCCACGTCCAGGGTCGGCCGGCCCCGAAACTCCCCTTCGTGGTCCGGGCGTACGCGCACCTGCGGGACGGTGGCGCCGATGAGCACGACGTCCCGTCGATCCTCCGCCAGCACCTGCGCCAGGATTTTCAGCGCGAAAACCGCCTTGGGATCAATTGCCATGCGCGAGAGACGTCAGGTACCGGTCATACAGGAGCTTCGCCGCTTCGAGCTCCCGCTCGCGGCCCTGAAAGACGAGCTCGGCGTAGACCAAGAGGGGATGGGCGATAGGGATTTCCGGCTGGTCTTTCCGGAGGAACACGACGAGGGGCGAGAACCGCCTGAACACCGTCACCGGTCCATGGTGAGATGGAAGCCACTTCAATCTGCGGGCGAGACGTGCCGGCCACTCCGACACGAACAATCCGAGTTGGGCGCCTCGGAAATGGCGAGTCAGGAGATACGCGGCGAAGCCGCCGGTCACGGCCCATTCAATGCGCCCCGCTTCCTGCTGCACTGTCGCCAGCGTCCGGTCCAGATCCCGCTCCGGAGGCTGGAAGCGTCCGACCACAAGCTTCGGACGGAGGACCTCCCCGTACCTCCCCAGCCAGACATCCAACAGCTCTCGCTTTCGCGTCAGGGACCATGCGTCACGCCCTGTCTGCACGAGGTATCCCTTCCCCTTGAGTTCCCGGACGACTCGCGCCACAGAGCCGAGGGCGACCCCGCTCGCCTTTGCCAGGTCTCGGTACGTCATGGAGACGGACCCGGGATCGGCGAAGAGGGCGAAGACGACCTGCAGACCGCTCGGCTGGGCAAGCCGCCCGACCCGAGCCTCGGGACGGCGCTTTGGCCTCATGCCCTGGGTGCGGATGTAGAGCTTGCCGGGGCGGTCCAGGTACACATTGCCCGCCTCATCGACAAAATTGATCCCGGCCTCGACGAGCCGCTCTGCCACGCGGGGAGAGAGATAGTCGGAGAGAAGAAGCGGTGGGGCCTTGGCGCTCTTCGGCCCCCGGTGGAGTTGTAAGAGTAAGTGCTCCACCCGGGGGAGGCTGAGGCCTCGTTTCACTTCGCAGAGGTACGTCAGCCGTCCCACCGCGGTATCGAGAAACAGCTCCCCATCGGCCCCGGGGCGGCCCGGGCGGGCGAGTTGAGGCCTGAAATCCACCCGCCTCACCGGCTGAAGGGCCCGCAAGTGCGCCTCGCATGCGCGAATCACTTCACTGTCGGCGGCTCTCTTCATTGTGCGTTCACTCTATCACAAGGTTCACTGAAAGTAAACACTATAAATTAGTGAACACACCCTCGCGGTGAAATTCTCAAGGCCCCC
>JBHIAH010000132.1:0-3136 GCA_046758505.1 Methylomirabilales bacterium (SeqCode) | reverse complement strand
TTCCATGATTAATCCCTTCAGTTGCTCCGGCCGCGGCGGTGTATCCCGCAAGCTCACCGCGTAGGCCGCCCCTAGCGTCACGACACAGCCGGTCAAATTCCACCAGAGCCATGAGACCGCCGGCTCAAACCCCAGCCAGAGGATCAGGTTTATCCCGACACCAGTCAGCAAACCGACGAACACCCCCCGACTCGTGGCCCTTCGACTCAAAATCGCCAGGAGAAACGCCGCCAGGATCGGCCCATAGAAGACTGAACCGATCTTGTTGATCCCCTCGATCACCGTCGGGGCCAGATCTTGCACGAGGAAGGCAAATCCCGTGCACACCACGCCCCACAACACCGTGGTGGCCCGCGACCACAACAGGTACTGCCGGTCGCTCGCGTGGGGATTCAGATACCGCACGTAGAGGTCCTGCACGCTGGCAGCGGAGAGCGAGTTGAAGGCCGAGTCGATGCTCGACATGACCGCTGCGAACATGCCTGCCAGGATCAGCCCGGTCAGTCCGGTGGGCACGTGGCGCTTGATAAAGAGCGGAATGAGGTAGTCCAAGTGGTCCGGTGGGATGGTCGCGGTGAACTGCGGCTCTTTGATCACGAAGCCGGCCATGACCAACCCCACCAGGGTATACGACAGGACGAGGGGAAAGCGAAGTAGGCCGTTGTACCACAGGGCCCGGCGCGATTCCTCCACCGAGGCGGAGGAGAGGGTCCGCTGCATCTGACTCTGATCACACCCGTAGTACGACGCGTACAAGAAAAAGCCGCCGATCACCATGGGCCAGAAGCTGAACGTCTCGGCGTCTCCGAACCCGTGGGAGGTGAAGTCGACCGCCTGGAACCGGCCAAGCGGGATGTGAGAGACGACCGCCGTCCAGCCCCCTCCCACAGAGATCGCATAGCCCATGACCACAAAGATTCCCCCCCAGAGAATGACTAGCTGGATGACATCGCTCCAGATAACGGCAGCGATCCCCCCGATAGCGGTATATGCCAGCGCAATCACGCCCGTGAGGAGAATAGAGATCCAGAGGGGGGTCTCCAGGACCACCGAGAGGAGGATGCCCGCGGCATAGATACTCACCCCGGTGGCGAGGCCCCGGCTGATCTGGAAAACCACGCTGAGGAGGGTTCGAGTATGGACGTCAAAACGGCGCTCCAGATACTCGTATACGGTGATGACCTCGGCCTGGTAAAAAAACGGGACCAGGACGGCCATGATCAGAATCATCGCGAGCGGCACGGCGAACTCGTACTGGAGCCAGATGAGGCCACCGCCGGGGCGAAGGGCCACAAAGGCCGGTGCGCTGATCATGCTGATCACCCCTGCCTGGGTCGCCATAATGGAGGCGCTGATGGCCCAGGCGGGGATCCGGCGGCTGCCCAAATAGAAGTCTCTGAGATCAACAAATCGGCGGCCGAGAAAAACAGAGAGGCCGATCAGTCCGACAAAATAGAGGACCAGAATGGTGTAGTCGAGACCGGTGATCATAGCCCTCAGTGCTGAGGGGCCGATTCGGCGAGGGGGAGGGACACCGGTTGCTTCGTCTGGGCGGAACGGTACAACGCGAGCGTGATTTCTAACGCCGCGCGCGCGTCCGCACCGGTAATGGCAGGCTCCCGCCCTTCCTCAATGGCGCCGATGAATTCGTTCACCAGCATGGGGACGTCGGCCCGCAACCAGGGGAGGTGTTCGGTCCGGGTGGCATCAGCCACGGCAAAATCGTGGTACGGCTTTTCGATTAACACCGCCCCTGCTGTCCCGACCACCTCAAAGTTTACACTCAGCCAGGTCGGATTCCCTACCGGGTTGACCCACCCGCTCTGCAGCGAGGCAATTACCCCGTTGTCGAACTCGAGGAATCCGGTGCCGATGTCGTCGACGCCAATGTCCTCGTAGATCATCCGATCGATCTTCGCAAAGACCTCGCGGACCTCGGCCCCCGCAAGCCACCGGAGGGCGTCAATAGCGTGGATACCGATGTCACCGAAGCCGCCGAAGCCGGCCTGGGCACGATCGAAGAACCATGAGGTATCCAGCCCGGGGATGCTTCTGGGCAGCTTCCCATACTTGGTGGCATGGATGTGCTTGAGGGTCCCGAGCTCTCCTGTGTCGATCATGCCCTTGAGCTTCATCACCGGAAGCTGGTAGCGAGGGTTGAAGGGAACCATGAGCTTCACCTCGTGCTTTTTCGTCAGGCCCAGGATGGCATCGGCCTCAGGCAAGGTCGTGGCGAGCGGCTTATCGCACAGGATGTGGACCCCCCGCGGTGCAACTTCCCGAACGACCGCGAGATGTTGGTTCGGCGGCGTGCCGATGTAGACGGCGTCAATCTGCTCCCCGTCCCACAGAGCATCCAGATCCTCGAGGTATCGAGCCGTAAAGCGCTCCGCGTCCTGCCTCGCCAGGGGGCGGTTTGCACCGGAGGCCACAACAGCGGCGAGGCGTGCGCCCGGATGTCCGGCGATGGCCGGGGCGTACTTCGGCAGATGGGCGTGATCATATCCGATGATCGCGAAGTTGAGCATCAGTCAACCTCACCGTGAATGTATACTCGTGCAAATTTCCGGCCAATCGCTCGAATCTCGTGGTATTGGAAAATGGCGGGCGGCGCTCGCCATTATCCGGTAGCTCCCTGGGGGAGGGAGACAGGGCGTCCGGAGGCAATCGAATCGAAGGCACCAGCGATCACCTGGACTGCGGTCAAGGCCTGCGCGGGCGTGCTTTGGGGGGACGTTTTCCCCTGGATGCAATCGAGAAAATGATTCAGCTCGTCCGCGAATGATTCGGGAAACGTGCTGAGGAGGGGAGAGTATCGGGGAACTTCAACCGCCTCCTTAATTACCATCATGGGCCCCGCATCCTTGTCAGAGAGGGTAAGCTTACCCCGCGTCCCGATGACCTCGGTCGTCGAATAAAAAGGAGCATACGCCTTGGGGTGTGCCCAACTCACCTCCATGATTCCCCACTTCCCTTCCGGGAATCCGACATGGATAATCCCGAAATCGTAACACCGGTGTTCTTGGGCTTCCTTCCGGACGGTAAGACCCTTGGCATAGACCTCAATTGGCTCGGCGTCAAAGAACCAGGCGAAGAGGTCCGCCACATGCACCCCCAGATCCATGAGGACACCGCC
>JBHIAH010000131.1:0-3170 GCA_046758505.1 Methylomirabilales bacterium (SeqCode) | reverse complement strand
TCGGCCTTCGCCGGCGGGACGTACGGGTCATACGCAAGGACCCGCATCCGAAAGGCCGTGACGCACTTGCGCGCGACCTCCGTCCCGATGTCGCCCAGCCCGATCAACCCCAACGTTCGCCCTTCAAGCTCGATCCGGGACGATTCATTGCGGTCGGTCCACCCATCGCCGCGGCGGGCCCGCGCGTCGGACCGGGTAACCTGCTTGGCGAGGTCGAGCATGAGCGCGATCGTGTGCTCTGATACGGGAGCCGCTCCAAAGCCCGGGATATTCACCACCGCGATGCCCTGCTCGGTGGCGACGGGAACGTCGATCGCGTCCGTGCCACGTCCCGACGTCGCAATGACGACGAGGTCGCTTCCTGCGCGGATCGCCGCCCCGCGGAGCCGCGACGGGTACCGGACGGCCACGGCCGACGCGGTCCGTATGGCCTCGCGGATCTGATCGTCGGTGGCGTCGCTGAGGACATGGACATCGGTGTGCGCGGCGAGCAGTTCCTCGCCGTCCGTGTGGTACATGGATTCGATGAGGAGAACCCTGGGACGCCTCGGCGAAGGCATCGACCGTCTCCTGGGGGGTAAAGTGGGGTTATCGGAGGAGGGGGTTCAAGCAAATCGCAGGCCTGACCCCAGCCTGCCTGGGCTACCCCCGATTTCTCATTTTCCTCTTCACAGGAAGGCCCGCGCGAGGGAGGAGATGAACTGGATCCCGGGCACGGTGCACCGGCTCAGGCGGTCATCGTTGGTGATGAAAAGATCGACCCGCGCCTGGGCCGCGCACGCCAGCTGAATGGCGTCCGGCGGCCGGATGGCCCGCTCCCGGCGGATGGCCGCGTAGGCTGTGGCAGCGGCCTTGTCGAACGGGATGAGAACGACCGCCTGGGAGAGCGCTTCCTCATACCTGTGGCGGAGCCCTTCATCTCCCTGCTCCAGTGGCTTGACGAGGACCTCGCCGAGTGTGAGGGTCGAGGTACAGAGCTGGTCGTTCCGCTGGAGCATGCGCTCTCGGAGCGCCGCCACGCGTTGGGACTGGGCGCCTTGATCCTCGAAGAGGTAGATGAAGAGATTCGTGTCCCAGAAGATCCGGCTCACTCCCATCCCTCGCGGAGACGCTTCACGTATTCGTCCGCACGCTCCTTCGCCCACAAGGCGCGACCTGACCCGCGCAGGGCGAGGAGCGGATCGGTCTCGGCCCTTCGGGCTCGGGGCCGGGCATATTGGTCGTGATACCAGTCGAGAAGCTCGTCATATTTAGCCGGAATGTCCGCCCTGGCGGGCGTGATCTTAGCCCCCTCCCTGTCTGGATGGTACGGGTCGCCAGGGCGGAAGAGGCGACGGCGGTTCTCTTGGGTCTCCACGAGCATCCGGTACCGGCCCGGGTTGGGCGGCCGGTTGGCCACACAGTGCTGGACGGCATGGACGTACACGCCGGGGCGGAGCCTGGGAGAGAGCTTCTCCTCTCTGACACGCTCGACGATTTCAGCGATCGTGAAGTCCGCTCGCTTGGGTTGCTCCCGATGAAGTAGCGCGGCGGCGATCCAGACCTCATCGGCAACTTTTAACGTATGGCGGGTCTTGAGACTCATGGCATCACACGGTGCTCCACTGCGGCTTCCGAAGACGCTCTCCGCTGCCTGCAGGTTGAACGCCCTTCCCTTGGACGCCGTCTTCGCTGAGGGTTGTTATGTCCGACAAAGTCGAATCTGATACCTTGTATGCGAGTTATCTACTAATATACAATAAAAACTAAGTATGTCAACTATTTTCTGATATTCCCGGCCATGTCTGGGAAGGGTGCCAGGATGAGGGAAGGTCGAGCCATCCTCCCACATTTTTGCAATTGCGAAAATGTGGAAGTATTTGCGAGGGGTCGTGTGGTGTCGTGCCCCCCGGTTTAGGCGGCGAACGCGGGGGCGAGGAGTTGGGCCTGCTCCACCACCGTCCGCGTGGCCTCCCCCTGCTCATCCGGGGAATAGCCATGCTTCCGGAGGATGCGCTTGACGATCACGCGGCCCAAAAAACTCCCAACCCCTTTTCTTTTCCCGGTATACCGTTCCTTGCCATCGGCCGTCCTTCACCTTCTGGAAGTTGGCCGCTATGATACCTGCACAAGAGGCGACATGTTGCTGGGTAACGCAACGAGGGTTATGGCTCCCACGGGTCCATCCTCGCGTGCTCCAAATAGCAAATCGCAGGCCTGACCCCAGCCATTCTTTGACTTCCAGGCACGCAATCCCCCGACGCCGCTCGGTCGCAGCCGCCGGGAAGGGAAAATGTTAATTGTCAAGACTCGACCCCTCGACTTCGTTGAGTTACGGCTACCTGGGAAGTCGAAGGCAAGACACACTTTGCAACATACAAATACGTCTGCCTTCCCGACACCGTAGACCCGCGAGGGAACAAGGAGTAGGGGGGAGGACTATGCCTAAGCGTAAGCGTCAACTTAACGTAACCTTAGGGGAAATAGGGGTCGGACTCGGATTTTGCTGCTTTCTGGAGGGGAGCGTAAACGCCCTCGATGCAGCATACCGAGGCGAGGGGTCAAGTTTCTTCTTGACTCATCTTGATTTTTTCGGCTCCGGGATAGCGAGGTCGCGACAGATCTTGCGCGCGAGAAAGTCGTCGATCTCTCAATGGCGCGGTACGCTCGAGGTGAGGTTATTCGCCGGATTGTAGTAGACGGTGTGCCTGGAGCCTTCCCGCAGGAACTCACATCCATGGGCATGTAGATGCCGGATCAGGTCCCGCCGCTTCATGCCGCGGCTCAGGCATCAACCGCGATCGGCTCACGGCGCACCCGTCCCGGACGCCTGGAGGCGAGGTCTCGATTCGCCTCAATAATGAGCCGAAGCGCCTCCTTGAGATTCGCCCGCGCCTCCTTGAGCGTCCGCCCTTGGGTGTTGACACCCGGGATTTCCTCGACATAGGCCACGTACCACTTATCTCGCTTCTGAAAAACCGCGGTGAATTCCCTCTTCATCGCTGAAACCTCTCGCTGGAATTCCGGCTTTGCGAGACGCACGTCACCGGCGAGCCCGCCACTCGCGGATGACCCTCTCGGCGGTCAAAGCTCCACACCCGTGGGGGGTAGGGGTCTGGGGGTAGGGGTCAAGTCTGTTGTTGACTAATTTTCTCCTCGCGCTATGCCGGCCGAAGCACAAAGCACTGGGG
>JBHIAH010000130.1:0-3175 GCA_046758505.1 Methylomirabilales bacterium (SeqCode) | reverse complement strand
TGTGGAAGACCGCCCATGTGTGACGAGCGGATTTCCTCAATCGGTCCACGGGCCTCGCCCCGGCCCCTCTACTGACGGAAGTCACAGACGGCTGAGCTCCCTCAACGTATATTTATACATAAGAAGAATAACTGGTATCGAGGTCGAGAAGACGCTCGTGGCTCGCTCTCGATCCTCCGCGGGGCGATGATCCCATGCCCGATATGAGCAGAGAAGGCCGACATCCTGTGGGGAGCATGCCGACCCTCCCCACCGCCTGCGCCGGGGCGCCCGGGAACCGGGAAAAATCCACTCTCTGCCTGCGTCCCGAGGCGATGAGCCTCTACCTGAAGCCGATGCGGGTGGTGCTGGGGTACGACCGCGCGGGGCGCCCGGTCTCGCTGGTCCGGGAGGGACGCCTCTACTGGCGTGGATTGGACAACCGGGTGCTGGAGAAGGCTCACGTCGAAACGGACAGGGGCCCGGTCAACGTGCGCCGGCTCCTTCGCCCCGATCAGGCGTACCGCCTCCTGGAGGAGGCATATGGGGCGCTCACCTGGGCGGCCCAGGCGTGGCGGGAGGGAAAACTGTTTCTCCTCGAGGGGCCTGGGCTGCCGAGACCGCAACCGGGGGAGATCGAAGAGGCCTTTGAACGATGCCTCGCCTTCACCCCGGCCCGCCTGGGCGAGGAGGCTGCCCGGTTTCACCGCGTATATTCTCCCGTACCGATCCTCCCCCCCGATCAGTACCGAAGCCTGGTACTGCAGGCGACCGTCGGCTGTCCCTACAATCGGTGTAATTTCTGCACCCTTTACCGGGGTATCCCTTACCGGGTGCGCACGCCGGAAGAGTTCCGGGAGCACATCCGGGCAGCGAAGGCCTTCCTGGGGGCCGGGATCACCCGGTACCGCTCGATCTTCCTCGGGGACGCCAACGCCATCGCCGCGCCCCAGGCCCGTCTGCTTGAACTGCTTACGGTCCTGGCGGCCGAGCTGCCGTATGAGCCGGTCAAACCCTCCGGGAACTTACGGGGGGTGTTTGCCTTCATGGATATGTTCCTCGGGATCGAGAAGACGGCGGAGGATCTGCGGGCTCTCCGCCACCGAGGGCTCTCACGTGTCTATGTCGGCCTCGAGACCGGCCACGATCCCTTGCTCCAGTTCCTGGAGAAGCCCGGAAAGGCGGCGGATGCGGTCGAGGTCGTCTGCCGGCTCAAGGCGGCAGGGATCGGGGTCGGGATCATTGTGCTGCTGGGCGCCGGGGGAGGCCGATACGCAGCGGACCACGTGCGGGACACCCTCGAAGTCCTGGGTCGGATGCCTCTTGGCACCGGGGACTTCGTCTATCTCTCCCCGCTCGTGGAGGAGCGTACGGCCACCTACTGGCTCCTGGCTCGGGACGCCCACATGGTTCCCCTCTCGCCCGAGGAGCTCAAGGTGCAGGAGGAGGCATTCCGCGGAGGCATCCACTCCCTCCCCTTTCGGTCTCCTCCCCGGGTAGCTGTGTACACCATCGGAGACTTCCTGTATTAGGGATGGCTTCGACGAATGAGGATCCGTTCATCCCGCAGACCTTCCACCTCAATCCTGCCCCGCACTAGATTCGAGCCTGCCCACGGCCATTGGGCGAAGACGCATGCATGTCCAATCTTGATCATATCAGTAGGTGACCACCGTCATTGCTCCTACCTGGGTACCAGGGGATGCTGAAGCGGTGGGCTGGGGCTGTCAGGATGTGCCGTTGGGTTTGTTCCAAGGAGCATAAACAAGCTTTGAGGGAGCAGCGATGAAGACACGTTTCACTGTATTGCTGGCCGTGGCATTAAGCACTGGGTGCTCTGTGGCGTCTATGGAGGCGCCGACTTCGGGAGAGGCTTGGATCCAACCTCGACCGGAAAAGGAGGTGCAAGTCGTACTTGCAACAGAGGCAAAGCCGGTCGTGAAGCTTACCTTGGACGGTGTGGCGTACATCCCGGGACACGGTGGTCACATCGCCGTGATAGACCTCAGGACGATGAAGGCCCCGGTCAATCTTGGTACGGATCGGATTGTGATTACCGAGGCCGGTTCGGAGATGGAGGGGATGATCGCCGGAAAGGCCTTTGAAAAAGTGAAGAAGGCCGGCGGAATTCACGGTCTGGCCCTCCTTGAAGCGGACGGGAAGAAGGTGCTCGTGGTGGGGACTCTCAGCGGCGATGTCTATAAGTACGATCTCGCCACGAAAAGGCGGGAGGGGCCGTACAGGGTCGGCAGGAAGTTCTGTGATGCTGTGGTAGGTCCGGAGGGCCATATCTACTTTGAAGATATGGCTGACGGTCGTGTCTACATTTGGGATCCGGAAAGGCTGAAGACCGTCGGCACCATGCCCGTAGCTCGGTCAGTCTGCGGCATTCAATGGACCAGGAATGCCGGAAAGGCATACATCACCGATATGCTGCTTGGGGGAGTTTTTGTGTATGATTGGGGGACGAAAAGGAAAGTAAAAGAAATTCAAAGTCCTGAAATGACGTTTATTCACCAGGCTCGAATGACCCCGGACGGCCGCGAGCTCTGGGTCAGTGCGGCCAACGAGTTTGACCCAGGGCTCAAGCCCGGGACGCACAAGAGCCAGATCATCATTATTGACACCACGACCGATGAAGTCGTCCGGCGGATCATTCTGCCTGATGATGTGAGACCGCATGACTTTGCCTTCACCCCGGATGGCAAATATGCGCTCGTGCCATCCAGGACGTATAAGCATGACAGTCAATTGATCGTGATGGATACGGGAAAGTACGAGATGCTGGAGAGGGTTTCGGCGTGCCATGCATGCCATAGCACGTACGGGGTCGAAGTGAGGATTGATAAGGGCTCACCCCTACTGTGCGGGGTCGAGGTTGACTGGAACCCCGGTCGGTAGGTCCACGGCTAGAGGTCGGTGCCCAGGTCCATCTCTCCACGGGGTCAGTCAGACTCGGGCCACCCCGTCGGCCTCGCTGTCAGCCGCCGCCCGATTTCGGATTGCCAATTTCGAATTTCGGATTGAAAGCCTGCTGCATATCTATAACATTCGAAATCCGCAATGCCAAATCCGAAATATTCGAAGCTGATAGCTGGCTGCGGACGGCTGACTGCTGTTCTTGGGGGACGCTAGTGGGCCGCGATGTCGGGGAAGAGGGCCGCCAGCAGGACAAAGAAGAGGAGCAGGGGGACGA
>JBHIAH010000129.1:0-3179 GCA_046758505.1 Methylomirabilales bacterium (SeqCode) | reverse complement strand
GCTACGAATCCTCTCCCGCCACGGGGATCGCCGGCCCGGAGACCACATCTGAGTTTTCGGTTGACAGGAGCGGGGACTTATACGATGCTTAAGTAAAGATAGGCTGAATACGCGGGCTTGACGACAGGCTCACGGCAGGAGGAGTGATGTTTGGACTGGGCATACCAGAACTTCTGGTGATCCTTTTCATCGTCTTGATCGTCTTCGGGGCGAACCGCCTCCCCGAGATCGGCAGTGGCATGGGCAAGGCCATCCGGGGGTTCAAAGACGCCACGTCAGGCAAGGAAGCCATCGATGTGACTCCGAAGGAGGGTAAAGAGACCGAAGAGAAGGCCGAGGGACAGAAAAGCTAGACACGCCAATCCCCCCCGTTTAGTCCTCCCCGCAACCCGTCAAGATCCCCATGTATCTGGGATTCTTTGCCATCCCGTCAAAGCCGACGCGGGAAAGCTCGCTCGATTCGCGCGAGAACGGTCAGGCGTATAGCTCTCGGTGGGCCGGAACGCCCCCAAGACTGGTCGCGGTCTTGACGGCCCGGAGGATAGCCAGAGCGACCATTTCAGCCCCAGCCTGCCCCGTCAAATTGACGTCCCCTTCCACCCGTCCGGTCGCCACGGCGAAAATGACGTCCCCGTCAAAGGCGGTGTGAACGGGAGAGATCGTTCGGGCCAGTCCCCCCTGCCCCATGCGGGCAACCAGGATCGCCTCCGCCTTGGTCAGGCGGGCATTCGTCGCAATCACCGCCAATGTCGTGTTCTGACCACCGAAGGCCCGCCGGAGGCGGCCCTGCTTCATCTGCAGAAAAGTATCTGTGGGCCTCCCCGTCGCGGGGTCCCGGACCCCCGCGACAACAGCACCTGTCGAAGGATCCCGGACGTCACCAAAGGCGTTCACGACGGCCAGCGCCCCGACCCGGAGTCCCCCAAACAGTTCCGTGCCGGCGCTCCCCACGCCCCCCTTCATGGCGTGTCGAACACCAAAAAGCTTCCCCACCGTGGCCCCCGTCCCGACGCCGATACTCCCCTCCTCGACCCGGTCGCCCCCAGCCGCCTCACACGCCCGGTACCCCATGGCCCCGTCCGGACGAGTCCGGGAGTCCCCAATGCCCAGGTCAAAGATGACGGCGCCGGGGACAATGGGAACCTTGGTCACCCCCACATCAAAGCCAACCCCCTCCCCTTCCAGGTACCGCATGACCCCAGCGGCCGCCTCGAGACCAAAGGCGGACCCCCCCGCCAAGAGAATGCCGTGGACCTTGTCCGCCAGGTGATGGGGAGCGAGGGCGTCGAGATCGCGGGTCCCCGAGGCCCACCCCCTGACGTCCACCCCCCCCACCGCCCCTCCCTCGCAAAGAATGACGGTGCACCCGGTGCACGCCTCGAAGTCGCTCGCATGACCAACCCGGATCCCCTCCACGATCGTGATGTCCCCCACCATCCACACCCCCTGCGCACGGACCTTCGGATATTCTACCCTCCTCCTTCCTCCGCGACAAGGCGGCTGAGGCGGTTGATCCGGCGCTCCCCTTCTGCTATGGTAGTAGGGATTCGCTATGGCATCTTGCCGTAAGTCGGGCCGATTCGCACCGCGGTGGGGCGAGGCGCCCGTGCGGCGCAGACGAGAGAGACCGATGGCGTATCCAAGAGAAGATATAGAGCAGGAGTTCGAGCGGCTTCGCTCCACCATGGTCGAGATGATGAAAACTCTCTTCCATCAGGGCCGCCCCACGCTCCTGCGCGGCTCCAGTTTCAATCCGGCGATGGACGTCTTCGAGACGGGGTCGGCAGTCATCGTGGTGATGGAAATTGCCGGTGTAGAGCGGAAGGATATCGAGGTCCGCGTCGAGGGGCATCGCCTGCGAATTGCCGGGGTCCGGCGGGTTGCCGCCCCCCTCGATTCCCAACGATGCCACCAGATGGAGATCGAATTCGGCGCCTTCGAGCGATGGGTCACCCTCGACTTCGTCCCGTCCCGGGATGCGATCGAGGCTGCCTATCAAGACGGATTTCTCCGCATCACCATCCCCAAACCAGGGGACCAGAGTACCACAACCGTCCAGATCCTCACCGAGTAGTCAGCAACGCCGGGAGGCACTCGATGACAGCACAGGAAGCATCAGAGCATCGGCCCACGGACCCCGGTGCCCAGATACCCGGAGAGCTCCCCATCCTCCCCCTCCGCGGCAGCGTCCTCTTCCCCAACGTGATCTTTCCCATCTTGGTCGGGCAAGAAAAGTCCGTCCGCCTCGTGGATGACGTGGTGATGGGAAACCGGATCATCGGGGTCGTAGCTCTCAAGAAGAAAGACGTCGAGGACCCCCACCCGCAGGATTTCTTTCCCGTGGGTACCGCGGCAGTCATCGCCAAGATGATCAAGCTTCCCGACGGAACGATCAGCATCATGGCCCAGGGCCTCGAGCGAATCCGCGTCTCGCAGATGACCCAAACCGACCCATACTTTCGGGCGACGGTCGAGGCGCTGCCCGATGCGGACGAACGAGACCAGGAGGTCGAGGCGCTGGTGGTCAACCTGCGTCGCCTCTTCCAGCAGGCGGTAGAGCTCTCCCCCAATCTGCCTGCCGAGCTCGCCATCCTGGCCCTCAACATCGATGAGGGCGGCGTGCTGGCAGACATGATCGCGTCGCACTTGAACCTCGCAGTGGAGGAAAAACAGGAGGTTCTCCAGACCACGGAGGTCAAACTCCGCCTGAGGCGCGTGACCGAATTCTTGACGCGACAGCTGGAGGCGCTCGAGCTCAGTCACCAGATTCAGTCGCAGGTCAAGGCAGGGATGGACAAGGCCCAGCGGGAGTACTACCTGCGCGAGCAACTCAAGGCCATCCAGCAGGAATTAGGAGAAGGGGATGAGCGGACGCAGGAAGCGGAGGAACTCCGCCGCCGGATCGAGGATACCCCCCTGCCGGACGAGGTCCGGGAGGTCGTGCTCAGGGAACTCGGCCGATTCTCCCGGATGCCACCCGCGGCGGCAGAGTACAGCGTGGTCCGGACCTATCTTGACTGGCTCCTCGATCTTCCCTGGCTCAAGGGGACCGAAGACCGGCTGGATATCGCCTCCGCCGAGCAGATGCTGAACCAGGACCACTACAACCTGGAGAAGGTGAAAAAGCGGATCCTGGAGTACCTGGCGGTTCGGAAGCTGAAGAAGGACATGAAGGGCCC
>JBHIAH010000128.1:0-3352 GCA_046758505.1 Methylomirabilales bacterium (SeqCode) | reverse complement strand
CGGGGGCGCCAGAGCCCGCCGGGGAGAGCCCGCTCCCCGAGCCGCCCGCGGACTCCCCGGGGACATAGAGATCGTTCCCTGGAGGAGCGTGCCGGCGTTGTCCGAGACGCCGGGTCCCCTCCGACACCAAGGAACGGAATCAAACTTCCCCGCAGCAGACGGATTGATCCTCGGAGGTATGACAGTCTACGTCCGGTTGGATCGACATCGACATGTGCGCTGTGCCGCCCAGACCGCCCACACCTGCACGGTCGCCAGACTTACACCCCACTGAGACCTCCCCATTCCCTGCAGGCATGAGCACCATCGCCTGCGGAGGCCTCTCCCACCGCAGGCCAGGCTGCCTTTCGGGCGTGCTTGGGGAACTACCGCTTGCCCAGGATGGCGTCCTTGAGGGCCTTCGCGATCCGAATGCGGACCACCCGCTTGGCGGGAATCTTGATCGGCTGGCCGGTCTGGGGGTTTCGGCCCATCCGCGCCTTGCGGTTTACCAACACCACCTTGCCAATCCCCGGGACGGTGAATCCGTTCTTGGCCTCCCGGGCGGCCAGAGAGGCCAGTTCATCCAGAATGGTTGCCGCGCTGCCTTTCGTCACCTTTGCCTTGTCAGCGAGCCGCCCGACGAGTTGTGCCTTCGTGATCGCCTTCGCCATTATGCCCTCCTTTACGGTAACGGTTTCGTCCGACCCCTCTCCTCGCCGGTCAAAGCTATCCTGTCACGCCCCGCGAGTCAATAGGATCTTCAGTCCACAGAGGCCCCCCTCCCAAGCAGAGGGGGACTTGCCCGCCCCCACGCCTCTCTGTGACAGAAGGTCCCCCGGTTTGCCGGACAACCACATTTCCGAGGCGACGTGCAGCCACCGGCAGGCCCGCCGGTGGCAGTTCTAACGGACCGGTCACTGTATCAAGTATGAACGTGTCCGACCACTCAGCCCGTGGCCTTTGTTCCTGTTCCCTCCAGGGCCTGTTCCAACGCCTTGATCCGACTTCGAAGGTCCTTCTGCGTGGTAAAGGCCTCGGTATCATCGCGCATGATCGCAAAGATCCCCTCCACGGTGCCATCCGCCTTCTTGAGCAAGCCGACCGTAAAGGCGATAGAGAGGCGGCTGCCGTCCTTCCGCAGGGCCGGGACCCGCAGGACCTGATCGCCGTAGCGGGTCTGAGCGGTGCGCATGACCTCACGAAAACCGGCCCAGTGCTGCGCGCGGTATTTCTCAGGAACGATAAGATCCAATGACTGCCCGACCGCTTCTGCTTCGGTAAATCCGAATAACCTCTCGGCCCCGGGATTCCAATGCTCGATTGTTCCATCGGCCCTGGCCACCACGATGGCATCCACGGATGCCTGGACGATCCTCTCATATATCGACACGTTCCTCCTCCTCCCCAACCGACGGATGACCGACGAGAACAGCTAGTACGGATTAGCCCTGGCATTTCGGATTTGGGATTGCGAATTTCGGATTGTGCAGGTATGCACCTGCGTTGCAATTCCTGAAAAAGGGGAAACGTACAATATTCTGAGCTTCCTAGCATTCTAGCTTCCTAGCATTCCAGCAGCTAATCGCTGGCTGCGGACCGCCCCTCTCGGCTAGGACGCGGTCGGGGTGAGACTCACGATGTGATGGTAGTGTACGGTGAGTCGTGTGCCCGGTGCGGAGCCTTCAGGCTCGACCTGAACAACCAAACCATCAGCCGCCTCGAGGGTACCCACCAGACGTCCTACGACTGTGGGCCCACCGGAGGCTCCAGCTGCCAGCGTGAGGATGACTCGTTTCCCAACGTGTGATTTGATCTCTTCCGGCGTCATCGCATACCCCCCTTTCCTTTCCTCCCTCGAACCGCGAACATGCACGGATTCAGGGATCAGGATTCACACCGGGTGCTGGATGGGGTCCGAGAAGATAAAGAGTCTGGGGAAACACGCTTCCAGACCGTGTGACAACCTCGTTCACAGCTGTGAAGTATTCCTCTTGCGAGATCCCACCGCACATTGTTCCGAGCGGGAAAACCCCAATCGCCCCGCAGCCGCGCGTTGTCAGCTCGCCGAGGGCATCTCGGAGAGACGCGAGGACGATCTCCCTTTGGCAGATCGGGTCATCCTCGAAGTCGTACACGATAACCCACGCGACATATTTAACGCCCCGAGCCCTCCCGTCCGTGATCACGACCGACCCCAACGGGTACTTCTCCGCGGTGGCCGCACGCTCCACAGCGGCCCAGAGGTCCAGCGGAGTCACGTTGGGGTCTAACTCCTCGGTCACCGCCTGGAGGACGAGGTACGTATCCTCCGGAAGGATGAGCGCATCGAGTATCCCCGGAAGCTCGCGCGAAGGCCAGGGAATGATTTCGGTCGACCCCGGGTGCCGCATGCGCTCTCATTCCATGGCGGACAGGTCTCCTCGGGTCCACACCCGGTCCCGGACCGACCGCTCACCTCAATACTCGGAACCACCAAAGGTGAGACCAGAACTCGAATACGTGGACCCGGTGGTCTTGACCAGGGTCACCACCTGATTCAACGCGGACCGGAGCTCACGCGCTGTCAATGAATCCAGGGGGTGAAGAAATGCCGCCCACACCACCCCTTTGAAAATGCCGTACCGGACGTCGAGGGCGCTGGTAAAGTTTGCCTCCATCATCCGGCCGAGGATCGCAGGGTTCACCTGAACCGCGTCGGCTGCAGGGGCGATCACGCGCATCCGGTTGTGGGTCTCGTCCGCGATGACCGTGACATTCACCCCCTCGATCCTCATCTCCCAGAACCCATCCCGGCCGTTGACCTCAGGGACCGAGGCCTTGAGGATGCGCCCCAACCGGCTGAGGTCCATGGCCGCCTCTCCCCTCGGCGCTTCCGCCGACGAGACACGTGACGGCGGAAGCGCCGTATTCGCCGTCCCCGCGCACCCGGCAACCCCCAGGCCCACGATGATGCTGATCAGCCACCGCTTCCCCATGATCCGTTCCTCCAACGCCGCGGGTCTCGGGCCGCCTGTCTTGCCCGCCGGATTCGCCCCCACCCTCCTCATCCTCCCTGGCGTCCTCGTCTGCTCCCTTCTGCTCCTCGTGATGGTAGACCGGGTGGCAGTTGCCGTGTTCCTCCGACGGTGAACTCGTTCCCCGCTGACTGATGACCCTCTAACATCATAGACCCGTTCTGCCCATCCCGAGCGGGCGAGGGAAGCAGATCCCGAGGAAGGCGGAAACTGGTTTGCGTCCGGCCGGGGTCCCCCCGCTGGGCGGGATGGCCCGCCCCACGGAACAGTACCTGCACGCCCCGAGCGACATTAACGAAAGCGCCGGGGCCCCTCGGCAGGCGACGGCCTGGGAAACCGAGGCGCGATCCGTGCTC
>JBHIAH010000127.1:0-3626 GCA_046758505.1 Methylomirabilales bacterium (SeqCode) | reverse complement strand
CATCAGGTATTACCCACACGACCAACTCGGAGTCGTCGCCCATCCGGATCTGACTACGGATTCGCCGTAACTCGCTTCGAATTCGACGCCCAAGTTCGCTCATCTTCCCTGGGTCCGGGTGTCCGGTCCTCTTCAACACTCGTCCCGCTCCGTCAACTCCTGCCCCGGCCGCTCGATGGGGTACTGGCGGCAGAACGAGCGACCTTCATACTTCGAGGCAGAACATGGTGTGGCTGCTACGGATACCTGCCAGCCGCCGGATCTTATCGTAGACGGTTCCCAGGATCTCCTCTGTGCTCCCTCCCCGGACCGTAGCCACCACGTCATACAGGCCGCTGACGAGGCAAATCCCGTCCACCCCTTTGATCTTTTTGAGCCCCTGGGCGACTGCTCGGTCCTTCCCCGGATCCGCAGTGACAAGAACGATTGCCATCGTCATGGGTCCTCCCTCCCCTTAGGGCCTAGAAACAGAAAGGTCCGGTGACCCTCTGACCCCGGACCGTTCCGCTGCCAAAACTGCTCCATTGTGCCGGAGGTGGGCTGGCAGAAGTTAGCCGACTAAAGCATTGCAAGGAATTCTTTCCACGGTGTGGCCACTAATGTCTCGGTGGCGGAATGTCCGTAGGCCCGGATGATCATGGCCGCCTTCTCGACTTGCTTCAAATCATCCGAGTGGACAATATCCACGGCATCGAAGCGGCCCATGGTGGCAAAGCTCTCCTTCCAGGTCACTCCCGGGCACTCACTCTTAATTTTGGCCGACACGGTAGCGGCTAGTTGCTTAAAGTCTTTGGGATCTCGGAACGCTTCAGGGGAAAACCTACTCAGGATGATATACGTTGCCACAACGTACCTCCATTCACTTGGACCATTGGCCCGTTGGACTCTCTCCCTCTCACCCGGCTTTGGCCACTTATCCCTCGACGACGATTCGTGTGTCAGTGGCCTCTATGCCCCCTATCCGGTGGATCCGCCCGAGAACGAGCTCACTGCGGTCCGTGGGGGGTCGCGACCTCAACGAAGGCAATCACGTCCGGGCGGCCCCAGCAGACGTGCGCTGATCTCACGCCTTCGATCTGAACGATCTTCTTGGCCACGTCGTCCACCTTCGTGGGTGTGGCATAGACACACACGTACGCCTGAGTCGCTATGGCTCAGCTCCTACCGATGCCTTCTCTTACGCCTAATTTGTCCCCGCGATTCTGACTCCCAAACGCAAAACGCCCTCCCGGGCGTAAACTCCCCGGGAGGGCGTCTGAGTGTTTGGTGCGCCATCAAAAGTGCCGGAGGTGGGCTAAGCGCTATGCCTACCCCGGTTCCATCGGTCTCCCCTCTAGAGGGCCCCAGTATCCCCTAGTGGGGCAGGGGTGTCAAGGAGCAGGCATGGCAGCACAGTGGATGTGTCACAGCTTTCTACGGAGCTTTCCAGGCGAGCTTCCCGTTTTGGTCGTAGACGTGCAGTCCGGTGTCATCCGCCGTCCCGCCGACGAGCCCGGCGCGGAGCTTCCCCTTGCTGTCGTACAGGTACAAGCCAGCGCCACCTTTAGCTACGGCCAGGACAGCACGCGGCTGTCCGTTCGGATCGAGAAGGACGAACCGCTCGGCCTCGACCACCTTTTCGCCGACGACATACCCCATCAGCACCGTCGCGGCGATCACGGCGAGGGCCACGGATCCCAGCTTCTTTAGGCGGCGGTTTTCCCGTTCTAGACGGTTAAGACGCTCCTCCATCATTGCCTCCTTCCTCCGTTCCGCTGCTCTTGAAGAAAGTAAAACGCCGTCCCGGGCCGTGGTCCGCCCGAGAAGGCGTCGGAATGCTTGGTGCGCCGCCGATTGTGCCGGAGGTGGGTTGATTGTGAGGCTCACCCCGGTTTCATCGATGCCCCCTCTAGAGGGCTTAAGTATCCCTGAGTGCAGCATGGGCGTCAAGAGGCAGGGCTTGGAAGGGGTGGGGGGGCTTATTTGGCGCGTTTCCCTTCTACCTTCCGCCGCACGGATATGACCCCCTCCAGCACCTCCTCGTGGGACAGCAGCCCTTTCCGCACCAGCCCCCGCCGCTGGGCCTCCTGCTCATACAGGCACGCATGAAGCAGTTCCTCGAAGGTCGTCACGTCCCGTGGATCGCCTTCGTTTTTACCTTGTCCGTGTGTCTTCGAGGGGCAGGAATTTGGGTGTGCTCGAAAAGCGCCGAGCGAGGTCCAATCCTTCTTGTTTCGAGCGTGCGTAGAGAATCGTAAGCCTGCCGTCGGGAATAGGTTCCAATACTCTCGCCGCAGAGATCAGGGCCCCATCCACCACAATCGCGAGATAATTTCCCTTGTTAGTAGTAGTGAGCGTTTCAATCGCTGACCACAACGAGGAGTCCACCTGTAGGTTCAGTGCATACTCTCCCGGCTCTAGCTCCTGGACGACCACTGCGCACAATGCTGTTCGTTTGAATTTTAGCTCCGCTCTCGTGGACACTCTATACTTCACACCGCGCAACTCCGCGACGACGAAGTCGGTCAGGATGGTCTTGGGAGTATCTGCAGGCTCAGCAAGCCGGAATTCGATTTTTCCTTCACCATTGCCCGCAAGGACTGGATTGGCCCCAAAAATCGGGGCCCGCAGAAGTGCGCCGATCATAGCGATAAAGCATATTATGCGAATTAGCTGATTTGTCTTCACCCTCATTACGTCTACCGCTTCTTCGACCCGAGACCTCTAATATCTATATTGAATTGTCGAATCAGTTCCTGACCAGGGCGTGGCGTACGAAAGATTATAGCTTGGTTGGGTGGAACACGGATTCCTATGATACTGATATTTTCGGGGAATCGCGTTATTCGGCAGACCACTCTCCCCTGTCTCGTTTCCCCAAAGGGAATTCTAAGTTGAACGGCGAATAGTGCTTTGGCCAGCTCCTCGTTAAACTTCTTCAGCGCAGGGAATCCGAACCCTGGTTCCCTAAGAATGGCTGCCTCGAAATCGCGCTGGGTGGGGTTCGGGGGTAACAGGAACATCGGGTAACCCGGTGTGAGATCTCGTGCTTCGCCCATCGGGTTAAATCCTGGGGCTTGGAGGCCGCTTGGGTCGACAAAGTTAATTCAAATTCCGAATTCCGGGGACACCATACTTATTTCTGTTCGGGATGCCGCTTTCGCCCGGGCTTCTGCCGTTGCAGGATCCGACCTAACCCTTCTTCAAGCTTTCTCAGAAAACCGTCGCTTCCCAAGGGTCTGCCGGTCGTCTCATGGCGCCGGAGGCTCTCGATCTCCTCTTCGGACACGCCGCCCAGGAGAAAGGCCCTCCAACTGCCAACCAGTTCCAGCAGGGGCTTGACCTTGACCAGCGCATCGTCTCTGCCTGCAAGGTGGGCCGCTGCGCTGCTCCACGGATACGCTGCGGGGTCTGTGACTAGCCCGGCCCGGACCGGGTTGAGTTCCACATAGCGGGCCGAGGCCAAAAGGTAGCGCTCATCCAGCGGGACGGAGGCGAAGCGGCCTTGCCAGAGATGCCCTCGCCAGCCTTCCCGAAAGTTGATCCGACGGGTGTACCGCCGATGGGCCTCCCCAATCGCCCGCCTTAGGCCCGTTGTGTTACACAACAGCATGTCCCCTTTCTGCGGTAAGATAGCGGCCTACTTC
>JBHIAH010000126.1:0-3633 GCA_046758505.1 Methylomirabilales bacterium (SeqCode) | reverse complement strand
TTCCTGGCGGCGGCCAAGGTGGGGAGCAGCGGAAGGGTGATCGGTATCGACATGACATCGGCGATGATCGAGCGGGCGCGGGAAAATGCCGCGCGGGGCAACTACGAGAACGTCGAGTTCCGACTGGGGGAAATTGAAGACCTGCCGGTTGCCGACGGCACGGCGGATGTTGTCATCTCGAACTGCGTGATCAACCTCTCCCCAGATAAACCGCGGGTGTTTCGGGAAGCCTTCCGGGCGCTCAAGCCCGGTGGGAGGTTGATGATCTCAGATCTGGTGGTGCTCAGGGAACTCCCGGACGCCGTCAGGCGCTCCATAGAGGCGTATGTCGGCTGTGTTGCGGGAGCGATGCTGAAGGACGAGTACATCGGGGCCGTACGAGCGGCGGGGTTTCAGGATGTCCGGATTCTTCGGGAGGCGCCGTTCCCGGCCGAGTACCTCGCGGCCGATCCGACCGTCAGGGTCGTCGTTGAAGATTCGAAGCCGTCGCCGGAAGAGTTCAGAGAGGTCGCGAGTGCAATCGTGAGCGTAAGAGTCTCTGGAATCAAGCCACCGGCATAGGGTTGTCCGGGCGACAGGTCTTTTGCGTCGTTTGGCGAATGAACCTCAATTCTGAATCCGGTGTTCGGAGGTTCACAGCTTCTTGGCCGTGCCACAGCCTCAAGCCCTGAGTCTCCGCTCCAGGGCAGATTCCCCCTCTTGAACTAACTATGCCTTCGCGCTAAACGGAACTCAAGGGGGCTTCTGGGGGGCGCAAGCGCCTGCGTCTTCGCGCGGGGTGGGGTACGCGGAACGCCGCGGCTGATGGGTTCCGGAGAGTGGGAACCGCGGTCGGCAGGCGGCCGTTGCATAGATGAACGCCCTCCTCCTGAAGGTTGCCCTAAAAAGGTGGGGGGGTGCTGGTAGCGTCGGCAAACCGACTGTGGCCGTGGAACAGAGCAGTGCCGTCTTGCACCCCATCCGGACAGCGTGGCTCCCCTTCGTCGGCAGGCGGCGGGCGATCTGTGAACGGAACGCTGTGATGGGATTCCGAACACGGCGGGAGGAGGAGGCGAAGAAAATCGCCAGAGGCACCACCCATGACGATGCGGTATTATCAATGTCTAACGTGCGGCCGACACCACCAAGAGAGCGATGACCTATTCCTCTCCCACCTTGGGCACCAGGACGCACGAGGGGTCCTCAGGATTACGGAGGGCCAGATGACCAGGGCAGCAGTCAAGTGCGGCACCACGTGGTGCTGAAGGCATGACCGTTGAACAAAACCCCTCCCGTACCCCCCTCCTTCGAGACCGGTCCCCACACGGAACCCGCCTAGCCCGCATTATTCACGAACGGAGTGTCTTCGTGAATAATGCGTCCCGCCGCTGGGGCGGGACGCAAGGCGAGTACCGTTCCAACGATTTGCGCCAACGTCTTCGCTGCATTCGATCACGAGCCTTTTAACAAGGTAGGCGGCTCAAATTCGGCGTATCAAGGTGGAACGGCACTAGCCCTGAGCGACGCCCCGCAAACGCGGGGCGGCGTCGAAGCCCGGAGGGCAGATTATTCACTTCTATGTGAATAATCCGGGCTAGGCCCCGGAGCCAAGCGCCCCCCAGTTCTCCCTGTTCAGTGAGGCGGAGTGGTCTTTGCAAGGCGCCGAAAACCTGTGTCTGGCCGGGGAGGAATTCAGGCGGGCCGGGAAAGAGGGGAGTGGGATCCCCGGAGGACGGGAAGGGCACCGGCGAGCGATGCCGATGGGGAGGAGCGGGTATTGGCATAGAAAGTGCAGAATCCCGGGAGGAGGCTCTCGTGCCGACGAATGTTCGGAAGCAGCATTGGAGGCCGGTTATGGAAGCTGGAGTGGCAGGACTTCCGCAGGGGAAGATCCTGGCGGTGGACGATGATCCAAGAGCCCTCGAAGCCCTTGAGGCCGTCTTGAAGGGGGCGGGGCTCGAAGTCCTGACTGTCTCGGGCGGGGAGAAGGCGCTCCGGGTGGCCCGGGTGGCTGTCCCAGACGTGGTCCTGCTCGACCTCGTCATGCCCGGGATGAGTGGCCACGAGGTGTTGCGGGAGCTGAAGGCGCGGGCGGAGACGAGCGACATTCCCGTCGTCGTCGTCACCGCCGTCGATGAATCGGAGGAAAAGGAGGCCGCGATTCGCGCGGGGGCCGATGACTTTCTGGCCAAGCCCGTTGAACCGCGCGAACTCCTCGTCCGGATCCGGACGCTTCTCAAGGTAAAGCGCCTGCATCGGGATCTCGACCGCACCCTGAAGTACCTGCACGAGCTGGAGGCGGCCCGGTATGCGGAGGGGTCGGCGCAAGAACCCCCGAAGGGGCCAGCGTCGCGTGCCTCACTGGCCACGGTCCTCATCGTCGAGGACGAGCTTCTGGAGCGGGCGATCTACGCTGACTTACTTCGGGACCACGGGTACACAGTGATTTCGGCGCCGACGGCTCCGCAGGCCCTCGAGCTCCTGCGGTTCCAGCCGGTCGACGTCGTCTTGGTCGATCTGGTCCTCCCGGGCATGTCGGGCCCCGAACTGATCGAACGACTGAAGACCGTCTCGCCTGAGACGCCGGTGATCGTCGTCACCGCCCACCCCACTTCTCATAATGCCATTACCGCGCTCAAGCTGGGGGCCTTCGACTTCATCGTCAAGGGATTCAAGAGCGAGGTCATGCTCCACGCCGTGAAACGGGCAGTGGAGAAGCGACAGCTCGAGCTTCAGACCCAGACCCTGCTTCAAGAACTCAAGTCCAAAGTGGATCGACTTTCTGAGCGCCAGGCGTAACCCTCCCCTGCTAGTGCCGCCCCAACTATTTCTCGCTAACATTCCACTCTGGTGCGGCACGTTCGCTAGGGGGGCAGGCCCCCCTTCGGCGCTCGGCTCTGGCCTGGCTGAGCACCCCTCAGGCGCGGGGAGCCTCGGGGGCCTAAACTCCCACCCCCCCCAGTGCCCCTGGCTGTATCGTGTGAATCTGAGGAGAAGTTAGTTGGGGGGGCACTAGTTGCCCTCCCGGGACCAGTCTGTTATACTTTGCGCACTCTGCCAGGAGGGATCTGATGTCTTCGCCCACGGACGCAGCCTCTGGGGGGCATCTGTCGTGGATGGCGATCGCCCTGGAGGAGGCCCGAAGAGGGGGCGAAGCGGGCGAGGTGCCGGTGGGGGCCGTCCTGGTACAAGACGGGCTTGTCCTGGCCGCAGCGCATAATCGCCCGATCGCCCTCAAGGATCCGACCGCCCATGCCGAAGTGCTGGTCCTCCGGGCGGCAGGGCAGCGGGTTGGTAATTCGCGTTTTCCCGACGCCACCCTTTACGTCACCCTTGAGCCGTGTGTGATGTGCGCCGGGGCTCTGCTCCATGCCCGAGTGGCACGCCTGGTGTACGGGGCCGCTGACCCCCGGGGCGGCGCTGTCAAGAGCGTGTACCACATCGTCGACGACTCGCGCCTCAATCACAGGGTCACGGTGGTCGGCGGTGTGCGGGCGGAAGAGTCTCAGGCCCTCTTGCAGGGGTTCTTTCTCGCCCGGCGGTGAGCATCGTACTCCCGCAGCGTGGAATTGGCGAGCGGGAGGGGTACCGAAGCGGATGTAACGGGCCCGACTCGAAATCGGGTTGTCCCGTGATGAGCGGGGCACGTGGGTT
>JBHIAH010000125.1:0-3764 GCA_046758505.1 Methylomirabilales bacterium (SeqCode) | reverse complement strand
TAGCACCGGCTCTCAACCCTCCGCGGTCATCGATCACCGGTCGTCGGTCGTCGGACCCTAGCTCCGATACGACACGTTCGCCCGAACGTAGTCGTAGCTCAAATCGGTCGTCCAGAGGATCGCCTCTCCCTCCCCCAGGCCGAGACCGATGCTCACGGTAAACTCCCGGACGGTCATGGCTTTGTGAGCCGCCTCCTCGGCCTTCGTGCCAAGGCCGATCCCGCCTGAGACCACCGGGACCCCTCCGATTCTGATATCCACCCGATCAGGATCCACTTCTACCCCGGAAGACCCCGCCGCCGCCATGATTCGTCCCCAATTGCAGTCCTGGGCGAAAAACGCGGTCTTCACCAGAGGGGAATTTGCGACGCGAAAGGCGATCCGACGCGCCGCCTCGGTGGAGGGGGCCCCCGTCACGTGAACGGTCACGAGCTTGGTCGCACCCTCTCCGTCGGCCACGATCTTCTTGGCCAGGGTCTGGATGACCTGAAAGAGGGCATCCCGGAAGGCTGCCCATCCCTGCGCCCCCGGCTGAAGCCGGGCCGCCCCGGCCTGGCCGGTCGCAAAGCAGAGGACGGTATCGTTGGTGCTCGTGTCTCCATCCACCGTGATGCAGTGAAAGGAGCGGTCGACCGCCTCCACGAGCAGCGGCTGAAGGTCAGGGACGTCCACGCGCGCGTCGGTCGCGAGGAAGGCCAGCATGGTGGCCATGCGGGGAGCAATCATCCCCGCCCCCTTCGTCATGCCGCCCACGTGCACGTGACCTCCCTCCACCTCGACCCTCACCGCCGTCTCCTTCGGGACCGTGTCGGTCGTCAGGATCGCCCGGGCCGCCTCCGGCCCCCCGTCCTCCCGAAGCCGGGCGGCCGCTGCGCGTATTCCTTCTGCGATCCGGTCCATCGGAAGGCACTGGCCGATGACCCCCGTGGAGCAGACGAACGTCTCCTCCACCGGACAGCCCACGGCAGCGGCGGTGAGCGTGGCCATCCGCTCCGCATCCCGGAGCCCCTGCACCCCGGTGCACGCGTTGGCATTCCCGCTGTTCACCACAACGGCCGAGAGCCGCCCCCCCGATAGGCGGCGTTGGCACCAGAGGACCGGGGCGGCCTTGGCCCGGTTGGTCGTAAAAACGCCAGCCACCGGGCTTGACCCCGTTGTCCGGATCACGGCGAGGTCAGGCTTCGCCCTTTTGATCCCGCAGTGCACCCCCGCCGCCCGCACCCCACGGACTGCGGTGATGCCCCCTTGCAGCTTTACAAAACGTTCTTGGTTCATGGCTCAGGGTTCAGGGTAATCGAAGATTCGCAATTCGAATTTCGAAATAGCACACCGTCGGTCGTCGGATTGCGCCTAGGGGAAGAGCGGGGGACTTGCCAGTCCGAGGCTCTCCTCGAGGCCGGCCATGAGGTTCATCGCCTGGATCGCCTGGCCCGCCGCCCCCTTGACCAGGTTGTCGAGGGCCGTGATGACGATCGCCCTGCCGGTCCGCGAATCGACCGCCAGCCCGATATCGCAGTAATTCGAGCCCCACACCTGCTTGGTCTCGGGAAACGTCCCGGGGGGCAGGACCCGAACGAATGGCTCGTCCTTGTATGCCTGATGAAAGAGCTCGTGCAGGGCCTCGACCGCCACCGGGGCGGTCAGGTCCCCGTAGATCGTGCTCAAGATCCCCCGGGTCATCGGGACCAGATGGGGGGTGAAAGAGAGCACCACCCCCTGTCCCGCCACCCGTGAGAGTTCTTGCTCGATTTCGGGGGTATGGCGGTGAGAAGCTACCGCATAGGCCTTGAAGTTTTCATCCGCCTCGGAGAAGTGAAGCGTCAGATCGAGCTTGCGCCCCGCCCCGGACGTGCCAGAGGCCGCACTCACGATGATCGAATCCCGCCCAATGCGTCCCGCGCGCACCAGCGGCAGAAGACCGAGGAGGGCTCCCGTCGGATAACAGCCAGGCACCGCCACCAGACGGGCGTGCCGGATGGCCTCGCGATACACCTCCGGGAGGCCATACACCGCCTCGTTGAGGAGGTGGGGCATGGGATGGGGCGCCCGGTACCACCGTTCGTAGACATCCGGGTCTCGGAGGCGAAAGTCCGCACTCAGATCGATGATCCAGCATCCAGCCTCGAGGAGAGAGGCGGCCGGTGGGGCCGACGTTGTATGGGGCAAGGCGAGAAAGACGATCTCGGCCGTAGACGCCAGCCTCTCCGGATCCAACGGCTCGAAGGAGAGGTCCACAAAGCCGCGAAGGCCGGGCAAGGCTGCCGCCACCGGCTTGCCGCTGTAACTTTCCGAGGTCGCCGCGACCAGCTCCACGCCCGGATGGCGAGCCAGGAGGCGGAGGAGCTCCGCACCCGTGTACCCGCTGGCCCCGGCGACAGCCACCTTCCGTTTCCCCATGGACGCCTTTTGCCTCTCGGAGATCACCAGATAAAAAAAGGAAGGTCACCCGGGTGACCCTCCTTTGCCGCAACGGCGCTCGGTCTCGCCTAGCGCTTCGAGAACTGGAATCGCGCGCGGGCCCCCCGCTGTCCGTACTTTTTCCGCTCCTTGACGCGAGGATCCCTGGTCAGCAGACCCGCTTTCCGAAGCGGGGGACGCAGCCCCCCATCCACCTCCAGGAGGGCGCGAGAGATCCCGTGCCGAATAGCCTCCGCCTGCCCTGAAGTGCCGCCCCCCCGGACGTTCGCGAAGACATCATACTTTCCTTCCGTCCCCGTGAGCTTCAGCGGCTGGGCAATGACCATGCGGAGGGTCGCCCGGCCAAAATAGGCCTCTAGTGGCCGGCGGTTGACCACGATCCGTCCCTCCCCCGGCTTGAGTCGGACCCTGGCCACTGCGGTCTTGCGTCTACCTGTTCCGTAAAACCCTGTGGGGCTTGCCACGGTGCTCACCGAATCTCTAAAGGAACGGGTTTCTGGGCCTGGTGGGGATGCTTCTCCCCGGCGTACACTTTCAGCTTGCGGCAAAGCGCATCCCCCAGCTTGTTCTTGGGGAGCATTCCCCGGACTGCATGCTGGATCACGCGCTTGGGGTGGCGCTTCAGCATGTCGCCTGCAGCCGTCGCCTTCAGCCCACCGGGATATCCCGAGGCGCGGTAGTAGAACTTCTGGCGCAGTTTCTTCCCGGTCAGGAGCACCTTTTCGGCATTCACGACAATCACAAAGTCCCCGGTGTCCACATGGGGTGTGAACTGGGGCTTGCGTTTGCCCCGAAGGACCATCGCCACCTCAGTGGCAAGGCGCCCCAGAACCTTTCCCTGGGCATCCACGACATGCCACCGGCGTTCCACTTCGCCCTTCTTTGCGCTGTAGGTCCGCCCGCCCAGCATCAGACGCATGCCTCCCGCAATCCCCATAAAACCCAGCTATTCTAGCACCATATTTTTGCTTGTCAACCCAATGCTTCACCTGAGGGGAGAAAAGGGGATAAGTACAATTACTACAGAAAGAAAACCCAACCTGTCCCCTCTTCTTGAAGACACCGGCCAAACGCTTTGGGATGCTTGCAGTCCATTGAGCCTCCCCCTGAAACAGCCTCTTACGGGCACACAGGGGCAGCTGCGAGGCACAGAGAAAACTACGATCGGCGCTGGATGCTGTCCAACATGGATTCTCAAAGAGCTATCTTGGACAAGAGTGGCCCTGACTCCATTTTTTTACAGTCCGCTTCGTCGCGACCCATCCTTCCCTTCACGCCTTGCGCTGTCTAGGTGAAAATAGGCCGACAGCGTCATCAGCCGCGGGTCGTCGACCGGACCGCCAACG
>JBHIAH010000124.1:0-3806 GCA_046758505.1 Methylomirabilales bacterium (SeqCode) | reverse complement strand
TCCTGTCGGGTGCCTGCAGTGGTCGGGAAGCAGGCGCCCCCCGCACTGAGCGTTACGGGTTTGCGCTCGCCGTTGATCTCGAACAGATGCCGGCTGACCTCGTCTGCGATCCGCTGGATGATCACGGCAAGATGCTCCAGCGGGGCGGCAACCAGCAGGACTTCCAGGGCCGATGAGGATGCGGGAAGGCAGATAGCGTCCGTATCCCGGATCGCCAGGCTGATCACCCGGGCGAGCGGTTCTGCGACACGCCTGGGATCCGGTATCTCGCCCTCCCCGTGTGGCTCGGCGAGGATGGCCAAGATGGACACACCGTAATGGAGCCGAACGGCTTTACGAAGCTCAAGCTCGGTGAGAAACGTAAAGGTCTCCTCGTCGACTATGGTTCCTTTCCGGCTCGAAGCCCGTTGCGGCATTCGTCCCCTCCTGGGGCGGCTCCGCTTCTCGCACCTTTCGTGCTTCAGCAAGCGTTGTGCCAAACCTCACAAAGCGCGGAGGAGTCGCGGAGGATTGAGGAAGGATGTCAGGCGGGGTATGACAAATCAGTCGATTTCTTCACTCGGGACTTCACGAAATACACGGAGTTGATCTGTCTGGGGACTGTCCACGCCGTTTGCAGCGCATGGCCCCGCCAGACGCCGTAACCATCCGTAGCAAGGCCACAGACGGTTACTGTCAACTCCGTCGTCAACGTGTCTGTGTCGTTAACATCCCCTGGAGGGGTTGCCCGATTAAGAGGGCAAAATGTGGGAACTACGCAGCAGGGCTGTAAGAGTTACACCGAACGGATCTATCTCCTGGCCGCCCTCTTCGTCGCCTTCTTCTCTTTCCCCTTGCCCTTTTCTTTGGCGGCTTCGGGGCGGTCCACGAACTCCAGGACCACGAGCGGGGCGTGATCTCCCGCCCGGTGGCCCATCTTGATGATCCGGGTGTAGCCACCGTGGCGATCGGCGTAGCGGGCGGCCACTGTGTCGAAGAGCTTCTTCACCGCGCTCTCATCCGGCACCATGGCCAGGGCCTGGCGGCGGGCGTGGAGGCTCTCGCGCTTGGCGAGGGTGACCATCCAGTCGGCCAGCCCCCGCACGGCCTTGGCCTTCGCCTCGGTGGTAATAATCCGCTCATGGCGGAGCAAGGCGGTGAGCAGGTTGCGGAAGAGCGCCCACCGGTGGGCGGTCACCCGACCGAGCTTCTTGCCTGCCCTGCCGTGCTTCATTCAAGTCCCCCGTGCCCCACGGCGCCCAGAACCTGGGGATCGATCCGCATCCCCAGTGAGAGCCCCAGGCCAGCCAGGACTGCCTTGATCTCCTCCACGGACTTCTCCCCGAGGTTCTTCACCTTCTCAACCTCGGCCTCGCTCTTCTGGACCAGGTCTGCCACGGTCTGGATCTCGGCGTTCTTCAGCGCGTTGATGGTCCGGGCGGGGAGCGGAAGCTCCTCCACTCCCTTGGCCAGCGTCTCCTGAACGAACGCGGTCGGCTCCTCCAGCGCCTCCTCCTCGGCCAACGGCTCCGGAGCTAGCAGGCTGAAGTGCTGACGGAGATGAGCCGCCGAGCGTGTGAGTGCCGCCTCGGGCGCGACAGTCCCGTTCGTCCAGATCTCGAGCACGAGCTTCTCGTAGTCCACAACCTTCCCCAGCCGAGACATCTCCACACCGTACGTCACTCGCTTGATGGGGGAGAACGCGGCATCGAGCGCGGTGGCCCCGGCAGGGATGGTCCCCGCCGGGTGCTTGCCGGCGGCCACATACCCCCGCCCCACCTCGATGCCAAGATCCATCATGAGCTGGCCGCCCCGCTCCAGTACCGCCAAGTGCAGCTCGGGGTTGAGAATCTCGAGGCCGGGGTGCTCGGCGAGGTCAGCACCGGTAACCTCCTTCGGGCCTTTGACCTCGATCCGGACTGTTAGAGGCTCGTAGCTCGGCACGTGGACGGCAAGTTTCTTCACGTTGAGGAGGAAATCCACCATGTCCTCCTTCATCCCCGGGATGTGGGCCACATGCTCTCGTACTCCCTGGATCTTCACCCAGGTCGCGGCGGCCCCGGGCATGATGGCCAGAAGGGTGCGGCGGAGGGAGTTGCCGACGGTGAGGGCGTAGCCCTTTTCGAATGGCTCCGCCGTCAGCCGTCCGGAACTGTTGGTGAGAAGTTCCCACTCGATCTTCTTCGGTTTCTGGAACGGGACCCTCGGCACGCCAGAACTCCTTATTTGGAGTAGAGCTCGACGATGAGCTGCTCCTGCACGGGGATCTGGATGTCTTCCCGGAGCGGCAGACCCCGGACCATCCCCTTCTTCTCCCCTGGGACCACCTCAAGCCAGGGCGGCACCTGTCCGCGCCCGGCGTTCAGGTTGTCGGTCACACGCCCGGCCAACTTGGAGGCACCCTTGAGCTGGACCACGTCTCCGACCCTGACCACGTAGGACGGGATGTTCACCTTCCGGTCATTCACCCGGAAATGGCCGTGGACCACCATCTGGCGGGCCTCCCGGCGAGACGCCGCAAAGGCCAAGCGGAACACCACGTTGTCAAGCCGTCGCTCCAGCACCTTCAGGAGATTTTCACCCGGGACTCCCCTCTCCCGCTCCGCCCGGTGAAAATAATTCCGGAACTGGCGCTCCAGGAGCCCGTAAATGCGCTTCGCTTTCTGCTTCTCGCGGAGCCGGATGCCGAAGGGGGTGGGCTTGCTCCGGCCCAAGCCGTGCTGGCCTGGCGGGTAGTTCCGCCGCTCGATGGCACACTTCTCGGTGAAGCAGCGGGCGCCCTTGAAGAAGAGCTTCATCCCCTCCCGCCGGCATAGCCTGCAGACCCCGTCTCGATACCGCGCCACTGGTTCCTCCTCCCTACGCTTCTTCTACCCCTCACCCTAACCCTCTCCCCGAGTGGGAGAGGGAACGGTCGCACTGCTCTGCCCCTCACCCTGTCCCTCTCCCCGACGGGGAGAGGGAAGTGTAAACCCTACACGCGACGCCGTTTCGGGGGCCGACACCCATCGTGCGGGATCGGCGTGACATCCCGGATCGATGTGACTTCAAGCCCGACGGCCTGCAGCGAGCGGATCGCCGCCTCCCGGCCGGCACCTGGCCCCTTCACCGAGACCTCAACCTGAATCAGCCCCAGGTCCATGGCCTTCCGCGCCGCGTTGTCCGCGGCGGTCTGAGCGGCGAAGGGAGTGCTCTTCCGCGACCCTTTGAACCCCACGCTGCCCGCGCTCGCCCAGGTCACCACATTGCCGGCCTTGTCGGTAATGGTCACGATCGTGTTGTTGAAGGTGGCCTGGATGTGGGCAACTCCGGTCCGGACCTCCTTGCGCTCTCGTTTCCTGCCGCCTTGTTTCTTGGGCGTTGCCATTGCCTACGCTCCTCAGCCCCGCTTCACAGCGGGGGCCGCGGTCTTCTTCTTCACCATCACGCCTCGCCGGGGGCCCTTGCGGATCCTCGCATTGGTGTGGGTGCGCTGCCCCCGGACCGGCAGGCCGCGACGATGACGGATCCCCCGGTAAGAGCCGATGTCCATCAGCCGCTTGATGCTCATGGAGACCTCGCGCCGCAGGTCACCTTCCACTTTGTGCTGCCGCTCGATGATCTCGCGGAGGCGCGCCACGTCGTTCTCAGCCCATTCCCTGACCCGCCGGTTGGGGTCGACGCCGGCCTGAGCGAAGATTCGCCTGGCTGACAGGCGACCGATCCCATAGATGTACGTGATCGCCACCTCACCCCGCTTGTCGCGTGGGAGGTCCACCCCAGCTACTCGCGCCATATCGTCTCCTCTCTCCCCTCACCCTGACCCTCTCCCCAAAGGGGAGAGGGAA
>JBHIAH010000123.1:0-3897 GCA_046758505.1 Methylomirabilales bacterium (SeqCode) | reverse complement strand
CACCAATGGCCCAACGGGCACCATGCCGCAAGACTTCTGGGACTGGCTGGGGAGCATCGTCAACACCATCGTCAACGGCCTCCTCACGGCGGGCCAGCTCATCTACGGCGGCCTGATCGCCATCGCAAATTTCTTCGTGGTGCTGGGGGAGGCCATCGTGGACTGGGGGATGGCGCTGGTGGGGACCTTCCAGGCGGCGTTGGGGGCGATCCAGCAGGCGGTGGAGAAGGTAATGGATGTGCTCGGGGCCCTGGTCAACCTCTTCGTCTCCGCCGTCCAGGCTGCCCTTCAGGCCATTCTCGCTCCTCTGGAGGCTTGGGGTTCCTCCGTCATCGCGGCGACTGAGGAAGTGGTGGCCGCGGCGCTCCTCTTCGACGCCTCGCCCGAAACCTCGCAGCGTTTGGCGACTGCCATGGGAGGTCTTCTACTCGCCGTCTTTGACCCGGCCATCGTGCTGGTCTTTGGTGTGATGGCGTTCGCAATCCAAGCGGCGGTCCTGGCCTCGTTTGCCACTGGAATCGGGGGAGTGATTGTCTCCCTCATCGTTCCGCTGATCATTTCTACGATAGTGTCAGTCATACTCGAAGCGGTCGCACCCGCTCTTGAGGGAATCGTTAACTGGATTTCGGAGCTTGTCGTGCAACCAGGTTGGGCTGTGGCCGGAATCGCAATCGCAAGCGTGAACTTGATCGTCGTCCTATTCTCCGCCTTCGGGAAGCCAGACCCGATCTACAGAACGTTTTGGGGCCCGCCCAAGAGCGCGCTCGACACGGGGTGGGACTATGAGATCGTGAGCGAGAAGAAGCCCAACAAGAGCTGGATGGCAATCCTGTTGGCTTCAATCTCACTCACACTCGCCTGGGTTGCATCGCTCGCTATTCAGCAGGCCGGCGCGTCGGCCGTCGTCTCTGTGATCATCGACATCTTCGCAGTAGCCGCTGCAGCTGTTGCCACTTTCTACGCAGTCCGGGGCTGGGACAGATTTATATTCGGAAAGCTAACTCTCGCCTTGTCCGGCGCAGCCCTCGTTCACGCCTCCGCTTCCCTCATTGGAGACCTGAACCGCGCTGCCGACGAAGCCTAGCAGGCCATGACAATGGACCATACGCGCTCGGGCCAGCTCCTCTACGAGCAGCCGAAGGAGGCTTTCATCAAGAAGAAGTACCCCGTGTCCGCACTCATTGTTATCGGACTGTCCGCTGGAATCACGGCGGTCGTGATTGTTGCCATGCCCGAGATATCGAATCTCGATCCTGGACTTGGGCAGCTGGCTATTATGGGCGTGCTCGGCTTTGCCGTGCTCGTATTCTTTTTGCTGACATATCGTGAGCTGGCAAGGGTCAGGTTCGGCGTATTCCAGGAAGGTTTCAGACCACCATTCGCGACTCTCGGCCAGTTCTTTGCCAGGCAGACTCCGTTCGTGTCGTTCTCTAACGTCAGGAAGGCCAAACAGACACACTGGCTGAAGAAGGGTGAAACCCGCCTTGACACAGTTTCCTTCGAGCTCGACGACGGCTCACGAATCGTGGTCGAAGCCGATGACGTTGGCTTGGAGGGCCTTAGGAGTCTGGTGGAGGCCTTTGATGCCTATCGGTCTAGGGCAGACCGGGGAGTCGTGACCCGCCCGCCACGACAGGTGTTCCCCAAGGCTCCGGACGTTCCTCGTTGGATCCGCAGGGAGATGTGGCAACAGATTGGGCTGTCGCTGCTCGTCGTCGCACTTATCGCCCTCGCCTTGTCCCTCTACTTCGTCCTCCCCGCCCCATCCGAGCTTCCGTGGAGATACCTGGTGTCCCTTGCACTACTTTCCGTTGCCGTTCCCATGGTTCTCCTCGTTGCTTACAGGTCCTGGAAGCGCGCGAAACAACATACGCGGGAACGCCTCGGGGAGCCCGACGGAAGAGTCGCGGCCGAGGACGAGACCTGACAACTTTCTTCGCGGAAGGCAGTATCCGGTGCCGGTAGAGCCGGCCAGCTGATCTACGGCGGCCTCATCGCGATCGGCACCTTCTTCGTGGCGCTGGGGGAGGCCATCGTGGCGTGGGGGATGGGGCTGGTGGGGACGTACCAGGCAGCGCTGCAGCAGGTCCAGCAGGCCGTGGAGAGGGTAGGAGCCATCTTGATCGAGCTCGCGAACTTCGTAATCCAGCAGATTCAGGCCCTCTTTGCTTCCATCCATGCGCTGCTACAGGCCCTGTGGGACGCATCCGCGGGCGCGTACCTCGGGGGCATAGGGGAGGCCCTCACCACGGCCATCGCTGAGTTCGAGATGACCGGGAGGATCTCGCCCTCCACAGCGTCGCGGCTCGTCGCCGCCTTCACGGCCCCCATGTTCTGGGCCTTCGTCGGAGTCGCCGTGGCGGTCGTGGCGGCGTATGTGGCGTACGCCGTATCGACCCTCGGCCTGGGTGTTCTCCTTGCGAGCGTAGGGGCCACCATCGCCGCCGCCCTGGCCTGGCAGGTGTTCGGCCTCGGCATGGTGGACTTCACCATCGGCGTCCTCTTCGACCCGGGGCCACCATCGGTCAGCTCGTGGGACCATTTCTGAGCTGGTTCGCCTCCGCCTCGTGGATCGACCCGGCTCTGGAATCGTTATGGAACATGGTCTTGGGGGCCGTCTTCGCCACGGGCTCCATCATCGCCAACGCGGTCGCGTACGCCGCCTCCGACCAGTCGGGGAGCGTGGCAACCTTTGGGGGTTTCTTCTTCGGGATGCTCAGCCTTGTCCTCTCCTTCGGCACGGGCATGGGCGGCGCCATCGGGAAGGCGTTCGCTATCTTCGCGGGGTTCCTCGGATTTGTGAGCGCGTTCCTCTCATTCATCGGAGGATTGAAGTCGTTGGGTTTCTATCGCGTTGTCAACCTGGCGGGAACGGCCATGGGAGGCTTTGGTGCTCTCCTGGGGATTCAGTATGGAATTGCCGGCTAGGAACTCGACTAGCGAGAGGATCGCCAATCCTTCCCCGACGAGAGAAGACCGAGCCGTGTTGGCGGCAGGGGTAGTAGCTGGTGGCATCTTCTTCGCGTTCGCTTACATTCTGGGCTTCTCTCAGGGACGGGTCCTTCTCCCGGCGCTTTTCCTGGGTCTTTACGTGGCCTTGGCATTCGGTCAGGTTTATGGGAACCGTCGCCGTCGTCCTCGTTGGCTTGAGTTCTCGGACCGCGGCGTGACGTTTTTCTACTCCAGTCGCCCAATGCGGTCTGTGTCCTGGGAGACCATCGCCACCGTTCGTTTGGGGCGTTTCCTGGGAGACGTCCACCTTAATATTCGTTACGTGAACGGCCGAGTAGAGGACAAGGCCCACATCTACGGCGAGGCCGCCCTCGAGTTGAAGCGACGGTTCGAGGAGTGGCAACCATCCTCAATATCCTGACTCGGTCTTCTTGGTCTGCACGCCTTCGTCGTGCCCCGGGCCCTCTACATGGACAGCCAGCTGAAGGTCCGGATCGACGGGGGCACGACCTGGCCCCTGGCCTCCACGGAGTTCTTCGCCGAGGACGACGCCCAGGCCGAGATGTCCGAGGCGGTGACGGCGGTCACCGCCGGCACGCTCACGGGGTCCCAGGCCTACTGGCTCCTCCAATACCTCCTGCAGAACACGACGGGCGACCTGGTGTACGAGGTGGTGGACGTCACCTCCTACGTCCCTCTCCTGAATCTGCCCACGGACGCGCTGCAGATCATCCCGTGGACCGGCGTCACCAACGGCCCCACCGGCACCATGCCCCAGGACTTCTGGGACTGGCTCGGGAGCCTCGCCAACACGATCGTCAACGGCCTCCTCACGGCGGGCCAGCTCATCTACGGCGGCCTCATCGCCATCGGCACCTTCTTCGTGGCGCTGGGGGAGGCCATCGTTGAGTGGGGGATGGCACTCGTCGGGACCTTCCAGGCGGC
>JBHIAH010000122.1:0-3992 GCA_046758505.1 Methylomirabilales bacterium (SeqCode) | reverse complement strand
TTCGCAGATCATTGCAATGCTGCAACTCTTCTGGCACCTATGGCGGCATTGTGGACCTTGACTGTCCCAATTTTTCGACCCGCCGCAGCAGCGGGATGCGCCTCACGCGAGGAGCGGACTACGGGATCCGCGCCGTGCTCTATCTGGCCCGCCAGCCCCGGGGGACGCTGAGCCGGCTCAAGGACATCGCGGTCGACCAGGGGGTGCCGCCGCCATTTCTCGCGAAAGTCATCCAGGCACTCGCGCGGGCTGGCTTGGTGCGCTCATCCCGGGGGGTGCATGGGGGGGCCACCCTCGCCCGGGACCCCCAGGACGTGAGCATCAAGGAAGTCATCGAGGCCATTGAGGGGCCTGTCGCATTGAACCTCTGCCTGCTGGGGAAAGGGGCGTGCCCCAGGCAGTCTGCCTGTCGTATGTATCCCGTATGGAGAGAGGCCCAGCGGCGAATGCTCGAGGTCCTGGAGGCGGCAAGATTCTCGGACCCGGTCCGGGCTGGCCGGAAGGCCTGAACGACAAAACGCGAGGGGCTCGTTAATGTTCAGCTGGCTTCCCGAGAATGTCTCGACGTACGGGAGCGAAATCGATTCCATCCTCTATCTGATTTACTACATCACCGGGGCGTGGTTTGTTCTGACCCTGGCCGTCACCATCGTATTCCTGATCCTGTATCGCCGCCGGGAAGGTCGGCGGGCCACTTATGTCCACGGCAACACCCTCGCACAGAGCGCCTGGATCCTTGTCCCGGGGCTGATCGTCCTGGGGATGGATCTCTGGATCGATTTTCACGGGGTACGGGTCTGGGAGGCCGTGAAGGGCCGCATGCCAGCTGCCGATGTCCGGGTCCAGGTCACCGCCAAGCAGTTCAACTGGGAGATGCTCTACCCGGGGCCGGACGGGCAGTTCGGCACGGGGGATGACTACCAAGTGGACAACGAGTTACACGTCCCGGTCGGCAAGGTGGTGGGCGTGAGGCTCAAGTCGAAGGATGTAATCCACAGCTTCTTTCTCCCCAACCTGCGCCTGAAGCAAGACGCGGTGCCGGGCCGCGAGATCGAGGCGTGGTTTGAAGCCACCAAGCCGGGGGTCTACGAAATCCCCTGCGCCGAGCTCTGCGGGTTCGGGCACTCCGGGATGGTCGGCACGCTGACGGTGCACGCCGCCGGAGATTATAAGAAGTGGGTGCAACGCACCTGGCCCGTTTCGTACAGGAGAAGCAGTCAGCGGTCAGCCGTCAGCAGCCACCAATCACGCACACCGTGAAGGGTGAGAGGAAACGGTTGTCGGGAGATGTGAGCGATGACTGACTCCGAGGCCATGACCCATATCCCCACAGCTGCCGTGCATGCCCATCACGAGGAGCTCGGCTTCTGGCGCACCTACGTCTTTTCCACGGATCACAAGACCATCGCAAAGCAGTACCTCGCCATCGGGCTTACCTGGGCGATCGTGGGGGGGGTCCTCGCGTACCTGATGCGCTGGGAGCTTGCCTATCCTGAAACGGCGGTCCCAGGCTTCGGCTGGGTCCCTGAGCCGTACATGTTTACGGGGATCATACCACCCGAGTTTTACAACATGCTGGTGACCATGCACGGCACGATCATGGTCTTCTTCGTGGCCATGCCGATCCTCCTGGGGGCGTTCGGGAACTTCCTCATTCCCCTCATGATCGGCGCCCAGGACATGGCCTTCCCGCGGCTCAACATGCTGTCGGTCTGGACGCTGGCCGTCGCCTCGGTGGTCCTCCTGGTCTCCTTTTTTGTCCCCGGGGGGGCCGCGGCCTCGGGCTGGACGGCCTACGCGCCGCTCTCCGCAAAGGCCATTTACACGGGGGTGAAGTGGGGCCAGAATCTCTGGATCATCGCCCTCGCCGTCGAGTTCGCCTCGTTCCTCATGGGCGGCGTCAATTTTCTGACCACCGCCATCAATATGCGAGCCCCCGGACTGTCGCTGTTTCGACTGCCGCTCATCATCTGGATGCAGCTCACCGCGGCCATCCTGTTCATGTTGTCCGTGGGGCCGCTGATTGCCGGAGCGGTGATGCTCCTGCTGGACCGGGTGGCGGGAACGAGCTTCTACCTCCCCGAGGGGGGAGGCCGGCCCCTGCTGTGGCAGCACCTCTTCTGGTTCTTCGGCCATCCGGAGGTCTACGTCATCATGTTGCCGGGCATGGGGGCGGCGCTCGAGATCATGCCGGTCTTTTCCCGGAAGCCGATCTTTGGATACCGCCCGATCATCTATTCGACGATGGCCGCGGGCATCCTCAGCTTCGTCGTCTGGGCCCACCACATGTTTCCAAGCGGCATGGACCCCCGGCTCGCGATGCCCTTCAGCATCACCACCATCCTGATCTCCGTCCCCTTCGCCATCATGGTGTTCGCCATGATCGCCACCCTGTGGGGGGGATCGATCCGGTTCCCCACGCCTATGCTGTTCGCCCTCGGGACGCTGGCCGTCTTCATCGTGGGGGGGCTGACCGGCATTTTCAACGGGTCGGCGCCTGCGGATATTTACATCCACGACACCTACTTTGTCGTCAGCCACTTTCATTACACTCTGTTCAGCGCGGTTTTCTTTGGCGGGTTTGCCGCGATCTACTACTGGTTTCCGAAGATGTATGGCCGGATGATGAACGAGACGCTGGGAAAGATTCACTTCTGGATGACCTTTGTCTTCTTCAACGCGGTTTTCATCCCCATGTTCCTTCTCGGCATAGGGGGGCACATGCGGCGGATTTATAACCCCCTGCAGTACGAGTTTCTGCGGCCCTTGCAGCCGCTGAATGTTTTCATCACCATCAGTGCAATACTGCTCTTCGCCGGACAGCTCCCGTTCGTCGTCAACTTCTTCTGGAGCCTGTGGGCCGGGAAAGCAGCAGGGCAAAACCCCTGGCAGGCAAACACCCTGGAGTGGAGTACGCCATCGCCGCCGCCCCACGGGAACTTCGAGGCGATCCCGGTCGTGTACCGCGGCCCTTACGAGTACAGCGTGCCGGGGGTCCTCGAGGACTGGATGCCGCAGGACCACCCGGCCGAACCGCACCCCGCAGCGGCCGGGTAAGGGAACGGAGCCAGCGCGATGAGCCAAACCCACGTACACGTGATGGCAGCCCGCACAGAAACTGGTGCAGGGGTCGGCATCCCCTCCGGACGGCTCGGGGTGTGGTGGTTTCTCGCCTCGGAGATCATCATGTTCGGCGGGCTCATCGGCACGTACATCCTGTTTCGTCTCGGAAGTCCCGAGTGGGCGCCGGCCCATTTGAGCCTCACCATAGGGACGGTCAACACCTTTATCCTCCTCACCAGCAGCATGACGATGGTGATGGCCTTCGCCGCGGTTGAGAAGGGAGATCGCCGGAAGATGCACACGTATCTATTGTGCACCATCCTCCTGGGACTCCTGTTCCTGGGCATCAAGGCGTTTGAATGGAGCAGTGAAATCGGGGCTGGCTTCATCCCGAGCACGGGCGAGTTCTGGTCTTTCTACTACACGATGACCGGCCTCCACGCCCTGCACGTCCTGGCCGGGATCGTGATCAACACGATCCTATTCATTGCGGTGCTCGGGGGCCGCCGCAACCCGCATGAACACCGGATCGAGCTGGCCGGTTTGTACTGGCACTTTGTTGACATCGTGTGGATCTTCCTGTTTCCACTCCTGTACCTGGCGTAAAGGCGGATTGACCGCCTGGGCTTTTGCCGGTGGAACCTTAACTGACGGAGCACGTCGATGACGGGCGGAAGATCGCATCCCAATTACGTCGCCGTGTGGGTCTGGCTCGTGGGGCTCATGGCCGCCTCGGTTGCCGTGAGCTTCCTCCCATTTCCGAAGGCTGTCGCCGTCTTCGTCATCTTCACCATTGCCGCCGTGAAGGCCGTGCTCGTCGCCTTGAACTACATGCATCTCAGATATGAGCGTCTGCTGATCTGCAGCCTGGCGATCGTCCCCCTGCTCCTCTTCTTTGTCCTGCTGGCGGCCCTCTTCCCCGACATCGC
>JBHIAH010000121.1:0-4045 GCA_046758505.1 Methylomirabilales bacterium (SeqCode) | reverse complement strand
ACCCGGTCTACGTCCAGGGGGATTACAACACGGTGAACAAGGTCCCGGCCGCCGTCATGGGGGATGCGATCACCGTCCTCTCCAACAACTGGGAGAAGAACGGGTACGACAAGAAAGGCAAGGACAAGGTCGCACAGCGGAAGGCCGCCGACACCACGGTGAACGCCGCATTCGCCACGGGCCCCAGTGAGGAGTCGTCGGCGGGGGATGCGAATGGCGGGGTCCAAAACCTCATCCGCTTTCTGGAGGATTGGAAACAAGGTGGGGGGAGTAATCGCAAGACCTTAAACTATGACGGCTCTCTCGTCGCGCTCTGGCATAGCCAGCAGGTCACGGAGGATTTTTTCTGCTGTGGCACCGATGGCTACTACCATCCTCCTGTTCGGAACTGGGCCTACGACCCCCTCTTCAACACAACCCCCCCGCCCGGGACGCCGATGGGAATCATCATCACGCGGGGGCAGTGGTCGCAGGGATAGAACCCGATGACCGACGACCGCTGACCGAGCGTAACAATCGAGAGGAAAGCATTGGTCTTACTAGGCAGGGGGACCGGGCCGTAGGCGATCAGGTCTTGCCCGCAACCTCGATCCGAGTCAGGGCCCGGGTAAAAGATCCCTCGGCCCGCGCAACATCAACCGATTCGTCCGCCGGCCGGCCCAGGCGCTCCATGGCGCGGTCTCGTGCCCGCTCTGCCCGGGTCACATCGATCTCTTCGGCCCTTTCCGCCACCTCCGCCAAGACGATCACCGTCTCGGGCCGGACCTCGGCATATCCCCAGCTCACCGCGAGATACCGCCACCGTCCGTTCTTCCGGTACGCAAGCTCTCCGATCTTCAGGGTGGACATGAATGGAAGGTGGCCGCCCATGATGCCGAAGTATCCCTCGGCCCCCGGAGCCATGACCTCCTCGACCTCCTCCCGCACGACCATCCGGGTCGGAGTCACCACTTCAAGCATCAGCGTCTTGGGAATCGCCTCCTGTTTCGCCATCGCCACGCCCTTCGGGCACGTTCACGGTTCATGGTTCATGGTTCACGCGTTTTGGTCTACGGTTCACAGAGGATGCTTCGTGGCTAGTGTTTGGTGATTCATGACAAACTCTGTGAACCGTCAACTGTGAACAGGGAACTCTCCGGCGGTCGTCGATCATCGGTCACCGGTCGTCAGGTGCGATGCGCGTTATTTGCCGGCAAGCTGCGCCGCCTTCTCCTCTGCCTCTTCGATGCCGCCGACCATGTAGAAGGCCTGCTCCGGCCACTCGTCGCACCGGCCCTCTAAGATGTCCTGGAATCCCTTGACGGCTCCCTTCAGGGGGACATACTTTCCGGGAGTCCCGGTGAATTCCTCGGCCACAAAGAAGGGCTGCGAGAAAAACCGTTGTATCTTCCGCGCGCGTGCCACCACCAACTTATCCTCCTCGGAAAGCTCCTCCATCCCCAGAATGGCGATGATGTCCTGCAGGTCCTTGTACCGTTGGAGGACCTTCTGGACCCCCCGAGCCACCCCATAGTGCTCCTCGCCCAAGACGCGCGGATCGAGGATCCTCGAGGTGGAGGCGAGCGGGTCCACCGCGGGATAGATCCCCAACTCGACGATCTGGCGGGACAGGACGGTGGTCGCATCGAGATGCGCAAAGGTGGTGGCCGGCGCCGGGTCCGTGATATCGTCGGCCGGCACGTAGATCGCCTGCACCGATGTGATGGACCCCCGCTTGGTCGAGGTGATCCGCTCCTGGAGCTCCCCCATCTCTGTCCCCAGGGTGGGCTGGTAGCCGACCGCCGACGGCATCCGGCCCAGGAGGGCCGAGACTTCGGAGCCCGCCTGCGTAAAGCGGAAGATGTTATCGATGAACAACAGAACGTCCTGTCCCTCCTCGTCCCGGAAGTATTCGGCCGCGGTGAGTCCGGTGAGGCCCACCCGAAGCCTCGCCCCCGGCGGCTCCGTCATCTGGCCATAGATTAGGGCGGTCTTGTCGATCACCTTGCTGGCCTTCATCTCGAGCCACAGATCATTCCCCTCCCGCGTTCGCTCTCCGACCCCCGCAAAGACAGAGATCCCCCCGTGCTCCATGGCGATGTTCCGGATCAGCTCCATGATGAGGACGGTCTTGCCCACCCCCGCACCCCCAAAGAGGCCGGTCTTGCCCCCCCGGGTGTACGGTTCTAACAGATCGATCACCTTGATCCCCGTCTCCATCACGGCCACTTCGGTCGCCTGCTCTTCAAACGAGGGGGGCTCTCGATGAATGGGATACAATTTCTCCACATGGACCGGGCCGAGTTTATCCACCGGCTCGCCGACCACGTTCAAGATCCGGCCCAACGTGGACTGGCCGACGGGAATGCTGATGGGGCCACCGGTATCAATGACCTTTTGCCCCCGGACGAGTCCATCGGTCCCGGCCAGCGAGATACAGCGGACCTTGTTCTCCCCGAGATGCTGGGCCACCTCGAGGGTCAGCTCTTTGGTGTAAGAGAAGATGTCGGTGTACTCCATCCCCGGCACCTTGATAGCATTGTAAATCGCCGGAAGATGTCCGGGGCCGAACTCGCAGTCCACCACCGGTCCAATCACCTGCGTGATCCATCCCTCGTTCATCGGCGCGCTCCCTCGTTGAGCAACCAGCAGTCAGCGGCCGGCTGTCGGCAGGGACCTGAAGGCATTTTGCTGATAGCTGATTGCTGACCGCTGTTCTCTAGGCGGTGCCGGCTTTCCGAAGGGCCTCGGCCCCGCCCACGATATCCATCAGCTCTTTCGTAATCCGCTCCTGCCGGGCTTTGTTGAACACCAGCGTCAGGCGCTCGATCATATCCGCCGCGCTCTTCGTCGCCGCCTCCATGGCGGTCATGCGCGCCCCTTGCTCCGCCGCCGCCGATTCCAGCAGGGCGCGATAGACCTGAACCTCGACATGGCGAGGCAGCAGCTCATCCAGGATGACGTCGGGCGACGGTTCAAAGATGAACTCCACGGGCTGAAACTCTTCGGCCTCAACCGCCAGGGGCTCGATAGGGAGGAGCTGTTCCATCATCGTCTGTTGGACGCCGGCCGACTTGAACTCGTTGTACAAGAGATGCACCTCGTTCAGCTCGCCGTCCATGTACCCCCGCGCGAGCCGACGCCCGATCTCGGCCGCGTGCGTATACGCCAGCCGGTCAAAGATATTGATCCACTCCCCCTGCCGCTCAATATGCCTTCGGCGAAAGAGATCCCGCGCCTTTCGGCCCACCACCAGGAGCGTGATCTGGACCTCGGCCCCCTCTGCCTGCCCGAGATACTCGAACGCCTTCCGCAGGATGTTGGCATTGAAGGCCCCGCAGAGCCCCTTGTCGGCGGCGACGACGACCAGCCCCTTCCGTCCCGCCGCTGGCTGCCCGAGCAGGGGGTGTTGTTCCGCCCCCGTCCGCAGGGCCAAGGAGCCGATAACCTCTTGAAGCTTGAACGCGTACGGGCGGGCCTCCACGATCCGCTGCTGAGCGCGGCGGAGCTTTGCCGCGGCCACCATCTTCATCGCCTTGGTGATCTGCTGGGTGCTCTTGACGCTATTGATGCGTCGCCGGATGTCCCGTAGTGTCGCCATGTTCAGTTAACCGATGACTGCTGTTAGGTTTTCGCTCTTAGATTTTAGGCGTTAGTCAGTACACCGCTCTGAATACAGAGCCCGGACCTAAAACCCAACACCCAATACCGAGGTTTTGGTCCGTGAACCGTGAACTATAAACCATGAACCGACCCTAGGTGGCCGGTTTTTGTGCTTTGAACTCCTCCTTGTACTCCTGGACGGCTTGCTCCATCTTTTGGCGGAGATCCTCGCTGATCACCTTTTTCTCCCCGAGTTCCCCATAGATCGCCGAATAGCGCGCCTCGACGAACCGGGCGAGCCCCTGCTCGAAAGACCGGACCGCCTCCACCGGGAGATCATCGACGTACCCATTGACGCCGGCGAAGATGATCAGGATCTGCCGCTCGACGGGGAGGGGGACGAACTGATCCTGTTTCAAGATCTCCACCATCCGCTCCCCCCGGTTGAGCTGCGCCTGCGTCG
>JBHIAH010000120.1:0-4281 GCA_046758505.1 Methylomirabilales bacterium (SeqCode) | reverse complement strand
GGATCTTACCCTGGTTTGACGGACACACCGAAAGGGGACTACAGTAGCCCGGGAGGTGTGTGATGCCGCCACGCAAGTACAAGTCCTTCAGCAAGGGGTTTAAAGAAGAAGCCGTTCGACTCCTGGAGCACTCTGGCCGTCCGGCCGCCGACGTGGCCCGCGAACTGGGGATCCGCCGGAACCAGCTGTATAAGTGGCAAGAGCAGATCCGGGCCAAGGGCGAGGAGGTGTTCCCCGGCCGGGGCCGCCAGGGCCGGCAGGAAACGGAGGTGCGCCGGCTGCGCCGGGAGTTGGCGCGGGTGACCGAGGAGCGGGATATTTTAAAAAAAGCCGCGGCGTACTTTGCGAAGGCGTCGGGGTAAGGTACGCCTTTATGCAAGCGCACACCCCCTTGTTTGCCACCCAGCGGATGTGTCGGGTGTTGGGCGTGTCGCGCAGCGGCTATTATGGCTGGCGGGGGCGGGCGCCCAGCGCCCGGCAGCAGGCCAATGCCGTCTTGCTGGACCGGATCCGGGCCGTGCATGCCCGCAGTCGCCAGACGTACGGCGCCCCCCGCATTCATGCGGACCTGCAGGCCCAGGGGCATGCCTGTGGCCGCCATCGGGTCGCCCGCCTGATGCGGCAGCAGGGGATTGTGGCCAAGATGACCCGGCGGTTTCGGCTGACGATGCGCTCGAAGAACAACCCGCCCCCGGCGCCCAATCGACTCCAGGTGCCGTTTGTGGTGCGGCAGGCCAATCGGCAGTGGGTCGCGGATGTGACCTTCATTCCCACCCGGGCCGGCTGGTTGCACGTGGCAGTGGTGCTCGATTTGTTCTCCCGCGCGGTCGTGGGCTGGGCGATGGAGGGGCGGATGACCCACGACTTGGTCTGTGCGGCCTTGTGGATGGCGCTTCAGCGGCGGCGGCCTGCGCCGGGCACGATCGTTCACTCGGACCAGGGGAGCCAGTACATCTCGTTTGCGTACCAGCGGGTGCTGACTACCCACGGGTTGCTCTGTAGCATGAGCCGGAAGGGGCATTGTGGTGATAATGCCGTGGTGGAGAGTTTTTTCCATACGCTCAAGACCGAGCTGGTCGGCTTCGAAGATTACCGGACCCGGGATCAGGCCCGAAGCAGTGTGTTTGAGTATATCGAGGTGTTCTATAACCGACTGCGTCGGCACTCCACCTTGGGTTATCGGAGTCCGGCGGAGTTCGAATCCCTCAACCTGTCCCCTCTTCGGGTGTCCGAATTATCGGGGTAAGATCCAGGGCGCAAGTTCCGCCTGTCCCCTTTTTCTCCAGGTCAAAACCGTACTGAAGGCGGTCACGGGCTTCCTAGAGATCGTTGCCCGCATCCCTCCCCCTTCTCGCCATGGTCTAATCCAGACTCCGACCATCCGCTGTCCCACGCCGAAACCCATCCAAAGCGACCCCACAGACAATTCTCGCATTCGGGAAGCTCAGCCGACATCGTGCTTATCTCTTGATCCGGCGCAATCGACGGCCAAAGAAATCCAACAGAGGCGAGAGCGTCGTGCCTAACCGTGAGACTTGAGAAAGGATTCAGCCGTATACTCTCCCACTGCGCCGCCTAACGTCCGGCCATTCACGGACTCGCCGGAGGGGAATTCGGCGAAGCAGGAGCGGAGCGGTGAATGGCATGTTGTCCGCTCCGGGGGGGCTACTTCTCCGGTGCGACGCGAGCGACGACGGCTCCAACGATCTGGCCGTCTCGCCAGCCATTCTTCTTGTACTGGGGAAACAAAGGATCGGGCTCTCCTCTCGGTTCACCGTGACAGGGAAGACAGGTTTGGGTGGCCTTGATCGGTTCGGCGTAATAGTAGGCCTCAGGGGTTGATCGATCCGTACTTGGGTCTCCATCTTGGATTTCACGGAACAGCTCAAGGGCGATGGGATCACCACGGTTGTGGGGGTTGCGGGGTTCTTCGACGACCATCTTCACCCAGGCGCGACCTCCCGTGGCCCCGGGGACAACTTCGGCGAAGACCCGATCGGCGACCGCAGCGGGGAGGATGGTGTTCTTGGCGAGCCACCGTTTGTAGATCGTATCGATTCCCGGCAGTGGAGATTGGGCACGGGTGTAGTGCCCTCCGATGACGGCCCGCGTCTTCAGCTCCAGCTTGACCAACAGGTAGGCAAGCTCCTGATCGCCCCGCTTATCGGCGTAGGTCATCGGTTCTGGGCCGGGACCCGAGCTCGTTTCGGGGCGCGATAGCACGATGGCAGCCAGCAATCCCACCGAGGCGACGAACAAGAGCAACCCGACTGCTCGCACGGTTCTTCGCATGCCTATATCCTTCACGACCGTTCCATGCCGGAGCGCGCACCATCTCGCAACTGAGCATGGAGTAAGGGAAACACGGTCGCGCTTTCCTCCGCTCCTAAGCGATCCCGTATGTTTTCATCTTGTAGAGCAAGGCACGGCGGCTGATCCCGAGCAGTCGAGCCGCTGCGCTCCTGTTCCCCCCCGTTCTGTCTAAGGCCCGCTCGATCAAGCCCCTCTCGAGCTCCTGAGACATCTTCTCCACAGCTTCCTTTAGACAAAGAGGGGCTTCGGGGACCTGAACGCAGATCTCTTCCCCTCGAATGCAGACCTCCTGGGGCAGAAGCTCTTCCCCCAGCGTCTCCTTATCGCAGAAGAGGACCGCACGCTCGATGATGTTTTCCAACTCCCGCACGTTCCCCGGCCAATGGTAGCCCAAGAGCAGCTCCGCGGCGGAGGGGGAGATCCGCCTCACCTCCTTCTTGGCCACCGCCGCATACCGATGAATGAAGCAGTCGACCAACAGCGGGATGTCCTCCCTCCGCTCCCGCAGGGGCGGCAAGGCGATGGGGACGACGTTGAGGCGGTAGTAGAGGTCCTCGCGAAACCGCCCCTCCCGCACCAGTTCGGCCAGATCCCTGTTGGTGGCGGCGATCACCCTGACGTCCACCTGACTGGTCCTCGTCTCTCCCAACCGCCGGATGGTCCCCTCTTGGAGGGCCCGGAGAAGCTTCGCCTGGGAGGGGCCGGAGAGATCTCCGGCCTCGTCGAGAAAGAGGGTGCCGCCATCGGCCTCCTCGAAGAGTCCCCGCTTGGTGCTCACGGCACCCGTGAAGGCGCCTTTGATGTGGCCGAACAGTTCGCTCTCCTGGAGATTCTCCGGAATGGCCCCACAGTCGAGGACCACGAAGGGTCCGTTCCTCCGATCGCCTCGGTAGTGGATGGCCCTGGCCACCAGCTCCTTCCCCGTCCCGCTTTCCCCGGTGACAAGGACCGTGCTCTTCGAGGCGGCCACCTTCTCGACCTGGTGAAAGACCTCGTGCATGGCCTGGCTCTTGCCAACGATGTTCTCGAAGCTATACTTCCGCTCCACCTCCCGGCGGAGATGGAGAACCTCCCTCCGAAGCCGCCGCTGTTCCAGGGCCTTCTCGACAGCCTTTAAGATCTCCGCCGCACGAAACGGCTTGACGATATAGTCGTAGGCACCGGCCTTCATGGCCTCCACGGCCGATTCGATGCTGCCGTAGGCGGTGATCATCACCACGTTGGCCTCGGGGACCTCCTCCCGAAAGGTCCGAAGGACTGTCACCCCGTCCATATCGGGTAGCCTGATATCGAGGATGGCCAGGTCGAAGTCCGCCTCTTTGGCCCTTTCCAAGGCCTTCTCCCCCGTTCCGGCCGTCTCCACCCGATAGCCCTCCCCCGTGAGGAGCTTGGAGAGGAAAAGGAGCAGGTTCTCCTCGTCATCAACCACTAAGATCCGCTCTCGAAGGACATTCTCAGCCACCATGGGACGGCCCACCTTTGTCGGACGGAAGGAGGATATAAAAAGTGGTCCCCAGGCCGAGCCGGCTTTCCACTGCGATAGCCCCTTTTAGCCCCTCGATGATGCTGTGACAGATGGCCAACCCTAGGCCTACTCCCCTCCCCGTTCCCTTAGTCGAGAAGAACGGTTCAAAGATATGAGGAAGGCCCTCCTGAGGGATGCCGGGTCCGCTGTCGGCGACGGTGATGATGGCCGCCTCCTCATCGGGGTCAAAGCGCCTGCCGACGGAGACAGTCCCCTTCTGCCATGGCTTGACAGGCCTGGCCTCGGTGGCGATGCTGATCCTCCCCCCTTTAGGCATGGCCTGGGCCGCGTTCATCAGAATGTTCACCAAGACTTGCTGGAGCAACCCCTCGTCGGCCAAAGCCCAAAGGGAGGGTTCCTGGAAGGACCGAACCACCTGGATCCCATGAAAGGCCTCGTGGCTCAACAGAAGGAGCATCGTCTTCTCCACCACCTTGTTGACC
>JBHIAH010000119.1:0-4316 GCA_046758505.1 Methylomirabilales bacterium (SeqCode) | reverse complement strand
AGGGTCGAGAGTTGAGAGTCTAGTGTTGAGGGTTTAGAGCTTCACGACTCTGCTCTCGACTCTCGTCTCTCCGCTCCTTACGGTTCAGGGTTCAGAGAAATTCGAAATTCGCAATTCGAAATCCGAAATCTCCCGGTCGTCGGTCATCGGAGACGAGCGGTCGGGCTTACTTCTTCTTGAGCTTGAAGGCGACCTTGGCCGTCTCGCCGGCCTTTACCGTCACTTTTTGTTTCACGGTCCCGAGGGTCTCCTGCCAGACCTCGAGGGTGTAGGTCCCCGGTGGCACATTCTCGATCCTGAAGTTTCCTTGCTCGTCGGTCACGCCCACGTACGGATGATCCGAGACCACGATCCACCCGGCCATCCAGGGATGCGCGTCGCACGTGATCTTGACCAACTCCGACTTCTTGAAAGCCACCTTCATCTTCTTCCGGAACCCGGGCTGGGCCCGATTCAGCGGGGGGTTCTTTTTGCTATAGCTGTGGAAGTTGTGCAGGATGCGGTCGCTATTCTTGACGGTGATCTTACCGGGGGGCGCGACGAGGACGTGGGGGTGAAACGTGCAGCCCTGCTGGTCAAGGGTCACCCCCTTGCCATCCCACTTCCCCTTCGCTCCCTGGACCGTGACCACCGCCCACTTGATCCCCTTGGTCCCCTTGTCCACCATGAGGCTCTCGTCGTAAATGGGGGCCTTGCCGCAGACCCGTTTGTCCTTGGTGGGGGGAATCTTCTTGAGGGGGGGCGGATTGCCAACAAACTTCACCGCCCCGGTAATGGTCCCACCGGCCGCACTGGCGAGTGGAACGCTCACCAGGGCCCACAGCCCCAGAACGAAACCTGCGAGCACGAAGACAGTCACACTCTTTCGCATGGCATCTCCACTCCTTCTAAGGTTATGGCTTCCCGAGACGCAACAGATACTCCCGCAATGCCAGAATTTGCTTCTGTTCATCCCCCTTCAGGATCTCCTCCGGCCCGGACTCCTCATCGACAAAAAAGCTGGGCATCTTGGTCCCCGGTTGCACTTTTTGCGGGTCCTTGAGCCAGGTGATGATCCACTCCGGCCGGAGGCGCCGGTGCGCCAGGGCAAAGTCGGGCGCCCACCCTTCCGGAGGTCCCTCCGGCTTTGTCTCCCCGCGCACGTGGCAGCTCCCGCAGGAGAAGTACTCCTTCGACGCCAACGTCCTCCCCGCCTCCACCAGCTCCGGCCGCAGCTCTTCGACCGGGGGGACGAACTCGAAGGGGACCTTGAGCCCTGCCAGAGCCACGAAGTAGCTCGCCAGTCCCGCCGCCTCTCGGTCGGCAAGCCCGAACGTCGGCATCCGGATCTGGAGCCACGGCCGAATGGGGGTCGGCCGGTGCAGAAACTCGAAGAGCCACTTGGCCTGTACCTTCTCTCCCTCACTCAACGTCCCTGTGGTTAAGACGAGGGGAGGCGGCGCTTCATTCAAACGCCCTTCGTATCGCGCCCGGATATCTCCCCCCCTCCCCTCGATGATGTGGCACCCGACGCAGTTGCGGCCCCGGACCAGGCGCTGGCCGGCGGCGATGGCCATCCGATCCGCGGTCGTCGCCTCTCGATACTCCTCGGGAACGTCGGTATCGGTGAAGCTCTTCAGGAGGGTCCGGAGCGCCTTGACTTCCCCGTCGGAGAATCCGAAGTTGGGCATGCGCAGCTGCTCCCGATCGGTCCGATAGATCTGGGGATTTTTCAGCTTCGCGAAGGTCCAGTCCTCCCAGGTGTGATGGACCTCCACGGCATCGCCAAAGGAGAGCTGCAACAGCCGCTTGTGCCCGAAATTGCTAATGTCGGGGGCAATCTGCTTGGCGGTCTCGAAACCCCGAATCTCGTGACACCCGAAGCAGCCCCTGAGCCGGATCAGCCGTCGTCCCTCCGCTATCTGCTCCTTCCGTTTCAGCTCCCGCAGCAGGGCCGGCGGCGTGTGCCGCCGCTCCCCCCGCGTCATCAGGAAGGCGGTGAGGGCGCTGGCCTCTTCATCGCTCAGGCGAAGGCTGGGCATGGGCGTACGGGGTCGGATGGCCTTGGGGTTCTTGAGCCAGCGAAAGACCCATTCCGGATCCTTGATCTTCATGGCCACGTTGCTGAGATCCGGCGCGAAATCCCGTCCCACGACCGTGAAGAAGGTCCGGGGGGCCTTCTCCTCGTAAACCGCCCGCATGGTGTGACACCCCAGGCAGCCGACCCGCTCGAAGATCTCTTTCCCCTCTGCGGGGGAGGCCTCCGGGTTAAACCGACCCGGCACGGCCGGGTCCGGCTGGGTCTGGTCCAAGAGATAGGCGGCGATGGCCGTGGCGTGCTCCTTGGATAAGCCGAAGTTCGGCATCCGGGTATGACGGAGATACGATCGGGGATTCTGAATCCACTGGAGAAGCCACGCCGGTTCCACCTTATTGCCGATCCGGGTCAGCTCCGGCGCGACCTTGGCAAGCCCCTTGAAGTCCTTGGCCGGATGGCATCCATGACACCCCAGGATCTCGAACATCGCCAGTCCCTTGGTCAAGGCGGGGGCCAGATTGACCCACTGCACCTGCGCGTCCTCGGCCTTGCCTGTCTTCACGGCGGTGAAGTACTCGGTCCGTTCCAGGTGGCATTTGCGGCACGACGACTGCACCAGCTCGCCCTCGAGGAGAGGGAAATCCCACAGGACGTTGGGACTGCCGCCGTATTCCCTGCCGAAGCCGTGCGGCATGTCAGGAATCCGGCCGTCCACGAGCCTTTCGTAATCGAGGGCCGTCCCCTGTCCCTCGTGGCAGACTGAACAGCCGAACCGACTCACGGGATGTTTCCCCAGGAGGGATTCGCGATGGGGGTGGGTCTGAAAGGGTGGCGGGGCGTTCTCGAAGCCGGATCGGTCGATCCCCAGATGACAGGTCTCGCAGCGGTCCACCCGGAGCACGGGGACATCAAATTCGTTCCTATCCAACCCCTGTACCACCACCTGCTTGACCTCCAGCGGGCGGCTCCGGATCGCCGCCACCCGTTGCTCGAGGCGGACGACCTCCGTGCGAATCCTCTTCGTTCTGTCCCGAATTTCCTGAATGCGCCGGTCATAGGACTTTACCTGTTGTTTGGCCTCGTCCAGGGACTGCTTTGCGACCTTCACCTGGGGCTCGAGCGACTGGGCCCGCTTCTCCAGGCGCTTTACCTCGGCACGCTCGTCGCTGAATGTCTTTCCTGCGTGTCGGGCCTTATCGTACCAGTAATAGGCCTCATCAAGCTCACTCCTGGTGAATCGGAGTTCCTGGTTGATATCCCGATACGCTCCCTTCCGTCGCGCGACCTCCCGCACGGCCGCCCGATAGTCCGGCCCCTTTTTGGCTTCCTTGGCCCACCGCAACTCCTCCCGAAGTTTTTCGAGTTTCCCCTGCACCTCGGGGCGGCGCAACCGCGCGCGGGCCTGCTCCAGCTCCTTTTGGAGCATCCGGTATTCGACTTGCTTGAACTGGATCTGATACTTGATCCAGGGCCGCCGCGAGACCGATTCATCCCAGAGGGCCCACACGGTCGTCCCCACCAGGATCATGCTGGCGACGAAGAAGATGACCCGGAGGGATCGCTTTTCGTCGGGGACAAACTCCCGTCGTGGCATCGGGCGGGTGCTCCTCGTATGACGACGTCAGGGAACAGGGCGGTCAGATATTAAACCAGGGGGTCACCCAGATGTATTTGATATTGAAGGCGATGCGCAAGAACATCTTGATGGGCAATCCCATCATCGTGAGAAAAAGGAAAGCGACGATGCCGTACCGGAGGGGCCCCAGCTCTTGCAAGATGCGACTCGTCTTGCTCTTCCAGACCCAGAAGCCGACCCCCAGCGCGAAGTAGAGACTGATGGCCGTCAGTCCGACCAGCTCGACACCAAAGATTTTGGGATTCCCCAGATACTTGAACGGTCCCCAGTACGGCAGGTTGACATTCGTCAGCGCGACGACCTTGTGCGGGTCCCACACCTCCCACGGCCAGAACAGGTTCCACCCCGGGCCCCGCAGGAAGACCCCCGTCACGATGAGGCTGACCCACAGGACCAGGAACCCGATGAGGAACATGGTGACCGCAAATCTCCGCTCCCGGAAGGTGTAGTAGCCGTTCCCTTTCGGATTGATGTCGATGTACGGGATGACCATCAGTCCGACGATGATCAGGGTCGGGAGCACCACGCCGGCGATCCAGGGGTCAAAGTAGACGAGCATCTCTTGCAGGCCCAAGAAGTACCAGGGAGCCTTGGACGGGTTGGGGGTATTGGTGGGATTTGCTGGCTCTTCCATGGGGGCGTTGATGTAAATAGACCAGACCA
>JBHIAH010000118.1:0-4363 GCA_046758505.1 Methylomirabilales bacterium (SeqCode) | reverse complement strand
TGTCCCTTGGGACGCCGCTGTCCCACCCAAGGACTTGCGGTGTTGCCGCCTTCTTGGCAGGGGCCTTCGTGCCGGGGTGGGACGGTGCTGCCCCAGAGAGACGGGCCTTCCCGAGTCGTGGGTATATGTTGGGGGAAAGACCTCAGGAAAATCAGAGACTTAGTGGCAAGCAAAATTGTCCGTTGGGGGGCGTTTTGGCATCCCGATTGCCTCTGTAAAATAGGCAGGCCGTCCCGCAGGTTGAAGGGGAGCGATCCGTGCACCGACCGGTTCCGATTTTGGTAGTCGACAACGACGAGGACGCCCGCGAGGGGCTCTGCCGGCTTCTCAGGCACGACGGGTACATCGTCGATGCGGCGGCCGATGGGATGCAGGCCCTCGACCGTGTCGAGCGTCGTCCCTATGCGCTCGTGATCACCGACATGCTTATGCCGCGGGTGGGCGGCCTGGTCCTTCTCGGGCGCTTGAGAAAAACGCGACCGCGTCTTCCCGTTCTGCTCATCACCGCCTTTGGAGACTGGGACAGCTATGCCCGCGCCCTCGAGCTCGGCGTGACCGCGTATCTGACGAAACCGTTCCGAAGCGACGAGCTGCTGGAGGCCGTCCGCAGGGCTCTGGAAGAATCGCGCCGGGGAGTCGGCGCGCCCGGGAGGGAGGATAGCAAGTAGGAGTTGTGCGCCGGGGGGTGACAGGAGTATGCTAGGTGTGGGACGTTTCCTCGTGACCACTGCCGACCGAGGACGGCCATCTTAGGAGGCTGAACGTGCGGGTTGAGGGCTGGATGCAGCGGAAGCCGGTCACCATTTCCCCTCAAGAAACGCTGCGGGCCGCCTGGCGGCTCATCCGGGAGCACCGGATCCGACACCTGCCGGTGGTGGAAGGCGGCCGGTTGATGGGAATCGTCACCGACCGGGATCTGAGGCACGCGCTCCCCTCCCGGGCGGTGAGCCTGGAGATGCACGAGATCCCTCAGCTGGCCGAAAAGGTCCGTATCTGGGAGGTCATGGCGCGGGCGTTGGTGACCATCCCTCGGGAGGCCCGCATTGAAGAGGCCGCCCGTCTCCTCTTGCGATACCGGATCGGGGGTCTCCCGGTAGTCAAAGGGGAGACCCTCGTCGGCATCATTACCAAAACTGACCTGGTGCGCGCGCTGCTTCATTGCCAGCAGGGGAGCCGCTCGCGCCCCACCTCCCGCACAAAGTCTCGGAAAAGCCAGCGCCAGTCGAAGAAGCGGTAAGAGGTTTTCCTGTCTCTGGTCCCCCGGTGCCGACGGGGCGGGCAGGGGGAGGGAGGGGCCTCTTGTATCCTGTCAGCAGGGTGTGGATATCATGACGAGGACTCCTGCTCAGCCGGAAAAGATCCACTATCAGACACAACCCTCCCCGAGCACACTCGAACGCCTCGGTATCGCCGAGGAGCTGGGACGGGATTTTGCGTACCAGGCGGATGCGGTCCGATCGACACTCATCGGCATGACACAGATCGAAGGTGCGGAGCTGACGGTGGCTCTCGTCGGGGATCGCATCGTGGGCTTTCTGCTCCTGAGCGAACCGCATCCGCAGAGTCGGTGGGGCCGTGCGGCGCTCGAGGGGCTGTACGAGGTCATGGTCCTGGAGGTGGCGCGCCGGTGGCGGGGACAGGGGATCGGGACGGGACTGCTCGGGGCGGCCCTGACCTCCTCCTGGGAAGAGCGAATCCTCCTGGCATCCCTCGATCCCGAGGAGTGGGACATCCTGGGCGCAGGCCTTTCCAGGCGGGCCTATAGGCGGATGCTCCTCTCCCTGTTCCGGTCGGCGGGATTTGCCGAATACCCCCTCTCTCTGGATGCCGGCCTGAGCCATGATCCGTTAAGTCTCTTCTTGGTCCGCGTGGGGGCCAGGGTGGGGCGAAAGCGGCTCCGCCGGTTTGAGGCCCTGCTGGGGAGATCGGGACCCGCCTCGCTCATCCAGATCAATCAGCTTCCCCGGGAGGAGCGGGAGGCGATCTATCGGCGGCTCATCCCCGAGGTAATCCTCACCACCCTTGGAATAGACGCGCGGGCGTTGACCGATTCCACCGGAAATCGGCTGGTGGAGTTTGCCTGTCCGCCCGAGCAGGACATGGTCTGGGTCGGCGTCCGGGGGCGGCCGGATGAGAGCGACTGGTATTACTTCATCAAACTGCAGTCCACGGCGTACAACAATATCGAGCTTGCCTTTGTCACCATCGGCGATCCCGGCTCCGAGCGATTTCACATTGACCGGGACCCGGAGGGGCGGGATACCGGCCTCGGGACGAGGGGTCGAAACGTCTCGGAGGAGGTTCGGGCCATGCGGGCGGGATTGGCCCCGGGCCAGACACGGCGTGGACTGCTCCTCCTCAAGGAGGTCGTCCGGCTGCTGGAGGAGTTCGTCGACTGGATGGGACACGACCTCTTCTTGCTCGATGCGATGTTCTATCACAACGCCATTCTCTACGAGCGGTACGGCTTTGGCTATACCGTCGGGCAGGAAGAGATGGAGAGGATTCACCGGGAATTCCAGCCGGGGGGGGCGCTCTACGCCCGCCTCGACGGGTCCACCCCCTTCCGCCAACCCGGGGCGGAACAGACCGTCCGGGGGCGGAGCTGGGCGATCCAGGATGGCATCCTCGGGGAGCCGTGGCGGGCTCCCCGGATGGTCAAGCGGGTGGGACACGACCAACAGGTCTCTACCTTTCCAGGTGGGCCCTGGTAGGCGCGCCCTGCCTTGACCCTGAACCCGGTCGGCGACCGAGAGAATTTCGGATTGCGAACTTCCATGAACCATGAACTGTGAACCATGAACCGCGGAGAGCTAAGGGCAATTTCCAATTGCGAATTGCGCATGTGACGAGAGCAGTTTTAAGTCCGAAATTCGAAATCCCAAATTCGAAATGTCTGGACCCTCAACGCTGACCAAACGCGGCATGGCCTTAAAAGAAAAGGCCAAAGCCGGGACCAAATAGGGAATAGCCGGTCCTCCCCATCCAGCGCATCCCAGACGATGACGACCCTCATATCCAAAGATGACGGGGGCGTTTTTGACCTTGACATTCCTCGCGTTTGTCATTAGAAAATGAATCAGGACGGTGGTCCGTTTGGCACAGTGGTGAAGTGACAGGTTCTTTGCCAGGCTTAACGGTTCGGGGGAGTTAGCCGTTCGGCAGTCCCCCCGAGGAGATACGCGCGGATCCCTCCAGGGCCCCTTGCGCCCTCAAAGGTCGATTCCCGCCCTCGACGACGTCACTGGTGAGATGTAGCGTTGACCCCTCCCAGCACGAGCGGGTGGGGCTTTCGTTTGGAGAAGGAAACCCGGGGAGAGGAGTGGCCAGGGACACCGGGGTAGAGATTGGCAAGGCCGGGGTTGAGGCCGAGGAGGCAGGTGACGCCACGACGTGGTCCCGGAGGGACTTCCTCTCCCTGACGGGCTGGGGCGGCGTTCTGGCTTTTCTGGCTACCGTCTCGGTGGCCTTTCTGCGCTTCATGTTTCCCCGGGTCCTGTTCGAGCCGAGCCCTCGATTCAACGCCGGACGGCCGGATACCTACCAGCCGGGGACCGTGGATACGCGGTTCAAACAATCCCGCCGGGTCTGGATTGTCCGGTACGAAGATGGCAGACTTTTCGCCATGTTGGCCATCTGCACCCACCTGGGGTGCACCCCGAACTGGATCCCGGCCGACCGCAAATACAAGTGCCCCTGCCACGGGAGTGGGTATTATATCAGTGGATTTAATTACGAAGGACCGGCCCCCCGGCCCATGGACCGGGTGCAACTCACGCTCAGTCCCGAGGGGGACCTGCTGGTCGACAAGTCGGTCCTCTATAGCATGAAGCCGGGCGAGGATCCGGACGAACAATACCCGGACAGTCTCTTGAGGGTGTAAGCAACCCACGGGGGAAAGGCATGCTCGAACGGATACGAGAGCTGAAAAAGACGATCCTTGAGTCGCAGGTGTGGAGTTCCATGTTCCGCCATGATTACGCCGACACCCCGCGGAATCGGACGCTCCAGATCATGTCGAACGTCTGGATGCATCTCCATCCGCCGAAGATCCGGCGCCACGCGGTCCGCATCCGGTTTACCTGGTGCATGGGGGGGATCACCTTTCTCCTCTTCCTGGTCCTGACCGTCACGGGGGTGGTCCTGATGTTCTACTACCGCCCGGTGGCGGAGTACGCCTATGCCGACATGAAGTACCTGCAATTCGATGTGCCTTTCGGGATGCTTGTCCGCAACATGCATCGGTGGGCGGCCCACGGGATGGTGCTCACCGTCTGGCTGCACATGTTCCGCGTCTTCATGACCGGCTCCTACAAGTCGCCGCGGGAGTTCAACTGGGTCATCGGGGTGATCCTCCTCACCC
>JBHIAH010000117.1:0-4363 GCA_046758505.1 Methylomirabilales bacterium (SeqCode) | reverse complement strand
GGGGGATCGAAATTTGGATTTCAAACCGAACACCGAACACCGAACACCGAACACCTAAGACCTGGTACCGAGTTGCTGACGGCCGATAGCTGAGTGCTATGCTTGGAGGTAGCCCTGGCGCACCTCCGCGAAGAACGCGAGGGCTTCGGGGGTCCGGTAGTCGGGGTAGGTCCATGGAAGAGGTTGGTATGCCCCTTGCTCGTACTTGAGGTGCAGGTCGCCAAAGATCCCTTGGTCCAGATAGATGCGGTGCGCGTAATCCTTGGTGCTGGCCAAGATAATTTTTGCGGGGGTGAGGTAGCCCGGGTCGAGATTGACCCGGCGGCGCGGACTCGTCTCCCCCGGGAGGCTGAATTGCCTCTCGATCTGCATGGTTCGATGCTTGATGTCCGGCAGGGCATCCTGGGGGATCACGGTCTGGGGAGCGACGAAGCGCCGGAAGAGGTCGGCTCCCATTTCCGCCCGGTAATAGTCGGTAAAAGAGAAGGGAAAGGTGCGGCTCTTGAGCTCGAGGGGACCGAAGGCCGCATGCAGGGAGGCCTCAACCTCTTCGAGAAGGCTTCCCGGTGCGAGGATGGCAATGAAGAGCTTGGCTTTGCGTGGGTTGCGACTCTTTTCCACGGCGCGCACCTCCAGGGGTGAGACTCCAGTATACCCCATATACCCCAGGTTGAGCCTTTGGGCAAATTGTGGTGGCTTGACAGAGCATTACATGTGTGTTATTCATACCCGACATGAAGGTTTGTTTGCGAAGGAGACGAGATTTGGTGCGTAGGTTGTTCGTGATCCTTATAGGAGTGGCGGCAGTTCTGCTCCTCACGCAGGGTGCATGGGCAGGGGAGATCGAGGTCCTCTACGAGGGGCAGTGGAAGGTTCTGCACACGAAGCTTATCAAGGGACGGGAGTACGTGCCACTTTTCCAAGTGGCGAAGGTCAGCGGGGGAAGAATCCTCAGGGATGGGCTCCGGGTCAAGGAGGTGGTCTTCCGCCTCGTGGAGGGCGAGGCAGGAATTGTCGTGGGTGACACCACCTTTCTCCTCACGGCCCCTCCGGTGAAAGAGCGGGGGACCTTCTGGGTTCCCATCGAATTTCTTGTCCGGGCGCTCGAGGCTCGCTACGGCGAGGGGCGAGTATACTGGAACAAATCCACCCGGGTGGTCTGGCTCGGACACGAGCGGTACAACCTTCGTCTCCTGCGGCACCACGCCTATCCGGACTACACGCGGATCGTGATTGAGGCGCTCAAGCCGCTCACGTTCCGCCTGCAGGAGGACGATAAGGCCCGCCTCAGCCTCCGGATCAAGGGGGGCATCCTCTCCCCCATGCTCTCCGAAGTGGTCCGGATCAATGATGGATTGATCCAGATGGTCGAGCCGACGCAGAGGCAGGGGGAGGCGATCTTTCGGATTTACCGGGATGCCTTTGGGGGTCTCACCCGGACGTTCGCCCTCAAGAACCCCGATCGCATCGTGGTGGACCTGTACCGGGCCAAGGCCGGGTTGGCTCAGATCTCCCCCGCCGCTCCTCCCGCGCGGCCCTCGTCGCCCTCCCGGACGCGGGCTCCTTCGGTTCCCCCGGCTGCCAGCCTCAGGACCATTGCCATCGATCCCGGGCACGGCGGGCGGGATACGGGAGCCGTGGGACGACACGGGCTCAGGGAGAAGGATGTGGTGCTGGACATTGGGCTCCAACTCCGCCGTCTCATCCAGGAGCGGTTAGGAATCCGGGTGGTAATGACCCGGACCGAGGACGTCTTTGTCCCTTTAGAGGAACGAACCGCTATTGCCAATCGGGCCAAGGCCGATTTCTTCATCAGCATTCACGTGAATGCCGCCCCTCGCTCCAGAGCCTCGGGATTCGAAACGTACTTCTTGAGCCGTGAGCCTTCGGATAGCGCCGCCAGGGCCTCTGCGATCCGGGAGAACCTGTCGGTGAATCTCGGAGGACTGAAGCCGCGCGAGGAAGATGCCCTGCGCGCTATCCTTTGGGACATGGCGAACACCCTCTATCTGCGAGAGTCCAGCGAGCTGGCGGAGATCCTCCTCGAGGAGCTCGATAGGATTCTCAAGGTGAACAATCGGGGAGTCAAGTCGGCCCCCTTCTTCGTTCTGATGGGTGCGGCCATGCCGGCGGTCCTCATGGAGGTGGCGTTTATCTCGAACCCCAAAGAGGAGCGAAAGCTCCAGGCGGCACGATACAAAGATCGGGTCGCTGAGGCGCTGTATGCTGGGGTGGTCCGCTTTAAGAACCGGTACGAGCGACGTCTAGGCCTCACCCCTTCCACCGGTCGGTCAGCCGAGGCCGCCGAGAGGTAGATCATGGCCGACCTGGATCGAAGGCTTCTCCTGGGACTGCTCCTCGCGGTGTTGGTGGTGGGGGCCCTCGGGTATCTCCTGGGTCGGGCCTTCGCTCCCCAAGCTCCCGTGGCTCCCACCCCTCCCATCCAGGACGGGAGGACCGGTGATACAACAACGCGCCCGGTCCGCCTCTTTTTCGCGGATTCCAGCGCGGATAAGCTCCAGGAGGAAGAGCGGACGATTTCCCGGGCTGCCTCCTTCGTGGAAGAAGCGAAGCGGACGGTGGCGGAGCTCATCAAGGGACCTCAGGGCGACCTCAGCCCGACCATCCCGTCCGGCGTCGGGCTGCGTCAGATCTATATTGACGGGCGAGGAACCGCCTACGTGGATTTTACTCGGGATCTCCAAACGAACCACCCCGGGGGGAGTGACGGAGAACTTTTGACTATTTACTCGATTGTGGATACGCTGACCGCCAACTTCGATGAAATCCAGCGGGTCAAGATCCTCGTGGAGGGGGCTGAAATCCTGACGCTGGCCGGCCACATCGACACCCGGCAGGCCTTTCGGCCCCGCTACTCCCTGGAGAGGGTGCGATAAATGCGGGTCGGCGGCCGCAAAGACGAGGAGATGCGTCCGGTCGCTATTACCCGGGGGTATCTCAGGTCGGCCGAGGGATCGGCCTTGATTGAGGTTGGACATACCAAGGTCCTGTGCGCCGCCTCGGTGGAGGAACGGGTTCCCCAATTTCTCAAGGACTCCGGCCAGGGATGGATTACCGCGGAATACGGGTTGCTCCCCCGCTCCACCACCGTCCGGACCCCCAGAGAAGCGGTGGCGGGCCGTGTGAGCGGCCGGACCTCTGAGATCCAGCGGCTGATCGGGCGATCGCTTCGCGGCGTGGCCGATCTGAAGCGGTTGGGGGAGCGGACGATCGTCATCGACTGTGACGTGATCCAGGCCGACGGGGGCACTCGGGCTGCCGCGGTCACCGGGGGCTACGTCGCCTTGGCGGACAGTGTGCATCTCCTGAGGGAGCAGGGCAAGATCAAGGAGGATCCCCTGTTGGACTATGTGGCTGCCATCAGTGTGGGGACCGTGGAGGGCCGCATCCTCCTGGATCTTTGCTACGCTGAGGACTCCATCGCCGAGGTGGACATGAACGTGGTCATGACCGGGGCGGGGAGCTTTATCGAGGTCCAGGGGACGGCAGAGGAGTCCCCCTTCAGCAAGGAGCAGCTCGACGGCATGCTGGCCGTGGCGGCCCGGGGCATCCGTGAGCTTGTCCACCTGCAGCAGCGCCTGGTTGCGGAGCGGCTTCAAACCGTCAAATTGCCGCTTGACAAGGGCCTAACCCCGCGTCTACTATGAAAATCATCCTGGCGACGCGGAATCCGCACAAGCTCCGAGAGATTACCGCGATCTTGGGGAACCTCGGGGTGGAATGGGTTCCGTATCCTACCCTTGTGGGCGCACCTCCTCTGCATGAGGAAGGCTCAAGCCTCCAGGAAAATGCCGCAGCGAAGGCGGAAACGGGAGCGGCCTTTACCGGCCTCCTCACGCTCGCTGAGGACTCCGCCTTGGAGGTGGATGCCCTGGGCGGGGCCCCTGGAATTCATTCCTCCCGTTTCCTTGGGGAGAGGGCGACCGATCACGATCGGATCCAGGAGATCCTCAAAGGACTTCGAACCTATCCCTGGCACGGGCGCACTGCCCGTTTTCGTTGCGTTGCGGCCGTGGCCCATCCGGGAGAAGGGTTCGATTTTGCCGAAGGGGTGTGCGAGGGATATATCGCTTGGGAGCCAAAAGGAACGGCTGGGTTCGGTTACGACCCCATTTTTTACGTCCCCGAATACCACGGAACGTTAGCGGAGATTGGACCGGCCCTGAAAAATCGAATCAGCCATCGCGCCAAGGCCCTGGAGGCGTGTCGGGAGATCTTGACGCGGCTCAGGGATCGAGGGCGGTCCTGAGGGGGAGGACTCGGTATCGGGGCGTGGCGCAGCCTGGCAGCGCACCTGCCTTGGGCGCAGGGGGTCGGAGGTTCAAATCCTCTCGCCCCGACC
>JBHIAH010000116.1:0-5184 GCA_046758505.1 Methylomirabilales bacterium (SeqCode) | reverse complement strand
AGAGGCCAAGCCGATGCAGGCGGCCGTGTTCCTTCCCACGGGTTCGCAGATGAGATTCGCCGGAGGCAGATCCGGAAGTTCTTTTCGGATACGCCCGGCATGCTGCTCGCCGGCGACCACGACTTGCCGCTCGATGGGAATCAGCGGTTCAATCCGTTCGACAGTCCCCTGAAGAAGACTCTTCTCGCCCAGCAGATGCAGAAACTGTTTCGGACAGTCGGGCGTACTGAGCGGCCAGAACCGCTCCCCCGAGCCGCCCGCCATAATGATCGCATACACATGATCCATTGCGATTGTTGGGTTTGTTGGGTTCATTGAGTTGCCGGGTCTTCGTTCCACCACTCACCAATCACTATTCACTGCGCGGGCTCGCCCGCTGGTAATCGTCTTCCAAGCGGACGATGTCTTCCTCGGAAGTCACTTCGCCCTTTTGTACCTCCACAATCAGCAGGGGGTCAGCTCCCGGATTCTCCAGCCGATGGACCGCCCCCACCGGGATGACGGCAGATTCAAACGGGCGAAGTTCCAGCACGTGGTTGCCGATTATAACACGGGCCGTTCCGGTAACTACGACCCAATGCTCTGTTCTGTGATGGTGAAATTGCAGGCTGAGCCGCTGACCAGGCGAGACCTCGATGAGTTTGACCTTATAACCGGCGCCTTCCTTTAAGACGGTCCATGTTCCCCATGGTCGTTCCGCGGTCTGGACCCCTTCTCCGACCTTATCCGTCTGTTCCCGAAATCTTTCCTTATTCATGTCTGAAACCAAGCCAGTGAGTTTAGAATTGAGAACTAAGCATTCAGAGCCAAAGATTTAGGTCTTACTCCTGTATCGCCGGAGAGTCGCTATTACCCTATGATTCTCTCCAGATTATTCGAATGAGGAAATCAAGCTCTTTAAACCGGTCTTCCTGGAGATATCCGATTCGTAAACAGTATGTCAGGTGGCTCAGAGTCTCGATTAAGGATCCACGGGACCCCTAGTAGAAATTGAGCTTGTCAGCGTGATGGTAGCGCCCAAAAGCCTCAGCAATATTGGCGGACACAGAGAGCGCAGCCCGTCGCAGTTGACTTGTCACTCCGTAGTCTTCTTTCTTTGGAAAAGCCTGAGTTGTCTCATGAATCCGAACTGCAAGCTCCATTGCATGCTTCCAGACGGGCATCTCATTAAATCCTTTGTATACATCCTGCGTCCTCAATGCTCAATCCTGAATTCTATGAGTCTCGTCAATTCTCAATCCTGAATCCTCCGATATTTCAGCGAGGATGCCTTCGATGAACGATCGATACCTGTTCATCAATGCATGATCGGCAGCCTCGTAGCGGAGGATCAGGGCGGGTTCTGTGTTGCTCGCTCGAATTAACCCCCATCCGTGCCTGCCGGCCAGTCGAAGCCCGTCCAGGGTGACTACTCCCTTTCCCCCTTCTCGCAGTTCCGCCGGGATAGCGCCACGGTCCAGCAACGACACCATCCTTTCCGCGAGGCGATGGACAATCGCGTGCTTGTCTTCCTCAGGACAGAAAATCCGGATCTCCGGGGTGGACACCCAACGTGGAAGGTCCTTGAAAAGATGGGACAGGCGCACTTCCGGATCTTCATCCCTCGCCGAATCCAGAATCTCGAGGAGACGACAGGTGGCATACATGGCATCATCAAAGCCATAGTATCGGTCGGCAAAGAAAAAATGCCCGCTCATCTCGCCAGCCAGAAGTGCACCTGTCTCTCGCATCTTGGCTTTGATCAGCGAGTGGCCAGTCCGCCACATCAGGGGGACTCCACCGCGGGCCTTCACCTCATCAAAGAAGAGCTGTGAGCACTTGACATCCCCAATACACGTGGCCCCGGCCTTTTCCCTCAAAACCTGCCGCGCATAGAGGATCAACAATCGGTCGCCCCACACAATCTCCCCCTCCTCATCTACGACCCCCAGACGGTCCGCGTCTCCATCATAGGCCACCCCAAGGTCCGATTTGGTTTCCCGAACAACCGACTGGAGATCGGCGAGATTGGCGGGAACCGTGGGATCCGGATGATGGTGGGGAAACCGACCGTCCGGCTCACAATATAGCTCCACGACCTCACACCCCAATGTCTTGAGCAGGCGCGGCGCGACAGGGGCCGCCGTAGCGTTTCCGGCATCAACAACAATTTTAATGGGCATCTTCATCGGCCCAGACGTTCGCAACCGCCCGAAATGTGCCCCCACGAAATCGATGTAAGGTGTAATCGCATCAAACCCCCTCTGCATCCCCCACTTCGTACATTCCAAAAACGCTCCATCTTCCGCGGTCTTCCGGATCTCTTGAATTTCTTTTTCATACAGCGTATGTGCCCCCCGGCACATTTTGAACCCATTAAACTCCGGAGGATTATGACTCCCCGTCACAACAACACCCCCGGCACTTTGATGTTGATACAGATAGAAATACACCAAGGGAGTCGGGACAATACCAAGCTCCACAACGTCCAGGCCGGTGGTGATGATCCCTTGCATGAGAGCCTGCGCCAGGGATGGAGAGCTTTCACGGACATCCCGGCCGACGGCAACAGAACCTGGCGCGGGATCCCCCCCACCCTTCTTGAGAATGGTGCCAAATGCCTTCCCGATCGTTCCCGCGACCCCCTCGTCGAGGTCGCGACAGGCAACCCCCCGGATGTCGTAACTGCGAAAGATGGCAGGATTCATTCGTACTCGCCAGTGGTCAGTAATCAGGAGTCAGGAGTCGGCGGTAAGGAGTGAGTAGTTAGACCCCTCTTTCAGTCCTCACTATCTACTCCTCACGCCTTACTATTCACTATTTACGGGCGTCGCGAGGGAGCGGTAAAGAGTTCAAAGTTGACACGAATGTCGCTATCAGGATCTTTATCACTTTCCGTGTCACGACGCGTGTAGATGACATTCAGGGCCCAACAACAGGTTTGATAAATCAGGCCCGCCTGTTGTTCCACAAGGACTTGCCTCTCCGCGTCATACCGCCCCAGATAGCTGAGCCGCGTGCCCTCCAGGATCGTCAGGCCCACCTGGCCGATCCAGGTTTCCTGGTCTCCAGTTCGCGAGAAGGTATATCCCAGTCCGAATGATGCGACATCCTTGTACGACGCGTTCAGGCCGGCGTTCCCCGTCTCAACATCTCTCGTTTCCGGGTTGAAGCTGCCGCTGATATTAAAAGAAACAGGCCAGGGCGGGGTAATGCTCATGCGGCCTACAATGTTGGCAAAGTCACGCTCAGTGGCCTTGGAAAAGCCGGGACGATCAGGAAGAGGTCTCCGGTCGTCTTCCACGGCCTGCGTGATATCTTCGGGCTGCAGGGAATCCAGAAAGAGGTCTGAAAACGTCCGCTTCCGAGGATCTGGGCTGATACTGGTTTCGACGCTGAGGGTGAGAAAGTCGAAACGCCGACGACTCCCATCGCGTTCCCGCACGCTGGCGGAAAAGCGGTTCGTGAGGGAGAGGAAAACGCGATTCTGGGGACTGATGAAATCCGTGCCGTCCACTTGGGGGATATCATCCTGTTCCACAACCGGAATGTACACGTATCTGATGGAAGGCTCCACCGTATGCCGGATGGCCCGCAGACGCTCTCCATGGACGGGAAAAGTCCGAAACAAGCGCGAGGAAAACAGCGCCTCGAGCTCCAGCATTTCCCGAGTGACAGCATCCTTCTCTATACTCCTTGCCCCCCGGTTATAGAAGGTCTCGCGGAGACCTACCCGGGGGGTGAAAGTCAGAAAGCTCGTTACAGGGATAGGAAGCGAGAGGCTTGGGTGCAGATCGAGCCGCGACACGCTGACATCATCCTTTTTTTCAAAATAGACGAACTGCGATTTCTGTCCAAACAACAAAGGGGAGGTCTTCCACAGCGGCTGGGTCAGGGAAGTGGCGGTGAGGTCTGGCCCCCTTAAGAGCGATTCATCCTGATCCGGCAGGTCTGGCTCACGCGTCTCATGGAACTCGCCGGCCAGAGAAACGACGTGCCGAGGGAGCGCATAGGTCACAGAGGCACTCGAGCTATTGACGAGGTCGCTCCGATCGCGAAAGCCGACGGTGAACTCCTGCGGAAAGTCCCTGTCGCTTCTGGCATTGATATCCGCCTTCGCGCTGAGGGCCGGGGTAAAATTCTGCCGATGTCGGAAGCGAACGAGATACCGATCCTGGTCCAACTCGCGGTCATGGAGGAACTCGCCATTCAACGACCCCTTACCGTCCGTGAGCACATATCGGTATTCGAGTGTCGGACTCAACCCGCGGTCGCTTCGGTACGTGACCCCCAAGGTCGCGTCCTGGGAGTCGCTGATGGCCCAAAAGAATTCCTGCCCGTTGATAAAACCCTCCTTCGCGTTTCCACCGAACCTCGGAGTCAAAAATCCCGTCTGACGCTCGGCCAGGGGGTGCCGAAACACTGGAACGTACAGGGCCGGCACCCCCTTCACCCAGAAAGTTCCATGCGTCCCCCACGCGAACTCGTCCGGATGAAGGATGACCTTTGCCGCCCGGACCTCCCACGCGTAGGGTGGAGACTGACACACTGCGCAGGAGGTATATCGCGCCTTGATGAGGCGATAGGTCCGTTCATCCTCCCGGTAAAGCTCCTCGGCTGTAAAAGTCGTTGCCGGCAGCACGAATCCCCGCGCCTCATGGATCACCCCTCGCCCCGTTCCATAATTGTACCGAAGCGAACTCCCCTGGATCTGATTTCCTCGATCGAAAAGCAGAACCGAGCCTCGAGCAGCGAAGACCTCCTCTTGTTGATCGACGTCCACCTCATCGGCGTATAAGGTCCACCCCTCCTGGACGATACGGACATTGCCTCGGGCCAGGAGAAAGCGCCCTCCCTCCTTTCTTTCCATCATATCCGCGCTCAAGTGAAAAGGGGGAGAAGCGCCCGTGGCAGTAGACTGCGCTGACCCAACAGGAGGAGGCACGAGGAAGAGTAGTACCAGAAGGAGTCCCACAAATAGGCTGACAAACGTCGGGAGATCTCTCATCGCGCCCACACGCTCTCAGCACACGTTCGTGACATAGAGAAAGCGTGGCCCCCACTCCATTAACGCCTCGCGGAAGGCTGAGCGGATATGTGGACCTCACGCTCGTGGAAGATCCCCGTGACAGGCAAACGTCCTTATATATAACGAAAGGCACTGAATCGCAAGCAAAATTGCCTTTTCATCCAGAGCACCTCCTC
>JBHIAH010000115.1:0-5222 GCA_046758505.1 Methylomirabilales bacterium (SeqCode) | reverse complement strand
AAATCCGCAATCCGCAATTTGAAATCGTCCCCCTGTCAACTTGCCCTGAGCACAGTCGAAGGGCTCTCAACACTCAGCCCTCGGCACTCGACACTCCGCACAAACCACCACCTGGCCTAACTTTCGAGCACCTGGCACGCGGATTGCTGCGTCCGGTCGGAGGGTCGGCCTATGTGTGTCTGTGGGGGCGTCTCGCGCCCGTTCTGCGTCTCGGATGGGCACAGGAATCTTACGCGTGGGGAAAGCGCTTGCCGAAAGAATCTCTGGCCTCTTGCCATCGGGTCCTCCGATCAAATCGCCGGGTCCGGGAGGTGCCTTCCGGTGCCGCGCTTTGGACATCGCGCTCGGGGTTCTGATCGCCGCTGTCCCCCTGGCCTATTATCGCTTCGCGCCTTATACCCTCAAGTGGGCCGTCCTCGGATTCTTCACGCCTCTCATTGCTTTCCTCTGGCTCTGGGGAGGGTGTGGTCGCCCGTTCCGGCCGCTGCCGAAGCTGGTCGCCCCCCTTCTTGTCCTGTTGCTCGTTGCTGAACTCTCCCTCCCGCACGCCCTCAATCTCTACTATGGCCTGCAGCAGTTCATCTTCCTCCTGATCCTGTTCCTCCTGTACCTGACCGTGGTCTACACGGGCGTTCAATCGGAGAACCAGGAGAAACTCGCGCGGTATCTGCTGCTGACGCTCCTGGCTGTCAGCGCTCTCTCCCTTGCTGGATGCCCTCTGGGCTACTTCACGGGCCCTCTCGCCCCCGCGGAGAGCCTCTTTCGGCTATTCGGCAATACGAATTACGGCGCGGCGTACTTGCTCACCGTCGTCCCCTTGAGCCTCGCCGTCTACTTCGGCGCGGCTCGTCCGTGGGAGAAGGCCGTGTGGGGGTCGGCCCTGTTTCTTGCCGTGATGCTCCTGACCCTCTCGATGGTCAGGGGGGCATGGGTGAGCATCCTGGTCGGGTTCGGAGTGTTGCTTTGGGTGTTTTCTCGAGGCAAGCAGGTTCCAGGCAGGCTCTTGGGCGTGCCTCGCTCCTCCATGGTCTCCGGAGCACTCCTCATCGGGCTCGCCATCGTTGTGGGTTCGCTGCTTTCACCGGTATGCCTGTCCGGCTCGGAATCCCTTGGGCATCGGGTGGCGAGCATGTTTGATCTGGGGACGCCGAGCCTGCAAATTCGCCTGGCCGTCTGGGAGGGAACGCTCCGGTTGATCCGGGATCATCTCTGGACGGGCGTGGGCATCGGCAACTTCACCTTCGCCTTCGTCCCGTATCGGTTGGCTGCCATCTACCGGTATCCCGGTGTCCGGATCGAGCATCCCCACAACGAATTTCTCGGTGCCTGGGCGGAGCTCGGGCCGCTGGGCCTCATGGTCCTTTTATGGCTCCTAGTCCGGGTCCTGCGGCTCGGCTGGCGTCAGGTGGGCCATACTCGGGGACGACGTGAGGTCCTTGCCGGGGTTCTGGGAGGACTCGCTGCCTCAGTAGCGTATGCCAATCTGTTTTACGTGGGCCACCTGCCGGCCTCGGCCATGAATACTGCCATCCTCCTCGGGATGCTCGATGCGATGGATCGGGAGGTCGGACCTGAAGAGCGGGGAAGGCCGGTCCGGCTGGCCCCCCTCCTTGCCGGACTCCTGGTTATGCTCCTACTCGGCTTTGAATACTTCTTGCGGCCCCTGGCCGGCGAGGTCCACTACTGGCTGGCCGAGAAGAGTATCGCGGAGAAACGGATCAAGGCGGGCCTCAGCCGGTTCGACCGGAGCCTCGAATGGGATCCTCACTCGTACCAAGCCCGATATCGGCAGGCTGTGATCCTCTACGCGATGCGGCGATATCCGGAGGCCATCCGGGGGACAGAGATGGCCATCAAGATCCACCCCAATATGGACGTCGCGTACGGGCTCATGGGGAGCGCCTATCTTAATTTGGGAGAGAAGACTAAGGCCAAGGAGATATTTCAACAGGCGCTGGCGCTGAATCCTAATTATCCGGACGGACTCAACAATCTCGGGGTCCTCGCCGCTCAGGAGGGCCGAATCGCCGAGGCGGAGGCAATGTTCCTCCACGCCAAAGAGATCCTGGGGCGGACCGAGATGAAGCCTTATGCCAACCTGGGGAACCTGTACGAGATGACCGGCCGCATGAAAGAAGCACTTCGGATGTTTGAAACCGCAGTCGCCATCCGACCGAAGTCCGGCTCGACCTGGTACAGAGTGGCCCGATTGCGGGTTCTGAATGATAATCCCCGGGGGGCCTATCCGGCGCTGGCCCGGGCGATACGATTGAATAAGAAGTGGGGAACCAGGGCGGCAAAGGACCCGGCCTTTGAGGCCGTACGCCGGCGTGATCTTCGCGTGCGGACCCTCCTTCAATTGGGTCGACGGGAGACCGGGGACGGTTCGGCGGGCTCACCGCAAGCCGGCGATGGTTCGGCAGGGCCTCGACCGTGAGCGGCCCGAGCTCAGGCGGAGGGCTCGCCGAAGTCTCGGCCGAACGGCTCACCGCAGGCCGATGACGGTCAAGAATGTCGGATTTGGAATTTCGAATTTCGAATTTTCGCGAACAGTAAACCTTAAATCTCGAACGTTGAACTTGGAACCTTGAACGTTGAGCTCTCCGCGGTTCATGGTTCCCAGAAATTCGCAATCCGCAATTCGAAATCGTCTCACCCTTGACTCTCAACTCTCCACACCCCCTCCAACACCCTTGTATAGCAAAGCAAGTGGAGTATAATGAAAGATTGACTTCACTGCCGGGAGGGACGCATGGCGGCCGACGCCATCATTATTCGCGGGGCCAGGGAGCATAACCTCCGGTCGATCAACCTGGAGATCCCGCGGGCAAAGCTCATCGTGATCACGGGGGTCTCCGGATCCGGCAAGTCCTCCCTCGCCTTCGATACCATCTATGCCGAGGGGCAGCGGCGGTATGTCGAGTCCCTCTCGGCCTACGCCCGGCAGTTCCTCGAGCAGATGGACAAGCCCGATGTGGACCTGATCGAGGGGCTCTCGCCGGCCATCTCCATCGAGCAAAAGACGACCAGTAAGAATCCCCGCTCTACCGTGGCGACGGTGACCGAGATCTATGACTATCTCCGGCTTTTGTTCGCCAGGATAGGAAAACCCACCTGCTATCGGTGCGGCAAGGCGATTACCTCCCAGACGGTCCAGCAGATCGTCGATCAGATCCTGACGTTTCCCGAGGGGACCCGATTCCAGATCCTGGCCCCCCTGGTCCGCGGCCGGAAGGGGGAGTACCGGCATATCTTCGTCCAGATGCGCCGCGAGGGATACGCCCGCGCCCGGGTGGACGGCAGGCTGCGGGATGTGGACGAGGAGATTGCGCTCGACAAGTTCAAGAAGCACACCATCGAGGTCGTGGTCGATCGGCTGGTGATGCGGCCGGATCTCCGCCGCCGGTTGACCGACTCCCTCGAGGCGGCCCTGCGACTGGGCGAAGGGATCGTTACCGTGAACGTGCTGGGGGGCCACGAGAAGGATCATACCTTTTCCGAGCGGCTCGCTTGCATTGACTGCGGCGTGAGCTACCCCGAGGTGAGTCCCCGGATTTTCTCGTTCAACAACCCCCACGGGGCGTGCCCCAGCTGCGGCGGACTCGGGACGGCGCTCGACGCCCGCTTTGACTGGGAGCGGGATCCGGATTTGCTGGGGGCGAGCCTCCAGTCGCTGGACCGCCGCTACAAGGCCACCGAGTCCTCCCGGGTTCGGGAGCGGATCGAGACCTACGTGGACCGGCTCTCGGCCCTGCGTCCCTGCCCGACCTGCCACGGCACACGGCTGCGGCAGGAATCCCTGGCGATCAAAGTCACCAGCCTGAACATCGCCGAGGTGACCCGCTTCTCGGTGAAGGAGGCCCTGAAGTTCTTTTCCGACGTCCGGTTGAGCGAGAAGGACCAGGAGATTGCCCGTCGGATTCTCAAGGAGATCCGGGAGCGGCTCGGCTTCCTGGTCAATGTGGGCCTGGACTACCTGACCCTGGACCGGACCGCGGCCACGCTGGCGGGGGGGGAGGGGCAACGGATCCGCCTGGCCACCCAGATCGGCTCGAGCCTGGTCGGGGTCCTGTACATCCTGGACGAGCCGAGCATCGGGCTGCATCAGCGGGACAACATCCGCCTCCTCAACACCCTGAAGCGGCTCCGCGACCTGGGGAATACGGTGATCGTGGTCGAGCATGATGAAGAGACGATCCGCAATGCCGACTTCGTCATCGATCTCGGTCCGGGGGCCGGCGTTTCGGGCGGCCGGGTGGTCACGTGCGGGACCCCCCGTGAGATCGTCGCCTGCAAGGCCTCACTCACCGGCCGCTACCTTGCGCGGGAGCTCGAGATCCCGGTCCCCCGGCTGCGCCGCCCGCCCAGCGGGCTCTACCTGACCGTCGCCGGGGCCCGGGAGCACAACCTGAAGGGGATCGAGGTGGAGATTCCACTCGGGCTCTTTACCTGCGTCACGGGGGTCTCGGGATCCGGGAAGAGCACGCTCGTCACCGACATCCTCAAGCGAGCCCTCTGCGTGCATCTCTACGGTGCGCGGGAGCAGCCGGGGGCGCACGACAAGATCCTGGGGATCCAGCACATCGACAAGGTGATCGACATCGATCAGTCCCCCATCGGGCGGACCCCCCGGTCTAACCCCGCGACCTATACCGGCGTCTTCAGCCTGATCCGGGAGCTCTACGCGCTGATCCCGGACGCCCGGGTGCGCGGGTACCGGCCGGGGCGGTTCAGCTTTAACGTGAAGGGGGGGCGGTGCGAGGCCTGCGAGGGGGACGGCATCATCCGGATCGAGATGCACTTCCTCCCCGACATCCACGTCACCTGCGACGTCTGCCGGGGGGCGCGCTATAACCGGGAGACCCTGGAGATCCAGTTCAAGGGGAAAAATATCGCCCACGTGCTGGATATGACGGTGGAGGAGGCGTGTCACTTTTTCGAGAACGTGCCCCGGATCCGGGAGAAGCTCCAGACGCTCGCCGCCGTGGGATTGGGCTACATCAAGCTGGGCCAGCCCGCCACCACCCTCTCGGGCGGCGAGGCGCAGCGGGTCAAGCTGTCCCGCGAGCTCTCCCGGCGGGGGACGGGCCGGACCCTGTACATGCTGGACGAGCCGACCACGGGGCTCCACTTCCACGACATCCGGCAGCTCCTCGACGTCCTCCACCGCCTGGCGGATGCGGGGAACACCGTGGTGGTGATCGAGCACAACCTCGAGGTGA
>JBHIAH010000114.1:0-5279 GCA_046758505.1 Methylomirabilales bacterium (SeqCode) | reverse complement strand
TACCGTCCCTCGCGGCCCGCCATCGGTGAGTTGTTGACATAGAAGAGCATGGCGATCGTCGGCTCATCAACGTGGATCGGCGGCAGGGGCCTAGGGTCTTCCACCGCCGACAGGGTCTCACCGATATTCACCCCTTCGATGCCGGTCACCGCCACGATGTCACCGGGTCCGGCCTCTGCAATCTCGATCCGGCGCAAGCCCTCGTACCCGTAAAGCCCGGTGACTTTGGAGAAGATCACCTGGCCGTCGAGGCGGCAGAGGGCGAGTTCCTGCCCCTTGGAGAGGCGGCCGTTGAAGATCCGGCCCACGGCCAGGCGGCCCACGTAATCATCATAGCCCAGGGTGGTAATCAGGAACTGAAGGGGGCTGTCGGGCTCGTAGGTGGGGGCCGGCACGGTACGCAGGATCTCCTCGAAGAGCGGGGTGAGGGGGGCGTCCTCGCCGTCGGGACTGGTGCGGCATATGCCCTTGCGGGCATTGCAGTAGTAGACAGGGAACTCTAGCTGCTCCTCCGTGGCATCGAGATCGATGAAGAGGTCGTAGATCTCGTCCAGGACCTCTGACGGTCGGGCGTCGCCGCGGTCGATCTTGTTGATCACCACGATGGGGACCAGCCTGGCCTCCAGGGCTTTGCGGAGCACGAAGCGGGTCTGGGGCAGGGGTCCCTCACTGGCGTCCACCAGCAGCAGTACCCCATCAACCATCTTGAGGGTGCGCTCGACCTCGCCGCCGAAGTCGGCGTGGCCGGGGGTGTCCACGATGTTGATGTGGGTCGTGTGATAGACGATGGCGGTGTTCTTGGCCATGATGGTGATGCCCTTTTCCCGCTCCAGGTCGATGGAGTCCATGACTCGCTCCACGACTGACTCGTTGTCGCGAAAGATGCCGCTCTGCCAGAGCATGGCATCCACGAGGGTCGTCTTACCGTGGTCCACATGGGCAATGATGGCCAGGTTACGGACGTCCGCTCTCCTCGCGAGTGCCTTCCGGTCCGTGCGCGCCTGTACCGCTGCGTGTCCTTCCATTGCTATCTCCAGTGTCGCTTCTCAGGGGGTTGCGCCTGCCAGCTGCCGGGTGTGTCCGGCTTGCAGGAAAGCTCCAGGAGAGACGGAAAGAACGGCCGAAGGCTCAACCCTCGACCACGTGAAACGTAGCATATATCCGTTGTGTGTTCAAGGGGGCGTGAGGGCCGGACGTGTGATGTGCGATTTACCCGTGAGCCACACGCCGGAGAAAACCGTGTCCACGGCGGAGAGGCGACGCATGACACGGCGCCCCCGCACCACAAATAATCCACCAGGGGAATGAGGTTCGTTGTCTGCTACTGGTAGAAATTGCGGGGCCAGGCGTGGGCTGTGAGGCCCTCGCGCTCTTCGCGGGTGAGCGCCGGCGCATCCGAGACGGCGCAGTTGTCGTCGACATGCGCCGGCCGGCGCATCCCCGGAATGACCGTCGAGACTGCGGGGTGGCTCAGGCAGAATTTTAGGGCCAGCCTGGGCAGCGTCTCGACCCCGTCGCGGAGAAAGGGCCTGAGTCGTTCCGCCCGGGTGCAGGTCTGTTGCAGGCGCTCGCCCCGAAAGTAGTAGCCCTGGAACGTGTCGGGGTCGAGGGACATGTCGGGGCGGAGTGTTCCGGTGAGACCACCCTCGTCCAGGGGGACCCGGGCGATGACCCCCACATCCGCCTGCTGGCAGAGGGGAAAGAGTGCCGTCGCCGGCGACTGATCGAAGATGTTGTAGATAACCTGGACGGTGTCGACGATCCCGGAGCGGACGACCTCGAGGCCCGTCTCGGGTGCGTGGTCGATCAGCGAGACCCCAAAGAACCGGATCTTCCCCTGCCCCGTGAGTTGCGCGACGGCCTCGCGCCATTCCGTCTCCTGGAGCCACTCGTCCCGCCAGATGTGGAGCTGTTGGAGATCGATGCAATCCATCTGCAAATTGCGAAGGCTCTTTTCGGTGTGTTCGATGATCCAGGCGCCGGGGAACGCCTCGGCGGCCCGCGTGCCGGGCTTGGGCGGCCAGTCGGGGGTCTTCAGGGGGATCTTGGTGGCGACGGTCACGCGCTCGCGATACTCCCGAAAGGCCTTGGCGATGAGTTGCTCGCTGTGTCCGTCGCCATAGCCGTAGGCGGTATCGACAAAGGTAACGCCGCGCTCGAACGCGCGGAGCAGGGCCTGAATCGAAAGCCGATCGTCGGTCTCCCCCCACCATCCCTTTCCGATGCCCCACGCGCCAAAGCCGATCTCCGATACCTCGAGATCCGTCCGACCCAATCGACGGTACTGCATCTGCCTCCCCTTTCGTGTGAATGTTTCCGACGCGGCGCGAACCTTCTTATTATAGGTTAAGCCCCATTCCTCCAAAAGAAGTTGTGAGGGGGCGGCAAGAGCCAGCGATCACGCGGGGGAGGATTCGGGGGGGGAGAGGTCGAGGGTGGTCACGGTGCCGGAGGGGAGGTCGGCCACGCGGATGCGGTGATTGTTGGTGTCCGCGATGTAGATGCGGTCGTCGACCGCACTGAGACCTCCGGGTTCGGAGAGCTCGGCGTTCCGTCCGTCCCGCTCCCCCCGGCGGCCGGTGCCGAAGAGGGTCTTGACCGCCCGCATGGTGGGGTAGAGGACCTTGATCTTGTGGTTATAGGTGTCGGCCAGGTAGATCTGGCCTCCGGCCGAGGAGATCCCCACGGGGTGCTGGAGCCGAACCTCCTCTGCGATCCCGTCCTGGTCCCCAAAGACGAACAGCCCCTCCCCGACGAGCGTGCTGAGCCTGCCCGGGTGGTGGAGATCGATGGCGCGAACGGCGCTCACCTCGCTGTCGGCGATGTAGAGCGTCTGGCCGTCGGTGGTGAGTCCGCTCGGTTGGGCCAGGGCGCCTTCCAGACGGGGCCCATCGATGATCTGCTCCGTGCCGGTCCCTGCAAAAAGCTCGAGCCGCCCTGTGGCCAGGTCCATCACCCAGACCTGGTGGCACCCCGCCATGGCGATGTACAGCCTGTCGTGCACCACGCAGAGGTCCCAGGGGGAGTTGAGCGACATCTCGCGTGCGGGGCCCCACTGGCGGATGGCGGGGCCCTGCCGGCCGGTGCCGGCGATGGTCTCTACCGCTCGCGCCTGAAGATCGAGGCGGCGGATCAGGTGATTCCCCGTGTCGGCGACATAGAGGCGGTTCCCGGCCGGGGCCAGGCCCTGGGGTGAGCAAAACGTGGCCTGCTCGAAGGGCCCGTCGGCCGCTCCGGCCTCGCCCGTGCCGGCGAAGGCGAGGATGTTTCCGGTGAGGTCGCTGACCACGATGCGATGGTGACCCGTGTCGGCAATGACCAAGTGACTCCTGCCGACATCGGCCAGGATCTTCCCTGGAAAGGCGAGGAGGCGGTCCGGCATCCGGTCCCGGTGGAAGTGGATCGGGTCTTCTGCGAGGGTTCCCTTTTTCTGATGGTCCTGGATCAGCGCGGCGATGGTGTGCCGAAGACGAGTACCGTGCCCCTCGCCGGCCGCCATTTCCACAATGTATCCCTCGGGATCGATGAGGACGAGGGTGGGCCAGGCGTGCACGGCGTAGCTCCGCCAGAGGATGAACTGGTCGTCGTTCACGACGGGGTGCGCCAGCCCGTGGCGGAGGACGGCCTGCCGGATACTCTCGGCTTCCCGCTCGGTCGGGAATTTGGCCGAGTGAACCCCGATGACGACCAGGGCGGTGGGAAAGGTTTGTTCCAGAGCCTCCAGCTCCGGGAGCACGTGCATGCAGTTAATTCAGCAGGAGGTCCAAAAGTCGAGGAGGACCACCTTTCCCCGGAGCGCTTTCAGGCTGAGGGGCCGGTCGGTGTTCAGCCACTCGAGCGCCGGGGGAAACTCGGGGGCCCGAACGGTATGAGGCGGAATGTCCGTGTGCATGGGCTTTTCCTCTGTGTTGTGAAGTACCTATTTCGCAACAGGTTACATTATATTGTATAAAATACTTTATATGACTTATCAAGGTGGAGGAGTCCCAGGCATGCCCAGTATCTCCGAGGGTGCCGGGGGTGTCAAGGGCCTCATCCGGCGCCTGCGGGGGTTCTTCCCCGCAGTCCCTTTGGCGGGGATTGCCCGGGGCCTGCACAGAGCCCCTAGGATTGCGTGGTCGGACGGGAACCTCGGCGGGCAGACGGCAGTTATAGCTACGAGCCGGACTCGTTTTTTGAGCCCCCCTCGCGCCTGCCCGCCAGCTCCTTCGACCAGACCGGTTCTCCTGGCAAATCGGTCCCGCTGGCGGAACGGCCACGGCTGGCCCGTGGACTGATGTGGTATCGCGATGATCAGGAACCAGCCAGGGGAGGAGACGATGCGAGGACGACCGATGTTGGTCATTGACGATGACCTCGGCTCGCGCGAGACCGTCAGGGAAATCCTGGCCGGGCAGAATTTCGATGTCTGCTCGGCCTCCGGTGGGCCGGCCGGCATTGACATAGCCCGGGCGGCGCAGCCGGCCGCCATCTTCATCGGCATGGGGGTGTCCGGGGGCGATGGGATCAGCAGGTGCGCGCTTCTGAAACAGGATCCCATCCTGCGGTCCATCCCCCTGGTCGGCATCACGGACTCGCCGGACCTGCGCTACACGCAGCGAGCGTTCGGCGCCGGCGTCGAGTTTTTCCTGTCGAACCCCTTTTCCGAGGCCGGCCTGGTTGCGGTGGCAGAGTTGGCTCTCGAGTTGGCCCAGCGCGGCACCCCGATGCACCGCCGATGCCACCATCCCCGGTTCCCGGTGGAGGTCCCTGTCCGCTGCCTCCTCCGCGATGCGGAGGCGACCCGGAAGGTGGTGGGCCAGACGGGCAACATGAGCCTGGGCGGCCTGCTGCTCTTGCTGCCTGGACGGGTGCCCGCGCGGAGCGTGTTCCGATTTCAGTTGCGGCTTCCCGACGCGACGGTTACTGCCGAAGGCGCCCATGTGTGGCAAAAGCCCCAGCCGTGTTGTGACGGGAGGACCCGCCATGGGGTCCGACTGTTGCGCTTCGTGGAAGATGTCGGCCTCGTGCGGTACCGGCACTACCTGAGCCAGGTCGCGGCGGCGCGTGCCCCGATGCGCCAGCCGGCCGCCTGAACCGCCAGCCCCACCCACACGCCTTTCTTTGACTCCCCCGTTTGCTCCACCCATGTCCTGACCCATAGACCACCAGTCGTCTGCAGCCCTGCCTATCGGCTTCCGGCAGCCGCACCATTACGGGCACGTCGTGACACGTGGGCACCCGACGCGAGGCGAAAGAAATAGGCTGCATTATTCACGCCGTTTATGGTATTAGACGGT
>JBHIAH010000113.1:0-5401 GCA_046758505.1 Methylomirabilales bacterium (SeqCode) | reverse complement strand
ATGGTCCTGACGAGTGATAACAACGCGGTCGCGATTGGTGCGGCGCCGGCTTTGGGACTGACCATGCCGGTCGCACTCTGGGACACCACGGCCCCCAACTCGATCACCTACATGGCCCTGGTGAGCGATCCCTGGGCGGCGGGGACCCCCTGCACCACCGGGGCGGCCACGGAGGCCTGCTACGGGTTTAACCAGGTGGCAGCGGCTGGCGGCTGTGCCCTCGGACCCGGCTGCGTGGTCTATGCATCCTGGACCGCGGGTGAGGACGCCACCAACGATGGTCCCTGGAACGGGTTGTTCGCCACCGGTCCTCCGGCCAATGACGACCTCGGCAACTCCACCGTCATGGGCTGTGCGTTCGGGCCGAACATCGGCGTCGCGAACCCCTGCTAGGAGAGACCTGGGACTGGAGACCGGAGACCGGAGCAAGGACACTGGAACGGGAACACCTTCTCTCCGGCTTCTTATCTCCCGTCTCAAGTCTCCGGTCTCCCGTCTCACGAAGGCTTGCCAAGCTGCCGCGCATGTGTTATACGCCTCCCCGGAGGGTCCGATTCTTGCACGAATTTTGCAAGGGTCTTGGGCGCGCCCTATGGGAGGTCTGAATGGTTGCTCTGAAGACAGAGGGCTTGACGAAGGACTACCGGAGCGGCTTCTGGCGAAGGCGGGTCCGGGTGCTTCACGACCTAAACCTGGAGGTCCAGGAAGGGGAGATCTTCGGTTATCTCGGCCCCAATGGTGCCGGCAAGACGACCACGCTCAACCTGCTGATGGGTCTGATCTACCCTAGCGCGGGGCGGGCTTCAATCCTGGGTCGGGACGTCTCGGATGTTGCGGTCAAGGCCCAGGTCGGCTTTTTGCCGGAGAATCCCTATTTTTACACTTACCTCACCGGCCGGGAGTTCCTCGACTTTTACGGCCAGCTCTTCGGCATCCCCACCGGCGAGAGGCGCCGGCGGATCGAGGAGCTCCTCGGGATCGTCGGGCTTTCGGGAGCAGGGGGGCTTCAGCTGCGCAAGTACTCCAAGGGGATGCTCCAGCGGGTCGGCCTCGCCCAGGCCCTCATCAACGATCCCCAGGCGGTCTTCCTGGACGAGCCCATGTCCGGGCTCGACCCGGTGGGCCGCAAAGAGGTCCGGGACCTGATCTTGGACCTCAAGGCGAAGGGAAAGACGGTCTTTTTCAGCACCCATATCATCCCGGATGTGGAGATGATCTGCGATCGGGTCGGGATCATTGTGGCCGGTCGGTTGATCCGCGTGGGGCCCTTGGAAGAGCTCTTGGGAAGCGAAGTCGAGTGCATCGAGATTACGGCATCGGGCGTCGATGAAGACGCGTCGTCGCAGATCACCCAGTGGAGCATCCGCCCGCCCGTGCAGCGGGGGAAGAGGGTCTTCTTTGACGTCAAGACGGAAAAGGAAGCCTCGCAGGCCGTGGAGCTCCTCCTCCAGCGGGGGGCCTCGATCCACGCCGTCCACCCCCAGCGGCGGACCCTCGAGGAACATTTCCTGGAGGTAGCGAGCCGTGAGTAAGGTCCAGGCGATCGCCCTCAACACCTTCAAGGAGGCGGTGCGGGACCGGATCCTTTACGCCATCCTCGTCTTTGCCATGGTCATGATCGCGAGCACGGTCATCCTGGCGACGATCGGGGCCGGGGGCGGGCCAAAGGTCATTCGCGATCTCGGCCTGGGTTTCATCTCGATGTTCGGGACCCTCATGGCCGTCTTCATCGGGATCGGCCTGGTCCATAAGGAGATCGACCGGCGGACCATCTACACCGTCATCTCCAAGCCGATCCACCGCGGCCAATTCATTCTCGGAAAATACCTCGGCCTGATCCTGACCCTGTTCGTCAACGTAGCGATCATGACCGGGACCTTGATCGGCATCATTTACCTGGGCGAGCGGCTTTGGGATTTCCGCCTGGCCGCCGCCAGCGGCATGATCTTTCTGGAGCTGATGGTGATTACGGGCATCGCCGTCCTCTTCTCTGCGTTTTCGACCCCTGCCTTGAGTGCCATCTTCACGTTGTCGCTCTTTGCCATCGGCCGTCTCTTGAACGATCTCCGGACCTTTGGCGAGCAGTACGCCGGGCCGTTGGGACGAACGGTGATTGGGGGACTCTACTACCTCTTGCCCAACCTGGGCCGGTTTAACATCAGCAGTGAGGTGGTCCACGGCGTCCCGCTGGGCGAGGTAATTTCGGGGATGACGATTCTCTACGGCATGCTGTATATCGGGGCCCTCCTGTCGCTCACCGCCATGGTCTTTCAGTACCGGGATTTTCGATGAGGATGGTCGGTGTATTGTGGGGGGGTGTCTTCGTCGTGACCCTTGCGGGGTCGATTCTCGTGGTGCGCGGGCTCGACGCAGGGAGGGGGGGACCCCAGCTCTCCGAAAACACCCCCTACGTTCCTTCGGCGACGCTTCTGCGATATGCTTCCCTCGGGTACCGGCCGATGCTGGCGGACCTCATGTGGATCCGGGCCACGCAGTATTTCGGCGGGGAGCTGGAGAGGCGGAAGGCGTTAAGGAAATCGGGGAAGTTTCAGGAATCGGAGGATCGATACAAATTCCTGTTCCCCCTTCTGGATCTCACGGTCTCCCTCGACCCCCAGTTTATCGCCGCCTATCGGCTGGGCGGGCTCCTGCTCACGGTGGTCAAGAGGTACGACGATGCCATCGCCCTCTACGAGAAAGGCTATGCGGCGAATCCCGACCGCTGGGAGATGCCGCATGACCTTGGACGACTGTACTTTCTCGACCTGAAGGATAATGAGAAGGCCCTGCATTGGTGGGGGATTACCAACGAGCTTCCGGGGCGTCCGAAGTATATCCCCCGCTTTGTCCCACGGCTCTATGCGAAGACCGGCCACCGCGAGATGGCGGTCAAGCTGTGGCTGGAGTTATTGCAGTCGACCGAGAGTGACTGGTTTAGAGGGGTGATTAAGAAGGAACTGAAGAAGCTGGGGGTGACGGTCAATGAGTGATCCGTTTGCGGTGGCCTCCAGCTTTGTGTTGGGACTCGTCATCGGGAGCTTCTGTAATGTCTGCATCCATCGGATCCCTGAGGGGGAAAGTATTGTCATCCCGGGCTCCCGATGTCCCAACTGTCGGACGGCCATCAGGGCGTACGATAACATCCCCCTCCTCAGTTTCCTCCTCCTCAAGGGGCAGTGCCGGAGCTGTGGCCACCGGATCTCGTGGCAGTATCCGGTCGTGGAGCTCCTGACGGGGATTCTCTTTGCCGTGACCGTTGTGCGGTTCGGCCTCACGTGGCACACCGCCATACTGTGGGCCTTTGTCGCGGCCTTGGTGATCGTGACGTTTATCGACCTGGAGCACCAGATCGTCCCGGACGTCATTACCCTTCCCGGAATCACCATCGGGTTAATCTGGAGCGTCCTCACGGCCCTGCTGGTGATCGGCGGTCCGCCGACCCCCGTCTCCTTCTCGCCGCCGGCCCCGCTTGAGGCGCTCCTGGGGACCGTCGTGGGGGGCGGCATCCTGTATCTGGTGGCGGTCCTGAGTCGGGGAGGGATGGGGGGGGGCGATATCAAGCTGACCGCCATGGTCGGCGCACTGCTGGGGTGGCAAGAGGTGCTCCTGACCATCTTCCTCGGGACGCTCACGGGCTCCGTCATTGCCCTCCTCCTCCTCGCCTCCGGACGGAAGGGTCGAAAGGACCCGATGCCCTTCGGACCCTTTCTCGCCCTCGGGGCGATCCTGGCCCTCTTTTGGGGCGATGAGCTGATCGCCGGATACTTTCGGCTGGTCCGGTGGGGACTGTAGAACGCAATCAGCAATCAGCGGTCAGCAATCAGCGATAAAGAGTAGATCTTCGGTTGCCCGCTCTCAGCAGTTCGGCGAGCAGCTAGAAAGCTGGAAGGCGAGCACCCTTCGACGATCCCAATTGGACTTTGGCCCTCTAGCTTGCTAGCCTTCTAGCATGCCAGCCAGCTGGCATCGTAGCAGCCAAGGACCGACGGCTGACAGCGGACTGCTGACCGCTCTCCCATGCTGATAGCTGACTGCTGGTGGCTGTTCCGGGGGTGAGATGCGGGCGGTCATTCAACGGGTGCGCCGGGCTGCCGTACGCGTAGACGAAAGAACCCTGGGGCAAATCGGCCCTGGCTTGGTTGTCCTCCTGGGCGTGGGCAGGGGGGATCGGGCGGAGGATGTCGACTGGATGGTTGAGAAGGTCGCCCATCTTCGGGTGCTTGAGGGTGCCGAAGGCCGGATGGATCGGTCGTTGCTCGAGAGCGGAGGTGAGGTCCTCGCCGTCTCGCAGTTTACCCTGTACGGCGATCTCCGGAAGGGGAGGCGTCCCGACTTCACGGCGGCGGCAGGGTCGGCAGAGGCGGAACCGCTCTACGACCGGTTTGTGCAGGGGCTCCGCGGACGGGGGGTCCCCGTCCAGTCGGGAGTTTTTGGAGCGCGGATGCTGATCGAGCTGGAAAATGATGGACCGGTGACCTTCATCCTGGATCGGGGAGGGGGAGGGTGAAGCCCTTTCCCGCACTCCTCGACGAGTTCTTGAGCACGCTCACGGTGGAGCGCGGGGTGGCGGACAATACCCTGGCGGCGTACTCGCGGGATCTGCAAAGGTATCTGGCCTTCCTGGAAGAGGAGCGGCTGGCTTCCCCCGGCCAGGTGACGCTCTCGCATCTACAGGCCTTTCTCGCCGGGCTCCGGGACGCCGGTCTCGGCCCCCGCTCCGTCGCCAGGACCATCTCGGCCCTCAGGACTTTCCATCGGTTCCTGGCCGCCCAGGGGTACGTCCAGAGTGATCCCACCTCCCTCCTGCGGGTCCCCCGCGTGCCCCGATCATTACCGAGCGTCCTCTCCAGCGAGGAGGTCGAGAGGCTGCTCGGGGCCCCCGATGTCGGCCAGGCACGAGGGCTCCGAGATAAAGCGATGATCGAGCTCCTGTACGCGACGGGCCTCCGGGTCTCCGAGCTCCTCTCCCTTTCCCTGACCGCTCTCGACCCCACAGTCGGGTTTGTTCGCTGCGTGGGGAAGGGGGCGAAGGAGCGGGTCGTCCCCGTGGGATCGTCGGCGCTGACGTGGCTCAGGGAGTATCTCAGCCGGGGGCGGCCGTCCTTGGCCGCCGAGAGGGAAACCCCCTTCCTCTTTCTGGGGCGAGGCGGCCGGCGCCTGACGCGCCAGGCATTCTGGAAGAGCATCCGATCGTACGCGGGGAAGGCCGGGATCCCCAAGCGCATAACCCCTCATACTCTGCGCCACTCCTTTGCGACCCACCTGTTGGAACACGGCGCGGACCTCCGGTCCGTCCAGCTCATGCTGGGTCATGCCGACATCTCCACCACGCAGATCTACACGCACGTCAGTCGGGCCCGCCTTCGAGAGATTCACGGGCGGTTCCACCCGCGCTCCTAAC
>JBHIAH010000112.1:0-5497 GCA_046758505.1 Methylomirabilales bacterium (SeqCode) | reverse complement strand
GGATTTCGGATTTAAACCGCGGTTCTCTCAAATTCGAAATTCGCAATTCAAAATCCGAAATCGCCCCACCCTCGGTTTGCCCTGAGCACAGTCGAAGGGCTCTCGACTCTCAGCACCCGCCACTGACCCCCCGGTGGCGGAGCCACGATTGGCACCCAGATTGCACACCACCTACAAGTGATCAAATGCACGCCAGAAGTGTGAGATTTTAACGGACACAGATATGTTCCAGATGCCAGGCAAGCAGGATCGTTGGTCCAAGCCATTCCTCGTGGTGGACCTGGACCCGGTTGCGGTTCGGGTTCTCGAGGTCTCTCCGTCAACGCAGGGACCCTTCCTCAGGTGGGGCGCCACCATGGTGGATCGCCGGAACGGAAAGCCGTACCGGCAGGCCGCAGCCGAGGCCCTTCGACAGCTATGTACCACCCACGGGATCACAGCGCGCGAGACTCGCCTCCTCCTCTCCGGCCCTTCGACGGCCACCCTGCCCATCGAGCTGCCTCCCCTTCCCGCCAAGGAGATCCCCAATGCGGTGCGATGGTCCGTGCTGCGGGCAATGCCCTTCCCCTTGACGGAGGCGTTCATGGACCACTGTCCCCTGTCGGGAAAGCCCGGGGCTCAAGAGCAGACGGTCCTGGTGGCCGCTGTCACGCGTAGGGCCCTGAACGAGTCGGTGGCGATCGTCCAAGATGTCGGGCTCAGCCCGGCCCAGGTGAGCGTCCTTCCCGTCGCCCTGGGCGGGCTAATGCACGCCCTGCACGTCAAGCCGAACGAGACCACGCTCCTCCTCGACCTGCGCCCCCATTTGGCCACCCTGATCTTCTTCCACGGCCGCGACCTCCATCTGGTGCGCACCCTTACCGCCGAGGGAGGTACCGCCGCGAAAGGGGACGCAGAGGCGAAGGGACCACTGTCGAAGCTCGTTGACGAGATCTGGCTTTCCCTCGCCTACTACCAGGAGCGATTTTCGGGGGAGAAGATTCAGCGCCTCTGGGTCGCCGGCTCCGCCCAGGACCTCGAGCGGGTCCAGACGGCCCTGACCGAGGCCGTCGGCATCCCCGTGGAGCCGATCAACCTCGGCGCGGTGCTCCCCGCCGGGAAGGATGAGCCGCTGCCCCTCACCCTGGCGGGCGCGGCAGGGATTCTCTTCGAGCCGTCGAAGATGAACCTGCTCCCTCGCGAGATCCGGCACCGCACGCGAAGGAAGGTCCTCCGCACCGGGCTCAGGGCAGTAGCCGCTGCCCTGTCCATCGGGGTCCTCACCTGGACCGGGATGGAGATGCTCAGCGTACAACAAAAACGGCAAGAAGTTGCCGAGAAGCAGGCCGCCCTGGATCGCATGGGCAGCCTGACGGCGGAGATCCGCCGCTTCGAACAGGTAGGCGCCTCCCTCTCCCCCCGCCTGAGCGTCTACGAGGAGCCCCTCACCTTCAACCGCCGCTGGCTCGGGGCGCTGAAAGCCTTCAGCGGCCTGACCCCTCCGACGGTCAGCCTGACCGAGATCGAAGCGGATGGGATGGAAGGGATCAAGGTGAAGGGCCTGGTCTTCGCCGATGACGCCGAGCCCCCCGAGGTTGCCCTCTCCGAGTTCGTCACCCGCCTCTCCGAGTCCCCCTACTTCGGGGTGGTGCGCCTCGGCTCTTCGCAAGAACAGTCTGGGTATCCCCAGCGGACCCTGGTCTTCGACCTCGCCGTGGCCTGGAGGTGAGGATGGACCTCAGCAAGAAAGAAATGATGATCCTGGGAGGCCTGATGGCGGCGACAGCCGTGGTATACGTCTTCCTCCTGCTGCCTGCGACAAAAGAGCGGGCGCACCTTACCGCTGAGGCCTCCCGGCTCACGCAGCAAGCCCAGATGATCCGGCAGACCCTCAAGGCAGTCCCGAAGGGCCGAGAAGGCCTGGCAGAGGCCCGGAGCCGCCTGGGGGAGATCCGGGCCCGCCTGCTCCCCAGCGTCTCTTCCCTCTTTGGGACGATCTCTCGCCCGAGCAAGCGCCTGGGCATTCGCATCGTCAAATTCACACCGACAAGCCCTGATACGAGCAACTACGGACAGGTCTCTGCGGATCTCATCATCGAAGGGAGATACCTTGACCTCGGGCAATACCTGGAGGAGCTGTTCGGCGGGCCGTTTCTCTTATCGGTCGACCACCTCCGGTTGGCCAGCGTCAAGCCGGGAAACTCACGCCTGCGCATGCACGTGACCCTAAAGTCCTGGATGAAGCAGGAGTCGTCGGGATGAGTCAGCTGCCCAAGCGGACGCTTATCCTCCTGGCAGTGACCGTCGCCGCCAGTGCCTTCCTTCTCTTCGGCCTCTTTTTTTCGTCGCCCACGGCCCCGCGTCCGGCACGCAAGGCCGCGACGCCGCCTCTGGTCTCCGGACCCGTCGCCCCGCCACCGGCCTCGAAACAATCCACGGCTCCCGCGGCCCGTCCCGCCCCTACCCCCGGGCGCCGCCTCGCCGCCCCGCCCCCGCACGACCAACCCTGGGGGGAACGAGACCCCTTTGCCATCGAGGCAAAGAGACTGCCAAAGAACCCAAAGGCTCGGGACCAGTTCTCCGGGTTCACGATCACGGGGGTCGTTTGGGGGTCCCATGGATACCAGGCCCTGGTCAACGGCCATGTGGTGCGGTCCGGGGATCAGATCGATGGAGCCCGCATAGTGCGGATTACCAAGGAGGGCGTCGAGCTGGAAAAAAACGGGGAGGCCCGGTTCCTTCCCCTGAACCAGAAGGAGTTCATGCGGTGAGCCGGTTTGCGTACAAGGGGCGCAACCCCCAAGGAGCCCCCGTCATGGGGACCATGGAGGCGGACAGTCCCGAGGCGGTAGCGCTGCGACTGAGCCAGGCGGGCGTCGTCCCCGTGACTATCACCCGGGAGCGTGTGCACCTCCCCATAAAGACCCCCCAGAAACGGGAGCAGCGGGTCCGCCCCGAAGAACTGATCTTCTTTACGCGCCAAATGACGACCCTCATTCGGGCAGGAATCAGCCTGACAGAGGGCCTGGCCGCGTTACGACGCGAAACCAAGAACCCAGGCCTCCGCACCATCCTGGATGCCATCCAGCGCCAGGTCGAGGGGGGCATGAGCTTTTCCGAGGCCCTGGCCCGCCATCCCCGGAACTTCCCGGAGATTTACATCCACAGTGTCCGTGCCGCGGAGGAAGGAGGCTTTCTAGATCAGGCCCTCGAGCGGCTCGCCACCATGCTGGAAAACCAGCTCGAGACCAGGCGGCGGATCGCCTCTGCCTTCCGATATCCCCTCTTTGTCATGATCGCCCTCGGAATCGGCGTTGTCATCCTGCTCGGGTTCGTCATCCCCCGATTTGCCCAGTTCTACAGCGGATTCAACGCGACCCTTCCCTTGCCGACCCGGATGGTCTTGGCACTCGGCGCCGCCATGAATGCATATTGGCCGATCTTTCTGGGTAGCATCTTGGCCACAGTCCTGGCGGTCCGGTGGGCGCTCCGCCAGCCCTGGGGGCGCCGAACCTGGGATACCTGGAAGCTCAAGCTCCCCGTGGTCGGCCCCCTCGTCCTGAAGCTCACCGTTGCACGCTTTGGCCAACTCCTGGGCACCATGGTGTCTACCGGCATCCCACTCGTCCCGGCCCTCGACCTCACCTCTCGAGCCATCGGCAACACCGTGATAGGCCGGGAGATCGTGCGGGCACGGAAGGCGGTAGAAGGGGGGGAATCGCTCGCCGCGCCGTTAGCCCGGATCACTCTCCTCCCCCCCCTCCTGACCGAGATGGTGGCCATCGGCGAGCGGACCGGGGCACTGGACACACTGTTGGGCTCGATTGCCGACCACTACGAGAACGAGGCCAACCACACCATCAAGAACCTCCCCACGATCATCGAGCCGATCCTGCTGGTCACCGTGGCGGGTCTCGTGCTGGTCCTGGCGCTGGCTGTCTTTCTGCCGCTCTGGGACATGGTCAATCTGGTCAAGCGATGAAAGCCGGTAGAGAAAAGGAGGTCGAATGGCACGTGAAAAATGGACGGTGGAAGTTGAAAAGTGGTACGGCCCTTGCAACCCGTATATGATGCTCAAATATGGACTGACCGAAAACGGGACACCTAACAGCGAAAAGGAGGTAAAAGCAACATGTTACGGATCCTGAAAAATGAGAAAGGCTTTACCCTGATCGAGCTGGTGATCATCATCATCCTGATCGGCGTCCTGGCCGCCATCGCCATCCCGCGGTACGTGGACCTGCGGGACAACGCGGTCCGGGCGTCTGCCCAGGCGACCCTTGATGCGGGCCGGGCGGCGATCAACCTGGACTTCGCCGACAAGGTGCTGAACACCGGGAGCTACACCACGCTTCTCTCTGGCTCTTCCGCGGGCGCCGTGCTGGTCGCCGGTGACGTGACGGCCCTAGAGGCGGAGCTTCAGTCCACGCCGAATTACCCCGCGAACGGTCCCTACGACAGCCCGGCAGGCCAGGGGTTCCGGTGGTGGCTGGTGACGCAGGGGAACACCTCGACCGCCTCTCCGGCCCAGCCGCCCGTGGTTACCGGGGCCATCGACCTCACCTGTGCCGCGGCCGACAGCCTCATTTCAGCGGCGAACGACGACTGCGACGTGAGCAAGCTGTAGCATCGCAGGGAATGGGACACGCGAGCGGAGGGAGGGCCAAAGCCCCCCTCCGCTTGCTGCTTCAGGCGGGCAGGACCCGATCGAGAGTCGCCGGAGGGAGCCGCCGCCGAACCAGGAGAGATCGAGAGGGACAGAGCAACATGTTACGTAGCCTGAAAAACGAGCGAGGCTTTACCCTGATCGAGCTGGTGATCATCATCATCCTGATCGGCGTCCTGGCCGCCATCGCCATCCCGCGGTACGTGGACCTGCGGGACAACGCGGTCCGGGCGTCTGCTCAGGCGACCCTTGATGCGGGCCGGGCGGCGATCAACCTGGACTTTGCCGACAAGATCCTGAACACCGGGAGCTACACGTTCGAACCCACGGATGCGACCGCGGTGGGGAGCGTGTTCGACCCCACCGACGTGACCGATCTGGAAAATGAGCTGCAGTCGGGACCCAATTACCCCCCGAACGGCGCGTACAACAGCCCGGCGGGCCAAGGGTTCCGGTGGTGGCTGGTGACCCAGGGAAGCGGCACGCCTGCCCAGCCGCCGGTGATCGACGCCATCATCGACCTCACCTGCGACGCGGCCGATGCCGTCAGCGGGGCCAATAACGACTGCTTTGTGAGCAAGCTATAGCGATTTGATCGACGCAGAAAGGAAAGCGGAGGGAGCACCCCTCTGCTTATTTTTTTGCGCGGCGAGAGCGGTGGAGCGCCCGGCGGAGGAACTGGCCCGTGAACGACCGCTCCTCCTCCGCCACCTCTTCGGGGGTGCCGCAAGCGACGACATAGCCCCCCTCATCCCCCCCTTCGGGCCCCAGGTCGATGATCCAGTCCGCCGTCTTGATCACCTCGAGGTTGTGCTCGATCACCACCACGGTGTTCCCCGCATCCGCCAGGCG
>JBHIAH010000111.1:0-5509 GCA_046758505.1 Methylomirabilales bacterium (SeqCode) | reverse complement strand
CGTAGGAGCCCGTAAAGAGGACCACCTCGACGTCTGGATGCACGACCAGGGGCCAGCCCGTCTCCTCTCCCATCCCCTGAACCAGGTTTAACACCCCGGGAGGAAGTCCGGCACGCTCGAAGCACTCGACCAGCTTCTCCCCCACAAGCGGACTGTCTTCAGACGGTTTGAAGACGACCGTATTTCCCTGGACGAGTGAAGGGGTGATGAGCCAGATGGGGATGGCAAAGGGGAAGTTCCAGGGGGTGATGACCGACACCACCCCCTTGGGTTTTCGAAGCATGTAGGCGTCCTTTTCGGCGATCTCCGAAGGGAGCGCCTGTCCGTGGGGCATCCGCGCATAGCCGAACATGTACTGCGCCATGTGGATCCCTTCGACGACATCGGCCCTCGCCTCGTTCAAGGCTTTGCCAGCCTCTTTCGCTATCAAACGGGCGATCTCTTCCGTCTCGCCCTTCACCACATCGACGAACCGCTCAATAAACTCCCCCCGCTTGATATGGGACAGCGCCCGCCACGCGGGGAATGCCTCCTTCGCCGAGGCGACCGCCTGCAAGGCCTCCTCCCGATGCGACATGGGGACGGTCCCCAAGACCTCCCCGGTTCTTGCCGGGTTTCGGCTTTCGAACTGCATTCCTCCCTGAGCATCGACCCACTTTCCGCCGATGTAATTCTTTCCGCGCACCGCTCTCCCTCCTTACGATTGCCGGCCCTTAGCCGTTTGCCCGGCGTTTCGTCAATGGCTGCCCCTGTGGCCCCGGATCCGCCGGGACCTGGATCCGTCTTCTCGCCCGCAGCACGTCCCATCTTCGCTTCCCGGGCCAGTGAGGTTGAGGGAGGCCCTTGGCGAAGATCGCGAGGTGCCGCCTCCCGGCTTTTCTTGAGAGCAAAGTTTGTGCCTAAATGGCTCTGCAGCTCGGGTTCTGCTTGTGCATCGGATATCCGAAGAGTCGCCGGGCTAGCTCCGGGCTTGCCCGGACCTTTCAAAGCAGAGCAGGAGGAGCACGGCAAGAGCGGCAGCGATGTTGAAAAGCATGAGGAGGACGGAGACATGATGCCACTGCTGAAACAGAACCCGCAGCGGATCATCAAGGGGAACCTGCTCGATCGCCCTTCCCATGGCACGGCGCACGCTCGAGAGCTTCGCGCCCACGAGCTCCCGAGCCACGAGCGTCGAGACGCTCATCAGGATGAGCAGGACCGTCCGGACGCCCCAGAGCAGCCGGCGCCCGGGCGTGCGGGTCGCGGCGCTCACGAGGACAAGGAGGGGCCCCAGGATGTACCCGGAGAGGTACAGGACATTCAGGGTTGCCGCGACCAGGTCACCCGCCTGATGGCGACTCTCGAGGGTGGCGAAGGCGATCGGGGCGACCGCGAAGCTGACAAAGACCATCGCTCCAAGCCAGGCTCCTGTCACAGAAGTCAGCAATATCAAATAGTTACGTGACATTGGCCTCCCTACGTCTGCAAGGGTGCCGAGGGATCGTATGTCGAGGGTTCCGAGTGGGCCGGACGGACGGCGCGGCGCCTCGGGAGAGGCCGGAAGGAGCGTGGAGCGTGGGCCAGGCGGAACAGTCCATGCGACGATCGAGCGCGGCCCCCGCGTGATGCGCACGGATCCCAGGGCGAAACAGAAGCGCGGCCTCGCTTCGCCCCGTTTCATGCGTTAGAGCCCCCGGTCAGCGGTGACCGGGCCGAGGATCAGGCGCGAAGCCGCCCGTCTACATCCCAGAGATCTTTCGAACGAGGCGGTCCAGGTCCTCTTCAGAGTAAAACTCGACCTCGATCCGGCCGCGCCGGCCGCTTCGAATGATCCGGACCTTCGTGGCCAGAGCCCGCCGCAACTCATCTTCCGCGCGCATCAGGTCCGCGGGCAGCCGGCCGGCACTCCGCTGCCGCGGCGCCGGCCTGCTCTTCAGCCGCTTGACCAAGAGCTCCGTCGCCCGGACCGAGAGCCCCCGCGCGATGATCGCCTCTCGGGCTTTGAGCTGAAGCTCCCGGCCCTCCAGGGCCAACACGGCCCGTCCATGCCCCGCAGAAAGGGTCCCCGCGATCAGGTCCTCTCGCAGCCGCGGTGGCAGCTTGAGGAGACGCAAGATATTCGCCACGGAGGCCCGATCCTTTCCAACCCGCGTGGCGACCTCTTCCTGGGTCAGCGCAAACTCCTCGATCAACCGGTGATAGACCTCCGCCTCCTCGATGGGATTGAGGTCTTCCCGTTGCAGGTTTTCGATAAGGGCGACCTCGAGCATCTGCGCATTGGAAACCTCTCGCACGACGGCCGGGATCCGTTCAAGCCCCGCCCGCTCCGCCGCCCGGGCCCGCCGCTCACCCGCCACGAGCTCGTAGCCGTCCGGTGTCTGGCGCACAATGACGGGGGAGAGGACTCCCTGGGCCCGGATCGAGGCGGTCAGTTCGTCGAGCTTCTTATCATCGAAGCGCTTTCTTGGCTGAAAAGAGCTTGGGCGGATCTCCGCGAGGGGGATCTCGACGATCCCCGGCTCGTCCTTGCCCACCGGAATGAGGGCCTCAAGGCCCCGGCCGAGCGCCTGTCGTCCCATTGATCACCTCCTTGGCGAGATTGAGATACGCTTCAGCCCCTGCCGACCGGATATCGTATAAGATGACCGGCTTCCCGAAGCTCGGCGCCTCGCTGAGGCGGATGCTCCTCGGAATCACGGTCCGAAAAACCCGCCCGGGAAAGTTCCTGCGCACATCCTCCACCACCTGTCGGTTGAGGCTCAGGCGGCTGTCGTACATGGTAAACAGGATCCCCTCGATCGTGAGGTCCGGATTGAACGAGCGGCGGACGAGGCGGAGCGTGGTCAAGAGGTGCGTCAGTCCCTCGAGGGCATAATATTCACACTGGAGCGGGATCAGGATTGAGTGGGCCGCCGCCAGGGCGTTCAGGGTCAAGAGACCCAGGGAGGGGGGGCAATCGACGAGGATATACGCGTAATCACCGAGGAGTTCCGCCAGGGCGTTCTTCAGTCGCTGTTCACGCTCCTCCGCCCCTACGAGCTCGACTTCTGCACCCAGCAGGGCCGAACTCGAGGGCAGGATATCGAGGGCAGGCACTGCGGCGTGACAGAGCGCCTTGGAAGCCTTGGCCTCCCCCATGAGGACCTCATAGATGTAAGGCCCGGGCCCCTTTCGGGACACCCCCAGCCCCGAGGTGGCGTTTCCCTGCGGATCCATGTCCACCAGGGCTGTCCGTTTCTCCGCCGCGGCGAGACAGGCAGCGAGATTTATGGCAGTGGTGGTCTTGCCCACCCCCCCCTTCTGGTTGGTGACCGCGATCACCCGCGCCACCCGATCCCTCCCCTCAACATCTGTCAGAAGATAGCACGTCGCTCCTCCCGGGGGAAGTGGAAATGTTTCACGGGACACGCTCGGACCGTGCCCGGACTCCTGTTTCACGTGAAACATGGCCAGCTTTCGCCAAGATCAGGAGGTATCGGTCGCCGCTCGGGTGGAGGACCCCCTCGATCCGGAGATCGGGGCGCCTGAGCGTCTCCGCTTCTCTCGGCCATCGAGGCCCCACGGGCAGGACAAGGCGTCCCTCCCGCTCCTCCAAAAATGGCGTGCAGAGCGTGACCGCCTCCGGGAGCCTCGCAACCGCCCTGGCGGTCACCACGTCGTAGGCCTCGCGGTGGACCGGATCACGATGGAGAGCCTCGGCCCGGGCCTGAAGGACGGAGAGACCCCGCAACCGGAGAAGGCGGCAAACATGCCTCAGAAAAGACACCTTTCTTCTCTTGGCCTCGATCAGCGTGATTATGAGATCGGGGGCGGCAATCTTGAGGGGAATGCCCGGAAGGCCAGCGCCGCTCCCGATATCCAGGAGCCGCAGGCCAGGGCGCACCTGAATCGCGGTGAGGAGGGCCAGCGACTCCAAGACCCCGTGGCGGATCAGGGCCTCATCGGACCGAAATCCAACCAGGTTCGACTTTCGATTCCACCGCTTGAGTTCACGGAGATAGGTGACAAGGAGCTCGATCTGTGGGTCGGTGCACGAGAGGTTCTGTCGAGCCATACCGCGACGGAGAAGCTTTCTTGCCGCCTCGTCCATAGAGAATGCCCATCCCGGGCTCACCCGCTCATCTCGCTTTGCCGCATGAAAGGGGGAAGCGACATCATCTCTCCGCGGGCGCCGATCTGGCTACTTCCCGATGCAAAACTCACGAAAGATCCGGTCCAGCACCTCCTCGGTCACCGTCTCTCCCACAATCTCTCCGAGGGCCCCAAGTGCCTCGCGGAGATCGACGGCGACAAGCTCGAAGGAGAGGCCCTCTCCGAGGCCACTGCGCGCCGCGCGAAGCTGCCCCTGGGCCCGCTCGAGCGCCTCCCGATGCCTCGGGCCCACCATCATCATCGCTTCTCCGTTCGCCTCCCCCCCGAGACACAGCTCGAGCTCGCCCCGCAATCCCTCGACCCCCTGCCCACTGACGGCTGATGTGAAAAGAGGCTGCACCCCGAATCGGTTCGGGTACACGGCGGACGGCAGGGCAGGCGGAAGATCGCTCTTGTTGACCACGAGGATACGCGGGTCTCGCGGCGCCGAGAAGGCCTGCAGGTCGAGCGGGGTAATGCCCTCGCTGCCGTCCACGACCACGATCGTGAGATCGGCCTGCTCCAAAGCCCCCCGAGTCCGGCGCAGCCCTTCCTCCTCCACCGGGTCGCCCGACTCCTGCCGGAGCCCGGCGGTGTCGATCAGCCGGACGGGGACCCCGCCGATCTGACATTCTTCCTCCACGGTGTCCCGGGTGGTCCCCGGAACCACCGAGACGATCGCCCGTTCCCTCCCGAGGAGGGCATTCAACAGGCTCGACTTCCCCACGTTGGGCCGCCCAGCGATGACCACGGTTGCCCCCTCCCGAAGCAGCCGCCCTTCCCTCGCTTTCCGGATCAGGGCCTCGAGCCCCTCCTCGATGCGATAGATCCGCTTCTCGAGCTCTCCGACCTCCGGGAGGTCGAGCCCCTCCTCGGGAAAATCGACCGAGGCTTCCAGGGTCGCCAGCACAGAGAGCAGTTCCGCCCGCAGGCCCTGAACCCGCTCCGAGAGCCCCCCCTGAAGCTGCCGCACTGCTGCCTTGAGCCCCGCCTCGGTTTTCGCCCGCACGACGTCCAGGACCGCCTCTGCCTGTGCGAGGTCGAGTCGGCCGTTCACGAAGGCCCGCCTGGTGAATTCCCCCGGCCACGCAGGCCTCGCCCCCTCGCGAAAGACCGTTTCGAGCATCGCCCGAAGGGAGACCCGCCCGCCATGCCCGTGGAGCTCCGCTACGTCCTCGCCGGTGTAGGACCGGGGAGCCCGCATGAGGAGAAGGAGAACCTCATCGATCACGGCACCGGTGGCCGGGTCGATCACGTGGCCGTGATGGATGGTGTGGCTCTTAAATTCCCGGGGCTCGGTACCCGACGACGGAGTGAAGACCCGGCATACCACCTCGAGAACGCGGGGGCCGCTCAGGCGGACAATGCCGATCCCCCCCTCACCGGGCGGGGTGGC
>JBHIAH010000110.1:0-5738 GCA_046758505.1 Methylomirabilales bacterium (SeqCode) | reverse complement strand
GTGGGGGGGCAGTATCATCCGGTGCTGAAGTATCTGGGGCTGATGTCAGCCAAGAATGCAGTGATCAATCTCATGATCCTCTCCACGTTCTTCAGCTTCCTGCTCTACCGGCGGGGGAACAAGGGGAACACGCTCCCCTTCGCCGCGCACGGGTGGATGGCCAAGATGGTCCTGGGCGGGGTCGGCGTGCTCGTGCTCCTGATCCTGGGGACCTATGCGCGCTCCCTCTTCACCTTGGACCCCCAGACCCTGGGCCTGTCCCCCGACAAAGGCAGGTATTTTCTGCTTCCCGCCTGGCTGCTCGGTGTTCAGATCGCGGCCGTTTTCGCCTCGATCCTGATGACGTTTCGAGACGGGGGAAAGCTCGCTCAGGCCGGGCTCTTCGCTATCACGTCCCTTATCGGGGTCTTCATTTTGGGCGTCTACGGCTTCATCGTCATGGCGGAGGCCAATCCCTTCTTGCGGAATATCGCCGTGGCGCAGTGGCTCATACTCTTGAGCGCGCTGCTGACCATCGGGGCGATCGACATCTTCCTCTTTCGGAAGGCGGAGATCATGGGGGGACTCCGCTGGGGCCGGGTGCCTGTAGGCTCCCAGTATGTCCTCCTCTTCCTCGCGGTGATGGCCGTGATGACCATGGGGATTATGGGATTCATCCGATCCGGCCTCCGCGAGAACTGGCATATCTACGGCGTCCTGCAGGACACGACGGAGTGGGCCTTCACCCCTTCCGATTTCTATGCGGCGGGGGTCATCGCCTTCATCGTGATGGTGTTCTTCATCATGATCGCCCTGGTCTTCTGGATGAGCGAGCTGGGCGAAAAGAAGGGGATCGAACTGGTAGAGGCCGGGCTTCCCCAGGCGGAGGCTGACTGATGGGAAAGGCGGTGTGGAAGGTCGCGGCCTTCGTCCTGGGGATCAACCTGGCCTTCGTCTATGTGGGGTATACCATCACGACCGTCTCCGGTCGGCGTGGCGGGATGGAGGCGGCCCTGATGGAGGTCAGCCCCGAGGCCGGGGAGAAGATCTTTTGGGGGAAGGGGAAATGCTCGACATGCCATAGCATCGGGAGCAAGGGCAGCGCTATCCGGTGTCCCAACCAGGGAGTGCTTCTGCCGAAGTTTCCCGTGCCCCTCTGGGAGCGAGCGGCCACCCGGGTCGACGGAAAAACCGCCGCCGAGTATGTGGTTGAAAGCGTCTATAACCCGTCCGCCTATGTCGTGGAGGGGTACTCGGACGGGGTGATGCCTCACGTGAAGAACCCGCCCATCGCTCTGACCGACGATGAGATCCTGTCGGTTCTGGTGTACTTGGTGAGCACGAGCAAGGAGGATGGCGAGGTGGGCGGCGAGACGCTGAGCGCCTTGGTTCGTGCTCAGCAGCCTTACAAGACCGGCCAGATTCAGGTGAAGGAGACCGTCGCCAAGCTCCAACTCCCGGAAGGCGATCCTGAGTTCGGCAGAGACGTGTTCGAGGAGATGAAGTGTTATACCTGCCACAAGGTCGAAGGGGAGAAGTTCCCCACCAGGAAGGAGGATGAGGGCGGGGTCGGTCCGGACCTGACCGATATCGGAGGCGTTCAGACCCAGCTCTACCTCTTCGAGTCAGTCATCAACCCGAATGCGGTCATCGTTCAGGGCGAAGGCTTTGTGGGCGACGACGAGTTGTCCAAGATGCCGGAGTATCACGACACGCTGAACCTCAGGGACCTGGTGGACCTGGTCGCGTTTCTCTCGAGCCTGGGCGCGGAACAGGCGGAGGCGCAATGAGAGCCCGGAGACCGCGCCTGACCCTTTTCTGGTCAGTGGTCGGCTCCCTCCTGGGACTCTTCCTTCTTCTCTGGCAGGCCTTTCCGTATTTCTCCATGGCCGTGACGGGGGGGCGCGTGCCCCTCCCCATGCCATCCGTTGCCATGGCGCTCTACCTCCTGCTCGCCCTCTGGGGGGCCTTTCTCTATGTGACCTCTGATCCCGGAAGGCGGACGGAATTTCTGGCCCCGATCCGGGCCTTTCTCCAGGCCGAGGGTGCCATGGGGCGAGTCAGGCTCGGGGTGTTTGTCCTCACTCCGTTTTTCTTCGGCGGGCTGATCTTCACCCAGTTCGCGCCACGGGTGACGAGCCCAACCGGGATACGCATCCAGCACCCCACCATGCCCGGTCGATTCGAGGGGCTCGAGAATCCCCTCCGCCACCCCTCGGATGAGCGGGTGAAGCAGTTCATCGAGGAAGAGAATCTGGGGGATCTCTCCCCGGATGAGGCGAGGAAGGCCCTGGTGCAGAGATACACGAGGGAGGGGATGGTCCTCTTCGAGAAGAACTGCCGGCCGTGCCACGGGGTGGCGGCCGGTGGGGACGGCCCGATGGCCCGGGCCCTCCCCCTGAAGCCGGCGAACTTCCGGGACCCCGGCACCATTGCCACCGTAGTGGAGTCGTTCGCCTTCTGGAGGGTAAACGAGGGGGGCCGAGGACTGCCGCCTGTGGCGACCCCTTGGGACTCGGCCATGCCCGTCTGGAAGACGGATTTGAAAAAGAAGGAGATCTGGAAGATCCTCTTGGCGGAATACGAGATTGCCAACGTCGAGCCGAGGATCCCGGAGAAGTCACAGTGAGACCCATCGTTCCCTTCCTATTCCTCCCTCTCTTGCTTCTCTTTCGTCTGCCGGGAGCTCAGGCCAAACCCCCGGCAACCGAGGAGATGGTTCAAACCGGGAAGAAGATCTACGAACGGCGGTGTTTCTTCTGTCATGGCGACGAAGGGGACGGGAACGGCCCGGTTGCCGATTACCTGGATCCCAGGCCTCGGGACTTCACGGTGGGGATATTCAAGCTGAGGACGACGGCCAGCGGCGAGCTCCCTACGGACGAGGATCTCTTCCGCACCGTGAGTCGGGGCATCGCGGGGACCGCCATGCCTTCGTGGGAGCCCTATTTGAGCGAGACGGAGAGGTGGCAGGTCATCTACTACATCAAGACCTTCTTCCCGGAGTTCTCAGACCCCGAGTTCGACCCCTACAAGAAGATCATTGAGGTTTCCAAGAACATCCCGTCCAGCCCGGAGAGCATTGCCAAGGGGAGGGAGCTCTTCAAGCGAGAGAAGTGCTGGGAGTGTCATGGGAAGGAAGGAAGGGGGGACGGGAAGAAGATCCACGAGCTCGAGGACGACTGGGGCTTCCCCATCCGTCCCTTCAACCTGACCAAGGGGTGGAGGTTCAAGGGCGGGTCCGAGCCCCAGGACATTTATCGCCGCTTCACCACCGGTCTCAACGGCACCCCGATGCCCTCCTTCATCCACACCCTTTCCGACGAGGAGCGCTGGCACCTGGCCAACTACATCGTCTCGCTCAATCAGGCAAAGGGCGCCGGAAGCGGACGGACAACGGTCGTTGTCTCCAAGCGCATCAGCGAGGAGATTCCCCTTGATCCCGATGCTCCCGTGTGGGAGGAAGCCCGCCCTCTCCAGATCCCCCTCCTCGGCCAGGTCATCCACAAGCCCAGGTGGCAGAATCCTTCGGTGGACCTCATCGAGCTGAGATCTGTTCATAACGAGAAGGAGGTGGCGTTCCTGCTTCAGTGGGACGACCCCACAGAGGATACCGTCCACCGGAAGATCCAGGTCCCGATCGACCCAGAAGACACCTACGTCAAAGTTTCCGACCTTCAGAGGCAGGCGGAAACGTTCAGGGACTCCGTCGCCCTCCAGTTTCCCGTCAAGATTCCCGAGGGACCCGTCAAGCCGCATTTCCTCTGGGGCGACAGGCGGAATCGCGTCAATCTGTGGATCTGGATGGCGGACCGGCAGGCCGTGGAGGAGGTCAATGCCTCCGGTCCTGACGCTCCCCTCAAACCCCAACCTGCGGAAAGCCAACAGGCCAAAGGCACAGGGGTGTGGAAGGACGGCCGCTGGAAGGTAGTCATCATGAGGCCGCTTTCCACCGACGACAGGAAAGATGCTCAGGTTGAGAAGGGGAAGCTCATCCCCATAGCCATCAACGTGTGGGACGGCGGCAACGGCGAGCACGACCTTATCATGTCCCTCTCTCCCTGGTACTATCTCTCCCTCGAGACCCCGATCCCTGCCCTGGCCTATGTCTTTGGCCTTCTCGGGGCGGCTGCGATGGGGCTTGTCCTTGCCCGCGTCAATCGTCGGCACCGCGGGGCGAGGGAAGCGTAGCCATCGCCTGTTCTTTGGAGACGAAAGGAGAACGAGCAATGCGGGTGCGCATGGTGAGCCTGGCGCTGGCCCTGGTAGTGGCAATCCCCGGCGTGGCTCTGGGTTATGAAGTCGTCGAGGTCAAAGACGGAGGCACTCTGACGGGGAGCGTGAGGTTCGTGGGGGCCCCGCCCAAGCTAGCGCCTATCCCGGTCAAGAAGAACCAGGACCTGTGCGGGGACTCCGTACCCTCTGAGGCTCTGGTCCTGGGGCTCAACAAGGGGGTCAGGTACGCCGTGATCTGGATGGAGGGGATTGCCAAGGGGAAGAAGATCGAACGGAAGACCGTGGTCCTGGACAACAACACGTGCCTCTTCGTCCCCCATGTGGTCGCGGTGAGCACGGCTACGAAGACCAAGGTCAAGAACTCGGATCCTGTCCTCCACAACACCCACGGGTTCCTGGCAAGGAAGACCGTCTTCAACCTGGCCCTTCCTCTCCAGGACCAGGTGCTCGACGTCACGCGGCGGATCAAGAGGCTCTGGCGGAAGAAGAGATTCGGGGTCATGGACATCCAGTGCGATGCCCACACCCACATGAAGGCCTGGATGGTGGTCCGTCCGGATCCCTACTTCGCGGTCACGGACGAGCGCGGGCGCTTCAAGGTCACCGATATCCCGCCGGGGACGTACAAGGTGGTGGCGTGGCATGAGTCCTGGGAGGTGAAAGGGTCGGATAAGGATGGGCGTCCCATCTACGGCAAGGCGATGATGATCACCACAGAAGTCACCATCCCCCCGAGGGGGAAGGCGAGAGTGGAGTTCAAGCTGAAGTAGGCCCCGGGGACCTTGAACTCATATGAGGGCTGTCAAAGGGGTGGATAGCGCCTGGCGCTGGATCGGGCTCCTGGCCTTCGTCCTTTGGGCCACTGCGGTTCCCTCCGCTCTCCTGGCCGCTGAGCCTCAGACCGCGCCGTCGGTCGTCGCGGTCGCCGCGCAAGCTCAACCCTCCTCCGCCCAGGTAGAGGCGTCCCTTGGGGAAGGGCCTCTCGCCGGGCGTTCGGCTGACTACCGAACCTTCTTCGGCGGCAACTCCCGCCTCATCATGTGGATCATCACTCAGCTCCACCTGATGTTCGGGGCCTTCGTCCTGGGGGCCCCGATCTTCGCCTCGATCGCGGAGATCGCCCGCTGGCGGAATGGTGGCTCATCCGACGGGTCCGCCGATCCTAGCGTGGTTCATTCATGAAGGCCCGGCCCAGGCGTCCGCGGGCCGACGGGTCCGTCGCGGCGAACAGTCCCACGGTGCTCGCTCCCGCGAGCATGGGCCTCTCGCAAGAGCGCGAGACGGTGTCGAGACGGGGCGGTGACTAGGCGGTGGGCTCCGCGCCGTGGGGCGCCCACCCACGCCTCCGGCGCGGGTACCCGGCCGCGCCACCCGTCGGCCCCCGTTCGGTCGCCCAGGGGCTTCTGCCTCTGGCGGTGAGCAGGGAAACCGTCCGGTGAAAGGCGCGATGTGAGAAAGGGAAGGAGTTCATGTACCGACACATCTACGTGCCTGTGGACAACTCGGAGTACTCGAACCGCGCC
>JBHIAH010000109.1:0-5946 GCA_046758505.1 Methylomirabilales bacterium (SeqCode) | reverse complement strand
GGTTCTAACTCTTTAGATCCAGCCCATATCGAAATGTTAAAAGCGCAGGTGCGTCAAACGGATCTACACGAATAATTCTTTGCATTCACGAGGGGAAATGCAGGTATTGACCGGAGGGAGCGAGGTGGGAGGGCCCGAATGGCCATGTCAGATTGTCACAGGGTCATCCCGATCCTCACCTTTTGTCATGCAGAAGGTAGAGCGGGCCGGAGGCTTGGATCTTTCGATCCCGGGTGCGGCGCGAGGCCCCCAGAAGGAGGGCGGCGCGACAATCACACTCTTACGGGCGGGCTACATCACGCTCGTCGCCCAACGGCGCAGATAGCCTGGTTCGACATGCGGACGCGGCCATCCGCGGCGGTGTACGCCCGCGCGGCCTCCGCGATTGCCCGAAAAACCTCTGCGCGCCGCTCGGCTGGCTGATCGGCCAGCAGGGCCATGACCGGCGCGGCAACGTCTTTGAGCATGGTCGTGTATGCCTCGACCGAGGGGAATTCAGCAATGCTCATCACGCGTTCGCTCTGGACATCGGCAAACCCAGCCCCCAGAAGTGCGTGCTCCAGAACACCCGGGTCCGCCAAACTAAAGAGGGAGGGGGTCCTTGGAGGTGGCTGCAGGATCCTCTGTACCACACCCATCGCCACGCTGAGCATCGGAACCTTGGGTGGGACATCCCAGACGGTCGCGGCAAACCGTCCACGAGGAACGAGCAGTCGTCGAACGTGGTCCAAGGCCGCGGCAGGATGGGGGAGAAACATCAGCCCCCATCGGCACAGGATGGCATTAAAGGATCGCTCTGGAAAATCCAGGGCCTCTGCATCCATTTCCCGAAAATCCAGATTGTGCAATTCGAGCGCCGCCGCCCGCTCTCGGGCAATCGCCAGCATCTTCGGGGATTGATCGGTCGCGACGACACGGCCCGCAGGACCGACCCGACGGGCCGCGGTGATGGCGGGCTCGCCGATCCCGGTGGCAACATCCAGCACTCGATGTCCGGGTTGAATGGCAGCCAACTCCACCAGGCGGTCGCTGACGTGCTGTGCCCCCCGTTCAATCGTTTCCCACCATCTCCTCCAGCCGGCCGCAACGGTGTCCCACTGTTGGCGTTGCGCAGCCTTGTATTGAACCGGATCGAAAGATGGTGTACTCATGTTGAATCCGGAAACTGCACCCGCCCGCGCGCGCGCATCTCGAGCGGTAACAAGCTGTGGTAGAGAAAGGCGTGGACCGGAGTGGCCACCCTGACCTCCCGACCCAAACGGACTACGGCTCCATTCCACGCCTCGAGTTCCGATGGTCTCCCTTCCGCGATATCGCGCTGGAGCGAGGCGGTCCCCCCCGGCGGCATGCCATCCACGAAAGCCATGGTCCTGCGAACGGCGTCGTCTGGCAAGGCCACTGCGCGTGCCCGGGCGACGGCGAGAATCTCGTACATCCCCTCCTCCAGCATGTGTCGCGTTTCCGGCAGACTCCGCAACACGCCGACCGGTGCCCGGGTCACCGCCCCCACCCCACCCCACGAGACCACGAACAAGAACTTATCCCAGATAGCCACCTGAACGTCCGCGGGAATTTCCACCGAAACCTGCGCCCGCGCAAATGCCTGACGCAGCCGTTCGGCACGCTCGGAGCGATGATTATCCAATTCTCCGAAGACCACATGCGGCTCGAGTCCGGGATGACGAATATGGCCCGGTCCGACTTTGAAACTGACAATCTTGGCCAACCCACCCAAGACATGCGGGGCACCCAGCACCGACGTCAATTGGGCAGACGCCTCGACCCCATTTTGCAGCGGCACAACGAACGTCTCCGGCCCAACCATGGGGCGCATGGCCTGTGCCGCCTCCGATACCTGCCATGTTTTCACCCCGAGCAAGACCACGTCCACGACGCCGACCTGTGCCGGGTCATCGGTCGCCTGGACCGGCCTGAGCGCAAAGTCGCCCTTTGCGCTCTCCACGCGGAGGCCACGCGTCCGCAGGGCCTGCAAATGCTCGCCGCGGGCGATAAACACTACATCCTCGCCTGCCTGGGCCAGCCGCCCGCCGAAATAGCCCCCCGCCCCCCCTACGCCAAACACCGCAATGCGCATCGAACTCTCCTCAGGCCTACGTCGCAACCCTCTTCCAGTCCAATAAGGCTTGGCTACGGCCCCAAGCGCAATTGTTGCCCGAATAGCGCGCTGAACTCAATGCTCCACTCCCCGCACCTCAACGCCAATGCAACCTCCTCCTGAAGCAAGGGCAGACCTCACAATACTCCCACATCTTCGAACGGGAACGTCTCAAGCACCGCGAATATTGGATCTTTGAGGAACCGGTGTGTGCATATCATCGTCCTACACCAACCCGACCTCGGTCAAGGACTGCCTGTCCATCAGAAGGGCCCCCCGGCGAACCGCTCAATCGCCCAGGCGACTCGCGTCTCGGGCGTCGCAAAGATGTCAAGCGGCGCTGCGTCGATCTGTTCGAGACGTGTCCAGAGACCGGCCCGATTCGCGAGTTGCACGGCAAGGCCGGGCCGCGCGTTGAACTCGAGCAATACCGGACCGCGATCCCGATCAATCACCACGTCCACCCCAAGGTAGCCGAGGTCGATCATGTCAGGAGCCTTCGCGGCCATAAGCAGCATCTGCTCCCAGTACGGCACCTGTATACCGCTTACGGGGTTTCCCGTATCAGGATGATGCGTCACCACGGAGGAGCGATGAACCGCCGTCAGGGTTGTCCCGGTACCCATATCGATTCCCGCCCCAAGGGCTCCCTGGTGGAGATTGGCCTTTCCGTCCGAGGCCCGCGTGGGAAGGCGGACCATCGCCATCACCGGGATCCCGCGATAGACCACGATCCGAATGTCCGGAACTCCGCGGTAGGTCACAGTTGCAAACACCGGATCCGGACGGATGAGGGCCTCAACGATTGCCCGGTCCTCCAGTCCCTCGAGGGAATAAATCCCCGAAAGAATGCCGGAAACGTGGTAGGCGAGATCTTCCGGTGCAATCACCTCGCCGCTCGGCTTGACAAATCCCTGCGACGTACGGTCCACGACGAGGACGATGCCATTCCCGGCAGCGCCGCGCGCCGGCTTCACGACAAACTCCCGGCGGTCACCGAGGGCTGCCGAGAGACTGCCGATGTCACCATGGTGCTCGATCACGAGGTAGAGGGGTGGCGTTGGAACGTCATGGGACTCGGCCAGGCGCTTGGTCAGGACCTTGTCATCCACGAGGGGGAAGACTGCGCGGGGATTCCACCGCATGATACAGTCGGCGTTGCGGCGGTTCATGCCGAGGACCCCCGCTTCCCGGAGCTTGCGGACGGCTGCGAAAATCACGACGCGCTCCTGAAGGCCCTGAAGCGGATCAGCTCCGAGAGCCGGAAACCGGTATAGCGACCCAAGAGGAGCTGCATCGCTGCGACCGCTGAAATAAGTTCGGGATAGATGAAGAAGGTGAGTTGAAGGGACTCCCAGCGGATGATTCCGTAAGCAATCGTTGCAACCATGGCGGTTCCCGTGGTGGTCAGGAGCGCTTCCCAGGGTCCGGCTTCCTCCAGAAGGATGAAGAACCGTTCGATGGCCATGGTAAGGATCACGATGGGAAGGAGACCCACTCCCATGAACTGCCAGAGCGCGAGCTTGCTCCCCACAAGCGCCAAGACGGTGAGGCAGGCGATAACCAGCGTCAGGAGCGCCGAAAGCCGCGGCACCAGCAGGAGGCGGAGATTGTCCATCGCGCGACGCACAACCGCCCCGATCAACACGACACCAGTGAATATCCCCAACCCGTAGAGCAGTCCGGTGTTTCGAAAGGCGAGCGCCATGAGAACTGGCATGAAAATCCCAAACGTGGGAAACCCGACGATGTTCCGCAACACCGCGATCATGAGGGCCCCGACTGGAACCAGCAGCAGGATCCGAAAGGTCTCTTGAAACTCCGGCGGTAGGCTGAAGAGGGACCAGCGGTCCAGGAAACGGTCCGACCGCATGATGCGCTCAAAGTGCAGGCGCCAGCCGCTCAATCGTGTCGGGATCATCGTCCAGCGAATATCGCGCATCTTCCCCTCCGACACCCGGACCGCACTGAGGCTGCCGCTTGCCAAGGGCAACAGCGGGATGGGCTTTCGATAGATCGTTCCCGTGGCCGGTGACAGGCTTTCCCATTTTGTACCGGTGAACACATCGATCCACGCCAGCGGTCTGGTAACGACCCCCTCCGCCAGCAGAAGCCCCTCGACGCGTCGAGCCGGGAGGCCGGCCGCTCGCGTGAGCACCATAAAGGCCTCCGCGGCGCCCCGCTTCTCGCGAAAAGTGGACCAGGCCCGGATATCTTGAGGGGTGGGGGGCGGTCGTCCCCATTGACCCTTTGCCATTGCCGCCACCGCCCGAAGTCGCTCCGGGGGCGGAAGCTGGCTCCACTTTGCCACGAGGCGTTCCGCCAAGGCTCGCTCTCGCGAACCCATACCGGCCGGATAAGCTTCCAGCATCGGGGACATCAGGGCCTCCGGAGAATACCCGCCGCGCACGACGATGATCGCGCGGTAGGCAATGGATTCCATGGCGCCGTGAATCGGCCCCGACCATACCCCCAGCCGATTTGATCCCTCGCGCAGCAGGTTGAGGTCCAGCATGCCAGAGGTGAACATCTCCTCGCTGACCCTGAGGCCGGGGCGGGTCTCAGGGAGGGCAGTCCGCAGGAGGACCTCTCCGTCATGAGGACCGACGATCCGCGCCTCCATCGTCAGGCGCCACACCTCACCTGGAGCGGTGGGAAACGGGGGATACCTGAGGGCCAGGACGCGATAGCTGATGAGTACGGCCGGGAAGAGCACAAGGAGGCTTGTGAGCAGGACGACGGGGCGTTTCACTATGACGAGCCCTCGGAACAGCTCGGCGGCAAGACCTTGGACCGGCTTACGTCAACGAGAAAATGCCCCCGAAGGGCCAGGCGGCCCACGAGGAATGGATACTGCACCCGCGACCGGTCGGCGAGTGCCACCTGCGTGCGAAACCGCTTCGAGCCCAGACAGAGTTCCATTTCGACCACGGGACGCCGCTGCCTGCCGAGACTGGACCGAAAGACCCGCCAATCAATAATTGGTAAGCGCAGTTCGAGACCCCCGTACTGATCAGGCAACGTAAAGACCACCTCGTTATCGTGCACCATAAGATCCCGTGCATCCAAGGAGGACCTCCTTGCCCCTGTGTCGATGCGGGCGGGGAGCCTCACATTCCACGGTAAGAGAATCACGTCCTCCACCGCCCCGATCGTCAGCTTCTCGCCCGCGTCGATCGTCCCTCGCGTCAGAGGCAAAAACGCCACTAACACGAAGTACAGGATGAAGCGCCGCAGGTTCACCCGCCAGTCTGCCCTGATCACTGGAATCAATCGAGTCCCCTCATGTGCTTCGTTCCCTGTTCGCAAGATGGGATTCTTCCACCCTTCCGCTTCGCCCTTTCAACATCCCTGAACTGTAAAGATACGCCCCCTCGCGGTACACCGACACGTGAGATGCTCGAGAGCCCTACGGTATGCTACGTGTAGTCGGTCGAGACATAAGACGAGGTTAACAAAGGCACTGGCCAAGTGCAACACCTCACGCCGAACTGTGTGCTGACCCCAAAAGGCCCCGGAGCACGGGCAAGCGGTGAAATGCAGGCTCGCTGTTGTTGAAAGGCGCTACCACGACGAACGGCATGCGAGTGGTCGCAATACACCGGTCTCCTCACACACGCCATGACGTACCAGGCAGGCTTTTCCCTCAAGTGCTCTTACGCTTTCGGTGTCTTCTCCGGTTGCTTGCCCGCAGAGCGGAGGTTCACCAGCTTATTCAGCATGTCGAACCAGAAGGGAGCACCCAGGGAAACCGCGATTGCGGTGAACAGCAAGCCGAGGACCTTCATGACCCATCCCTGAAGACCGGCGGGCAGCCGCCGAGGGTCACC
>JBHIAH010000108.1:0-6008 GCA_046758505.1 Methylomirabilales bacterium (SeqCode) | reverse complement strand
TGAGTGTGTCCTTTCACCACCCTGTATCGACTGTGGTGCAGATTACAACCAGTAACATCACTCGAAACGATTTGTAGTTGCTATCTTCCCAAGGGCCTGCGGGTCCAACTCCTCCATCGGGGGTCTCCACCAACCCCTTGACACCGACCGTAGTTTAGGTGATATTCAAGCCCTCGCGAGGAGACGCAGCAATGAAGTCGGGGTAGCGATCATGCCAAGCCCCCCCTTGGGCACAATCGACTGCCCACCAGAAACCCAGACGCCCTCCCGGGCGAAGCACCGCCTGGGAGGGCGTCTGCGCTTTTAGTCCAGCACGTCAGCGTTTCAGCCTCTCGCAAGGTGAGGCAACATCCTCCTTGGCGGCTTAGAGAGCAGGGAGGTGTATTGCATGCCCCGGAAGTGATCGCAGGGAAGCGAAAAAATTCGCCCACAAACTGTGATAGGAGGAGGTGAAGCATGGCATACCAACTGGAAGGGCAATTGCTGGAAGTCTGTACGTGTAACGTCGTCTGTCCCTGCTGGGTTGGCGAGGATCCCGATCGCGGCATTTGCGAAGGGGTGCTTGCCTGGCATATTGACAAGGGAACGGTGAACGGCGTGGATGTCTCGGGCCGTACTCTTGCCATTCTTTGCCACATCCCCGGCAACATCCTGAAGGGGAACTGGCGCGTTGTCGTCTACGTGGATGAAAAAGCCACGGACCAGCAGCAGCAGGCGCTCTTGAACGTGTGGACCGGGAATCTTGGCGGCCCGGTCGCGGACTTGGCGCAGCTGGTCGGCGAGGTGGCCGGCATCGAGCGGGTGCCCTTCACCTTTGAGGTCAAAGGCGGCAAAGGCACCCTCAAGATCGGCCAGGCGATCGAAGCCGAAATGGCGCCGTTCCAGGGCGCCACAGGCCAGCCAACTACGCTCCACGATACCGCGTTCACGACCATTCCCGGCTCCCCTGCCTACGTGAGTAAGGCCTCGCGGTATCGGGTGAACGCCCCGAATTACGGGTTCAATATTGATCTGCAGAACCACAATGCGATCCAGGGGAGCTTCCGGTTCCAGGGATAACGCATACTGAAGACTTCCAGCGCCGTCACTCCCGCGGGTGACGGAACCCGCAGGGTCAAGCTAGAGACCTGTCCATCGGGAGAAGAGCGTAACCGTGTGGCCGAACGTCAACGATCGAAGATTGTTCACGGCGCTGCTCGTGATCCTGATTGCGCTGGCGTGGCTGGCCCTGTGGGCGTGGGGCCAATCGCCCTACGCCCGGTATCTCAACCACGAGGAACTGGAAGTCATCAGCCTTCCCGAGGACACCGTGCTGCTCTTTGTCTTCGTGGGAGGGTGGACCGTAATGACGGTTGCCATGATGCTGCCCACCAGCCTCCCCCTCATTGTGATGTTCCACGCCCTGACGCGCCGGCGTCCGGATCGCCTGTGGTTGGTGGTCCTACTCGTCGCTGGCTACCTCGGTACCTGGACGTTGTTTGGCGCTACGGCTCACCTGGCCGATTGGATACTACACGAGGCCGTCGAGGGGAGCGTGTGGCTCGAGGCGAACGCCTGGATGCTTGGGGCGGGTATCCTCGTCGTCGGGGGAGTCTTTCAGTTTACGCCCCTCAAGTACTACTGTCTGGACAAGTGCCGCTCCCCGCTCAGCTTCATCATGGAGCACTGGCGGGGACGCCACGAAAGGATGCACGCTCTGTGGCTGGGAGTCCGCCATGGGATCTTCTGCATCGGCTGCTGCTGGGCGTTGATGCTCCTGATGTTCGTCGTCGGAGTCGCGAATATTGGCTGGATGTTGGCGCTGGGGGCGGTGATGGCCGTCGAAAAAAACATGCCCTGGGGCCGGCGACTCAGCGCCCCCCTCGGCGTGCTCCTCCTCGCGTGGGGAGTGATCCTGGTCTTATTCCCGATGCCAGCAATAGGAGAAGTTGTTGCGCAGGTCGTGGCACGGCCATGGGGTTGACCGGCTCGCCGGACTGGGATAGCCTCGATCCGGCAACCGGAATGGAAGAAGGAAGTTCCGCAACTCTCCCCGAGACCAATGGATCGAAGGGTGAAACGAGATGGGCCAGACGGTGAAGGTTCCCTCGGTCCTCCGGGGGCTGACCGGCGGCCAGGAGGCTATCGAGGTGGACGCCCGCACACTCCGGGAGGTCCTCACCCGCCTCGAGGAGCGCTACCCTGGATTCAAGGAGCGTCTCTTTGACCCGCAGGGAGAGATCAACCGCTTCGTGTTGATCTACATCAACGGCGAAGAGGTGCGGGATCGCGAGGTGCTCGAGACCCCGGTCACCGACGGGGACGAGATCACCATCATCCCGGCCTTGGCTGGCGGGGTCATTCCCCGGTCAGAAAGCCGAGACGCGTCAGGACCTCGCGTCGAATGACGTTAAACTCCGGGCTCACCCGATACCGGGGACGCGGGAGGTCTATGCTGACCGCATCGATGACGGTCCCGGGCCCGCCCCCCATGAGGACCACCCGGTCGGCCAGGTAGACCGCCTCCTCGACACTGTGGGTGACGAAGAGGATCGTCTTTCCGGTCCCCCACCAGATCGTCAGCAACATGGCTTGCAAGTCGAACCGGGCCTGGGCATCCACCGAGGCGAACGGCTCGTCCATCAGGAGGATGGCGGGGTCGTTCGCCAGGGCTCGGGCAATGCCCACCCGCTGTTTCATCCCCCCGCTCAGCTCCTTTGGATACTGCTCACTGGAACTTTCGAGGCCCACCATGGCCAGGCATTCCCGCGCCCGTGCCGCCCGTTCCGCCTTCGGCCGCCCCTGGACCTCGAGGCCGTACTCCACGTTGTGACCGACCGTCCGCCATGGGAAGAGGAGATGCTCCTGGAATACCATGCCCCGGTCCGGCCCTGGACCGGTGAGCGGCCGCCCATCGAGGAGTATCTCCCCCGTCGACGGCGGCTCGAGGCCAGCCACAATCCGAAGGAGGGTACTTTTCCCGCAGCCCGAGGGGCCGAGGATGCACACAAGCTCCCCCTCCTCGACCGCGAGGCTGATGTCCTTGAGGGCCAGGATCTCCCTTCCTTCGATGGTGGTGAAGGACTTGGAGAGCTGTCGGACCTCGAGCTTGGCCTGACCCACGGCTAGCGCCACCGGAGAAGGCGCGCCTCCATGGTCAGGAAGGTCCGATCGATCACGAAGTAGACGAGACCGATCACAGCCATGTAAGCAATGACGACATCCATTGCCAGGAGGCCCGCCGCCTCCAGCATCTTGAGGCCGATCCCCTGGATTCCAAACATCTCTGCGGCCACGACGGTCATCCAGCCCTGGCCAAGGCTCGTCCGGATGCCGGTAAGGATTGCCGGCAGGGCGGCCGGGATAACGACCCGACGGACAATCTTCCAGCTCGACTGCTCGCCGAGCGTCCGTGCCACCTCGACCAGCCGCCAGTCGATCCCCTTGACCCCCCCGTACGTGCTGTACAAGGTGATGTAAAACGCCCCCAGGGATATCAGAAAGGCTGCCGCCTGGGTGGTGATGCCGAACCAGATGATGGCGAAGGGAATCCACGCCAGGGGTGGGATGGGGCGCAAGAGGGCAATGACCGGGTCGAGGACCAACTCGAGCCGTCGGGACCAGGCCAGGCAGAGCCCTAGGAGCACCCCGAGGCTCACCCCGAAAACGAGCCCGAGGGCGTAATGGCGGAGACTGTGGCTCAGCAGACGGGCAATGTTGCCGGCCCAGAGCTGGTCCGCGAACGTGCCGGCCACGGTCGAGGGGGCGGGCAGCAGGTAGGGAGGGAATACGCCGAGCCGCGCAATGATCTCCCAGAGAGCCAGAAAGGCGGTCACGGATGCGGCCTGGATCAGGAAGCGTCCCCACCGCGTCACGCCGAGTGGCCGGTCTGGCTGTTCCACGACTCAGTATTCCTTGTACTCGGGATGGGCGCCGATGACCTTATCGTAAAACTGGAAGTCGAACAGGGCCTGAGGACTGACCGGCTTCTTGAAGGTCCCCAGCTTGACCTGGAATCGATTGTACGTCATCGTGCCGTCCACGATGGCGTGCGGATTCGCCACCCAGTGAAGCGCCTTGGAGTCCAGCGCCTCGCGGGCCACCTGGACCGGCAGCGCATCGGCGCCGATCTTGCGCGAAATAATCGCGGCAGCCTCATCGCGCTCTTCCACCAAAATTTTCGTCGCCTTCAGATGCATCATGACGAGTTGCTCCACCACGTCGGGCCGCTCGTCGATCAGGCTCTGTCGCACAAAGAGAACGGATCCGGGCTGCTTCGGGAGAATGTCCTTGCCGTACACCAGAATCCGATACGGGATCGGAGCCCGCCGGATGATGGTGATGATCGGTTCCAGGATCATCGTGGCGTCCACCCGTTGGGCCAGGACCGCCAGCCGGACCCGGTCCGCGCCCATGGCCACAATCTCCACGTCGTTCACCGGATGGACGTGGAGCTGGTCAAGCCAGTAGCGGAGCATGACATCGGGCGTCGAGCCGGGAGGGAATGTTGCAACCTTCAGCGGACGGCCTCGCTTCGCGGCGAACTGAAGAAAGGCCTTGCGGCTTGGCGCCTTCTCGTACAGATCGGCGAAGTCATTCGCGGCAATGACAGCCACCTGTTCCGTGACGCCCGAGGCGACCACCTTGGCCTTGATCCCCTTGGCAACGGCCACCAGGGCGGGACCGATGCCGAAGTAGGCCACATCCACCTGCCCTGCCGCAAAAGCCTGGACGATAGGGGGTCCAGAGCTGAACCGGATCTCCTCCACCGCGAGGCCCAGGTCCCGGTACCAGCCCTTTTCGGCGGCCACAAACTCATGCGCCGACGGGAGGATCGGCATGTACCCGATGCGGATCGTTTGAGCTGCCGAGATCCCGGAGGCCCTCGTGACGCCGAGAGCGAAAAGGAGCAGGAGGAGTCCCCGGACACGTCGTGCCTGCATTCGTACCCCCTGTGCCGCCGTACGCCCCTGACCGTATCGGCCAGGCTACCAGGCGGCCCGGAGGCTGTCAATCGTCCCTCGCCCCCTCGGTCATATCCCTCGGGATCTCGAGGGGGGCTCGCCACGCTAGGAGCATGTCGAACGGATTCTTCTCTCGTGTTGATCTTCCTGAGGGGTTCCGGTAAGATAGAGCGACACCCCAAGAGCCCCCGATGAGCTACCGCATCGCCATCTTTGACCTCTTCGATACGCTCGCGGATTTTCACCGCGAACGCCTCCCCCTCATTCACGTCAACGGAGAGGCGATCCGCTCTACCAGCGCCGTTGTCTATCCCCTCTTCGCAGAACGGTTCCGGGACGTTTCCCTCGAGACCTTTTACCAGGCCTTCCGCAAGAGCTTTGATGAGGCGGCTCGCCTTCGGGAACAAGAGCAGCGCGAGGTGTCAGCCCACGAGCGATTTCACCTGTTCTTCCAGCAACTCCACATCCCGGTCACTCTGGAGATCGAGCCCTTCCTGGTGCGTCTCCTTGATGCGCACATGAGGTGCCTCGCTGAGGCCGTGCACACCCCGCCGGAGCATCGCGAGCTGCTCGAATGGCTGAAGCCCAGGTATCGACTCGCCCTCATCTCCAATTTTGATCATGGACCTACGGCCCGGCAGATTCTTGATCGGACCGGGATGACCTCTTTTTTTGAACTGATCCTCATCTCCGACGAGGTCGGGCACCGGAAACCCCACCCCGCCATCTTCACGACGGCATGTGAGGCCCTCGGGATCAGCCCGCACGAGGCAATCTTCATCGGGGACAGCCCCCACATTGATATCGCGGGGGCCAAGGGGGTAGGCATGGGAGTGATCTGGCTCAATCGCTGGGGAGAACACCTCGACCAATCAATCCCGCACCCGGATTACATCGTCAGCCGCCTCGAAGACATCAAGAGCATCCTGGGATAAGGGCAAGCCCCGTTCTGCCGCTCACTCGATCCCAGGCCCCCGGAGGCCTCCGAACCTCTCCATCTATCGGCGCTTCTCGACCGGCACATAATCCCGCTGATCCGCCCCGGTATAGACCTGGCGCGGCCGG
>JBHIAH010000107.1:0-6162 GCA_046758505.1 Methylomirabilales bacterium (SeqCode) | reverse complement strand
GCGCGGCGGCTGGTGGAGGCCTTCGGTCTCGACACGCTCCGGGTCATCGAGGAGGAGCCCGAGCGTCTGCTGACGGTGGACGGGATCGGAGAGGCCCGTCTGGCTCGGGTCCGGGCCGCCTGGACCGAACAGCGGCACCTGAGAGCGCTCATGCTCTTCTTGCAGGAGCATCAGATCTCCCCCACCTTCGCCCCCAGGATCTTCAAGGCGTACGGTCCGGGCGCACCCCTGCAGATTCGCGAGGATCCGTACCGGTTGGCCCGGGAGATTGTGGGCATCGGCTTCAAGACCTCCGACCGGATCGGCGCGTCCCTCGGCGTGGCCAAGGATTCCCCCAAACGGTGTGCCGCTGGGCTGCTCTATCTCCTGCACGAGGCGGCCGAGGCGGGACACGTCTACTTTCCCGCCTCCCGCCTCTGCCGCGAGGGCGTCGAGCTCTTGGGGATCGCCGACGAGGCTCGTCTTCAGCAGACCCTCGTCGCGCTTCACGAAGAGCAGGTCGTGGTCTGTGAACCGCTGGCCGGCGATACCGCGGTCTATCTTGCTCCGCTCTCCCAAGCCGAGGAGGGAGTAAGCCGTCGGTTGAGCCTCCTGGCCAAGGCCCCACGCCTCGGTCCCTCGATCGACCTCCCCCGGGCCATCCAGTGGGCGGAGACCCGGGGCGATCTCCGGTTCACCGCGGAGCAGCGGGAGGCACTCCACAGAGCCCTCGAGGCCAAGGTCCTGATCATCACCGGCGGCCCCGGAACGGGGAAGACAACCCTCCTGCGCGCGCTCATCGAGATCCTGGAGCGAAAGGGGGTGCGCCTTCTGTTGGCCGCTCCCACGGGCCGGGCGGCGAAGCGGATGGCCGAGGCCACGGGGCGGGAGGCCAAGACGATTCACCGGCTCCTCGAGTTCGGTCCGAAGGAGGGACGGTTCAAGCGGAACGAGGCCCATCCCTTGGCGGTGGATCTCTTGGTGGTGGATGAAGCGTCGATGATCGACCTGGTCCTCATGAACCACCTCCTGAAGGCCCTCCCGCCGATGGCAGCGCTCATCCTCCTGGGGGATGCCGACCAGCTCCCCTCGGTGGGCCCAGGGTCCCTCCTCCGCGACCTCATTGCATCGGCGTCCCTGCCGGTGGTGCGGCTCACGGAGATCTTTCGCCAGGCGAAGGAGAGCGCCATCGTGGTGAATGCCCATCGGGTGAACCGGGGCGAGTTTCCCCATCTCCCGGAGTTCGGGAGTGGAGACTTTGCCTTCATCGAACTCGATGCCCCGGAGGCCATCTGGGAGCGGGTGAAGACGCTGGTGGCTACGGAGATCCCGCACCGATACGGGCTCGACCCCATCCGGGATATTCAGGTCATTACCCCGATGAACCGGGGTCCTCTCGGGACCGCCACGCTCAATCAGAACCTTCAGGCGGTATTGAATCCGCACGGCGAGATGATCGTCGGGGGCGGGCGGCAGCTCCGGGCGGGAGACCGGGTGATGCAGGTCCGGAATAATTATGAGAAGGAGATCTATAACGGCGATTCGGGTCGGATCGCTCGGATCGACCGGGAAGAGCAGCAGCTCTGGGTTCGGTTCGATCAGGGGGAAGTCGTGTACGACTGGGGCGAGCTCGATGAGCTGAGCCTGGCCTATGCCATCTCGGTCCACAAGAGCCAGGGGAGTGAGTATCCCGCCGTCGTGTTTCCGCTCCACACGTCCCACTACATCATGCTGCAGCGAAACCTGCTGTACACGGCCCTGAGTCGGGGAAGACGCCTCGTCGTCATCGTCGGGTCCCGGCAGGCCGTCGCGATCGCGGTGCGGAATGCCCGGCTCCGAGAGCGCTACAGTCTCCTGCCGGCCCGCGTGCGCCGGCACTGCGCGGGGGAGGGATCGTGAAGCAACGGTGCCTCGTGGTGGTGTGTCTCGCGGTGCTTCTCCTCGCGGGCTGCGGCGGGCGTCGGCACCGGACGCCGGGGGTCTATCATCGGGTCCGTCCGGGCCAGAGCCTCTATCGGATCGCCAAGACCTACCGCGTGGATATGAGGAAGCTCATGCGGGTCAACCGGATCGCCGATCCTGGGAAGATTCGGGCCGGGGATCGGCTCTTCGTCCCGGGTGCCCGGAGGGTCCTGTACGTTCCGGTCTACCGGCCGGAAGAGACGGCGCTGCTCGAGCGGAAACTTCCCGCGAGAGCAACCGGCGTGTCCCATCTTCGATTTCTGTGGCCGGTCCGGGGGAAGATCGTTGCCCGTTTCGGCATCGAAGACGGGTTCAAGAATAATGGAGTGGCGATCGCGGCAAAGCGGGGGACGCCGATCCGGGCGGCAGAAAAGGGGAAGATCATTTATAGCGGGTCAGACCTTCGGGATTACGGCAATCTGATCATCGTCGATCATCAGGGGGGCTTTGCCACGGTGTACGCCCACAACCGGGTCAACCTCGTGAGAAGGGGGGAGCGGGTGAGAAGGGGACAGGTCATCGCCGAGGTGGGGATGACGGGGGTCGCCGAGATCCCATACGTCCATTTCGAGATCCGCCGGGGGGGCAAGGCCAGAGACCCGCTGACGTTTCTCAAGTGAGGCCTCCCGTCCGCGCAAGGCTTCCAGTCCGGGCGAGCCTACTCCTGAGGCGTCTGCCGCGGCCGCAGCGGGACGTGATCCGGGCCGCCCGCGTGCTCGGAGAGGGGGAGGGGGTATCGGTCTACCTCGTCGGCGGGCCGGTCCGGGACCTCATCCTGGGGCGCCCCACCGCCGACCTCGACCTGGCCGTGGCGGGGGACGCCGTCGCGTTTGCGAAGGGTCTGGCAGCCCACCTGGAAACGAGGGCGACCGTCCATCCCCGGTTCGGGACGGCAACCCTTATCCTGCCAGACGGCCTGCGCCTCGATGTGGCGGCGGCCCGGCGCGAGGTGTACCCCCATCCCGCTGCCCTCCCGCAGGTGGAGCCGGGGACCATTTGGGAGGATCTGTTTCGCCGGGACTTTAGCATCAACGCCATGGCGCTCCGGGTCGCTCCCCGGGGCGGGGGATTACTCGATCCCTTCGGCGGGGTCAAAGACCTCACGGGAGGGCTCCTCCGAGCCCTGCACCCCCACAGCTACCGGGATGATCCCACGCGGATCTTCCGGGGCGCCCGGTACGGCGCCCGGTATCGCCTCCGCTTCAGCGCCCGGGACCGGCGGCGCATCCGCAGCGTCCTGGCGGAAACGGTGCTGCGGCGGCTCTCGAAAGATCGGCTCTTTCGCGAGCTGACGTTGGTCCTCGGCGAGCCCGCACCCGAGGCGGCCCTGAAGATCCTTCAGAACCTGGGGGTCCTCACGGCCATCGATGCGGCCCTTGCTCTCGCCCCTGGGGCCGTCACCCACATGAGACGCGTTCGCCGGGCCTGGCAGCGTCTTGACCGCCTCGCGATCGCTGCGAGGCCCCCCCTGTGGCGGCTCCATCTGCTGGTCCTGCTGCTGTCCGTTCCTCCCAGGGTTCGCCGCCGGGTCGCCACGCGTCTCGGGGTACACGGATCGGCCCTCGACGCGGTGATGAGGGAGCTCAGCGATCTTCCGCTTCTTGAGAAACGACTGGAGGATAGACGGCTTGGGGCCAGCCGCCTTCGGCACCTGCTCGATCGTGTCTCGGTGGACCTGCGCATCCTTCTCCTGGCTTCACAGGCGAGACGGGTTCGGGACCGGGTCGAGCGATACCTCACCTGCCTGGCCTCGGTGAAGCCTGCCCTGACCGGACAGGACCTGAGAAAGTTCGGCTTTCCGCCGGGGCCCGCCTACCGGCGGATCCTGGATCTGTTGCTCGAGGGGCGATTGGAGGGGTGCCTCAAGAGCCGCGACGATGAGATCAATTTCGTTCAACAACGCTTCGGCCGACGCAAGTTATGAGTATTCCAAAGTTTGACCCCTCGACACCCGACTCTCCCTGAGCCCCTCGACTCAGCTCGGGGCAGGCTCTATCGAAGGGACTGTCGAAGGGCTTGTCCTGAGCCATGGACTATCAACCGTGAGGCGTCTGTGGACCATCGACCATGAACTGTGAACTATTTTTGTGCCCTCACCCCTCTGCTCTCAACACTCAACCCTCCACTCTCCACTCTTGCCTCTCCGCCATTGACAATCCCCCCCCAACGGAATAGAGTGACGGCCATCGTAGGTTGGGGGGATACGGGGACGGGCAGGATGGACGAAGAGGGAGGCAAAGGAGACTCCGACAATCCCAAAGCACCGGGCGGGCCCCACAGGCTCCTCGGTGCGTTGCGTTTTGGGGAACGGCTGGGGCATGAGCCGCGCGGGGCAAGACATGGGGGTCGCGGTCGGGTGAACACGGGGAAGGGAAGAATTCAAGATTCAAGACCTGACCCCCCAACTGCTGACCCCGAGCATATCTTTGTTCCTAGGGGTAGAAATTATGGGGAATGTGCTGATGGTGATCGCTCCATACTGGGCTGATGGGACGTGGGTATTTGATGACCCAACCGTGGGACTAGTGATAGAGCCTTTTGTTTTAGGCGTTCCGGAGATGATGAATGATCTCGTAAGAGACATTCCGGATGCCGAGAACGGTTTCAAGCTCCTCTTTTCCGCGTCCCCGTTTCCCGGATACCAGAAAGAGCTTACCTGGCTACGAGAAGAAATGGAGGGGAATTGGTATTCTCAAAAGGAACCCCCCATGGAAGGCTGGCTCTGTCCCGCCATGTTCAGGTACTTCGATGAAGCACCCAAGAAAATCTATGTCAGGGCCGAGCCAAAACGTGCGGAGGGCGGCGGCCGGACAGAGGTTTGAATCCGACAAGGAGTTGGCAGAGTTGGGGTCAGGTCTTGAATCTTGACATTCTCCCTCCACGAGGAGATGCAGCGATGGAGCCGGGGTAAGCATAGTCCATAGCCCCCCGGCGGCACAATCGACGGCGCACCACGCATTCAGAGACCTTCTATGGCGCAGCCCGGCCCGCGAGGGCGTTTTTGCTTTTGAAAAGGAGGACGGCCATGGCCACGTTTATCAGTCTCCTCGGGTTCACCGACCAAGGCATCCGGAAAGTAAAGCAAACGACGAAGCGAGCCGACGCGTTTAAGGCGATGGCGCGGAAGACCGGCGTCACCGTGAAAGACATCTACTGGACCGTAGGCGCCTACGATGTGGTCATTGTCATGGAGGCTCCGGACGATGAAAGCGCCACCACCGCGCTCCTGAGCCTCGGTGCCCTCGGCAACGTTCGCACGCAAACGCTTCGCGCCTTTTCGGCGTCAGAAATGAACCGGATCATCGGCAAGATGGCATAGGCGGGAAAAGGGACAGGCCACTTTCTTAGCACATTGAAGGATCGAGCAGGAGGAGCTAGAGTCCTTCGCCCCCCTTCCGTACAATCGACGGCGCACGACAGAGCCAGGGAAGACGGAAGGGGTCAAGTCTACAATTGACAATTCGGAGAAAGCCTAGTGTATAAGCGACCGCTGAAGCTCAAGATACGAATACCCCAGTATCATTACCCGCGAAATGCATGGCGGCGCACAAAGGGAAATGAGGTCAAGGCTACAATTGACAATTGCGAAGGCCCTCTCCATCACTTGCTGCGGGCCGGGTGATTGCCAGCTCTCTTCCTATTGAGCATACTGAGGATAGTGTTGCGGTCACGTCGCGTGTTGGCTGAACATCCCTCGCACTGGCTGCCGCCGGCCGGCCGGGCCGCGGGGACGCCGTGACCGTCGTCGCCCTCTGCCTCGTTTGCGCCTGAGCCCGTTGACCACAACGGGCCCGCTCGATGCCCGCCGTGCCCACAGCTGGTCTGACAAGATCCACTAACAAACAGCTTGTGAAACACGAAAAGACGCGATAGCATCGTGTCAAGCGTTGAGCTGTTCTGGAGAGGTACGGCTTACGGGAAGAAGGAGGTATGCACCGTGAAGTTTACGCGTATAACGGTCAACCCCAAGCAGATGGATGGCGTTCCTTGCATTCGCGGGTTGCGCATCCCCGTTTCCACCGTGGTGGGCATGGTTGCCGACGGCATGACAGAAGAAGAAATCCTGACCGCGTTCCCTGATCTCGAACAGGAGGACATCCGCGAGGCACTCCGATACGCGGCTGAGGCCGTCCGGGAACGCGAGCTGCCCTTCGTAACCAACCCTTGAAATTTCTCATTGACACGCCCTTTCACCCCTCGTGGCAGAGCTTTTGCAAAACG
>JBHIAH010000106.1:0-7035 GCA_046758505.1 Methylomirabilales bacterium (SeqCode) | reverse complement strand
TCTTCGAGTCCCTTCACCTGGCCCTGGAGGGCCTCGATCTCGGTGGGGGGTTTGTCTCCGCCCCTCGAAGAAGAGACGGGACTCTTGGGAAACTGGCCTGAGATGCGTTTCATGGTCTTCTGGAGGGAATTGAACTTCGAGGTCTTATCCCCACCGCCCATGATCAGTGATCCTCCCCGGCATCATCATCACGGTCCCGGAGCCCAGGAAGCCTCGATGGAAGCGGCTTTGCAGGATTCGCGGACCTCGTGCGTACGGCATGGTCAATTTTGACCTCCCTATATTAATGAAGTCGAGAGGGGTGTCAAGTCTTTTTTGCCCCACGCCGAAACGTTGTAAATCGGCCACAGAAGCCTCCTGAGCAGCCTTCGCGTGCTGTGATGACTGTCGCACGTGGCCCTGCTCATCGAAATGACGAACGGCGGCATGAAGAAAATATGCCCGGAACCGCCGGGCGATTCCGGATACGCCGTCGATGCTCTCGCGTCCGAAAAAAGGGCTTTGCACCTCTCGGCGGTGGAATTATACTAACACCACCATGGAGAGCCGCACCGTAGAGTTGACGACCAAGGATCTGCTCCAGTTGTACTACTACCTGCGATTGGCCCGGGGCCTTGAGGATCGGGTGATCAAGTTGTACCGCCAGGGCCGGATTCTGGGGGGGTGCTATGTCGGCACCGGCGAAGAGGCGATCGGCGTGGGAAGTGCGTGTGCCCTGGAGCCCGATGATGTCGTCGCCCCATCCCACCGAGACCTCGGCGCACACCTCGTAAAGGGGGTGCAGCCGAAAGAATATATGGCGCAGTACATGGGACGGCGAACGGGACTCACGCGAGGCAAGGACGGCAACATTCACTTTGGGGACCTCCGTCGCGGCATTATCGGCTTCATCAGTCCCATGGCTGATGGAATTCCCGTCGCCACGGGGACGGCACTGGCTTTCAAAATCCGACGGGAGCCTCGCATCACCGTCTCTTACTTTGGTGATGGGGCGTCGAGCCGCGGGGATTTCCACGAGGGACTGAATCTGGCCGCAGTCCTTTGCCTTCCCATTCTCTTTATCTGCCATAACAATCAATATGCGTACTCTGTTCCCCTGTCCCGACAGATGGCCGTTCCGCACGTCGCCGATCGGGCCAAGGCCTACGGCCTCCCCACGCAGATCATCGACGGTAACGATGTCCTGGCGATCTACCACGCCACCACAGAGGCGGCGGCCCGCGCCCGCAGTGGCGGCGGGCCGACGTTTCTCGAATGCAAGACCATGCGTATGCGCGGCCACGCGGAACACGATGATGCCTCGTACGTTCCCCGGGAACTTCTCGAGGAGTGGCGTCACCGCGACCCCATCCAACGGTTCGAAGGGTACCTTCGCGAGCACGGGGTGCCGGAAGAACGGCTCCGGGCGGTCGAGGAGCAGGTGCGGACAGAGATCGAGGAGGCGGTCGCGTTCGCGGAAAAGAGCCCCCCGCCCGATGCGCCAGAAGCCCTCGAGGGGGTCTTTGCCACATAACGTGCTGTCACCTATCAGCCGTCAGCCGTCAGCCGCCAGAGACATGAGACCGGACACGGGAGACCCCAGTCTCGAGTCTCTAGTCCAGTTGCTCGTGGCTGACAGCGGACAGCGGAAAGGCTGAAGAGATGGCGGAGATCACATATCTGGAGGCGATCCGCCAAGCCCTCTGGGAGGAGATGGACCAAGATGAGGGGGTCTTCCTCCTGGGGGAGGATATCGGTGCTTACGGGGGAGCCTTTAAGATCACCCAGGGCTTCTTGGAAAAGTTTGGGGAGGATCGCGTCATCGACACTCCTCTGGCGGAGTCAGGATTTGTCGGCGCAGCCACCGGGGCTGCCCTCATGGGGATGCGCCCGGTGGTGGAAATGCAATTTGCCGATTTCATCTCCTGCGCCTTTGACCAGATTGTCAACATGGCCGCCAAGCATCACTATCGGCTGCGGGAACCCGTCCCGCTGGTCATCCGCGCGCCGTACGGGGGGCGGTTGCATGCGGGCCCCTTCCATTCCCAGTGCCCCGAAGCCTGGTTCGTTCACTCTCCCGGTATCAAAGTGGTGACCCCCGCCACTCCCTACGACGCCAAGGGGCTCCTGAAGGCGAGTATCCGTGATCCCAACCCGGTGATCTACTGCGAGCACAAGTATCTGTACCGCCATGCCAAAGGCGAGGTTCCCGCCGAAGACTACATCCTCCCCTTGGGTCAGGCAGACGTCAAGCGGGAGGGGAGCGAGATTACCCTCGTCACGTACGGGGCGATGGTGCAACAGGGACTCGAGGCGGCCGATCAGATGAGCGGGCAGGGGATAGAGGTCGAGCTGGTAGACCTGCGAACCCTCTATCCGTTGGATACAGACAGGGTCCTCGCCTCGGTGAAAAAGACCGGACGGGTCCTCATCGTCCACGAAGCCCCACAGGTCTGCGGGATTGGAGCCGAGATCGCCGCCGTCATTGCACAGGAAGCCTTCCGCGATCTCGACGCACCGGTGATGCGACTCACCGCCCCCCACACGCCGGTCCCGTTCAGTCCTCCGCTCGAGGACTTCTACCTTCCCAACGCCGCGAAGATCACCGCCAGGCTGAAGGACCTGGCCTCCTACTAGGTCATAGTTCAGGGTTTAGGGTTCAGGGTTCAAGGCGACCGGTCGCACAATTGGACTCAGGCGCCTCAGAGTTAGCAAAGCCTCTGTCTATGAACCATGAACCATCAACTATGAACGGAGAAAAACGATGGCCATTGAGGTGGTCATGCCCCAGATGGGACAGAGTGTCGCCGAAGGGACGATCATCCAGTGGTTCAAGCAGCAGGGAGAGCGGGTGGAACGGGACGAAGCCCTCCTCACCATCAACACCGATAAGATCGATGTCGAGATCCCCTCGCCGGGAGCCGGCGTGCTCTCTCACATCCTCGTTCAAGCCGGAGAGACAGTGCCGGTGGGGACACCCCTGGCAACCATTGAGACCGGGGAACCGGATCGACCGCCCACCAAGACCCCATCACCGGCGGGGGACGTGCACGCAGTACCGGCCCCCGCAGAGACGCCCCGGTGGTATTCGCCTGCCGTCCTCGAGCTGGCGGAGCGGCACGGCCTGAAGACCTCGGAGATCCACGCAATCCCGGGGACGGGCCGGGGAGGCCGGGTGACCAAGCAGGACATCCTGGCCTATCTCGGGCAGCGGCAATCGGGCGCCCCCACGAGCGCAGGAGAGGAGGTCATCCCCTTCACCCCGATGCGCCGCGCGATCGCCGACCACATGGTGCGGAGTACGCGGACGGCTCCCCATGCCACCGCGATCATCGAGGTGGACATGACCACCATCACCGAGTTCCGAGAAAGGGAGAAAGCCGCTCTTGCGAAGCGCTGGGGCGCACCGTTGACCTTCCTCCCCTTCGTCATTCAGGCCACGGTGAAAGCCCTCAAGCGGCATCCCTGGCTGAACGCCTGGGTTCACGAGGATCGAATCGTTCTCAAGCGGGAGATCAATGTTGGGATCGCTGTGGCCCTGGCGGATGGTCTCATCGTCCCGGTGCTCACGGGGGTCGAGGGGCTCAGCCTGGCCGAGATCGCCCAGCAGAGCGACAGCCTGGCCCGCCGGGCCCGGGAGAAGACACTGACACCGCAAGAGGTCCAGAACGGAACCTTCACCGTGAACAACCTGGGGGTGTCCGGGATCCTGCTGGCCACCCCGATCATCGTGCAACCCCAGACAGCCATCCTCGGGGTGGGGGCCGTCACCAGACGGCCGATCGTGGTTGGCAACGAGGTCGCCATCCGTTCCATGGCCTACCTCGCTCTCTCGTTCGACCACCGCGTCATCGACGGGGCCGTGGCTGGCCAGTTCCTGCAAGAGATCCGCGGGGCCCTGGAAGGTTTCCAACCCATGCCACAATAATACGGGCGAGACAGGTGTCCCGCCCCTCACCGCTCGCCCGGGCACGCCGGGTCAATTGCAGGTGCCTCACCCGGCGGGTGCACAGCCGGGGCCCGATCCCACCGAACCGGAAAAGCCCTCCGTGGTCTGCGTACTAAACGTGGAGAATTGCTTGACCACCTGCGGGCTCTCACAGGCGGGACAACGGATCGACGCCTCCCGACCCATCACGAGCTGCTCAAAGCCGGTTCCACAGGCCTCACACTGATATTCGAAAATCGGCATGGTCCCTCCCGCTGTTTACCGGTACAGCTCCCGAACCAAATGCTTCAGCTCGGGGAGGATGAGCCGCTCGAGGGCCAACTGCACGGCCTTGGTTGACCCGGGCAGACAGAAGATGAGCGTTCCCCGAGAGCTCCCGGCCGTGGCCCGACTCATGAGGGCCGCGGTCCCCACCTCGTGAAAGCTGAGATGACGAAAGAGCTCGCCGAAGCCCCCCAGTGTTTTGTCGAGGAGGGGCGTTACCGCCTCGATGGTCACATCCCGGCGGCCGAGCCCAGTCCCCCCGGTGGCGACGATACACTCGACTTTCGCCTCGACGAGGCGCATTACCTCGTCCTGTATCGCGGCGAGGTCATTTGTCAACAGCCGGTAGCTGACCATCCTGTGTCCGGCCTCCCGCATGCGATCTTGGATACACGTGCCCGATGCATCCTCGGCCTCGTTTCGGCTGTCGCTGACCGTAATGACGGCAAAGGAAATTTCCCCCATCCCTTCTGCGGCCCGCTTGTGGTCTTCCACACCCATGAAACGTCCAGCGCAATGGGAACGTCAGGTATCAAAGAAAAGGAGGGGGGTTCCCCCTCGACCAGTCACGAAAGGATTGTGCGCGCGCTCGTCGCCGATCGTGGTCACAGGCCCGTGGCCCGGATAGACCGCGGTCTCATCGGGAAGGCAGAGAAGTTTGTTCCGGATGGAGGCCAGCAGCACCTCGAAGGATCCCCCGGGAAGGTCGGTTCTCCCGATCGAACCGGCGAACAGCGTGTCTCCGACAAAAACAAGCCCCCCCGCGGAAAGGCAGATTCCTCCCGGGGTGTGGCCCGGCGTGTGGAGAACCCGCATGCGATGTTCCCCCATGACCACCTCATCCCCCTCGGAGAGCAGGCGATCAGGAGCGGGGGGTGTGGGGACCTGAAATCCAAAGGTGAGGGCCTGCTCGGCCGCATGCGCCATCATCGGCGCATCCTCCCTGTGGAGCAGGACGGGCGCCCCGGTCTTCGCTTGAAAGAAGGCATTCCCGCAGACATGGTCAAAGTGGCCGTGGGTGTTGACAATCGCGGAGAGCGTGAGCCCCTCCTTCTGGATGATGGTGTAAATGCCCTCACTCTCCAGCCCCGGATCGATGAGCAGGGCCTGTCGACTCCCCTCATCGACGACGAGATAGGCGTTGGTTTCGAGCGGGCCAATCGTGAAGCTGTGAATCTTCACCCTACCCTGCTCCGGAACGACCTGCTCCCTCGACGATCCCGACCGAGAGTGCCGGGGTGCAGCCGAACTACTCTCCCCGCGAACCCTGCCCCTCTGTCTGTTGCAGATTCATGTCGTCCAGAACCTTCGAGACGGTAAAGTAGTCCACCCCGGTCATCGCCGATATCCGCAGGAGCTCTCGCTCGGTCACCTTCCCCTCCCGCTGATAGATATCGAGCAACCGCTGGCGAACATCCTGCTCTGCACTTCTATTATTATCCATGTCTGATACCACCTCTGTGTATGATATAACCGCATAGACACGGAGTCCCCCCTACTGCGCGACAGGCGCTTTCTCACGCAACCGCGCCACCAGGTGCGAAAGAATCTCCAGCACTCGAGGGATGTCCCCCTCGCGGGTGAGCCGCCCTAAGGAAAACCGAATGCTCGCCCCCACCTGTTCCGGCGTGAGCCCCATCGCTCGCAACACATGGGAGGGCTCGAGACTCCCCACGTGACAGGCCGAGCCCGCCGAGACCGCAATCCCCTCCAGATCCAGCGCCGCGACGAGGGATTGGGCTTCGATGCCATCGAAGGTCACATTGCTCGTGTGGGGGAGCCGAGGGCTCTGCTGACCATTGACCCGTGCTCCCTCGATCTCAGCTACGACACCTGCCTCCAGCCGGTCCCGGAGCTTCCCCACACGTTCCCCCTCGTGCGGGCTCTCAAGGATCATGACGCGCGCCGCTTCCCCCAGGCCGACAATCGCCGGGACATTCTCTGTCCCGGCCCGGCGACCCCGCTCCTGTCCGCCCCCCCGGAGGAGGGGGTGAAGCCGAACCCCTCTCCGCACGTACAGGGCGCCAACGCCCTTCGGGCCGTAGATCTTGTGGGCAGAGAGGGACATGAGATCAACGTGGAGGTCTCGTACGTTCAGCGGCGTCTTGCCGAAGGACTGAACCGCATCGGTGTGATACAGAATTCCCCGCTCTGTCGTGATCGCTCCGATCCCGGCGAGCGGAAAGAGAACCCCCGTTTCGTTGTTGGCGTGCATCAGCGAAACCAGGATCGTGTCCGGCCGAATGGCGCGGCGCAGCTCGTCGAGGTCGAGCATCCCGTGTCCATCGACCGGGAGAACCGTAACCGAAAACCCGCACGCCTCGAGCGCCGCACAGGTTTCGAGAACGGCGGGGTGCTCCACCGCCGAGGTGATAATGTGCCTCCCCCGCTCCTGATACGCCAAGGCCGTCCCAGCAAGGGCCAGAGCGTCCGCCTCGGTCCCGGAGGAGACAAAGACCACCTCGTCCTTGTCCGCGCTCCCCAGCAGCCCGGCCAGCGTTTCCCGGGCTCGCTCCAGCGCGGCTTTGGCCTCTCGGCCCAGGGCATGGGCAGCGCTCGGATTACCGAAGGCGCCCTCCACGTACGGCCGCATCGCCTCCTGCACCCGCGGATCAACGGGGGTCGCTGCGTTGTGATCCAGATAGATCCCGGCTTGCATCCTCAGCCTCTGTGAAAAGGGCCGCCCGTCGGCGGCCCTCCAACCTCCCCCCTGCATCACTGCTCATCGCCAGCCTACAGGTAGTGTCCTATCCGGACAGTCTCGATCTCCTTCTCCCCCTTGGCTGGCGTCCGCGGGAGGGGCCGGACGGCCACGATGCGTTCGGACTTGCGCCCGGCGATCT
>JBHIAH010000105.1:0-7122 GCA_046758505.1 Methylomirabilales bacterium (SeqCode) | reverse complement strand
GTGGCGTCCGCATCGTAGGCGTTGTTGACCAGCTCCCGGACCAGCTCGATGCTCTCCGCGTAGAGGCGCTCACCGATGGTAATCAGGTGGCTCTTGTCTACCGTAACAGGAAGGAATCGCATGACCCTCTCCGCTGAATCTCAAAAACGGAAAACGGGGTCGGATCTCCTTTTCGGACGCAAGAGTGTTTTGGAGATCACCGACGCTTCCTGCCGGGCGGCCGAAAAGCTCAAGGAGTTACCGCTACGATACCCGCGACACCGCACAGCGTCAAGGGATGTCGCCAGCTCAAGGCAAATGGCTGCAGAGACGGATACAGAGCTGATGACCCTCAAGGGGGTCAAGGGGAGTGCCGGTGTCGGTCAGGATTGCTGTCAAGTCGAGAGAGACCAGCTCGAGCGTCCCGTCCCGCAGCGTAGATTAGGTGGCAATGCGGGCAAAGTGAGCATCCGGATTTCACAAGCGGCACCCGCGCTTAAAGCCCATGGAGGACTCGAATCGAATCCTATTGGACCTTCTGGCTGAAACCCTTTACATTAGTGACCGTGACCCGTACCCGATCACACCACAAATCGAGGAGTCTCGCTATGGAGAAGCCTGCTGATGCCACACATCCGATTCACGAACTGTTGCAGGGGCGTTGGAGTCCACGGGCTTTCGCCGACCGAAGCGTCGAACCGGAGAAGCTGCGGAGCCTCCTCGAAGCCGCGCGCTGGGCACCCTCCTCGTACAACGAGCAGCCGTGGAGCTTCATCGTCGCCACAAAGGAGGACACGCCGGAATATGAGCGGCTGCTGAGCTGCCTGGTGGACGGAAATATCCTGTGGGCGCGACAGGCCCCGGTCCTCATGCTCTCTGTAGCAAAACTGACGTTCGACCGGAGCGGCAAGCCGAACCGGCACGCGTTTCACGATACCGGGTTGGCGGTCGAGAACCTCGTCATTCAAGGGATGGCCCTCGGGCTCTTCGTGCACCAGATGGCCGGCTTTCACGTGGGCAAGGCACGGGAGCTGTTCGGTATTCCAGACAGCCACGAGCCGGTGACGGCCATCGCCCTCGGATACCCCGGAGATCCGGAGGGTCTACCCGAGGATTTGCGCGGGCGCGAGCTGGCCCCGCGGTCGCGCAAGCCCTTGCGCGATTTCGTGTTTTCCGGGCACTGGGGTCATGCGTTGCCGCTCGTGGCCGAGGAAGCCACTGAATGAGACGGCCCGCAGCTCGCACCGCCAGATCTGTCGGGGCCGCACAAGGCAACCACAGCACGGTGACGAAGACATGGGAACAGGGGTGGTTCCCGCCGTTCGAGGCACAAAGGAGAAGCGACATGACAACGCGGGAGTTGGGTCGAAGCGGACTTGTCGTCTCAGCGATGGGGCTAGGATGCATGGGGATGTCGGAGTTTTACGGCGAGCGCGATGATCACGAATCCGTTGCGACGATCCATCGGGCTCTGGAGCTCGGGATCAATTCTTTCGATACCGCCGACATGTACGGCCCGTTCACGAACGAAGAACTGGTCGGGCGGGCCATTCGGGGAAGACGGAGCCAGGTCATCGTGGCCACCAAGTTTGGCATCATGCGCAGTGACGACCCGACGTTCCGAGCGGTCAACGGGAGGCCGGAGTATGTCCGCTCCGCATGCGAAGGCAGCCTCCGTCGCCTGGGGGTGGAAACCATCGACCTCTACTACCAACACCGGGTCGACCCGAATACCCCCATCGAAGAGACGGTCGGGGCCATGGCTGACCTGGTCCAAGCGGGCAAGGTGAGGTATCTCGGTCTCTCCGAAGCGGGCCCGCAGACCCTGCGCCGCGCCCATGCCGTCCACCCAATCGCAGCCTTACAGAGCGAGTATTCGCTCTGGACCCGTGATCCCGAGAAGGAAATTCTGGCCACCTGCCGGGAGCTCGGCATCGGCTTCGTCGCCTATAGCCCACTAGGTCGTGGCTTCCTGACAGGCCAGCTTACGCGCCTTGATGACCTCGCTGAGGATGATTACCGCCGGCACTCCCCCCGCTTTCAGGGCGATAACTTCCAGAAAAACTTGGAACTCGGACGCCGCATCGAGCAGATCGCGGAAGAAAAGGGTGTCCGGCCCGCACAGCTCGCCTTGGCCTGGGTGCTCGCCCAGGGCGAGGACATCGTTCCGATTCCCGGGACCAAGCGCCGCACATATCTGGAAGAGAATATCGCAGCGCTGGACGTGGAACTGACGCGAGGGGACCTCCAGCACATCGACGAGGTATCGCCACGAGGCGTCGCTGCGGGCACCCGCTATCCCGAGGAAATGATGGGCCTGGTAAACCGCTGATTCAGTTTTTTCCCCGGTTGGAACGGCCGTGCGTCACGTAATGTAGATGTAGATGGAAAAGCGTCAGCTCGGCAAAACCGATATGCAGGTGAGTGTGCTTGGCTTCGGCGGGGCCGAGGTCGGCTTCGAAAACGTCCCTCCACAAAGCGTCACAAGACTATTGAACGACGCCATCGATGCCGGCCTCAACGTCATTGACACCGCCGAGTGCTACGAGCACAGCGAAGAATTGATCGGGCACGCGGCGGCCGGGCGGCGCGAGGAGTATTACCTGCTCACGAAGTGCGGACACCCGGCGGGCTATGACACTGAGGATTGGCGACCGGCGTCGCTCCTCCACACTATCGAACGGAGCCTGCGGCGGTTGCAGACCGATTATCTGGACCTCATCCAACTGCATAGCTGCTCGGAAGCTGAACTGCGCCGCGGTGATGCGATTGAAGCCCTGCAGCAGGCCCGCGACCGCGGATACACGCGTTACATCGGCTACAGCGGAGACGGAATGGCTGCCCGGCACGCCGTCGCGTGCGGGCAGTTCGACACGTTGCAGGTTTCCATCAACATCGCCGACCAAGAAGCGCTCGATCTCGTCATGCTGCTTGCCCGCGAGCGCCAGATCGGTGTGATCGCGAAACGGCCGATCGCCAACGCGGCGTGGAAGACCACACGAAAACCCGAAGACGAGTACTACCACACCTACTGGGAGCGCCTGCGGAAACTCGACTATGACTTCTTGCGGGGTGATCGGCGGGACGCCGTCTCGACGGCGTTGAGGTTCACGTTGAGTGTACCGGGCGTCCATACCGCCATCGTGGGAACAGCGAAACTGGGCCGATGGTCCCAGAACGCCGCGATGCTCGCGGCGGGGCCTCTGCCGGCGGACGAATTCGAGAAGATTCGCACCCGTTGGGCCGAAGTCGCGGATGAGAGCTGGGCGGGTCAGATCTAAGAAGATCTACTTCCCGACCCGTGTCGCTGCGTCGTCAATCGCTGCTTGATATCTCCACCGGTTCTTTCCATCCGTGCTCACCATCACAAGCTCGAGGTTCTTCCCCGCGGTCCCGTACACGGCCGTTTTGGCAAAATAAAACACAGTCCCCTCTCCGAGCCAGCCGGGATAAATGCGGGTTTGGACCCCGATGCCTTCGCTGACCTTTGACGCCGCGTCGGAGCCAATCTTTCGAAACTGCGTAAATCCCCGATCGGCCACCTGCAGCGTCAGGATCCCGTCCTTCTCATTCGTACCGAGAAGCACCTGGTTACCGCTCGGTGACCAGATCGCGTACTCAGCCTTTTCTTTGACCGTGCGGATGCTCCTCTTCGCGATGTCGAGCTCAAACAATCGGTCTTTCCCCGCTTGCAACGTCGCACCCGGCGGACCGGCGGCCTTGGCGGTAAAGAGGACGGTTGTGCCATCCGGGGAGAGATCAAAGAAGACATTTTGCGAACCCAGGACACTCGCAAGCGGCTTGCCCTTGCCCGAGGGGATGTCAAGGGCGGTGATCGTCCCGTGGTACACGTTCTTGACCTTCTTCTCGATTTGGAAAATAAGCAACGCTTTCGAGTCGGGGAACCACCGGTGAAGCGCGCTGGTGTTGGACGCCAGATGCTTCGCGTCTCCGCCTTTGATGGAAATGAGGTAGGTTTCCGGCAGATTCTCCTCCAGGGGTGGTGTCTTCTGCTCGGCGACCCGACTGAGCGAGAGATATTGTCCATCGGGACTCCATCGCGTGTAGGTGGCATTGGATCCGCTGTACAACACCCGGCCTTTCCCGGTCGAGAGCGTGACGAGCGTAAGCACATGGCTTTTGCCCATCATCTTCCCATCGCTCTCGGTGACCGCCACAATTTCCTTTCCGGAGGGGGAATAGCGCGCAAAGGTCGGGTTTCCACCGGCAAGGGCGTACACCTTTTCCATCTTGCCCGTGGTCACATCCAGCACAAAGAACCCTTCCTGGCGCGGAATCAGGATCTTCCCCTCCCTGGAGACGTCAAGCTCGATGGGAAAGCATCCCGCCATGAGCATTGCAACCGCGAGTACCACCCTTGCCAGCCGCATCATTCCCCTCCTTATACCAAGATGTGCCGTTATCCATGCGCTCAGCCGTCCGGAGCACCCATGTGGGGGACCCTCGTTAGCAACTTTCGTTCCACTGTCACGGGGAGGGGAAGCCACACCCTCCCACGTACGGGGGGATACGGACTTCGTCACCACCCAGCGGGATGCAATGAAAAGTGGCGCGTCAGAGGAGGGCGAACTCGCGGAAGGCCTGTTCAATCGCCTGGAGGGATTGATCCAGGTCGGCCCGGGCATGCGCCGCGGTGACGGTGAAGCGGAGCCGGCTGGTACCGGGGGGGACGGTGGGGGGGCGGATCCCTTGGCAGAAGACCCCCAACTCCAGGAGTCGCTCGCTGAGCGCCATCGTCCGCTGCCTATCGCCGATCATCACGGGGAGGATATGCGTGACGCTGGGCTCCGTCGAGAGGCCCAGATGCTCGAGTCCCTCACGGAAATGGCGGACGTTCTCCCAGAGACACCGCCGAATCTCCGGCCCCTGTCGGACGAGCTCCACGGCGGCGATGGCGGCGGCCAGGGCTGAGGGAGGGAGGGCACAGGTGAAGATGAAACTTCGGGACCGATTGATGAGGTATTCCCGCAGGCTGCGGCCGCCCACGACATAGGCCCCAAAGCTGCCCAAGGCCTTCCCCAGGGTGCCGATCTCGATATCTACGGCGTTGGGGCCCCCCAGACCGAAGTGCTCGGCCGTGCCTCCTCCCCGCTCACCTAGGACGCCGGTCCCGTGGGCATCGTCGAGCACGAGGAGGGCGTCGTACTTTTTCGCCAGCTTGGCGAGATCCGGGAGGGGCGCGAGGTCTCCGTCCATGCTGTACACTCCGTCCACCGCGATCAGCTTCCGACGGAAGCCGCCACCCGACTTGAGCAGGCGCTCCAGCGCGTCAAGGTCGTTGTGAGGAAAGACCTGCACCGCCGCCCGGCTCACGCGACACCCATCGATGATGCTCGCGTGGCTCAAGGCATCGGTGTACACCACGTCCCCCTCGCCGACCACCGCCGAGATCACCCCCAGATTCGCCATGTAGCCGGTACTATAGACGAGCGCGGCTTCCCGCCCTTTAAACGCGGCTAGCTCCTCCTCCAGCGTGCGGTAGAGTGCATTATTGCCCGCGATGAGCCGCGCGGCAGCGGAGCACACGCCGAGGCGATCGGTGGCCTCGATGGCCGCAGCCTTCAGTCGCGGATGGCTGGCAAGACCGAGATAGTTGCTGCTGCAGAGCACGACCACCTCCCGGCCATCCACCCCCATCCGGGGTCCGGTCGCGCCCTCCATGGCCCGGAGCCGGCGGTACGCATCCTTCCGCTTCAGACGCTCAATGTCTCGGCCGAAATAATCATTCACGGGCGGCGCCTCTCCCACGCTCCTGCCACGCGGTCTCTCCCCGGGTAGGGCAGGCTCCGTATACCACATCCCTTGCTTTTCAACAATGCTCCCCCATTGGGCAGAGGCGGAACTCCTCCGCACGGTACCCCGCCGACCCCCGGGGTCCCTCTCCCCCGCAAAAAGCGTCCGGGGCCTGCAATCGCGCTCCCATAACTGACCCCTCGGCGGATCGTTCCGTCCAACGAGACCGAATCTCTATAATCTGCCATATGGGAGTATTTAGGTATATTATGGTATTTTTTACGATTTTAGTTGACTATATTCCCATAATACAGTATACACTCAACGACTATCAGGGAGGGTGAAATGGGCGAGCTGATGAACACCAAGGAGGTCGCAGCCTACCTCGGGATCCATGAAAAGAAGGTCTACTATTTGGCCAAGGCCGGGAAGATCCCCTGCACCCGGGTGACCGGGAAATGGATCTTTCCAAAGACCCTCATCGACTCCTGGATCGAGGAGAACGCCAGAGGGCCTGCCCGCGCCCGCAGGGCCGAGGAACTCCCCGTCCTGCTGGCCGCCGGCAGTGACGATCCGAGTCTCGGCATCCTCCGGGAATTCTACGCCGCTCGCCCCGCCGCTCCCTGTCTGTACCTGGCGACGATCGGCAGCAAGGCCGGCCTCGCAGCGATCCGGGACGGTGTGGCAGACCTCGCCCTCGCCCATCTGCTCGATCCGGCTACCGGGGAATACAATCTCCCCTACCTGCCGGAGGTCATTCCTGCCGGAGCAGCCGTGGTCCCTGTCTTTCACCGGGAGCTCGGCCTGGTGGTAAGGCCGGCAAACCCTCTGGGCATCCGGACGGTGGCCGACCTGGCCCGGACCGGCCTGCAGATTATCAACCGACAGAAGGGGTCAGGGACGCGCCTCTATCTCGACCAGGAGTTGGCGCGACTGGGAATCGACTCCAAACAAATCAACGGCTATGAGCGGACCGTGGCCACCCACCTGGAAGTCGGGCTCAAAATCCTCCGGGGCGAGGCCGACTCCGGCATCGCGACCAGAGCGGCCGCGCGACTCGTCGGCCTCGACTTTATCCCGCTCACGCGAGAACGCTTTGACATGCTGATTGCCAAAGGCCGCTTCTTTGCCCGGGGCGTGCAGGCCCTGCTCGAGATCGTGGGATCGCGGGAGTTCCGGACACGGGTCGAGGCCCTGGGGGGATACGACACCTCCGAATCGGGCCGGCTCCTCGCCGCCGATTCTACCTCACAAAAGGAGACATCATGAACCGGTCTCATCGTATGGGTCTTTCCGTCCTCCTGGCGAGCCTTCTACTCTTCCTGGCCGTCCCGGGGGCACAGGCTCTCGAAGGACGACTTCGCCTCTCGACCACGACCAGCACCGAAA
>JBHIAH010000104.1:0-7264 GCA_046758505.1 Methylomirabilales bacterium (SeqCode) | reverse complement strand
CCATCGGATTGTTCAGTTCGTGGGCGATGCCGGAGGCGAGCTGGCCGATTCCGGCGAGCTTCTCGCTGGCCAACAGTTGCCGCTCAATCCGTCGGCGTTCGGTGATGTCCTCGACCAGGGTAATCACGTGGGTGACAACGCCTGGACCGTTGGTGAGGGGAGCTTTGCTGATCCGGAAGGTCCTCTGCTCCCCCTCCAACACCGAGTCCTCTTCTACCTGGAGCGTCACCCCGGTCTCGAAGACCTGGCGGAACTCTTCCTCGATCCTCGTGCGCCGCAACGAGGGAAGGACCTGAAAGAGGTTCCGGCCGATCACCTCTTCCCGTTTCATGCCCCACGGGGCGGTTTCGCGGGTCCGGTTCCAGGCGACGATGGTGAAGCTTCGGTTAATGACGTAAAGGCCCAGGGGGAGACTGTCCAGGATGTTTTGCGTCAGGGCCTGCTCGCGCAACAGCGGTTGCTCGGTGAGAAGGAAGAGCGCCCCCCCTTGCCAGGGGGTTCCCTGCAAGTGGAGCCCATCCGCATCCAAGACGAGGCCTGCCGGACCCTTTTTCTGCTTGAGTTCCTCCGCGAGCGACCGCACCTGGGTTCGGAGCAGAGGAGGGAAGGCCACGACGAAGCTCCTCCCCGGAGGCTGGCGACGGGGGAGCCGGAAGAGCGTCCACCAGGCATCATTCGTGGTGAGGATCTTCCCCGAAGGGTCCAGGGCCAGGACCCCCACATCCAGGCGGGAGAGGAGGGTGGTCAGGAGACCATCCGGTTCGCGTCGGGGGGCACAAACTCCCTCCCGCAACCTGGATTTCGGCTTTCGTCCTGCACCCTTGGCCACGCGCCTCCCCATGGTGCGACCTATGATACCCATGTCCCCCGGGTTTTGCAAGGAGGACGAGCGGTCAACGAGAAGCGGTCAGCTATGAGGAAGAAGCGATCCAGCTGTCCGCGGTCGGCTATCAGCAAAGAGACATGGAAAAACCTTACAGCCGGAAGCTGACAGCTGACTGCTGAGGGCTGACAGCTGATCGCTGACGAAGGGAGACATTGACCCCAGGAGCAGTTGGGTATATATAGATAGAAAAGGGGAAGTGCTCACGAAGGGGGAAAGATGCATTTTCCATTGCGACGTGCCCGGCGTCTTCGGCGCTCGGAGACGATCCGTCGAATGGTCCGGGAAACCATCCCGCACGTGAACGATCTCATTATGCCCCTCTTCGTCGTTCCCGGTCGCGGCATTCGACAGGAAATCGCTCCCATGCCCGGCAACTACCAGCTCTCCGTGGACCAGCTGACCAGGGAGGTCAAGGAGATTGCCGCCCTCCACATTCCTGCCGTCCTCCTCTTCGGGATCCCCGCGCATAAAGATGCCCATGGTTCCGGGGCCTACGCCAAGGATGGGATTGTCCAGCAGGCCGCGCGAGCCATTAAGGATTCGGTCTCGGACCTCGTCATCATCACCGATGTCTGTCTTTGCGAGTATACGAGTCACGGCCACTGCGGGGTGGTGGAGGAGGGGGTCGTGAAGAACGATCCCACCCTGGAGCTGCTGGCGAAGGCTGCTGTCTCCCAGGCGGAGGCAGGAGCAGACATGGTGGCCCCCTCGGATATGATGGATGGTCGCGTCGCCGCGATCCGTGAGGCGCTGGACGCGAACGGTTCCGAGGAGGTTGCGATCATGTCGTATGCGGCCAAGTACGCCTCGGGTTTCTACGGGCCCTTTCGGGTCGCGGCGGAGTCCGCGCCTCAATTCGGCGATCGGCGGAGCTATCAGATGGATCCGCCCAACGCCGCAGAAGCCTTGCGAGAGGTCGCCATGGACATCGAGGAGGGGGCAGACATTGTCATGGTGAAACCTGCCCTGGCGTATCTGGACGTCCTGTGGCGGGTCCGGGCCGAGTTTGACGTGCCTGTGGCCGCGTACAATGTGAGTGGCGAATTCTCTATGGTGAAAGCTGCCGGCCGACTCGGATGGCTAGACGAGGAGCGCGTGATGTGGGAAATCCTCACCGCGATCAAACGGGCCGGGGCTGACCTGATCCTGACGTACTTCGCCAAAGACGCCGCTCGGCTCCTTCAGCGGACCGAGTAATCCCATCTCCTCTCGGAGTGTCCACGCGCGTCGGGTTGAGGCCGTTGCCTAGCGGCATTCCCTCAATAGCGTTCCGGCGGACGCGGGGATGAGTCCCTTCTTGCCCTAGCGGACCGGCGGGTGCTGTCGCCAAAAATCCTCCGCTTCAGTGGATCGTCTGTCGTCATCGAGTACAAGAGCAGGTGCGGGAGACGTCATGGGAGAAAAGTCAGCGGATCTTTTTGATGAGGCGCAGCGATACCTGCCGGGGGGAGTCAACAGCCCCGTCCGGGCCTTTCGGGCCGTAGGGAGATCTCCCTTCTTTGTCGCCCGGGGAGAGGGCGCGAGGATCTATGATGTGGACGGAAACGTTTACATCGACTATGTCGGTTCCTGGGGGCCTTTGATTTTGGGGCACGCCCACCCCCAGGTCGTGAGGGCCCTCCAGAGAGCGATCGAGCGGGGGACGAGCTATGGGGCGCCGACGGAGTCGGAGGTCACCTTGGCCCGGATGGTGACCGAGGCCCTCCCCTCGGTGGAGATGGTGCGCTTCGTCAGCTCCGGGACCGAGGCGGTGATGAGTGCCCTTCGAGCGGCTCGAGCCCACACCAACCGGGACAAGATCGTCAAGTTTGCCGGCTGCTACCATGGGCATGCCGATAGCCTGTTGGTCAAGGCCGGCTCTGGTGCCTTGACCCTGGGTGTTCCGAATTCCAGCGGTGTTCCCGAGGCCGTGGCGCGGGAGACGATCACGGTGACGTATAACAATCTGGACCAGGTTCGTGAGGTCATGGAGGCCGTGGGGACTGACGTGGCGTGCATTATTGTCGAGCCGGTGGCAGGCAACATGGGGGTCGTGCCGCCGAGGCCAGGATTCCTCGAGGGCCTCCGGGAACTGAGCTTGAAGCACGGCGCCCTGTTGATCTTTGATGAGGTGATCACCGGCTTTCGCGTGGGCTACGGAGGCGCCCAGGGGCTTTCCGGGGTTCGCCCCGACCTGACGTGTCTGGGAAAAATCATCGGGGGTGGACTGCCGGTGGGGGCGTATGGGGGGCGTCGGGAGATCATGGAGCAGGTCGCTCCCCTGGGGCCGGTGTATCAGGCGGGCACCCTCTCCGGCAATCCGCTGGCCATGACGGCTGGCATCGAGACGCTCACCGTGTTGAGGGACGGGGGGATCTACCGCGACCTGGAAGAGCGGGGTCAGGCCCTGGCCGAGGGGATCGAAGAGGGGTGTCTGAGCGCGAATCTCTCCTGCTGCCTGAACCGGGTCGGCTCCATGTGGACGCTGTTCTTTACGCGGGGTCCGGTGGAGAACGACCGGGATATCGAGCGGGTCGAGCGCAAACGGTACGCCGGCTTCTTTGGCGCCATGTTGGATCGGGGGATCAGTCTCCCCCCGTCCCAGTTCGAGGCGGCTTTTCTCTCTGCTGCCCACACCGCCCAGGACGTGACCGTCACCGTTGAGGCGGCCCGGGATGCCCTCCGGGGATTAGTGATTGGTGATTAGTGAATGGTGAATAGGCCAGAGTTCGGTTCAGCGTTCAGGGTGGTAAACCTGTGTCTTCCATGAACCATGCGCCATGCGCCATGCACCCTGAACCATAAACTGCAAGCTATGAACCATGAACCATGAACCAAGTCGGTCATCGGTCGTCCGTCAGGGTTCACGATTCACAGACAGTTACCGTTCGAGGTTCAACGTTGAACTTCGAACATTGCACGTTGCACATCGGTCGTCGGTCAGCGATCGTCGGTAGACGGACATGGAGCCCTTGGATCATCTCGAACGCTTCATCCATCGGGTAAGCGGGGCGCAGGCGACGGTAGAGACCCCCCGCTGCCTCCGGGAGCATTCCGGACTTTCGGACTGTCACCTCTGTGTGAAGAGCTGCCCGGTCCAGTCCATCGATCTCGGCGGAGGGGTCCACGTCCTCAACCACTGCACCGGCTGCGGAGTCTGCCTGACCGTCTGTCCCGTCTCCGCTTTTGATCTCCACGGGGCGGCAGCAGGGCAGCTTCTCTCCCAAACGGCCTCCCTCTTACGAGAAAGCCCGTCCCTCTTCATCGCCTGCGAGCAAAGTACCGACGCCGCCCCGGGCACCCTCATCCTGCCCTGCCTGGCCCGTCTGGACGAAACCCTTTTGCTGGGTGCCTTGGCCCTCGGCGCGCGGCAGGTCCACCTCAGCCGAGGCCCGTGCGAGAATTGCCCCTACCCAGAGGCAATGCCTCGCTACCGGCGGATGCTCGATCGCGTGCGCGTCTGGGTTCAAGCCCTTCCGCGATGTTCCGGGAGGATCGTAGAGGGGGGGGAAGGGAGGCGAGAGGCGCAGAAAAAGCCGGAAGCCGAAGGCCCTGGCCGCCGAGCCTTTTTTGGCTGGGTGAGGAGCGAAGGAATGCAGCTCATGGCGGCTTTCCTCGACGACTTCTCCCAGGGCCTGCGGGGGAGCGGAGTTGTACGGGGCGTTTCTCTTCCTCTCCGGAATCGACTCCTTCCCGACTTCCTCACGAGGTTAGGAGTTGAGCAAGGGGAGGTCCCTTACGATCCTGAAGGCCCCTTTGCGGAGCTCCTCCTCGACGAGGTCACGTGTAGCGCGTGCGAGGCTTGCGCTCACACGTGTCCGACGGGAGCCATCGAGCGGGGAGGAGACGAGGAAGCCTTCTTCCTCACCCTGGATGCAAGCCGCTGCATCAACTGTGCCCTCTGCCTGGATGCCTGCATCCCGAATGCTTTGACCTACCGCCAAGGGATCTCTCTTGCTCGGGTTGCCTCGAGAGATCGGCAGATCCTGGTGGAGAAGGCATACCGCCGCTGCGGCCGGTGCGAGGCGCGGTTCCTGTGGAACGGAGAGACAGAATCCCAGGATTTGTGCTCCACCTGCCAATACCTGGCGGATTTGGAGGAATCCCCAGCCGTGCCGGAGGAGGGGGTGGGGGGGTAACATCCCGGGAGGGGAGCCATGAAAGTTGGACGCCGTATGACGCGATCGGTAGTGACCATCGAGCGGGAGGCCTCCCTGCGGCGCGCCCGCCGGATCATGGACAATAAACAGATCCGGCACCTGCCGGTGGTGGAGAAGGACCGGTTGGTCGGGCTTCTCACCGATCGGGACATCAGGGCTGCTGCGCCCTCTTCGGCCGCCAGTATTGCCCTCGAGGATCGAGAAGAGTTCCTTGACCAGCTGAGGGTAGGCCACGTCATGACCAAAAGGGTTCTCAGCGTTGCTCCCGAAGCTACCATCGAGGACGCGGCCCTCCTCATGCGTCAACACAAGATCAGTTGTCTCCCGGTGGTGGAGGGGGAACGCCTGGTCGGGATCATCACCGAGACCGACATCTTTGACGTGTTGATGGAAGTCCTGGGCGTGGAGGAGTCGAGCTCGCGCCTGGAGATTCTCTGTGATCTTCGGTCCGGGTTTGTCACCGAGGTGTCCCGGGTTATGGATGATCAGGGTGTCCGCCTGGTGAGCCTCCTGACCGTCTCGGAGGGAGAAGGGGGGGCGGTGGTGATCCTGCGCGTGGCCACCGCCGACCCTGCTTCCCTCTGCGAGGCCCTGCGCCGGGCCGGGTTCACTGTCCGCTTGGTCCAGCGGCCGGATCCCGCAGCGGCAAAGGGGGAGGGGACGGTCGCAGCAGACCCCCGGTAGAGCTTGGGGGTTGACAAAGGCAACTGCCGGGAAGGCGGTCTCAGCTGCCCGCTGTGCGAAGCGCCAAGGGGGGGGACGGCAAGGGGAAGATGCCGGCCTTTCAGTGGAGCGTTGGGCCAGCGGGGCGGGAAGATGTCCTGGGGCATATCTGGACCCTGGGGACCGACCGAAAACCCGCGACATTCCGCTTGACACTGTGGTGGAATTTATGTTAATTAGTAACTGAATTCACAAGCGTTAAGAGATTCCTGGGACACGATGCCCTGCGATGGGGCATTTTTATTGTTGAGGGGGGTATGGCAGCGGATTACGCATACGTCGCGCTCTTCCTCATCGTCGGCGCCCTTTTCGTCGTCGTCAATATTGATGTCGTTGCCCGCCTCATCCGACCGTCGAAGCCGACCCCGGTGAAGCTTACCACGTACGAGTGCGGCGAGGACCCCATCGGGAGCCCGTGGCTCCGGATCCACGTTCGTTACTATCTCTTTGCCCTGGTCTACATCCTCTTCGCGGTGGAGACGGTCTTCCTCTTCCCCTGGGCCATTGTCTACCGCTCTCTCGGGTTATTTGCCTTCGTTGAGATGGTGATCTTCATCGTGATTCTCTTGGTCGGTCTCGCCTATGCCTGGGCCAAGGGAGCACTGGAATGGGTCTAGTGGGCGTCCAATGTCCAATGTCCAATGTCAGGAGGTCTCCGCTTTGTGACTTTGGACCTTGGACTTCGGACATTGGACAGTAAGACGATGACGGCAGAAGAGATCCTGCAGCAGCTCCAGTCTCGTTTTCAGGAGGAGATCCGGACGGCGGCCGTGCGGCACGGAGAGGCCTGTGTAACCATCAGGGCAGAGCGGAATCTCGAGATCTGCCGCTTTCTGAAAGAGGAGCTGGGCTACGATTACCTGAATTGCCTGAGCGGCGTCGACTGGATTGCCGATAACGAGATGGAGGTGGTCTATAACATCTCCTCGCTCAAGCAACCGGGGAAGATCACCCTGCGGGCGCGGGTTCCCCGGACAGAGCCGGTCCTCAGCTCGGTGGTTCCCCTCTGGGCGACGGCCAACTGGCACGAGCGAGAGGCCTTTGATCTGTTCGGGATCCGATTTGATAACCATCCGGACCTGCGGCGGATCCTACTTCCCGAGGATTGGATCGGCCATCCCCTGCAGAAAGATTACCGCGATGAGCGCTTCGTCCCGTATCCCTGGGAGGATCGGAAACCGGGAGGGGTGGCCCGGCCGACCTCGGCATAGCGAGCACGCACCGTGACGACGATCAACCTGGAACTCCAGCAAGTGAAAGAACGGACCACCGAGTCCATGGAGGAGATGTGGGTCAACATGGGCCCCCAACATCCTTCCACCCACGGGGTGTTGCGCCTGCTGATGAAGCTGGATGGGGAGGCGGTGGTCGATTGCGTCCCGTACCTGGGCTACATGCACCGATGCCACGAGAAGATCGGCGAGAACCGGGCCTTCGTCCAGATCATCCCCTTCACCGACCGGCTCGACTACCTCGCCTCCATGTACAACAACTGGGCCTACTGCCTCGCCTGCGA
>JBHIAH010000103.1:0-7356 GCA_046758505.1 Methylomirabilales bacterium (SeqCode) | reverse complement strand
TTGAGGATTCGCAGGACGTTGGCCAGCACGGTGAATCGCCGGAACTTTCCATCCCTCAAGGCCAGGGTGAGCTTCCCGCGCAGGGAGCGTTGCAACTCCTCCCAGCTTCTCCCGACTGCGGTCACCTCCCCCCGAAGGCTGGTCCGACCGGTCACCCGCGCCTCGTCCTTCTCCCCCCGCCGGGCAAAGACCCGCTCTCCGGCTGCCTCATCCAAGACGAGATCGAGGATCCACCGCCACCCGCGCCCTTGCGCCCGCGATGCGGTCCCGGAGAGCTTCACCGTTCCTCCGGCCCACCCCCCGATCAGCCGCGGGATTCGAATCTTCGTACCTTGCAAATCCATATGCCCTACGATTCCCTGGATCTCTTCCGGATGTCCTCTCAACCGGAGACCAGCCCCCTGGATTCTCATCCCTCCCTGGTACCGGGGAGCGGCCCAGGCCCCCGAGACCTTGAGTTGCAGTTCAGCAGCTCCATGCGCGTCGGCGATCACCCCCTGCTCCCGGAGGAACTCCAGAGGGATCTTGCCCCGCACATCGAGATCCACTCCCCCGCGAAGGGCGATCTGTCCCTGCGCCTTGAGCCACCCCGCCTTCCCCGTCACTGCGAGAGGGGCAACGGTCACCGTATCTTCCCGCAGATCGAGATGAATTGGTTCCGTCGTGCGAAACGTCAATCCGTGAAGGCGAAGGGAGGGGGCGTCGAGTTCGAGGCTGCCCTGGGACAGACGGCGGGCCTCGAGACTGCCCCGCAGCTCGGCCGTCCCGAACCCCATCCCCCCACCCCCCTTGAGGAGAGAAAGGCCTGGGAGTGCAACGAGGGGGGCCAAGTCCGCCTGCGTCATCGTGACCTTGACATGGTAGGGATACGGGGGGAGAACCCGCACGGTGCCTTGCATGGCGTATCCCCGGTCCGGGAGGGCCAATTGCGCGGCCATTGCCTTCTCCTCTAGCAGCATGCTCCCGCGGCCATCCCCCAGAGGGATAGCGGTATACCGGAGGCCCGTCAGGACGTAGTCCGCCTGAATCCTCGGGGACTCCATCCGACCCTCCCCGCGCATCTCCCCTTCGATCTGGCCCCCCAGGTGCGTTCCCGCGAACAGACGAAACCGGTCGAGAGAGAGCCCCGCCGTGGCCAGGCGAAAGGTGGTCGTCCCTTCCGGGAAGCGCAGGCGCCCGTTCCCGGTGACTGCCTCCGCGCCGCGCGCCAGGCGCACCTTTTCAAAGAGGAGGCGGTCCGGCTCAAGTTTCAGGTCCGCCGCGACCACCGGCCACGGCTCTCCGAGGACGACGGCATCTGTGATCCGCACATGCCCGGTGCCCTCGACCCGCGCCGGAACGCCCCGCACGCGCGCGTCAAGCGTCATCCGCCCGGCCAGGGGGATCGTGCGCCGCACAAACAGGGAGAGAAAATCCCGGGGCGCCCCGCGCACCTGTCCCTCCGCCTCGATCCCGAGATCGTGTTCGAGGTCAAACGCCGCCTGCGTCTCCGCCAGCGTCAATCGAAGACGGGCCGTGGCGGTACTTTCTCCCTTCGTGACCCGCAGGCGAGGGGCGGTCAGGGTCCGCTCTTCCACCAGGAACGCTCCGCGGATCTGGCGGAACTCTCTCCCGAGAAGGCGGGGCCCGTCCCAGGTGAGGGTCCCCTGAAACTTGGGGGCCCCGAGCGACCCCGTCACCCGTCCCCCCACCTCACCCGTCCCCCCCAGGTTCTTCGCCTCCAAGAATTCCCCGATCAGATCGACCCGAGGGATTTTCCCCGATACCTCGAGGTCCAACGTCTCCCACAGCGACCCTTTCACGACCAGACGGTTTGGGGGAAGGTCGACCTGAAGGCGCGCGAGCGACACCTGCCCCCGTTCGACCTTGACGAATCCCTCCGCGCGCCCGACCATCGAGGGCCGACCCCGGCGTGCGAGCGCGGTCACCTGAACCGCCGCCTGTGCCGTGAGATCACGCATCCGCCGACCCCGGCCCTCCGCCACGGCCTCGAGCGCGAGCGATCCGGTCACCGGCAGGCGATCGCCTCGCGGCGTGACGAACTGCTCGAGGTCCAGTCCCCGACCCCGAATCCAGGCATAGTAGTGCCAGTCGTTCCACCGGAGCTCGAAGCCGCCCGAGGCCTCCCCCGACGGAGCCAGAAGTCGCAATCGGTCTCCCCGCAGCCCCTCCCGGTCGGCGGAGAGTGCGACGGCGAGGTCGGGCCAGGCCTCCCCCTCGAGTCGAGCGCTTCCATGGAAGTGGGGGGCCAGGGCCGGCCCGGTCAGTTGACCCTCGAGCCGGATGCTTTCGGGACGGGCTGTCGGATAGTTCACGGGGACGATCCCGGTCACGCTGAGCTCAAGAGCTCTCTCTCCGAACGGGTCCCTGACCCGCCCGCTCAGTCCAAGATGTCCTTTCCCCACGTCGAGCGCGAGCCGGGTAATCTCCAGGTTCTGCTGGGTGAGGACAATCGCCGCCTCCAGACCGCTCCAGGCCAGGGATCGCTCGGGCAGACGCAGCCTCCCCTCCGCAATCCGGACCTCCGCCAGGACCCGCTCCGTGTCACGCCAGAGATCGGCATCGAGGCCGGCCACCTTCCAGGTCCGCCCTCCCCCCCGATACGTCAATTCCCCGTCACGGATCTGAAGGCGGTCCACCTGGACGGCCAGGGCCTGCTGAACCTTCGACGGGACGAGCAGGAGAAGGGGGATCCATCCCCCCGGCTTTCCGCGCGGGAGCCCGAGGCCACCAGAGAGGTCGATGGCCGGATGGAGGAAGACCACCGTCCTGACGGCCGGCACCCCACGGAGAAGGCGACCGGGGTCCGGGTAGAACCGCACGCTACCGACCCGTTGAAACACGGGAGCTTGCCCGGCCCCGCCGAAAGTGATTTCACGCAACTCGACATAGCTCAGAAAGGGGCTCACCGTGATCGCGCCGATCCGGACCTCCCGCTCGAGCCGCCGGCTCAGGGTGATCTCGATGCGACGTCGGAGGTACTGCTGGACCCCTGCCGTGGACAGGGCGAGATGGAGCCCGACGATAGCCAGGGCGAGAAGGATGGACAGGCCCAGGAGGATCCGCGTGGCAATCCGGAGCCGCCTGCTCACCATGAACTCCTCTCGCATCCCTGAGGATTCCCCCGACTTTCCCCGGCTTCCCCCCCCATGACGGGCCACCGGCCACCCTCGGCCACCGCTCCTCCTCCCCGAACCACACCCCTGCTCAAGCGCTCTCCCTGTCGCGCGTCCGCCCAGACCCGCCCCGGGCAAGATATCGCCCCATCCCAAAGATAGAGCGTGCAAAAATCGATCCGTGGCAAACGGGGACCTAGGCGGGATGGACCGCTCGGGCGGCCAAACCGATCAGCGGCTGTTCAAGCTGAGGACAACCTCCGAGGCCGGATTGCGCTCCCCCCGTGCACGACCGGGGGTCGCGGGAGCCCGGGAGGGATCACTGCTTGTCTTCTTGGGCCGTCTCCCGCCCCCTGCGAACGCCAGAGCGGATGAGACCCCGGAGGACCCAACTTCGCTCCGCCCCCCGGAGGAGACTCGAGAGGTCTTCATAGACGGTCGGGTCGTGGATCAGCGCCCCCAGGGTGCCTTCCCCCTCTGCGAGGGCCCCGGTGATCCGCTTGAGGTCGGCCACGACGGCCTGCAGGTCTTGAAGATTCTTGCCGTGGGTGGAATCGGTGAGCAGGGCCCCCAAGATTCCTTCACCTGCCTGCAGCCGCGCCACGACCTGCTCGAGCCCCGTCACCGTCTGCCTGATCTCCCCCACCAGGTCTTTTCCCCCTTTTTCAAAGACGAGGGCATGGAGGAGACCGTCCCCTTCTTGCATTTCTTTCAAGGTTTCTTCCAGGCGAGCGGCACTTCGGTGCAGGCTCTCGATCACGAGGACATCTTTCTTCGCCATGAGCGCACCGAGGAGTCCCTCTCCCTCTTCCGCGCGTTCGCTCACCCGGCGGAGGCTCTTTGCGACCACGGCCAGGTCGCGGATCAGGTCCCCCCCGACCTTGTCTGAGATCAGCGTGGGGAGGAGTCCTCGCCCTTCTTCCACACTCCCGAGAATCGCCTTCAGGGCCCGGCTGGCACCCGCCAGACTCTCGAGCACCTCCCCTCCCCGGGCGACGAGCCGGGGAAAATCGACCGGCTCCATGGCCCGCAGCGTCTCCCCCGGCTGCAGGACCTTCGCGCTTTCGCTGCCCACTGTGATCTCGAAGACCTTATCCCCGACCAGTCCGAGGGTCCCGATGGTGGCCTCCGAGTCCTCCCGAATCCGGGACTGAAACTGCCGGTCAACGGCCACCCCCACATGGATCCGGGGATCGGCGAGATCGGAGCCGAAGCTGATCGACCGCACGGTCCCCACGGTCAATCCCGCCAGGCGGACCGGGGCCCCCACGACCAGACCCTGGACATCCCGAAAGGCGGCCCGGAGCGTGTACTGCTCTTCGAAGAGGCGGGTTCGAACGCCGATGGTCAGGACGAAGGCCACAAAGAGGAGGAGGAGCACGAGAACGAACACCCCCACGCGTAGCTTGATCAACAATTCGCGATCCCGCATCGTCATCTCCGTTCACGGTTCCCAGTTCATGGTTCCCAGTACACGAATCATGCCACGACAACGATGTCCTGCCCTGAACTCAACCCTGAACTCTGAACCATGAACCCTGCACCCTGCACCGTTAGTGTTGGACGGCCAAAAACTCCTTCACCACCGGATCCTCGGATTGTCCGATCTCTGCCGGTGTCCCGGTGGCCGCAATCCGCCCTTCGGACAGGAGGGAGACCCGGTCCGAGATCCGAAAGGCGCTCTGGAGGTCGTGGGTGACCACCACCGAGGTCACCTGGAGCTTCGCCCGGAGGTCGGTGATCAGCTCATTGATCTTATCCACATTGCGCGGGTCGAGACCCGTCGTCGGTTCATCATAGAGAACGATCCGCGGTGTCAGGGCGATGGCCCGTGCCAAGCCCACGCGCTTCCGCATGCCTCCCGAAAGCTCCCCCGGATACTTGCCCTCCGTCCCGGCCATCCCCACCAGCGCCAAGACCTCCCCGACCCGATCCCGGACCTCCACCTCTGTCATCCGTGTGTGCTCCCTGAGCGGGAAGGCTACGTTCTCCCCCACGCTCAGGGAGTCGAAGAGGGCCGCACCCTGAAACAGGATGCCGACCTTCCGCCTGACTTTCAGGAGCACCTCTTCCCGGAGCGGGACGATGTCCTCACCCTCGATCAGGATCTGGCCCGCATCCGGCTTAACGAGTCCGATCACCAACCTCAGGAGCACACTTTTGCCGGTCCCGCTCCCGCCCAGGATGGTCAGGATCTCTCCCGCCTCAATCGTGAGATCCACCCCCTGCAGGACCTGGTTCCCATCAAAGGCCTTGTACAACTGACTCAGCTCGATGACACTCCCCATCAATACAGCATCTCCAGCCACCAGAAGAACTTGGTGAGAAAGAAGTCCGAGATCAGAATCAGAATGGCCGAGGTCACCACCGTGGCGGTCGTGGCCCGCCCGAGCCCCTCGGTCCCCCCCGAGACCTCCAGCCCATTGTAGCAACCGACGATCCCGATGAGGAAGCCGAAGAACACCGTCTTGCCCAAGCCGCTCAACAGGTCCGCCAACGCCAGATTTTGCCAGATGGTACTCATATACAGATGCGCGTCCACGTGAAATTCGTACTGGGAGATCACCATGCCTCCGAGGATCCCCAACGCATCGGCCAGGACCGTGAGGAGGGGCAGGACCAGCATGGCGCTCAGGACGCGGGGGACCACCAGCTTCTTGATGTGATTGGCCCCCAGGGCCCGCATGGCATCAATCTGCTCGGTCACCTTCATCGCGCCGAGCTCGGCGGTCATCCCGGACCCCACCCGTCCCCCCACCAGGAGGGCGGTGAGCACCGGCCCGAGCTCCCGGACCATTGACAGGGAGACCACGATGCCCACGTAGGCCTTCGCCCCGAAGCGGGCCAGCCCGTACGTGGTCTGGAGGGCGAGGACGAGCCCGGTGAAGACGGCCGCGATGCCGCAGATCGAGATCGACTTGACCCCGATGTGGTCCATCTGCTGGACCAGGGTCCGAAGCTCGTAGGGGGGCTTCAGCGTATAGTATAAGGTGCGTCCGGACAGCAGGGCCACGTCGCCAAGCTGCTCCAGAAGCTCGGTGGTCCTGCCGCCGAGCGTCAGGAAGAAACCCCGGGTGAATTCAGCGCCCCTCATGGCTCTTCCGAGAGAAACTGCCAGCCCTCGAGCAACGCATCGAAATCCGCGCTGTGCGCCCCAAACGTCTCAGGGGGGGCGACAAACAGGAGATCGTAGAGACACCCCTTCCGACGAATCACGACACTCCGCACCTGGATCGGTGCTCCCTCCCATTGTCCCCTGATCACCGTCTCGAGTCCCGCCACGCCGTCCAACAGGATGGGCTCCTGTCGCACCTGCTTCACGTGCCGGAGCCCGAAGAACAGATGACGGACCAGCGCCGACAGGGAACCCGTCTCGCGCGCCGGACACCCGGCCGAGACCGCCATGCGGGCCTGAGAACGCGTGTCTTGAAGGGCCAGGTCCGCCCCGGGAGACTCGATGATCTGCCACCCACCCCGAGGGAGCCGGACCCGAAAGCTCTTCCCCTCGTCCACATAGTGTCCATCCAGGGTCCGCCCCGCGGCACACCCGGACAGGAGCATGCACACCAGCACGATCCCGCCGACCGCCGCGCCCAGCCCGCGACAGGACCGGATCATCCGGGAATTCCGATGGAGCCCGCCACGGCAGAACTCACCTGGCTTTCCTCTATTCCTCCCCGTGAGTTGCCTCCCACGCATCCGACCCGCCAAGCGCCCCGGCCTGATGCTTGAGCCTCGCCTCGCTCTCCCTGAGCCGACGCCTCGCCTTGAGGGTCTGGGGAAGGCTGATCAGCGCGGTCAACAGCACCCCCAAACCCGCGGAGATCAGGATCACGACAACCACCGAGCTCTGGAAGGTCCACACGAGAAACCGGACGGTGACCTCCTCGGCATTCTGGACGGCAAAGACGGCGACGAGCGTTGCCAGAAGGAGGGCAAGGATAAGGTAGAGTTGTGTCATGGGGCGCCTCTCCCGCGTTCAGGTCGCCGACCACCAACGACGAGAAGCGCCGTTATGCTATCGGAAAAGGGAGAGGGCGTCAAGGTAACCACGAGCGCCGGGGAGCCGCGACGCGCGGTCTAGGGGGGCGTCAGGAGGTGCGGAGCTTGGGGTCGAGCACGTCCCGGAGGGAATCGCCAAAGAGATTGAAGCCGAAGACGGCGGCACTGATGGCGAGCCCGGGAAAGATGCCCATCCACGGCGCCCGCTCCGCAAATTCCACGGCGGCTCCCTTGAGCA
>JBHIAH010000102.1:0-7478 GCA_046758505.1 Methylomirabilales bacterium (SeqCode) | reverse complement strand
GGCCCGCCTTCACCAAGTGTTCCGAGAAGGCGGAAATGACCCGGGAATGTTTCGAGAAGGCCAGCCCTTTGGCCAGTAGGCCCGCCTCGGCCAGGTAGAACATGGCGTAGTAGGCCCGTGATGCGCTAAAGTCGTAATCCCCACTCTTGAAAAGCTGCTCGGCAGCCGCAAAACTCCTTCGGCCCTTCTCCATGAGTTTCTCAACATCCCTGGTCATGCGACCTTGGCCCCTTCCCGTCTCACGTTCAGCAAGAAGGGGGATCCTCCGGTTTCGTACTCTTCTTGTTTGATGGGAAGAGCAGAGAGGACCACGTCGTGTCCGGCGCCAAAGGAGACATCGTACGCGATGTCCTGGATACGATGGAATTCCTTCCAGAAATCCGTGTAATCTCCGAGGACGACCAGGAGGTCGACATCGGAACCCTCGTCGGCGTCTTGGCGCGCGCGTGAGCCGTAAAGATGAACCCCCTTGAGGGCATCAGCGTACGTTTCCCGAAGTCGCTGGATGAAGCTTCGCAGGACGCGCTCCCAGAGCTTCGCCTCCTCTGTCTTGGGGAGGGGGCGGCCCTGCTCCTCCATCCATTGATCAATCCGCTCTCTCCTGAACCGCCACTGTCCGCCTACCTTCGAGGCGGGGATCTTCCCTTCTTGGACCCACCGGTAAATCAGATCCCGGCTCAGCCGAAGATAGGCCGCGACCTCCCTGACCGTCATCCAGGTTGTATTCATCCTCACCCCAAGCATCCCAAAGATTTCATAAAGTTTCCGAAAATTGCGCAAAATTGTCAAGGGAATTCTCGGCCCTTAGGAGGAATATGTCGCGCCTTCTCACGGGAGCGCATGGGGCCCTTTGGGGCTCGTGGGGATGCGGTTCTCGCCTGGCCTCTTCAGGGCTGAACGCCCGCCCCTCACTCGAGTAACGTAGAAGGGTCCTTGGGGATGGAGCTGAGGAAGGTTGAAGGCACGGCATAGATCTCGGGGCGATCTTGCCTCTTCGCGTACAGCACCTTCCCTTCCGCCTTCCCGAGGAGCAGAGAACCGATCAGGGTTCCGTCCGTCTTGGTGAGGGTGAGGGATGCAACAGGCTCCGCGAGACCGTAGCGGGGGAGAACGCTCGGCTCCCTCGCAACCACTTTCTGCCACTTGAGATTCTTGATGTCGTTCAGGAGATCCATGACTGCCGAATATTTTGCCTTGCCCTCCCTGGGCTTCTTGAGTTCAAAGCGGTCTTTCCGCTTCTCCACGATGATCTCCTCGCCATCGCGGGAGAGCTCCATCTTCCCCACATCCCACGTCTCGAAGGTGAAGAGCTGCCGGAATCGCAGGTCGAAGGGTCCCTTCGCGAGCTGCTCGTAGAGCGATGCATCCACGAGGGAGACCCCGTGACTGTTGCCGACCCGGGCATAAGCCCCCTTCCGCTTCTTCGCCCGGTTCAAGGCCAGGGACGTCAGGGACTTCCCGTGTTGATCCAGGAGACGGATCGTCACTGCCGGGGCGTCAAGTCCATAGGGCTTCAGGGTGGTGGCGTTGTCGGTCACAAACTCCTTGACGCGGGCGCCGGCCAGATCCCACAGCAGATCCTCGATGAGCTGGTGATCGGCCAAGGCCTCTTCCGGTTCCGTGATCCTCCAGCGCCCTTCGACCTTCTGGAGCCGCGTGCGCCCTTTCAGGCTCGTCAGTGCAATCTGCTGGACCTTGTCCCGGTCGAGGGCGAGGAGGGTTCGGTCCCTGAGGTCTGCCACCTTGTGGGGAAGGTTCTTCACAAACGCCTTCTTCAACTCGAGGACGTGATCCTCCCCACCTCGTCGCGCGTACACGCTCCCCGCTTTCTTCCGGGCGCCCAGAAGAAGCGTAACCTCGCCCCCCCCTTTGAGGGTAAGCCTGATCTCGCCGCGGGGAGGGTCGAGGCCGAGGCTCTTCAGGTTCGTAGGGGGCCTGTCCAGGAATGCCCGGACCTGGTCTTGGGTGAGGGACCGGATCAGGTTCCCGACCTTCCCGGCATCAGCCGTGGCCTCGATGGGGTCGGTGAACCGCCAGGTCTCCTTCTCGTGCTCGAGGCGGAAGCGGAGGAGATCGGTGCGCACCATCAAGGCCGTCACCTTATTCTGCTCGAAGAAGAGGGGGACCTTGCTTCGGAAGACGGAAGGCTTCTTTTCCAGGAAGGCTTTGAGGGTGCCGGGGGCGATGAGGATCTTCTGTTCTCCCCGGCGCCGCGCGTAGACCGAGAGACCGGCCGGCGTTTGACTTCCGAACTCGAGGGTGAACGGTCGCTCCGTCTCTCTGAGGTGAAGGGTAAGGACGACGGCGGGGTCCTGTAAGCCAAAATCGCCCAATGGTCCACCCGGAGCCTCCAGGGTCCGCTCGATCGTAGCCCCGGTCACGTTCGCGAGGAGGGCGGTGATTTCCTTTTTGTCTCCCCGATCCTCCACCGGCTGGCTCATCCGCCATCCCCCCTCCCCCTTGGTCAGGGTGATCGAGTTTTTACCGCGTCGGATAGTGAGCGCGGTGACCGCGTCTTCCTCGAAAGAGACCAGCTTGGTCTCTGCTTCCTTTCGGGCTTCCTGCAGTTCCAGGAAGTAGTAGGCGAGGCTGAGGACCGTGAGCACGCCGGCGAGGACGAGGGTGGTGCGAAGCTTCATGTGGACCGCCTCCGGCGGAGGAACACGGTGACCCACGTTCCGAGGATGGCTAGTGGCGGGAGGATGACGGCGGTCCAGAAAGCAAGCCAGCCCTGGTTCGCGGTGAGGACGAGGGGGGTGAATTTGGCCTGTCGCGGACGGATGGCGATGAGTTCTTCTTCCTCGGCGAGCCAGCTTACCGAATTCAGAAACAGGTCACGGTTGCCCGAGAGGTTCAGGTAGTTGTTCTGTATGAAGGCAGACGTTCCGTACGCCACGATCCGTCCCTTCTTCCCGGTGACCGGTGACCGGTGACCGGTGACCGATTGTTCGGATTTGGCTACTGCGGTCGTCGGTCGTCGGTCGTCGGTCGTCACCTCGATCGTCGCCACCGCCCCGACCGGCACCGGCCCCTGCCGATCCTTTCCTTCGTCATACCGGGCTTCCCCCCGGTCGAGGGCCGCCTTATCGGTTTCAGCCCAGCTCCCGGCGCTGGTTCGTCCCAGAACCTGCACCGTCACCCCGGGGAGCGGTGCCTCGGCGGCGTCCACCGTCCGCGCGAATGGGAGGAAGGAAGCGACGGTGAAGTCCTTCGTGATCGGATGGGCCTCGTACTGGGTGATCACGGGGAGGAGGTAATCCCCCCCAAAGGCCCGACTGAGCCGGTCCACGATCACATCCTTGCCCATGAGGATGCCGTATCGCTTGAGGAACGTGCTGAGTTTTGGGGCGGTGAAGGGATCGAGGAGCACCAGAAGCTTCCCCCCCCGCTTGACGTATGCGTCGAGCGCCTGAAGCTCCGTCGGCAACGGGTCCGTCTGCGGCCCGGCGATGACGAGCACCGCCGCGTCCGTGGGGACTGCCTTCTCGCGGAGCAACAGGAGGGGCTTCACCTCGTAGTCGACCTCGGTCAGGGCCTGCTTTGCCTGAGAGAGCCCTTGTCGGTCGGCGCTCTCCAGCTCCGCCTCTCCGTGTCCGGCGAGGAAGTAGAGGATCCGCCTCTTCTCCCGAAGGAGCTTGACCACCGCGTTGGTGAGCTTCCCCTCGTCCGCCCCCTGGACTTTTTCTTCTTTCCCCCCACTCTCCAGGACCACGGTTCCGTACGCGGTAATTCCATAGCGACGGGCCAAGGCCGGGTGCCGGTCCGGGTCCACGAACTCCGACCGAAACTTGGCCGAGAAGTGGGCGTACTGGTCCAAAAGGTCCTGGGCGGCTGCCTTTCCCGGCTCATCGGTCCGATAGAAGGCGACGGCGTGGACATCTTTTTCCAGCGACCTGAGGAGCTTGATGGACTGGCTCGAGAGGGTATGGCGCCTGCCTTCGGTCAGGTCGACCCGGATGTTGTGTCGAATGGCGATAGCCTCCACCACCACCACGATGGCGAGAAACAGCAGGAGCGCGACGGCCGTGTTCACCCCATACCGGGTCCCGCGGTGGCCGAACAGGCGGCGGACGAAGGAAAAAATTCTACTCAAGGGCTAACCCTTCCACCGGCGTATCTCCAACGACTTGAGCGTGGCAAAGAGGAAGAAGCTGATCAGGCCCAGGTAGTAGGCCACGTCTTTTGTCTCGAGCACGCCTCGGGCAAAGCTGGTGAGGTGTTCCAGGATGGAGAGGTGCCTGAAGAGGAGGCCCCAGTCTCCCTCCGCGAGGGTTGCCGCCCACCCGATGATCCAGAAGAGGAGGAGGGCCCCAAAGGCGAGCGCCGCCGCCACGATCTGGTTCTCCGTCAGGGATGAGAAAAGGAGTCCCAGGGCAATGAAGGCCATTCCCAGCAAGAGGAGACCCAGGTACCCAGTGAGGATCGGATACAGTTCCGGCTCGCTCCAGAGGGCGAGGAGCACCGGATAGAGACCCGTGGCGAAGAGGAGCAGGGCATAGAGGGCCGTCGCGGCCAGGAACTTTCCCAGCAAGACCTCTCCATCCCGTAACGGAAAGGTGAGGAGGAGCTCTAACGTTCCCTGCTTTCGCTCCTCGGCAAAGAGACGCATCGTGACGAGCGGCATCAAAAAGAGAAGCACTACGCTCATGTCGCTGAACAGCGGTCGGAGGATGCCGTCCGTGACATTGAGGCCGGAGGCCAGACCGGGATTCATCGAGGCCTGCACGCTGATGAGACTGAAGTAGGTCAGAATGGTGTAAAAGAAATACCCGGTGATCACGAGAAAGATCGTAGAGACGGCGTAAGCGATGGGAGAGGCAAAGTAGGAGCGCATTTCCTTCTTGAAGATCGCCCAGATCCCCATCACATCAACTCCTTGGTGTCAGCTGTCGGCAGTCAGCAGTCAGCTACTCGTTCACGCTGTCCGCTGTCGGCTCTGGATTGTTTCGGCTGACCGCTGATGGCTGATCGCTGACCGCTTGTTCTTCGGTGACCAGGCGGATGAAGATATCCTCCAGGCTCATGTCCACCGGTCGTAGCTCCAACAGTCCCCAGCCGCTGTTACAGACGGTGCGGGCCAGCTCCTGCCGGAGGTCTCGCGCCTTGTCTGTCTCGACCAGATACCGGCAGATTGCCCCCGCCCCGTCCTTCATCTCGACCCGAAGGACCCCGGCCATCTCGCAGAGCCTACCGCTGACCTGCTCCCGTGGCCCCTCCACTTGGAGCAGCACCTGGGTGGAGCGCTGGAGACGATGGGTGAGGCTCTCCGGGGTGTCTACCGCGACGATCCGGCCCTGGTTAATGATGATCACCCGCTGGCAGACCATGCTCACCTCGGGCAGGATGTGCGTGGAGAGGATCACCGTGCGTTCGTGCTGCATGTTTCGGATCAGGCTCCGGATTTCGATGATCTGCTTGGGGTCGAGCCCGATGGTCGGTTCGTCCAGAATAAGGATGGGCGGATCGCCCAGGAGGGCCTGGGCCAGCCCGACCCGTTGGCGGTACCCTTTGGAGAGCTTGCCGATGATCCGCCCCTGGGCGTCCTGAAGCAGGCACCGTTCGATGGCCTCCCCCACCTTCTGCCGTCGACTCAGTCGGGGAAGGCCCTTGGCCTCAGCAACGAAGTTCAGATACTGGGTCACGGTGAGGTCAGTGTACAGGGGAACGTGTTCCGGCAGGTAGCCGATCCGGCGCCTGACCTCCAGGGCCTGGGTGCGGATGTCGTATCCGCTGACCCTGGCCGTGCCGGAGGTGGGGGGCATGAAGCAGGAAAGGACCCGCATGGTGGTGGTCTTCCCGGCCCCGTTGGGACCCAGAAAGCCGACCACTTCCCCCCGCTCGACGGTGAAGGCGAGGTTATCGATGGCAACCGTATGTCCGTAAACCTTGGTGAGTCCCTGCACCTCGATCATGGCGGTCCCCAACAATTATAATCTGCTCTCCGCCAATTACAACCCCTACTCGCCTTCGGAGAAACGACCGACGACCCGAGACCGACAGCGGCTCGACTGAGGACATTCGATCGAGGGCTTCGAGTGAGCCTCAGCCGAACTCCTCGGCCGAGGGCCTCGCCGAAATCCAACTACCAGGAGCTCGGAGGGACCTTCCTCGGCGGCGCCAAATTCTCCGGGGACGTGATGCGCAGAGGCAACGGTACGCACGCCGAGGCGTTGTCATTCGCCAGTGCGGGCCACCCCCGCCTGCGCTGCGCTCCGGCGGCGGGACCCCGGCCAGACGCAAGCCAGATGTCGCCTGCCTCGGAAGGGAGCCCTCCTCGCTCCTGGCGACATCGGACATCGCACTTCGGACCCTGAACGATGAACTCCGAATCGCGTACTATTCGGCGGTTGTCGGTCATCGGTCATCGGTCGTCGGGCTTGATCCGGGCTTGAGATGGACATCCTCCCACAGCTTCTGAACATTCTCGAGCGTGTCCAGCTTGAGGCACCGTTCGATGAGCAGCGACCGGGATGCCTCGGGGATGACGCGGCCCGTGAGCGCGTGGAACTTCTCGATGAGCTCCTCGCGGGTCATGGGGTTCTTTGGATCTCCCTTGGGATAGTCCACTCGGCTCTCGTACCGCTCTCCGGCGGCGGTCTCGATCGTGACGATTGCCGGCCACCGGTCGGGATACACCTGATCGAGTTCCGGGTCTCGCTCGAGCACGACCGCAGCCATGAGCTGACGGACGGCCCGGTCCCCGATCCCCGCCTCGGTGAAGTCCTCCAGCCCGACGCGGCCCCGCACCAGTGCGCTGGCGAGGCAGTACGGAATGTTGAACTTGGCGGCATAGGGGCTGACCGCTTCCACCCTTTCCAGGAGATCGAGTGCCGCGGAGTACAGGCGGACGGTGATCTTGCTGATCTCGGCCGGCTTGGGGTCGAACCGGGTTTTCAACTCCGTGGCGGCGTCAATGGTGGAATGGATGTGGTAGCAGGCCGCGTGCGCCTTGAACGAGGTCTCTAGGATCCGAAGAGGACGCAGTCCCAGGCCTTCGGTCAGCCGGACGAGGTTTGGGGCTGTGGAAGTGGCCCGGGCCAATCCCTTCTCTCCTTCGAAGATCTGCGAAGCGCCGGTGAGTCCCTGTTGGGCAAGGAGGGCGGCGAGGAGGCCGTCGGCCGCCGCCTGGGCAGGGTGGAGCTGTTTGGACATGGCCCCCTCCGTCAGGAATTCCCAGAGCCCCGCGGACTGCGTCCCCGCGCTCCCCAGAGCCCAGACCGTTTGCTCCGGTGTCAAGCGGAGGAGCTTCCCTGCGGCGGCGGCGGCCCCAAAAACCCCGCAGGTTGCCGTCGTGTGCCAGAGGTGATAATGACTCGGCCCCAACGCTTCACCCGCTCGAATCGCGACCTCATATCCCGCGACGATGGCCGGGAAAAGCGCCGCCCCCGGGATGCCGTCTCGCTCGGCCACGGCGAGCGCCGCGGGGATGACGGGTGCCGCCGGATGGAGGACCGAGGGTTTGTGGAGGTCGTCCATCT
>JBHIAH010000101.1:0-7647 GCA_046758505.1 Methylomirabilales bacterium (SeqCode) | reverse complement strand
TCTCGGCAATTTCCTTGAGGAGCTCAAACTCCCGCTTTGTCTGTGGGTCCATATCCTGTAACCTCTTGATATTCCAAATCTTTCAACACAAAATGCAAGAAGTGTTCAACATTCGAACACTCTAGAAGCACCCTGTCAAGCAAAATTTGCATAGTCCCTTTTCCCCCTCCCGATGTCCGATTGCCCAGGAGTTACGTGCTGGCAGGCCCTTAGAGATTGGAAAAACCCTGCATTTCCCTCTCAACGTAAAACCAATATTGCAAGTTTTATACCTTATCCCCCTTCCGCTTTCAGCCTTGGTGCGTCATCCGCCAGGGAAAAATCCAGCAGAGAGGATCAAGGCCTCGCAAGGGACCGGCTCCCCCCATCAAGAGAATGACTTGCCTTGGACATCTCCCCCATTCGCCCGGCACGTGTGTTGATTGTCCTTCTCAAAAGAGAGCCCACTCCCAGCAACCCGGGGAAATTCACCGCAGGCGGGCCCCCTCTTAAGCATCATTTCTTACCGGGGAATGCGGCGGCGGTTCGACCTCAGCGAGCCGCTTGCGGCGACTTGCGCTTACCCTCCCCCAGCCGATACATGACGAGTTGCTCTCCCTTCGCATTCCGCACACTATCAACTCGCACGAGGTCGCCCCGGCGCTCTGCCGCTTCAAGTTCCTCCTTCCACTCTGGCACCTTCGAAGGCTTGATCAGCCAGTACTCTACCCCCTGCACACGGGCATCGGCGAGCGCGGTCGCAAAGGACCGCGACGACAATGGGTAATAGGCTGCCCCGGCGTAAAAAGAGACCTGCGGCGTCTCCGCCATGATGAGGGTATCGCGGCCCACCAGGGGATGGAGCCGGCTTCCGATTTCCTTATAGGCGGCCCGCAGTTTCCCCACCGGCACAAGCCCCAACGGTGTATGCGTCAGGGCGATGAGCACTAAAAGGCCCGCCATTCCCTTCCGGACGAGCGCCTCTCCCCGACCGGAACCGTACCGGTGCTCGAACCAGGGCCTTACCCTCTCCCGGACTTCGATGAACCCAATCCCGGCCCAGGGAAGCAGGAAAGGAAGCAGCGGAACTAGATACCGCCGGCGCGGGAGGAAGATGGCCACCAACGCCAAGAAGAAGAGCGTGATCGTCCGGAGGTACGCCTCGCCCCGTCGTTGATACGGCCCCGCGGACCGAGCAAGAGCCCCTATCAAGAAGAGAAAGAAGGGGGCGAGCGAAAGCGCCTCGGGGAACCGCTTGGCCTCCCAGAAAAGGGAGATTCCGAGAGCCCGGAAAAAGGCGAGCGGGCCTTCTTGGGCCAGGATTAACTGCGGCTTCACCCCTTGCGGGGGCGCAAATATAAACGAGAAAGCGAACACAACGAGGAGGCCGGCCAACAGCCAAAAGATGACATATTTGTTCTTGAGGCACCACCGACAGATCAACTCCCCGATGACCACGAGAATCAGCAGGGAGGCGGCGAGGGGGATCCACTCCGCCGGCGCCACGCGAAACTTCCCTGACACCATCAAGCTGCCTCTCGTCGAGTAGATCAACAGGACGTAGGGAACCACAAAGGGGAGCAACCCAACTGCCAGGGCTCCAAGGACCGTCAGCAACTGTCGCCGCTCCGGCCCTTGAACCACACGCCACAGGAGCCAACCACCGATGAGCAGGGCGATACCCCCTCCCTCGGGCCGCGTCAGGTAGGCGAGCCCGACGAGCAGCCCGGTGGCGAGCGCGGCGCCCCTTCCCCGCTCCTCGATGGCGACCCATCCTCGCTCCACAGCCGCCGTCGCCAGCGACATGTACGTGCTTTCAGACAGCACGCTCCCCCCGTAATACAGCAAGCGGGGATGGATCGCGATGAAGAAGGCACTCAGCAATCCCACGGTGCTTCCGAACAGTCGGCGAGCGAGCACATAGCCGGGTAGGATCAAAATGGTTCCCATGACCACCGAGACCAGGCGCCCCGCCAATTCCAGATCGGGGACAATGGGAGACAGGCAGGCGATCAGAAAGGGATAGACCGGAGGAATCAGGAAAGGATACGACGGAGACCAGGAGAGACCTTCGAAAAGATGGCCCCCGGCAAAAAGCCGGGCCACCTCGGCATAGCGAGTCCCGTCCGGCGTGATTGCCCAGGCGCTGAGGGCGACAGAGAGGCGCAGCACAAAGCCCATACAGAGGAGGAGAAGGAGAATGACGCAACGTTGCTTTCGGCTTAGCGATTCCACCCAAGTCCCTTCTCGTAATCTCCGGGCCAGCCACACCCATCCCGCCGATGCATCCCGAGCTTCCGTATGATATCGAAGTGAAGGGCAGGTACCGCGATCCTTGCCACCCTCACCGCCTAGGCTGGACCTGCATCCGCCCCATCCCGCGCCACAATTTTTTCCACGATCGCCTTCGGGTAGGTCCAAGATACTGCTTCAAGAAGCGTACGCGGTCGGTTTTGGTAACGGCCGACTCACCGAGGAACGCCCATGCAAGCCTCGCCAGGTCCCGCCGCCGCCGCCGCCAGCTGACCCGACCAAGGCGGACGCCATCGAGGTCGACAAGCAGAGGCCAGAAACGCCCTCGATCGTCTTCACGGACAAGGATGTTCTGCCCCTTGAGGTCGCGGTGAGACACGCCCCTCGCGTGGAGATGCCGGAGGAGCGTCGCAATCTGCTGGATGAGCTGTCGCTTGAGCAACAACGAGACCCCGGCTTCACGGAACCGGTCGGCCAACTCGAGCAATCCTACCCCCTCGACCCCTTCGGTGATTAGGTAACTTTCCAAGAGGACGCGAGCGCGACGATACTCCAGGTAGGCATGCGGAAGTGGAGTCGGAATCCCGCGCATCCGCAGGCTGTTGGCAATAATCCACACGCGGCGGGCCCGCGCGGCCCGAAAGACGTCTTTGAGCGCGTACCCCAAGCTCTGAAAGTTATATCGTTTGATAAAGAGGCCTCCGGCGGTGGATGGGAGTAGCCCGACCGTCGTCGTCCGGGAGTCTTTGACGAGATGAACCCCCGGCTGACCAAGCGGACCTTGGGGGTCCTCGAATAAACCATGCACCGCTTTGCCCCACGATGCTCGCCGCGCAAAGCCGATGTGTCCACGGACGCGCACGGGACAGAACTCTTGATTGTCCCCGACACAGCGGTGCCCGCGGCTCCGCCACAGGTGAATCCGGTGGCGGAATCCCCGTCGCAAGAGACCCGCAACCAACGATTTCAGCTCAATCGATAAGGGGGGTGGTCCCCCGAGGTAGGCCTTGAGGAATCGGAGGCGGTCGGTCAGACCCGCCTCGAGACAGCCGCCCTGGAGTGTGGCGAGGTCGCGCCAACGAATCGCCTCGCTCACCCGCGTGCCGACCTGCGCCCGTTGAAGATCGATGAGAAAGAACTCTGCCGCGTCTTTTTCCGACCTGACCAGGATGTTCCCCAGATGCAGATCCCGCTGCGTCACCCCGGCGTCGTGCATCTTGCGTAGAACCCTGGCCGCTCCCCGGATTATTTCCCACCGCCCCTGGCCGCGCACGCAATTTTCCCCAAAGAGGGTCGCCCCCAACGGAATGGTCCCCTCCAGGGCTTCGGTCACCAGGAAGCTTTCCCGCTGCAGAATGCCCTTTCCCACTCCGAGAGCGACCGGCCTCGGAACAGGTAGCCCAAGGCGTCTCGCCTTGTGGAGAGCAGCCCACTCCTGCGACGCGGGAGAGCCACACACCAGCCCTTTCAGGGCAGCCGCGAGGCCCCGGTCGTAGAAGTGTTTCAGCACAACCGGCCCTTCCATCCCGTCGACCCGGACCACCCGACGCCCCACCGTCACACGGTGAACCTGCCCCTCCCAGCCGGCCCGAGCCGCCGCCGCGAGCTGCTTCCGGTCCGGTTCGGCCACCAACCAGCGGACTCCATCGATAGGCATGTGGACGAGGTGCAGGTTGTTTTTCATCCCCGCTCGCTCCCCCCAGATCTGCCAATCCCATAGAACGCTCGATGACACAGGCTGGTGAATTCACACCGCGTGGAGAGCCAACCCCAAACCTTCGTCTACTCCGTACGGACAGACTCCGATTCATCTCCCCTGCCCGTAAGGAAGGCGAACCAGAGATACCGCCGGGGGCGGAGGCGGTAAGGAGTCAGAGCGACCGCCTGGCGGAAGCACGCCTTGCCCCTTTGGTGGTCTCCTAACTTCATGTAAGCCCGACCCATGGAGATATACAAGTCAGACCGCAACCGCTGGTAGACTGATCGGGGAATCTTGGTGCGATGATAGAGGGATTCCACCGCCCGCAAGGCACTTTCCTTTAACAGGACTCGGTTCCCGCTCAGGCTCTCCGCGTGCTTGCGACGCCGGGCGAGGGCCACATTGAGGAAGGCGACAGGAAAAGCCGAGGTCAACCGGAGCCACATATCGTAATCTTCGGCCGTAGGCAAGTTCTCATCGAAGCAGCCCACTTTCTCGAGGCACTCCCGTTTCGCCACTACCGCAGAGGTATTGATAAAGCTCTGCCGTAAGAGGAATGGAAAGAGGTTTCCCGCGACGACACGCTTCCGAATCCGTGGCTCTTTTCGCCCTCCCGGAATCATCCGGCACGCCGTGCAGACCAGAGCCACGTGAGGGTTCTCCTTCAAATACCTCATTGTGACCGCCAGGAAATCTGGTTCCCAGAGATCGTCTGAATCCAGAAAGGCCACATAGGGGGCTCGGGATTGATGGATCCCGCGGTTCCTGGCGATGGCGGCACTGGGCGCCGGAGAGATGTACCGGATCCGCTCCCCAAAAGGCATCAGGGCTTCGCGGGTCCCATCCGTGGACTCATCGTCCACCACGATGACTTCATAGTCTCGGTAAGTCTGGGCAAAGACCGAGGTTAACGCCTCGAGGAGGAGGGCTTTTCGATTATAGGTGGGGATGATGACACTGACGGCTGGCACCCGTCCATCCTTCACGGTGGCTGGCGGCAACTGAACGATGCTGAGAGCTCTCGCATGGTTCATGGTTCGCGATTTTCTGAACCGTGAACGCCGGATGCCCGGCGCGCCAGGACCTTCGCGGTGTGTCGGCTGATCCGTCTGCTCTTTCGAAGGATGGCCAAAATCATGGCCTTCTCTCGGCCGTCAAGATGGGTGGACCGGCGATACCGCTTATAGAACCGCAACCGGTCCGTCCGGGTGAGCGGCATCCCCTCCGCGGTGAAATCGAGCGTTGCCAGGTCCTTGATCTGTCTTCGCAAGAACGGAAAGGGTCCCTTCACCAGCCGCGCGAGGTCGATAATCAAGAGTTCGAGGCCTCCCTCCCCGTTCCGGCGCACGAACACGTGGCCCAGATAGTAGTCCCGATGCCAGAGCCCGGACCGGTGGAGGCGACGGGTCAAATCCGCCGCCTGCCGAATTAGCTCCCGTTTTTCGATGATCCTCTCTCGGGTCAAGGGACGCGTGTAGCGGAGCGGTAGAAATGTCTCGAGGCTTTCGCCCTCGACGGCCGCCGAGACAAAGAAGGATTCCCTCTCCAGTCCGAACCGCCGTCGCTCTCCCACGGCCACCCGCTCCACGGTCGGAATCCCCAGGGACTCGAGGCGTTCGGTGTTCTCCCACTCCCGCCTCCCGCGGGATCTCGGGACCTGGCCCCGGAGGAGATCCCCTACCACCTCGCCCCATCGCCACCCACCTCGATACCGTTTCAGAAACAGCACCGGAAGGCCCGCCCGTGTTGAATCGACGCGCACCACTGATCGCAATTGTTTATCTGAAAAGACCTGTGACCCCTCGTACGCCATGAGCGCCCCATATCGGTCAAGCCCCATCCTCTCAAGACTGTTTCGATACGCGGGAGTAACCTCTATCCTCCTCGTGTCCCGTCGCAGTGGCTCTGCCTCTTTCTCCCCCGCCAACAACTCCCGATACACCTCAAGGGTCCGTTCGGTGTAGGCATGGAGGGGAAGGCGTGCCGCTGCGATCCTGGCTTGCCTGCCCATCTCCTCACGGACGCTGCTGTCTCCGAGCATGCCGAGTGCTTCCGTCAGCCCCGCGACATCCCATGGTTCCTCGATGACGAACCCGCTTACCCCGCTTTTTATCACCTCAGACGCACCGGCCTGGCGCGTGGTGATCACCGGCACCCCACACGCCATTGCCTCCAGACACACGTTCGCAAAGGCGTCGTATAGGGTCGGCAAGACAAAGACATCCGCCGCGCCGTAGTATGCTTCAATCTCGTCAATGGGCCCGGTGAAGGTGAGCCGACCCGCCAACCCCAATCCGTCTGCCTGCCTCAAGAAGGGCCGAGGGTTTCCCCGGCCGACGACCATCAGGTGCCAGCGATCATCCCGCGCCTGCGCCAAGCCCTCGATCAAGGGAGCAAGGCCCTTGCGGCCAAAGTTGTTGGCCACGAAGAGTGCCACCATTTTCCGGGGATCAATCCCCAGCGCCTGACACACCTGTGTGCGAAACTGTCCCCGAAGGCCAGGATGGAATCGATCCAGGTCCACACCATGGTGGATGACCCGAATCTTCTCTGGGGGAACGCCGTAATATTTCTGGAGGTGATGGCTGCAGAGAAACGAACTGGAAATAATGATCTTGCTGTTTTCCGCCAGGAGTATCTTCCGTTCCAGGTAGAGCTGCGCCAGGTGGACTGGACGCAGAACACACATGCCGGCACGGGTCAGGGGCTTCGGATATTTCAGGGAAAGCCAGTGCCGCTGGACCCCTCCGCCGAGGAAATAGACATCCTGGGGATAGATCTGGGTGAAGCCGTGGACAATATCGAAATGGTCTTGACCGATGAGCTGCCCGACTTTCGAGGCGAAGCTCAGGACCCGGAGGGCAGGGGACGTCGGAACGACGGGAACCTCGTGCACGCACACCCCAAGGGGTACAGCGCCGCGGCATCGGTGGAGGAAGAGGTGGACTTCGTGTCCTCGATCAGCCAGATCCCGGATTAAGTCGGTGAGATTCCGTTCGGGCCCGCTCGGGGGATGACCCATCTCCTTGATGGCAAAGGCAATTTTCATACGGGCGTCCAAGGTCCAATGTCCAACGTCCAAAAGCAAAAAAGCTATCAGCGGGCAGCGATCAGTAATTATGAGTCCGTTTTACCCCAGCGAATAGCTGACAGCCGACCACTCAAAGCCGACTGCCGTCACTAGTTCCCCCGAACCGCGCCGACCAGCTGGGTCTGGTAGAGTCGGGCATACGCGCCACCGCGGGCGACGAGCTCCTCATGGGTTCCCCGCTCCACAATCCGGCCCTCGTGCAGAACCAATACCGTGTCCGCCCGCCGTACGGTCGAGAGACGATGGGCAACAACAAAGGTGGTCCGATCCTCCATCAGGCGGTCGAGCGCCTCTTGCACGATCTCTTCCGACTCCGCATCCAGGGACGACGTCGCCTCGTCCAGGATGAGGAGGGGTGGATCTTTCACCACCGCCCTGGCTATGGCAATCCGTTGACGCTGCCCCCCGGACAGGCGAACCCCCGTCTCTCCGATCCGGGTGTCTCTCCCCTCGGGAAACCGCTCGATGAACTCCACGGCGTTGGCAATTGTCAGCGCGCGACCCACCTGCTCCGGGGAAACATCCTGCCGTCCGTACACGACGTTATTGAAGATAGTGTCATCAAACAGGATGATCTCTTGCGTCACCATGCCGATCTGCTCCCGAAGAGACTTGAGGGTGACGT
>JBHIAH010000100.1:0-8018 GCA_046758505.1 Methylomirabilales bacterium (SeqCode) | reverse complement strand
GGAGGACGATCTTGAGCATGGTCCCCGGGGTCCGGCCGGTGTTACAGATGAGGCCCAAGCGGTACCGCTCTCTGAGCCCGCCGAGCAGCTCCACGGCTCCCCGGTTCGGAACGGGCAGGGCCTTGAGCACTGCAGAGACGTAAGCCCACTCTAGATTGGCGAGGGCCATGGGATCTTGGGGCAGTTCCCAGCCATCCCCCAACGCCTTGAGAAAGAGCTGAATCTGCCCCTCCGCCCCCACATCCTCATGCCGTGCCCAGATCTCGCGCAGGCCCTCCCCCACCCTTTCGTGGGCGGCCTCTACTTCCCCAAGGGTGCCCGGGAACCCCTGCTCCTCAAGGAGCACGTACATGCTCCGGACCCTGGCCTCCCGGACCTTCCGGGCCGACTCCGAGGTCTCCCGGATCAATGTCTCCCACAAATCAAAGGTGATCGCTTTAATCACGGCTCTCTTCCGCGCCCTGGACGGTTCCTACGGTATCACACTTCCTTTTGGCGGGACAAGACTCCCCCGCCCTGGCACGATGATTGCTACGATACGGATGTGGGCATCCTGAGGGCGAAGGCTCCGTCTCCAAAGGGTTTGTCAGGCGATTCGCCACGCCGATCGAGCATTCGCTCCTGGGAAAATCCCTTGTCGTCAGCCAGACGGAAAGGAAGCGAGGGAGGACTGTGGCCTTCACAGGGCGGTTTGATCTGACCATCCCGGACATTCTCCAGATCCTGAGCCTGGCCAAGAAAACCGGCCGACTGCGGCTCAGCCGGTTGGGAAACTCTGGGGAAATCCTCTTCAAGAGAGGGAAAGTGATCTACGCCGCCTCCGACTCGACGCACAACAGCCTGGGCAACATTCTGATGAGCCAGAAGCACCTGACCGAAAGCGCCTTGATGGCAGCCCTCGAGCTGCAGCATCTCTCTCCGAACAATAAACGGCTCGGCGCGATCCTGCTCGAGAAGGGCGCAATCACCCCCGCAGTACTCCAGGAGGCGATCCGCTACCAGATCGAGCAGGTCATTGCCGAATTCCTCACCTGGGAGACCGGCTTTTTCAGATTCGACGCCATGGAAATCGCTTCCGACGACGGCATTACCGTCGATGCCAGCGACTTCCTCGTCAAAACGGGAATGACCCCCGAGCACCTTCTCCTCGAAGGATCACGGCGGCTCGACGAAGCGCGGGAGGCCCCACGGCCCCCACAGGCCACGGCCAAGGGCACCCCGGCCCCTCCTCCCCCCGTTCAGGCGGCCGCCGAAGTCCCCAAGCCCTGGATCGTGACCGGCCGCAGCGAGCAGCAGACTGCCGGGGGGACACTCGACGGACAGCCGGAGGCCGAGAAATCTCCCCCACGTACACCCGGAGCCACCACCGCGTCCCCCACGCCCGACCTGCCGGACGCGGGCCGGTCCGGTGAAGCACAGGAGGCCCAGAAGCCCCCGCGGCCCACTCCCCGACCCACCCCGCAGCCGACAGCCGACCCTGCGGTGGCGAAGGCTCCCTCGCCCCGGATCCCTGCGGACCGCCGGGAGCAGCACACTCCTGCTTCTCCAGTCTCCTCCCCCCCCACCCCCCCGGCGACAGCCCACCGTGATGAACGACGGGAGGCCACGCGGCCCCCACAGGCCACGGCCAAGGGCACCCCGGCCCCTCCTCCCCCCGACCGGGCGGCCGCCGAAGTCCCCAAGGCCCAAATCCCTGCGCACCGCCGCGAGCAGCCAGCTCCCGCTGCCCCCCCTCTTCCGGACACGCGCGCCGAGGCACCGTCACAAGAGTTCGAGCCCCCGAGCATTACCGAAGAGATTGCCCTCAATGCACCCGTTGCCCCATGGGTCCTGATCATGCACTTCGCCGCCGACGTCGTCGGGCGAGGGGTCTTCCTGTCCGTCGGGAAAGACGGCATCACCGGGCTCGACCAGTTCGGGGTCGTCGGTGAAATGGAGTCGGGAGATGAGCGCGTCCACGGGATCAAGATCCCCCTGGACGAGCCGTCTATCTTTACCGAGATTCTGAATCGCCGCAAGACGTACCGGGGCGCAATCAGCCCGGGGAAATGGAACGAATACTTCCTCGCCCAGCTCGGCGGAAATACACCTCATCAGGCGGTCGTCATTCCCGTCATCGTGGCCGGCAAAGTCATCGCCATCTTTTACGGCGACGACGCCGGAACGGGCCAGCCCCTGGGAGAGGTCGAACGGCTTGAAGCCCTCATCGGCCAAACCTTCCTCGCCATCGAGATGTCGATTTTGGAGAAGCAGACCCAGCCGGCAGCGTAGTCCTGTCCTCCATCCCCTTTAGCCCTCCAACGCCTCATTCCGTCGGTTTCGGGACCAGTCATGGAGTAGGCGGCCGGTTGTCGCGGCACCGCAAACGCTCACCGAGCCTACTCGTGGGAACTCGTCCTGAGTGAGCAAACCTGTACATCATACGTGTAGGAATACGTCACAGTATTTGCGAATCGAAGCACCCGGTGGTAGCCGTAAGGGGTGCGGTTCAGGGGGTCGGTCGGGCCGCCAAGCCAGGATACCGGCGGACCAGCCCTTGTGAACATCGGTGAGGAAGTGGGAGAGTTCCGACCTGCCGGTGGAGAGGCCAGAGAGATTCCTACGTCCACTTACTCCTGCCTGGCTTAGCCGTAGGTGGGTCCGGATTGAGAAAGCCGTTCTCTGCCGCACACAGGCCCCACGGCCCCTCCTAGGCAACCAGGGCCTCTCGGGCTACCTCCTCGATGGTCGTGACGCCACGCAGGGCCTTCCGAATGCCATCCTCCAGCATCGTCCGCATCCCCTGCGCCCGGGCGGCCCGCTGGATGGTACCGCTATCCGCCCGCTCCATGATGAGGGGGGTCAACTCCGGACCGACCCGCAGCAGTTCGAAGATCCCAATGCGGCCCCGGTATCCGGTAAACCCGCACTTGTCGCAGCCCTTCCCCCGAAAGAACTTGAGCTGACCCCCCTTCGCCTCGAGCCCGAGGCGTCGGAGCAGGGCCGGATCGGGCGCCGCTTCTTCCTTGCAACTGACGCAGGTGGTCCGCACCAGCCGTTGCCCCACCACCAGGAGGAGGGCGGATGAGAGAAGGAACGGGGCGGCCCCCAAGTCGGCCAGGCGGGGAATCGCCCCCGAAGCGTCATTGGTGTGCAGCGTACTGAAGACCAGGTGCCCGGTGAGGGCGGCCCGGACCGCGATGTCAGCCGTCTCCTCGTCCCGCATCTCCCCCACCATGATCACGTCCGGATCCTGGCGCAGCATGCTGCGGAGGCCGGTGGCAAAGGTCAGTCCCGCCCGCACGTTGACCTGGGACTGCCGGATGCCCGTGACCTCGTACTCCACCGGGTCTTCGATGGTGAGGATGTTCCGCTCCTCGGAGTTCAAGTACGAGAGGGCGGAGTAGAGGGTGGTGGTCTTTCCGCTGCCGGTCGGGCCACTGACGAGGATGATCCCGTTGGGATTCTGCAGCGTCCGCTTCAACAGGGTGAGCTGGTCCGGCGAGAAGCCGAGCTGCTCGAGCCCCAGGATGAGCCTCGCCCGATCCAGGATGCGAAGGACCACGTTCTCCCCACGAACAGTCGGGAACGTCGAGACCCGCATGTCAATCTGCCGGCCCCCAAATTGAAAGTCGATCCGTCCATCCTGCGGGAGCCGGCTCTCGGCGATGTCGAGATTGGCCATGACCTTGAGGCGGGCGATGACCGCCCCCTGGAGCTCTTTGGGGATATCGGGCCCCTGGCGGAGAATCCCGTCAACCCGGAACCGGTTGCGGACCAACCCCTCCCCCGGCTCCACATGGATATCGGTGGCCCCCTCTTGGACCGCCCGGGTGAGGACGGATTCCACCAGGCGGATGATGGGTGGCTCCTGCGCCACCTCTGACTCGCCTCCCGCCGCCCCTCCCGGTCGCCCCGCCACCTGACGAAGGCTTTGCTGGACGACCTCGTCCCACACCACACCCACCCCGACCCCGTAAACGCGGTCGAGCGCCTCCAGCACCCCGCTCTCCGCAGCGCCCACCACTTCCACGGGCCCCTTTGCCAGGCGCCGGAGTTCATCGATCGTCACGATGTCGAGGGGATTCGCCATGGCCACCAAGAGTGCTTTCCCCACATAGGAGACGGGGACCAGATGGCGCTCCCGGGCAATCTTTTCGGGAACCATCCGCGTCGCCTCGGGTTGCGGGGAATACTCCCCGAGATCCACATACTTGACCCGAGCCTGGGCCGCCAGGGCCGCCGCCACCGCCTCCTCCGTGGCGAAGCCCAAGCGAATCAGGATCTTGCCCAAGTACTCCTTTGTCCGCCGCTGCTCCCGCAGGGCGGTCTGAAGCTGGGTGTCGTTAATGAGCCCGGCTTCTATCAAACGTTGCCCCAGAGGCTTCATACCCTTTCTCCCGATAGTCCTTCTTCAGGTGCTTCCGCGGCTAGCCGTGCAGGAAGCCTTTTACGTTTGCGCATTATATCCTCAGAAAATACGCTGTCCAGGAAACCGCGGCAGACAGAACCGCACGTACAAAGCCCGACGGGCCTCGCGTGCCAAAGACGTCAACACCGCAAAACCATTGGCTTGGCAATATTCGTGCCAAGAACTTCCCACGCGAGAGAAACCCTGCCGGCGCCGGAGACCGATACCGTCGTTCGCAACCCGGCCGGGAGAAAATCCCTGGAAAACGAGGGTAATCCTGCCCAACCTCCTGGAGACCAAAGGTTACTCCAATCGCAGGAGGATCCGCACCCGAGGGTCACGCCGGCGCAAGACCGTGAACGCCTTGTCCCGCGCCGCCTGGGCCCGCCACCCCTCGCGTCCAGGGCGATCGCCCGGGCAAGGGGGGCGTAGGCCCCCTCAGGACTGCCTGTTAGTGCCCTCAAGCGAGCTACGCGGTACCAGTTGGAGCCGAACGGGCGAGGAACAAGGTGGTCCCCCACAAGGCCTTTTCCCACGGGCGGGGGGTGCTGAGGGTGAGGACCGTGCTGAACGGGATGACCGTCAGCACGTAGGCCGCTCCGTAATTTGTATTTCCGAACAGTCGAAAGAGAGTCCCGGCGGCCCCCCGAGTGGCCAGCAGGTGACCCATGAGGCAGCCGAAGACCGAGAGGACACTCACGACCAGCAGGGTCAGGACCAGGTAGCGAACGAGTCTCGCCTGGTTTTCGGGCAGCGAGCAGGTGTAGGTCACGGTGCGCCGCCCGCCAGCCGCTTTTTCGGCGACGGCTAGCCGCACGCTGCAGACTTCCCGCGGTTCGTCCGCCCGGATAGACAGGGCCCGACCTCGGACCAGGAATGAATGCGGACAGCATGCCCCGGTAAGGAGCCCTGATTCCACGGCCGGTCGAAGAGGAGGACCCGTCCGGCAATCTCCGCCGCCGCCAGCGCCACCGCGTACTCATCCTCCAGCAGCACATCGAGCCGGAGCTCCTCAACGGCCCGGCGTTTGTGGAGGGGTGCGTCTGTCCCGTCCCGATCGACAATCGCCTCAAAGAAGGCGGAAAGACCCGCCTGCCCCATCCACCGCGCGGTGATGTCCCGGTCACGCCGTAGCCGTCCCGTGATGATGAAGAGGCAATGCCCCGCCCGATGGAGTCGTTCGACTCCTTCTCTGGCGCCCGGCACCAGCGGGCGGGAACCGAGAAAGTCGGCCCGATACAACTCGGCGAAAAAGGCCTCTAACTCGTCAGCAGGGATCTCGGGGTAACGCCGGAAGATCTCCCACCCGGCCTCCGCCTCGGGGATCTCGAGCCCGAACCGCCGGTTGAAGGCCCTGAGGTATGCGGGCAGGGAGTCGGCCAGGACATCGTCAATGTCAATCCCGATCCGCAGGATCTCGTTCACAGTTCACCGCCCAGGGTCCAAAGTCCGACGTCCGATGTCCGACAGTACCAAGTGCAAGGAGGGGGCTCCTTCCGAGGCCGGCGACATCTGGCCTGCGTCGGGCCGGGGTCCCGCCGCCGGAGCGCAGCGCAGGCGGGGGTGGCCCGCCTCGGCAACCTACAACGCCTCAGCATGCGTACCGTTGCCTCGGCGCATCACGTCCTCGGAGAATATGGCGCCGCCGAGGAAGGTCCCTCCGAGCCCTTGGTTCCAGGTTCACGGACTAGTTCGCAGTTCACTGTTCACGGTTCACGGTTCAAAGTCCAATGTCCAACGTCCAAAGTCAATGACTGGTGGCTGGTGATTGGTGGTTAATAGAATCCCTTACGCCCGAGAAACCCAATGAACCCAACAAACCCAAGAAACGCAAGAAACCCCAACACCTGAAACCCAAGACCTAATACCCAACATCGGTCGTCGGTCACCGGTCATCCCCCATCGTTCATGGTTGAGCGTTCATGGTTCAGGGTAAGAAACGAAGAGTCTGCGAAGGACCGACCATGAACTATGAACCCTGAACCGTCTCAACTACTCTCGGTTCCCCACGCGCTCGGGCAGATCTCCCGGAAGGCGCAGTACCCACAGGCCATGTAACCCGGCTTCGGTGTGAAGTCCCGGGTCCGGATCCCCGCGGCGACCTCCGTGATGATTTCTGCCGTCTCCTCGATCTCCCGGGCGGTCTTTCGGGTCCCGCCACTCAGGCCCGACTCGAGAAAGTGAAGCTCCACCCGTGCGGGAATCCGGCCATACATCTGCCAGTAGGCGAGCGCGTAGATCGCCAATTGCAGACTCTCGCGGGCCCGGCGGTCCGCGTCCTTCGGTTGGCGGACATCGGACGATTTGTAGTCGATGATGACCGCCTCTTCCCCTGTCACATCAACCCGGTCCCACCGGCCGATGACCCGGTCCCGACCCAAGGCAAAGCCGAACTCTTTTTCGATGAACGTGGGAATCGTCCCCGCCTCTTCCTCCCGGGCCAAGAACTGTTTCAGCGTCTGCCGGCCGGCCTCGAGCCGTTGTTCCTCATGGTCCCACGAGAGAAACCCGCGACTCACCCACGATCCCTCAAAGACTGCCCAGAGCTCTTCGAGCGTCATCCGGTCCCCCCGCATCTTGCGGCGGAGATATGCCTGGACCGCCTCATGCAGGGCCTTTCCGTAGATCACCGTGTGGTGCTCACGAAGGGGCACCCGGAGGACCTGGATATACTTGTACTTGAGGGGGCAGGTCCGGTAGTCGTCGACGCTGAAGTAGCTGAGGGTCAGGATCTCATCCGGGGCCATGGGCTGAAGCACCCCCGACCGCTCCCCCCCGGGGGGGGCGAAGCGTGCGATCACCTCATCGGGAGAAGCGCGCAACGCTGCCTCCTCTGGCATCGGCGCATCCAGCGCCTCCAGGACAAAGCGGCTTACCTTCTTGGGCCTCCCCGGCCCGGCGTCCCGAAAGGAGGTGAGGGTGAGTTCCTCCTTGGCCCGCGTCATCGCCACATAGAAGAGGCGCCGCTCTTCCTGGAGGTGGACGTCCCCCTCAGGAATCCGATCCTTGACCAGGGGAGTCGGCAGGTCAATGGGATCGCGTCGTCCCCGGCTGGGGAACTTGTCAGCCGTGAGTCCCACCAGGAAGACCACCGGAAACTCTAACCCCTTGGCCTTGTGGACGGTGAGGACATTCACCGCATCCGTGTCCACGTCCGCCTCAGCCACCGCCGGGTCCTCTCCCGCGTCCAGGAGTTTTTCCTGGTACACCACGAATTGGGCCACCCGATCGAGGAGCGCGATATCGCCAAACCGCTTCACCTTCTCGAAGAAGCGGGCGATGTTCTGTACCTGAATCTGACTGGCGACATCCTGGGCGGCCGTCAGCCGCTTGAGATACCCGCTCTCCATAAGGAAATGGTAGAGGACCTCACCGGTCCGGACTCCCTGGGCCTTCCGGATATACGCCTCAAGGTCCGCGAGGAGCTTCCCGATGGTGGCCAGCCCCTCCCCCGATACTTCGTCCAGTCCCGCATCCTCGAGATGCGTAAACACCCAAAAGAGGCTACGATTCATGCGCCGTGCCGTGGCGCTACACCGCGCCAAATCGAGGGGGGGGACGCCGTAGAGTTCGCTGGCCGCCAGGTGGTAGAGGGACTGGCTCTCCCCGGGATCCGCCACCACCCGGA
>JBHIAH010000099.1:0-8029 GCA_046758505.1 Methylomirabilales bacterium (SeqCode) | reverse complement strand
CGAGAGGCAAGAAAGGGGAGGGGCCCGGCACTGTCGGGGCCCCTTTTCTATTTTGCCCTTGACACCTCGGGGAGCGGCGTGTTTAATTAGCAGAACTCCGTTCACCCTAGAGAACACACACTGGAGGAGGATCGGTGGCTGGCGATCGGGTCCCGGCGGTCGAGAGCGCGGTCCGGATCCTGAACTTTTTGAAGGACCGGAATCACCGCCCGTGGGGGGTTTCGGAGCTGAGCCGCTCGCTTCAGCTCAACAAGAGCACCTGCTTCAACCTGCTCAAGGCATTGGGCAGGCATGACCTGGTGGGCTACGATGCCGGGACGAAGAAGTACGGCCTGGGATCTGCGCTCATCGAACTCGGGGGGGCTGCCTCGGCCGCGACCAGTCGCGCTGAGATGGCCAAACCGTTTCTCCAGGACCTGTTTGAGGACCTCAAGTTGACCTCCCTCTTGGGCCAGCGGTTCCAGGATCGGGTCATCATTGTGGATCGGGTCGAGGCCCAGGATGCCTTCCGCATCACCATCCCGATCGGTCAGGCGCTCCCCCTGGGGCAGGGGGCCCTGGGCCGGGTCTTTCTCGCCTACCTCCCCGAATCGGAACTCGATCACCTCTCGTCCCGAGGGATCCTGGAACAGGCCCCCGCCAGGCGGGGGGAGCGGGTTGCCCACATCAAGAAGAGCTTGGCTGAAGTCAAGCACCGGGGGTTTGCCGAGAGTTTTGGGGAGGTTGCCAAAGGGGTCAACGCCGTGGCCGCCCCCATCTTTGACCACCGGGGCCACGTCACGTTAGCCCTCGGGGTGATCGGCTTCGCCGCGCTGCTCCCGCCCCGCCGGCTGGCCCGCTGTGGGCAAAAGCTCCGCGAAGTCTCGGGGTTGATTACCCGCATCATGGGGGGGCAGGCGGGGGGGTGAATTTTCCCTTGACGGACCGAGACGTGGGTGGTATTGTCCCCCCATATTCGTTCGCTCGGTCGAACGCAGGATCGTACATATGTCGGTGAATGGTCGGGGAATTCTTTTGGCTCCGGCAGGGAGCGTGCAGGCGGCAAAGGCTGGTCTGGAGGCGGGGGCGGATACCATCTACGTCGGGCTCAAGGGGTGGAGTCGAGGGGGGGCGCGGGGAGAGTTGACCCCCGGGGAGCTCCAAGAGGTCCTGGGCCTCACTCGCCGGAAGGGGGCGGCGGTCCAGCTTGCCCTCAACACCATCCCCCGCGGGCCTGAGATCGGTCATCTCTTGGGGCGCCTCCGAGAGCTCGAAGCCTGGGGGGTTGCGGGGATCATCCTGAACGACCCCGGCATCCTTGCACACGTGCATCGGGCCTACCCGGACCTCCCCGTAACCGCTAGCATCGGATGCGGCGCGCTCAACCTGGAGGATGTGATCCTCCTCGAGGAGATCGGAGCGAGCGCTGTCGTCCTTCCGGGGACGTTGGACCCCGAAGAGATCGCCGAGATTCGGCCCCACGTCAAGGCCCGGATTGAGGTCATGATCCATATGGTGGACGAGTTTCACCAGCTTGGAAAGTGCTGGATGCCCAGTTATTACCGGACGAATCCCTCTCCGATGCCTGAGATGCCGGCCGACGGCGAGCGTCTCACCGGATCGATCAAGCGCGGGGGCGCGGGGGTCTGCTTTCGGGTCTGCCAGCATCCCTGGGACCTCACCCGTGGGACTCGGAGGATGGATGAGCGCGTGCTGTCGGCCCGGCAGGTGAGTCGGGTCGGAGAGATCGGCGCCTACCTCGAGGCGGGGGTCGACGTGATCAAGCTTCAGGGAAGGAGCCTCCCCTCGGAATTCATTTTTCCGCTTGTTCGGCGGTTCCGAGTGGCCATCGATCACGCCCGGAATGGATGCCAGGCTTTTGAATTGCCACGGTTTGAGTTACCAAGCTCCTGGGTGGTGGTCGGCCGATGAACGGAAACCGAGAGCTCGGAGGGACCTTCCTCGTGGCCAACGGGTCGTGTTGCCTCTCCGCTTACCGGTTCGGGAACTATCCAGCACCTTCGACCCCTCGCTCCGGGCCTCCCGCGGCGACCCTGGTTGGCGGCTTACGGCCTGGGTCCCTCCGTGTTCACGCTCCGTGCAAAGACCATGAGCACGGATCGCGCCTCGGTTTCCCAGCCCGTCGCCAGCCGAGGGGCCCCGCCGCTACCGGCATGTCGCTCGGGGCCTGCAGGTGCTGTTGCCAGCTAGGAGGCGGGACCCCGGCCAGACACAAGCCAGATGTCGCCTGCCTCGGAAGGACCTCCCCCGTCGCTCTTGGGGCGTTGGACTTTGGACATTGGACGCTGAACCCTGAACTATGAACCCTGAACCGTTTGAGCTGAATACCGGCATCTCGAATTTACGCGATCTGATGGCGTCGGATCTGAGCCCGTATGATGGGATCTATCTCGGAAACCCGTTCTGCCGGGACTACGAGGCCAACTTTTTGGAAAACCTCGAGGATCTCCGGGCCGGGATCCGCCACTGTCGGGCGGCAGGGGCACGGGTGTATCTCACGACGTACGCGGCCCCCCGGAACTACTTCCTGCCGCAAATCCGCCAGGCGGTCGCCGTGGCGGCAGAGGAGGGGGTGGACGCCGTTGAGGCGCACAACCTTGGGGTGGTTCGGATCCTCCACAAGGAGTTTCCCGCCCTCGCGACCCACATCGGGGGCTTTGCGAATGTCTATACCGATCCGGGGGCCGCGGTCCTTCGGGATTACGGGGCGGCCCGCGTGACGCCTAACTGCGAACTCTCCCTGGAAGAGATCGAGGGGATGGCGAAAAGCAGCGGGGTCCCCCTCGAGATCCTGCTGCACGGGAAAATGTCCTTGGGGGTCTCCGATTACTGCTTCCTGCTGGAGTACGAAAAGGCGTGGGGGATGCGGTGTCCGGATCTCTGCCAGCAGGATCTGTTTCTGCGTCAGGGCGAGTGGGCGATGAAGTCGGTGGGGAAGGGGGTCCTGAGCGGCCGGGACGTCTGCATGCTCGAGCATCTGCCCCGCCTGGTGGCCGCCGGGTTTCGGTTTTTCAGGGTCGAGGCGATCTCAGAGGATCCCGCCTTTCGTCATGACATCGGGGTGATCTATCGGGAGGCTCTTGGAGAGGCCCTGAACGGCGCATACCGGATCCGGGAGGCATGGTGGGAGAAGATCGAGGCCCACGCGAAGGTCGGGTTGTGTAACGGATTTTACTTCGGACAATCCGGACAACTGTACATTGGGAATCGGCGGTCAGCGGTCGGCAGTCAGCTCAAGGTCATCAGCTGACTGCTGACGGCGGACCGCTGACAGCTCGGTCAGAGGGGAGGAGACGATGGTCGAACTACTCGCGCCGGCGGGCAGTGTGCAGATGGTCGAGGCGGTCGTGGAAAATGGGGCGAGTGCCCTCTACGTTGGGCCCCGGGGGTGGAGCCGGAGGCGGAACGCCTACGAACTCTCTGATGAAGCCCTCCGGGAGTCGGTCCAGCTGGCCCACGCCAAGGGGGTAAAGGTCCGGGCCGCCATCAATACCCATCCCACTTCCGCGGAGCTTCCTGTGCTTCTCCGCCGGATGGAAGTCTGGGTGGGTGACGGCATCGACGGAGTCATCATGAGCGATGTGGGAACCATGGCGGCCGTCCACCGGGCCTTTCCCACCCTCACCATCCACGCGAGTATCGGGGCCAACATCCTGAACGACGAGGACATCCGCTTTTACCGGGAGATCGGGGTCAGCCAGGTGGTGGCCGATACCAAACTCTCCTTGAAAGAGCTCAGTGCCCGGCGGGAGATCGAGGTCGGGGTCGAGGTCCTGATCCACGCCAACAAGTGCTATACGTATCTGGGGAAGTGCTGGATGTCTCCCTACCACCGCCTCGAGCGGAGTCAGGATGAAACCGGCAAGGACCTGTTCAAGGGGAGTCCGAACCGCGGGGGTCTCGACTACCGGGTGTGTCTCGAGGCGTGGAGCCTCTGGCGTGGCAATCGAGACCGGTGGGCGGACCGGGTGGCCCTCAAGAACGACGCGTTCTTCCTCCTCGACGATGTGCCTCATCTCATCGACATGGGAGTGCACACCCTCAAGATCCAGGGGCGGGAGTACGCGGTGGACCTGATCGGCCGGATGGTCAGGTTCTATCGAGAGTTCATCGATGCCTACGCGGCTGATCCTCCCGCGTTCGATCTGCGTCCCTGGAGGGCCCGGCTCGCCGAGATCCAGGCCCAGCGGGACTTGGAACGGGCCAAGGGGACCCTCGATCTCTTTCACGAGGCGAGGCGGCCGGTCCACGGGTGCCTTCAATAAGCTCGGCACCCTGGTACAGGAAGTACAGGGGGAACAGGGGGACCGTGTGATCTGCAAGCGGTGTTGTAAGGGCGGGAGCGAGCAGTTTCAGCGGGTAGATAGCTTTGAGCGGATCGCGCTTGCCGATGACCCGGCCGATCCCAACTGCGGTCACTATTACGTCGAGGCAGTCTCCGTCATGCGCTGCGTGGGATGTGAACACTGGCAGGAGGCGGTCGAGAAGCGCTCACCGTTCAAGACGCTGCGCGAGGCGCAGAAGGAGCTGGATAGCTATCTCATCGGCAAAGGGTGACTCGTGGGCAGGTATGGGAGACGCTTTATCTCCGCCATTGGGTGAGGCGGCGGGCGGTGAGATCTCCCCAGAGGAGGGTAAAGAGCGCGTGGCGGGCCATCTTTCGAATCCGATCGTAGTGCCGGCAGACCCCTTCGGCAAAGTGCGTGCGCGTCCCGTTCTCGCGGCAGAGGAGCACCCGCCCAGAGACGGCGTTGTGCCGGAGACCGAGTGGGGCGACGTTGAGCACGGTGACGTCGACCGGGAGGCGCAGCGCCCGGCTGAGATCCTGGGCGAGGCTGCCCTGGTACTGGAGAGAGGCTCGCCGCGTGTGGCGGCCATGATCCAGGTAGACCGCCACATCAATATCCCGAAACCTGCTCCCGTTGATGAACGAGCCATGGAGATAGGCAAACAGGACCTCCTCGCGAAAGGCGAGGAGTTCCCGCAGGGCGGAGGTGACGCGGGCCTTCTCCCGAGGGGTCAACCGGTACCGGCGATACATGGCTTACATCCCTCGAATCTGTAACGGGTGCCCGTCGTCGGGGCACTGCCGAGTGGCTTTGGAGCCCATCCTCCCTCCTCCCTGAGTTTGACGGTCCCCCCGAATAGTCATTGGAGCTCACCCCCGCCGCTACCATACGGCAAAACAGTGCGGGAATCAAGCGTTCCTGGCTCGCCCCCAGAGGTCTTGGGAAAAGGGTCTAGGGGGATGCGCGCTGATCCCGCTGTCGGTCCAGCTTCTCTCGGATCCGTCCGAAGGTCTCCAGGTCCTGTCGAAGGTCCGGGTGCCCGGTCCGCTTGTCGATGCTGATGATCTCCTCCATGAGACGGAGGGCCTCCCGGTACTCTCCTCGCTCTTCGTGGATCAAGGCCATGTTGTGGACAGGGATGGTGACGCGGAGGAGGTCCCCCAGGGTCACCATCAAATCCCGGGCCCGCGTGTAACTTTGCAAGGCCCCATCCAGGTTCCCCACGCGTCGTTGGACAAAACCGAGACTGTTCAGGGTGCTCGCCGTGCCGAGCGTATTTCCCGCCCTCTCGTAAAAGGCGAGGCTCTGCATGAAGGCGTCGAGCGCCTCGTGCCAGTTTTCCTGACGCTGGTGGATGGTGCCGATGTTGGTCAGGGTGACCGCCTTCCCAAGGGTGTCGTCCAGTTTCTCCTGCATCTGGAGACTTTTTTCGAAGGCCTGTACGGCGGCGGGAAAATCCCCCATCCGCGCCCTGACGGTCCCAACGTTGTTCCAGGTGAGGGCGAGCCCCTGCGCATCCTGGAGCTGCATCTTCAGGGCGAGGCTCTCTTCGTACCGCTCCAGGGCCTTCCGAAATTCCCCTTTTCCCTGGAGAACCTCGGCGATGCTGCCCAGGGTCGTGGCAATGCCCTTGAGATCATTGGCCTTGTTGTGTAAGGCGAGGACCCGGTGATGTAGCTCCAGGGCCCGATCCCAGCCCCCTTGAAGATGGAAGAGAACACCCATGTGGTGAAGCGCCTGGGCCATCCCCTCCTGGTCCTCGAGGTCCTGGGCGACTTTGTAGGCTTGATTCAGGGCGGTTCGAGCCCTCTGTTCGTCGTCCAGTTCTCTGAGCAGGCCTGCGAGGTTCGCGAGGGTCTCAAGGAGGCCGACCCAGTCCCCTTTCGCCTCGTGTTGCTGGGCGCGGGCCTCCAGGGCCGCGACCATTTCCCGGGCGCTCGGTTCTCCCGCCATCAGGGCTCCTCCGGGATCGGGTCAAACTTGAGGACACGCCCGATGACCTCCCGGACCTCGAGAAACCGGCCCGCCCGCTCTCGCTCCGGTACCAGGGCCTCAAGCTCCAGCATCATGCGGGAGACTTGGCGGGTCACGCTTTGCAGCCGGTCTCGATCCTGCATCTCCGTCATGCAATAATCCAGGACCCGGCGATATATCGGCTCGTGGGTCAGGGCAACCTGATAGGCGGGGTCGAAGAGGAGTTCGTATCGCTCGGTGAGCAGGAGGCGCGTCAGGTGTCGGGATGCTTGAAGCACGTCCATGGCCTCGTTATCCACCTCGAGGAGCATGAACTTGTCCTGGAAGGGGAGGAGCTTCCAGGCCTCGGGGTTGACCCTTTCCTGAGCCCAGAGCCGCCCGGAGCGGTATCGAAGGGCGAAGTCGCAGAGGTTCCGGTCGCCCAGGCGCATCGAAAGCTGGGGCAAGAACGTGGAGAGGACATCGGTGGGGATCTCGCTCATGGCGCGATATTTCGCCTGAAGGGGGGCCAACTCCCTTCCTTGCTCTTCCAGAGTCATGAGTTCCAGCAGGACACGGAGCGAGGTCTGAAGCTGCTGGAGATTCATCCCCTCGACGGCCTCCACGATGTCCGGATTGACCACCGTGGGGAGGGCATCTGGAGCGCTCGGAGGCCATCGCTCCATCCGCTCGCGGAAGAGGGGGTCGAAGGGAGGACTGAGACCCGCCGACCGGCCGATCGCGCCCAGGAGCGTGGCCAACACCGACTCCACCGCCGATTCGTCTCGCGGGTTGAGGTCGCGAAAGGCGGCGATGGCCTGATCTTTCAGGTCCTCTATCGCGTGATCCGAAAGTCCGCCGAGCCGTTCCTCGAGGTCAAGGTAGGCGTTGAACTCGATCGCAGCCTCGCCCAAGGCGGGGTCGTGGAAGAGGTCGAAATTGAGACAGACGAAGAGTCGGGCCAGCTCACGGCGGACCTGATATGGGTGTAAGGCGGCGGGGTCCTGCGGGAAGAGGTCCCACTTCTCCGCCGCTGACATGCCCTGGAGTTCCTCGTCGGTCATATCCCCGATGCTCTGTCCCGTGGTGAACCGTTTGGTTTCCAGGGCCTCCAAGGCATGGGAGGTGTACCGGGGGATAAACTGCTCCACCGCCACCCGCATCTGGTGGAGGTCGAGGTGCTCGCTGTAGTCCCGGAGCATCTCTCGCTGTTCCGCAGGAGGCAGGCAATCCCTCAGGACCCGCACGGTCCAGCGGAGCTCCTCATCCTCCATAAAGGGGATCCGCTCCAGGAGCTCTTCGGCGCGTTGCTCGATGTACCGCCCTTGCGGGGCGATCCGCGGATGTTCATCCATTTCCATGCCTCGATGACCGTTGACCGATGACCGGCGACCAATGACCGATGACTGATGACGGATAGTGACTGGTGACTAGCGATTAGTGGCTGGTGGTTTTCACCAACCACCTACCACCAATCACGAACCACGGACGAACCAAACGGTATAGGTGGGAACCTCTCCGTCGCTGTCGCTCAGCGGGGAGGGCTCAGATGGATTCGGGGCAAAAGATGGCCCAGGGGAAGTCGTAGTAGTCATCTCCCATCCATTCATGGATGTGGGCGCGCTGCTCCCCGAGGTAGCGGAATTCGGGATCGAACTCGTAAGCGACGATAGACCGTTCCTCGAGGTCAAAGTAGCGGACGGCGAATCGTTCGGGCCCGTCTCCATAGTGAGCGTCAATGGGGCGGATGTCGGCATGGTCCATGCCGATCCCCCTGAGCAGCGCAT
>JBHIAH010000098.1:0-8104 GCA_046758505.1 Methylomirabilales bacterium (SeqCode) | reverse complement strand
AGATCGCCGCCTTCGCAAGGCGGAGGTCGCGGGTTCAAATCCCGCTGGGTCCATTATAGAAACCCTTAATAAGCGGGGCGTTCATGTTCTTCATATGCCTGAGCTGACCGCAGGAAACCTCATCGAGGACGAGGATATACGAAGGTGGTACGAGAATCTCGCGAGAAACTCTACGTTGACGGCACAGGTACGCCTGAGAGTTCTGGCCCGCTTCTGCCGGAAAGTGGGAATAACTCCCCAAGAAATCGTGACTGCTGTGAAGCAGAGAAGAAAGTCTTTTGAAGACAGCCTCATGGACTTCCTTCAGGCGGAGAGAGACAGGGGACGAGCTCCCTCTTACCTCAGAAACTACCTGAAAGCCGTACGGTCATGGCTGGACCATCACGGCCTGGAAATAAGGAGGGGAATTAAAGTGGGCAAGTCCACTACGACTCCCACCCTCAATAACGAGCAGATACCCACAAGGGAGCAGCTTCGAGATCTTGTTTTGGCTGCCAGCCCCCGAGGCAGGGTCATCATCGCGTTCATGGCCTTCTCGGGCCTTCGTCCCGGGGTCCTGGGCGACGCTCAGGGAACGGATGGCCTATGCCTGGGGGACCTACCGGAACTGATTGTGGAGAAGGGGAGGGTGTCTTTCGACAAGATCCCTGCAGTTGTCCGCGTCAGAACTGAACTCTCAAAGATGGCCCATGAATACCTTACTTTCCTCTCGGAGGAGGGGTGTGACCACCTTCAACGCTATCTTCAGGCACGTCTCAATCAAGGTGAGGAACTTCCCCCCGAGGCACCTGCTATCCGCTGCGCACTGGGCTTCGAGACCATGGGAAAGAGGGCCACATCAGTGAACTATGGCTCCCCGTTCATTGTAACGGGCAAGATAACCCAGGACGTACGGTCTGCCATGGACAAGTGCAACTGGCAGGCCCGGCCCTACGTGCTCAGGCGATACTTCGAGACCCAGTTACTCACCGCCTCATGGGAAGGAGGCCCTAACCGCGATTGGGTGTCATTCTGGGCCGGGCACAGAGGAGACATTGAGCATGTCTATACCCTTCACAAGGGATTGCCGGAGCCCATGATCGAGAAGATGAGGGCTGCCTATCGGGGGGCTGAGTCTTTCCTGTCCACCGTCAGCCTGACACCGGAAGGTCGCAAGGTGGCCGCGGTCAGTATCTCAGGTGAGGAGTACTCCCTCGCGATCCCCGTCACTAATCCAAGGTTGGCGCATAAGAGTGATGAGGAAAAACTCCTCGCCTTCATGGTAAAGGCGGTCAGAGAGAACGATTTGTTGAAAACCGCCCTGAAGCAAGTGTTGACAGACTAGACCTAGGGAGTCAAACAGCATACCTTCCAGGCCCGAAATTCCGTTTTGAATGGCACTCGTCCTACGCTAATCTACCGTTTTCTTCTACAAATGCTCTCGGCTAGACTCGTCAGTAGTACGTCGAATTCTCTGTAATTAGCAGGATTCTCGATGTCGCCAACGTCGTGCCACTTGGAAACTGGTGACTTGGCGTTCTTTCTCGTTGTTCCTTCATCCTGTATACAAACCGCGTTATGTCATCATTGAAGGATCTTCGGCCTTGCTCTCCCAGCTTCTCTATTGTGATTTCCTATCTCAGAAAGCTGGGGGTTACTCTGATCAGAACCGGGATCTCCCGAATTCTAATCGGCAACCTTCACCCTCTCATCCCTTGATCGCGAAGGGGGTTGCCTATTCTTCAGTCTCGCTCAGGGAGTTCTCTTTTTCCGGCCTCTCTCGCTGGATATCGCGTTCAGTTTCTCCCCCAGTGGGACAGCTCTAAGAGGTCCTACTCCCTCGACCCAGACCGTAATCGTCTCGCCGCTGAGATTGCCCATGGCTCGCTCTGCATAACCGAACGGAACCATTTCAAGTTGTAGGCCGCATCGGCGACAGAACGTCGAGTCGGAGGGATTTGTCCTCTTGCACCTGGGGCAGGGAGAGGGCCGCACAGTCGTTTCGTCCTCACGCGCACGACGCCGTGAGCCCTGAGTATTGCCTGGTTCACATCCCGTCCTGAGAGGTGCACGTAGGTCTGAGCCATCTTCGACCCAGGGACCCACCCAATGTAGGCCTCCAAGGAGCCTCGGGCATTCTCTTCGCGAGTTCGGTGGCCCTACTATGACGGAAGGAGATACGCGTGGACACTCTACACAGAGGGCCCCATCACTTCAGAGGATGAAAATCACTTTCGCCACATTGTGTTTGCGCGGGTCATAGCCCGAGACACAGGCATTCCGAACAGCTCGCTAACTGGGTCGTATCCCGAAGAACATCTCCTGATTATTCCAGTGACCTCGCAATCACATCCACGGGGTCCATTAATTCGATGTCAGCAATGTCCGCTGGCGGAAACACGACCCTGCCGCATTGGTCGTAGATTGTGTGCCCCCTGACGGCGTAAATCCTCTCGTCGCCACTACACAAGTGCCCAATATGCCGGTTGACAGTCACACGATGAATCTTGGCGTATCTCTTGTCGATGATTCCGCGCCGAGCGGCCTCCTCCAACGTCTTCTTCGCCTCACGCGCCGAGTGGCCGGATGTCTGAAAGGGTGACCTTCGACCCTCCCCTTCCCTCGACAGTGCCCATGCCTCTAGCGAGAGCATTGGGTCGTAGATAGGACGTCTACCCATTTGTGCAACTCAAACTTCCTATGGAAAGATAACGTTAGCGGCTGATATGGATGTCCGCTGCGAACATGTTCAGGAGCCGAAATGGAGCACGACCCGCCGAGTTCGGAGGATGTTCGGCGAACGGGGTGACCATCGATCTGGCCGAACGGACAATCTTCGAAAGTCGTTCAATGAACGTGCCTCGGGCGTTGGAGCGAGAGGGCGACCTACCGCGCCAACGCCTGAGGCGGCTCCGATGTGGCCCTTCGTCTACAGAGTGGCCGCAGGATCGGAGGGACACCCATGAGGAAACGATGGCTGGAAATTATCCGACACCCCACTCGCGCTGTCATAGTTGGTGCCAGTGGGAGCGGCAAGAGCGCCACAGCTCACTGGCTCGCCGAGTTACTTGCAATTGCCGAGCACCTTCCCGTCTACGTGTACGGCGTTGAGCCGCAACGGCAGCGTCTCTACCCTCCCCGGTTGAAGCACGTGGACCAGGGGGAGGACATGCCCGAGGACGCCGTCCTCATCATCGACGAGGCGGCGTTAGAGATGCCGGCGCGACGCTCGATGAGAACGGAGAACGTGGAGCTCGCTCAACTCGCCTACAAGGCGCGCCACAAACGGCTGACCATCCTTGCCGTGACGCAGGCAGGATCCGAGCTGGACAAGATCCTCATCGACTCCGCTGAGATTATAATCGTGAAGAGGCCACGGTTGCATCAGGAGGAGACCGACCGTCCTCACCTCCGACCGCTCTTGGAGGAGGCCAACGTGGCATTCGACGGACTTGGCAAATCGGAGGACCCCCGCAGTTGGGCCTACGTCGAGCACCGAGGGGGAAGGGAGCTGTTGCGGACGGAGTTGGCCTCCTGGTGGACGGAGGATCTCAGTAATAGCATGGCGAACCTGCCACCAGAGAGGTTGCATCCGAGAAGGCTCCCAAAGGAAGAGAGGAAACGATTGGCCAGGGAAATGAGGGGACGGGGATACACCTACGCTCAGATTGGGGAACGGCTGAAGATGCCCAAGTCCACTACATGGTACTTCGTAAACGGGTATCCGACCCCGCCTTCGAAGCGTAGGGAGCGCGAGCGGGACGTTGATCGCGTCGGGGGTGCGTCACTCACTTTGTCGTTTCCGAGGAGGACGCAGCGATCTCTGATGCAGCTTGCGGAATTGAGGTCTGGAACCTGGATCGTACCCCTGCTGCGTGCCGCTCGAGGAAACGTCATCCTCGGGAAGATGATCGCCAAGGATGAGGGCTTCCTTGCTCTTGAGGGTCCGGAGGTCGTCGGCTTCGCGACTCCCCACAGGTGGGGGCCAGGCGAGATCCAGGGATGGCTACAACATTGCGCTCGGGGTGGCCTCTGGCCTGGTGTGAAGCTGAATGTGATCGCCATGCCCAGAGTCCTCGAAGTCAGAACCTGGCCGGAAGGGGCTCAGTGGCACGCCGAGGCCTTCGCTCGAGCCGACGGCACCGAAAGCCGCCTACTCGCAGTGTACCAACACCGCCCCGTTTTGGAGATTGTCGCTCCGACGACCCTCGAAATCTCTCGCGACGGGAGCATGATGGAGCCACCGGGTGAAGAGGACAAGCGATCTCCACATCGAGTGAGAAGCGACAGGGACCCTGTGCTGGCAGTCAACCGGGCCATCGACGAGTTTGTCAAAGGTCAAGGCCTGCCACATGGAGGGCACAGGACTACCCGTGAGGAACGAGTGGTAGCGATCAATGGAGCCATTGATAGGATAGTGAGACAGCCGACTGTCCCGAAACCCTCTGGCCGTGACGGGGCAGCAAAACAAGAGGGGCAGTAGATGTCGGAGTCACTCCCAGGACAAGTTCGGCGTCCAACCATCCCGGGTGCCTACCCAAAGCACCCCAGCAAAGCTGCTAAGAGGCGGACCTGGTCCTGTTCCAGTAGGGATGAAGTGTACATTCGGCATATCTCAGCTCCACTTCATGACGCCTGGAATGTGTAACCGATGGACTATTCAGGAGGTAACCATCTGAGGACCTCTGAGAAATCCCAGGTGATGCGGATCAAAGGAAACGATTGGATCTTGGACGCCGCGGACCTCCGCAGGTCATCAAGATCTGCTCATGATACAGCGAAACTACTGACTTTCCTAATTGACCCCGCTGTGCCCATCTTAGGGTCAAAACACGTTGGGGGCACGTCCTGAGGGAGAATGCCCTTCATTCGTGCCAGAGCCCCTTTATCCGAACCTAGGACATTGCTGGTCGATTTCTGGGTCTGTGGAAAAAACCAAATACCTGCTATGCCAGTGCCTGGCAGTGAGGGGGGAGATGTTGCGCAGCATCGCGTATTACGTGTCCACGCTGTTGCTGTTGTCCGTTGTCCTCGGTCTGGTCAGCGAGGAAGGTGCTGGCCAGGATGGAAGTACTTGGACGGACATGGACCCGGCACTAAGACCCGCGGCCCGAAACTATCACGCCATGGCGTACGATTCGGAGTCGGACCGGGTTGTGCTGTTCGGCGGCCTCGCTGTAACAGATCCACCGCAAGCAGAGGTGAGCGACGATACCTGGGCCTACGACGTCAACACGGACACTTGGACGAATATGGACCCGGTTTCAAGACCCTCTCCCCGATTCTATCACGCCATGGCGTACGATTCGGAGTCGGACCGGGTCGTCCTGTTTGGCGGCTTCACGGCAACGGGGACGTTCAGCGACGACACCTGGACCTACGATCTCAACACGAACACCTGGACGGACGTGAACCCGGCCGTGGAGCCCTCCGGACGAGCCAATCAGGGTATGGCTTACGACACGGAGTCGGACCGCGTTGTCCTGTTCGGCGGCTCTACGGGCATCCCGGGGGGCTACGCGGGGGATCTGAGCGACGACACCTGGACCTACGATCTCAACACGAACACCTGGACGGACATGAACCCGGCCGTGGGGCCCTCGGGGCGGATCGGGCATGTCATGGCCTACGACGCGGAGTCGGACCGGGTCGTCCTGTTCGGCGGATCCTCGGGCGTCCCCGGGCCCCCCCCGTGGGACCTGAACGACGATACCTGGACCTACGACGTCAACACGAACACCTGGACGGACGTGGCTCCCGCCGCGGGCCCTTCCGCCCGGTCTTATTTCCCCTATCAGGGTATGGCTTACGATGCGGAGTCGGACCGGGTCGTCCTGTTCGGTGGGCTCACGGCGACTGGAGTCGACATCGAGACGTGGACGTACGACGCCAACACGAACACGTGGACGAACGTGACCCCGGCCACGAGCCCCTCCGCCTATGCCGGGCACGCCATGGTCTACGACACGGAGTCCGATCGGGTCATCCTGTTCGGCGGCAACCCGATAACGGGGAACGCCATCGACGAGACATGGGCGTATCATCTCTTCACTGCCGAGCCTCCCGGTGCGCCCCTGAGCCTCGTCGCTATTGCGGTCGTCGCGGTGAGCGCCGCGGCGGTCGTTGGAGCTGCGCTCTTGATCCGGCGCAGGAGGGGACGGGAAGGGACCGAGGAGAACGACAGCGGCGGGGAATCGAGTGACTGAACCTCCGTTTCGACATTCCCCTTGATGGCTCCCTCAAGTCGGACGGTAGGATACACCTGTCGAGGTGGCGCGGATTGGGTACAGTTGGCAGGGTGATTGACATCTTCGCGTAGGGCAGTTCTCGATCCACGCGCTCGAAGTATTCTCTATTAAGAAAATCGCGTTTCAGGCAGGCCCGGCTCCAGCTCGCCCACCTCTGGAGGGTTGGCTCGAACCCTTGAGCATACCAGGCCGCGACACCTCATGGCTGGTGAATGTCCTCGACAGGCTTGGCTGCGACCCTACCGATGCTGGCGGTTACATTTCTGCGGGTACAGATGATGTCTGGGCATTTGCGGAGGATGTCGGGGAATGGTTCCGTGACACCTCGAGGAAGGGGATGCCCTGAACGAGCATGAGCGTCATCGGTGCTACTTGTTTCGCCTGCAGGCAAAAGCTTGTTTTAAGTAGCAACAAGAGGAAAAGGGGGTCGTTCCCGGCCCCATGCTCGCGCACCGACCGGACGTAAGTAAGATCCCTCTGCGTAAGGGGGCTTACGGCCGTCACCTGGCACCTTCTGTTCGATTACGCTGTTATTCAGGCACGGAATCGGACCGAACAGAAGCTCCTAAGACAACGCCCATGATGGCATATAGGACTGCTTGGCGCGCTGCCTGGCGGCGAAAATCGACCGCCGTCCTTTCCCATACACTGATGCCCTACGTGTCTACTCATAACTCCTATCCACAATATGGGGCATAACCTAGCGTAGCGTCTGCCTTCTAGAGTCGATGTAGTCGCGGTTACTGATGTGGCCTTCTCCTCCTCAAGAAGTAGACGGTTCCAGCCAATGCTATGATTACTCCCGCTACGATTGCCAGGAACCACCATTGGACGAAGAAAGGAGCAGCCCCCCACATGTTCGTCTCGGTCGCTTTCGCGCTCACGGTAAGACCGCCTGTAACTCCTGATACTTCCACCAATACCCCAGTCTGTTTGTCCCAGTAATAAGTCAGTCCCATGATACCTGCAAAAACGACCGTTCTGCTCGCTCCTGCATAAGTTCTGGTTGTCTCGCCCTCAATCGTTACGTCGCCAACCCCGCTCATGAAAACGGAATCTCCAGTTGTGCGACCAACGGGAATAACAAATCCCACGACGCCGCCTAGACTTCCCCCTCCAACCGCAAGATCCAGTGTCATTTCTTCAGTCAGTTTTGTCCCATCGGAACTGTGCACCGTCATGCGAACCGTGGCCTCCGTTCCACTAACACTCAGGAATTCTATCTCCATCGATGTTGGCAATGGTATTCCAGAAGGGTAACCAGTATATTCGAGACTGTACTTTACGAAGTCGCCAGCCTCAACGCCTCCTTGTGCCTGTGAAGGGGCTGAAACGGCGACTGCTATGAACAGGATCAGCAAGAAGCTATAGACGGAAATGTGGCGGACCGTTTTGCGGAGACATTTCACTCTCAATATCCTTTCCCCCTAGATTCTCCTCCCCCGCCCATTCGGGGGCTTGCAAGTCAGTGTCTCTCAGGCTCTTAAAGTTTTCTCCACTCGCCATGAGAATTCCGAATTGAAGCCAGCCCGCCCGCCAAGCAGCGCGCCAGAACCTTTGAACTAAGATCTCCTCATCGCGCGGAAGGGGGCTTATGTTCCTTAGATCGTGCTATCAGAACATTGCATATGATATGCAAAATCTCAATGTGAAGAAAAGATTGCCGAAATTCCGGGTATAAACCCATTCTGAAGCGTCGGGAGGGGGCTCTCTCAAAAGAGTTCAGTTTCCGTACACATAAAATCTTACAGCCTTTTAGGCAATCGGCAAGCCATCAAAATCTACTCATAATATAGCGAAACTACTGACTTTCCTGATTGACCCCGCTGGGTCCATTTCACACTCTGTTCAGAACCTGTGGATAGCACCGACAGAGA
>JBHIAH010000097.1:0-8348 GCA_046758505.1 Methylomirabilales bacterium (SeqCode) | reverse complement strand
AAGACTTCTTTCTCGCTGATCCCGACACGCGCCGAGAGTTCACGAGCCGTGAGCGACCTCTCCCTGAGTACCTGCCTGAGTGCCGACCGCACCGTTGCGTGTCGCTCGGTTAGCTTGTTAGAGCGTGGCCTTTTCGCCAATGGGCGTACCTCAGATCAATGGGAAGTTGTGGGGCCAGGTCTCACAATAACACACTTGATGCGCTTGACCCCCCCCACAGAAGGGATGGAGTCAAGTCTACAATTGACAATTGCGCAGGTCCTCTCCATCACCCGCTCCGGACCGGGTGATTGACACCCCTTGCCCGATTCCGGGACACTTCGGCCATCTCGCGCGACGCACCAACCGAACCGGGGTAGGTATACTCCGTCGCCCACCGCCGACACCACCGGCGGCGCCCCGTACATTCAGACGCCCCCTGAGGCAGCACACGGCCTGCGAGGGCGTTTTGCGTTTTGTCGTTGCTCATCCCCGCCCCAGGCAATATCCTTACCGAGTAGTCGCCCTCAGGGGAACAGGTCATGAAGATCACGCGACGGTCCCTGCTCCAACTCGCCGGGCTCGCGGGACTGGGCATCTTCGTCCCGGCCTGTCGGGAGATGTTCGCGCAGATCCTCTTCTCTCCCGATGCCCCTCTGGAGACGTCTCCGCCCCTCCCCCAGAATCCGTTTCGGGCAGGATCGAAGAGTCTCGTGGCGATCGTCCGCGGGGAAGAGGTCCCCCGGATGGTGGCAAGGGCGGTCGACCTCATCGGCGGGATGGCGAGGCTCGGGGTCGCAGGGGCTCGCACCCTGGTCAAACCTAACGTGGTCTGGGGCGAGCCTCCCCCGACCACCACGGACCCGCGGGTGGTACGGGCGGTCGCTGCGTTGGCGAAGGCGCACGGTCCGGCGTCTCTTGCAGTGGGGGATATGTCGGCCGTCCTCTCGCTCCCCACGCGTCCCCATCTGGAGAAGACGGGGATAGCGGAGGCGGGCCGGGAGGTAGGGGCAGAGGTGCTGGCCTTCGATGAGGGGGAGTGGGTGAAGGTGCATCCTCCCAAGGTCGAGTACGCGAAGACCGTCTATGTGGCGAGGGCAGCCCACGAGGCCGAGCGGCTCATCAGTGTCCCCGTGATCAAGACGCACCGCAGTGCCAGCTTCAGTTGTGCCCTGAAGAACACCGTCGGGTGCGTTCACGGGAAGAACAAGCCGTGGGCGTATGGGAATGACGGGTGGGAACCCGCGGTGGCAGAACTGAATATGGCCGTCCGGCCGCATCTGTTCGTCGTGGATGGGCTCCAGAGCATGGTCCAGGGGGGGCCATGGTCCGGGGAGGCCGTGCCGACCGGTATCATCATGGCGAGCGGCGATCCCATTGCCACCGATGTGGTGGCCCTCGGAATCATCAAGGCCTTTGGCCGGTGGGACATGGTGACGTCAAAAGGGGTCTGGGACCAGGTCCAGATCCGCCGGGGTATCGCGTTGGGCCTGGGGGCGGGGGCCCCGGACGAGGTGGAGCTCGTGACCGATGACCTGACGGGCGGCGACCCGCACTTCGTCACGCTGCTCGCCGACATCCGTCGAAACGTTGGGCTGCACTAGCCCCCGGTGGAGCTAGGGAGCAAAGGTCCGTTCGAGGCGCCGGAAGGCGCGCAGTTTGTCGGTGTGGCCGATCTTGGCGGCCCGGAGAGCCCTGCGCAAGAAATCGATGGAGGTGTCGTACGCCTCCCGGCAGACGGGATACGGATGGCCATCCTTTCCTCCGTGGGCGAAACTGTACCGGGCCGGGTCCCGAGAGGAGGGGGGTGCCCCATGGATCAGCTCCGAGAGCAACGCCAGGGCCCGGAGGGTCTTGGGGCCCACTCCGGGGAGCCCGAGGAGAGCCTCGAAGTTTTCGGGCGAGGCCTCGTACGTCTTTGAGAAGACCGACCGGAGGTGCTTTGGATTCAGGTCGGCCAGGGCCACGGCGTGGCGGGCGGGAAGCGCGAGGGTCGTAAGCTTCTGGACCTCTAAAAGCAGACGGTCCGGCGACTCCCGAGAGAGAAGGGTGGAAGCCGTCCGGGCTCCTGCACTTTCGGCCGCCACCAGGTTGAGCACTTCCGCCTCTCGCTGGTCACAGCAGATGGCCGACTCCGGTTCGCAGACGAAATCCTGCACCTGCTCCCCGAGCCAGTGATACCGGCGGGCGTATCGCTCTTCGGTGTTCATCCCCTGCTGAATGACCGCCCAGCGCCCGTCCCGGGTGAACACGAAGAGATGGTGGTAGAGCTGATAGCCGTCCTGGAGTGCGGTGTTATCCACCTTGGCCGCCATCCGGCTGGCGTAGATCAGGGGGGTCGGGTCCCTGTGCAACGTGGCGGAAACTGCCTCGATCTCATTCGGGGTCTTGCGGGAGGTCCCCCCTTTCCCTCCGGCGATGGCGAATCCGGTCTCTTTGGCTAACGGATTGAGCCCCTCCTTCAGGGCGCCGCCGACGGTGGTTGTGAGGCCGCTCGAATGCCAGTCGAAACCGAGGGCGCACCCCAGGGCCTGAAACCAGTACGGATCGGCGAGGCGCCGCAGGACCTCGTGCGGGCCGTAGTCGGCCAAGAGCACGAGGATGATCTCTCGGCCCAGCGCCTTCATCCTCTGAAAGAGCCAGGCGGGCGCTTTGCCGGTGTGCAAGGGAAGATGGGCGATCCCTGTCTTCACCGTTCAGCCTCCGCCCCTCCCCACGAGACCACGGATTCCCGAGGGCGCCAGTACCCCCGCGGCGCAGACCCCCTATGAACCTCCCTTCTCGAGAAACCAGAGGTCGAGGGTGGAGTCCCGGTAAAGGGTGTAGATCTTCCCGTCAGAGGCGAGGACCGTAAAATACTCCTTCCGCTCCCGGTGCACTCCTTCCTGGCACGCCCGCTCGAGCACCTGAACCACGACAAGCCGGCCCGTGGTGGAGGTGGAGAAGGCCCGCGGGGTCTCCTCGCCCCTTGCCCCGGCATAGCTCGAAACCTGAATCGGCTCGGGGATCTGCATCGTCGTATCCCGGGAGACTCTCCCTCCCCCTGTACCACGGATGCCTTCCGGATTCAACCGGCAAAAGGGTTCTCCTTGACAGGGTCAGCGGTGCTATAGTATGAGAACGACGCTTTCGGGAGACCCCCATGTGGTTCAAGCGAAAAACGCGGACGGTAAGCATCCGGAAAACCGAGTCGAAGGCGCCCGACGCGCTCTGGATAAAGTGCGAGAGCTGCAAGGAGATCGTCTACAAGCAGGAGTTCCTCCGGCATGACCAGGTGTGCCCGAAGTGTGACCACCACTACCGAATTGGGGCGGCGGCCCGCCTGGAGCTTCTGGTGGATCCCGGGAGCTTTGTGGAATACGACGCAGCGCTCCGGTCCACCGATCCGTTGGGCTTTGTCGACTCCAAGCCCTATCCGCAGCGGCTGAAGGAGGCCAGGAAGGCGAGCGGTCTGGAGGAGGCCCTCTTGAGTGGAGAGGCCCGCATCGGCGGGCACCCGATCCAGATCTGCCTCCTGGAGTTTTCCTTTCTGGGGGGGAGCATGGCCTCGGTCGTGGGTGAGAAGGTGACCCGGGCCATCGAGCGTGCGCTGGAACGAAAGACTCCCCTCGTGACGGTCTCGTGTTCGGGGGGGGCGCGAATGCAGGAGGGTGTCCTCTCCCTCATGCAGATGGCCAAGACCTCGGCTGCGCTGGCGAGGCTTCATCTCAAAGGGCAACTGTTCATCTCGGTGCTCTGTGATCCTACCACCGGTGGCGTGACGGCCAGCTATGCGATGCTCGGGGACCTCATCATTGCCGAGCCGAAGGCCCTCATCGGGTTTGCGGGCCCCCGCGTGATCCAGGACACGATCCGCCAGGAGCTCCCCCCCGGCTTTCAACGGACAGAGTTTCTCTTGAAACACGGCTTCGTGGATATGATTGTCCACCGGAAGGACCTTCGATCGACCCTCATGACCCTCCTTGATTTCTTCGCTTCAGAGAAGAGCGGAGGGGCGATCGGGAGCACGGCCCATAGTTCCCGTTCCGCTCCTGTCTCTTGACCTTCATTCGTTGAGGCGGCCTAGTGCCTCTCACCCTGAACCGTGAACTCTGAACCATGAACCGTTTATCCCTCACCCTGAACTCTGAACCCTGAACTATGAACTACTCTGACGCCCTCGCTTTCCTCGATGGGCTGCAACGCTTCGGCATCAGGCTGGGGCTGGAGAACACCCTTCGTCTGGTGGAGGCCCTGGGCCATCCTGAGTCGACCTTCCGGTCCATCCACGTGGCCGGGACCAACGGAAAGGGTTCCACCGCGGTCTTTTTGAACGGGATCCTTCGGGCGGCCGGCCAGAGCGTTGGCCTGTACACGTCTCCCCATCTCTTGGACTTTCGGGAGCGGATCCTCGTGGACGGCCATCCCCTCTCTCCAGGGGAATTGGCCGGCCTCACCGCCGAGATCGCCCACGTCATCGACCGCGTCTTTGCGCCCTCGCCCCTCTCGTCCCCGACGTTTTTCGAGGCGGCTACCGCGTTGGCCTTCCTCGCCTTCGCCCGTGCGCGCGTGGATTGGGGCGTGATCGAGGTCGGTCTCGGTGGCCGGTCCGACGCCACCAACGTCCTCCAGGCGGAGGTCTCGGTTATCACCAACATCGGGCTGGAGCACCAGGAACATCTCGGCGACAGCCTCGAGAGCATTGCGGCGGAGAAGGCGGGGATCATCCGGGAGGAGGGATGGGTGGTGAGCGGCGTGGAGGGTGCAGCCCTGGAGGCGATCGGCCGGATTGTCGGGCAGAAAGGGGCTCGCCTGATCCCGATCCAGGACCAGTATCGGGTGAGGTATCTGGGCCGCGCCGAGGAAGGGGAGGTCTTTCACCTCGCGGGGAGACTCAGGGAGTACGATTCGCTGCGCATTTCCTTGATGGGGAGGCACCAGGTCCTGAATGCCGTGACGGCGGTGGCGGTCGCAGAGCTACTTGAAGAGAAGGGTTTCGTGATCGGGGAGGCCCCGATACGTGACGGGCTTGCGGCCGCCCGCTGGCCCGGCCGCCTTCAGGTGGTCTCGGCGCGACCCCGGATTCTGGTGGATGGGGCCCACAACCCGGCAGGTATCAGGGCGCTGCGGGCGTTTCTGGAGGAGGAAAAATTATCCGGTCGCCTCGTGGTCATCTTCGGCGTCCTCAAGGATAAGGCCTGGCAACGGATGCTCGGGACGGTGGCCCCTCTGGCCCCGACTATCATCCTCACCCGCCCCGAAAGCGACCGGGGGGCCGAGCCGAGAGAGTTAGCTGCTGTGGCCTCGCGCTGCTTTGCGACAGTCAGAGTTGCTGAGACCATGCCGGAAGCCCTGGGGGTGGCCCGCGCCTGCGCCGCGTCGGATGATACCATCCTCGTCACCGGCTCTCTCTATACCGCCGCCGCCGCCCTGCGCGGCCTCGGATACACCTCCCTCTTCTGATTCTCCCCCGCGTCCTTTGTGCGGGCTTTCCCTGTGGATGGGTTATCGCACAGTCGGTTACGGGATGATCCTCCGTGGGAGGCGTCCGGACCGAACCCTCTCTCTCCCGGCGGGGCCACGCGGGACAGTCCAGCCTATTTGCCGCGTCTTTTTGGTTGGGATGAGGGCTGGGTTGATCGAATGGCCCGGAGCAGTGCTCGGTGGTTGATCGGCTTTTGCAAGAGGAAGAAGGCCCCAGCCCGGAGGGCCTTCTCGCGATCCTCGAGAGTGGTTTCGTGCATCATGAGAATCACGGGCAGTCGAGGAGAGACTTCCTGGATGATCGGGAGGGCATCGGTGCCGTTTAAGCCCGGGAGGTGGTAGTCCAAGAGCATCAGGTCGAACTCTTCGGCGAGGAGAGTCCGCACCGCATCCCCGATAGTGGTATGGACGTGGGTGGAGAACCCCTTTGCCGCCAGGAACCGGGAGAGGGTCTGACACGTATAATAGTCGTCGTCGATAATGATGATGCGCACGGTCTTTTCCTATCGTGATTCCCTCCTAGCAAGGAAGGTGCCAAGTGGGGAAAGGACCGTCCCACTTTCGTGGGGGCGCTATGAGGCCGTACGGGAGGCGTGGGAGGGGTGGGGCCGCGGGAGGGGCATTCTGCCCGACCTTTTCAGCAGCTTAGCAGTCGGCTGCCGGCCGTCAGCTGTCGAGCAAAATAAAGGGCCATTACCGCTTTTGGCTGACCGCTGATTGCTGGGAGCTGACTGCAAACTGTTTTGGCTCGCTGCTGATTGGTGGCGGCTGCTACCGGTGGCGGCCCTTGGGTTCTGGGATTTCAATGCGGTAGGTCAGGAGCTTGCGGTACAAGGTCTTGGGATCGATCCCCAGCATCTGCGCCGCCTGCCCCCGGTGCCCCTGGACCCGCTCCAAGACGCGGAGGATATGCTGTCGTTCAACCTCCCCGAGGGTGGAAAGGGAGCCCCCCGAGGGGACCCCCCCCGGTGAAGCCTGGTCTACCTGGAGGTCAAGGGGGAGATCCTCGGGTTCGATCCGGTCCTGGGGACAGAGGATCAACGCCCGCCGAATGACGTGCTGAAGCTCCCGAATATTCCCGGGCCAGGAGTATCGGGTGAGGAAGTTGGTGGCCTTGCTGCTGACAGTCTTCTTGCCGAGCGGGGCGAGGAGTTGCAGGAAATGTTGGGTTAGGATAGGAATATCCTCGGTCCGCTCTCGGAGGGGAGGAATATGAATGGGGATGACGTTGATGCGATAATACAGATCCTCGCGGAACTTCCCGGCCTTGACCAATTCCTGGAGGTCTCTGTTGGTTGCCGAGAGGACCCGGATGTCGACCTGTCGCTCCCGCGTACCTCCAACCCGGAAGAAATGCCCGGTCTCGATGACTCGCAGGAGCTTTAACTGCATGGCGTGGGAGATCTCGCCGATCTCGTCCAGGAGGAGGGTTCCTTTATCCGCGACTTCAAAGAGGCCGAGCTTTGCCGCTTGAGCCCCGGTGAAGGCTCCCTTCTCGTGCCCGAAGAGCTCGCTTTCCAGGATGCTCTCCTGTAGCGCCCCGCAGTTGATAACCAGGAACGGTTTATTTTTCCGCTTTGATTGCTGGTGAATGGCCTTCGCGACCAGTTCCTTGCCGGTCCCGCTTTCGCCGGTGATGAGAACGGTGGAATCGGTCGGGGCGATCCGGACGAGCATGTCCAGGATTCGCCGAATCTTTGGGCTCGCGGTTACGATCTCGGGAAATGCATCTTCGTGTGCCAGGCGGGTCTTGAGGTAGAGGTTCTCTCGGAGGATCTGTTGTTTTTCGTAGGCCTTTCGGATCAGGAGATTCAGCTCGGCGGTCTTGCAGGGCTTCATCACATAGGTGTACGCCCCGAGCTTCATAGCCTCTACCGCTGTCGGAATGGTTCCGTGTCCGGTGAGGATGATCACCTCGGGGGCCAGGGTCCACTTTCTCGCCTGCTTGAGAACCTCCATCCCGCTGAGCTTGGGCATCTTGAGATCCAGGACGAGGACATCGAATTCCTGCCGCTTGAGCTTCTCGAGTGCCTCCCGCCCATCCGAGGCCACCTCGGTGGCATGTCCCTCCCGCCCGAGCTCTGCCTTCAACACCCTGGCAAAGTTCTTCTCGTCATCGGCAATGAGAACCCGGATCTTGCCCTGTGCGGTGCGCATCATCCCCTCTCCCTACTCTGAGTCCTCGCCGGGGGAAGGTAAATCCGGACGACCGTCCCCTTTCCCTCGACCGAATGGATCTCCATCCTGCCACCGAGGGCGCCCATGATCCCGTCGGCGATATAGAGGCCCAACCCTGCGCCCTTCCCGGGGGGCTTGGTGCTGAAGAAGGGTTCGAAGATGCGCGGTATGACGTCGGCTGGAATCCCCCGGCCGGTGTCCTCGATCTCCACCTGGACCACGGGCGCCGAATGTGAGGATCGGATCCTCACCGGGGAATCCCTGAACACCCGCCCCCGGGGCCCGACCGTCCTCGCCCGAATGGTCAGGATATCACCCCTCTCCATGGCCTCGAGGGCGTTGATCAAGAGGGCCAGGAAGGCCTGACGGAGCTCTCCCTCGTTGCCGAGCACGAGCGGCAGTTCGTCCTCGAAGTCGTGGGTGACGGTGATTCCCCGGAGTTGATAGCCGAGGACACGGAGGGTCCCCTCGAGCAGGGCGCGGAGATCGATGGGCCGGTGCTCTCCGGTCCCCTCGCGGCTGAGGTCGGACAGGCCAACCAGGACGCCTTTGCATCGGTAGACCTCCTCCTCGATGATCCGCAGATAAGACTGCAGATCCTCGGCGTCCCGGAGCGTGGATGGGGACCCGGAGCCATGCTTGATGAGGGCCTCCGCACACGAGGAGATGGTGGCCATCGGATTGTTCAGTTCGTGGGCGATGCCGGAGGCGAGCTGGCCGATTCCGGC
>JBHIAH010000096.1:0-8499 GCA_046758505.1 Methylomirabilales bacterium (SeqCode) | reverse complement strand
CTGGTCCGATGCGGCGATCCCGATGCGCTCGATTCGATCGTGCCGATGGCCTTCGGCAACCTCGCCCTGGATCTGGTTCTCTCAGGCACCTCGGGACGACTCGTGAGCCTCCGCAACGGATGCTACGACAGCGTCCCGATCGACGTCCTCACGGGACGCAAGAAGGTCATCGATGTTCACAAGTACTATAACGTCGAGCGCCTTCGACCCCGGTACGAGACCTTCGTTCATCAGCCCCTCTTTATCATGACGAGCGACGTCTAGGCCGGCCCCTCCCCCTCATGGGCGAGGGAAATGCCGGCGCTCCCTCTCTCTCTCACACCGTCGGCGGGAGCTCCGCGACATCGTCCCTGCCCTGGCATGGCCGGAGGGCCTTTCGGTTTGGGGGGGGTAGCCGCCCGCTACACCGGGGTGAGTCCGAGCGATGCGGGAAGGAGGGGGGCCGTGCTCGACTGCAGTTTTTCCAGGAGGATGGACAGGTGCGTCGCTTCCGTCGGCCCGAGCTTCACGAACCGGACCCCGATGCCGGCGGGAGAGCCATGGGAACTTTGTGCGTGGGTGGTCCAGACGACCCGACTCCAGAACGAAAAGGTATGCAGAAGCCGCGGGGGGGCCACGAGGACCAGGAGGTCCTGTCCGGTGCAGAGCAGGTCGGAGGTTGCGATGAACATCCCGCTCTGGCTCAGGTTCAAACAGGTCCCCATGCCCGATTTCTCCAGATCGCTGTAATCGATCGAAAACCGGGTGGGCACGCGTGAATAGCGCTGCCCCTGCGACCCGGTGAGCAACTCTCTGAGGACCGCGGCCTCCACCTCCCGGGTAAAGGCAATGCCGTGGCCTGTGGCCGTTCCCCCCTCGGTTGGAGGGACGGCGCCCGCCCAGACGACCTGACCTGGAAGCTCCGGTCCCGCGCCCAGGCGGACCGTCAGCCGGGTGTCGGGCGGAAGGCAGGTCGGCAGCACGAGCATTGCGCCGCCGGGGCCCACATCCCGGGTCGTGCCCTCGAGGCGCGTGCGGGGCGCCCCCGGGGCGACGACGGTGCACCGGGCGGGCAGGGAGGCTTCGATCCGGGGATGCCGCAGCTCCTCAGAGCCCCGCATTATTTCCCTCCTTCGGCGCTCCTCTTCTCGACAAAGAGTCCCTCCAGCTCTCGTTCAACCCCTTGCAACACTTCTCCCCAGGTGTCCTCCCCGAACATTTTCTTAAAGAGCTCCCCGTGGAGGAAATGCTGGGGGTCCTTTCCGGCTTGAATCACGTCATCCTCGCTCGCGATCTCCATGCTCTCGAACCGGAAATACCCGGTCTCCCAGGTCAGGAATTCGAGGAGGACCTGCTCCAGCTGGTGCTGCATCGCCTCGGAGAGCGCGGCGGGGCTGATCAATCCCTTCTCGACCAGGATCCCGCCGAGCCGTTTCCAGTGGGGGGAGACGTGTTGCAGTTCGAGGGCAGCCCTCAGGGCGGTCTCGGTCAGGGATCTCTCTTTCACCAGGGTGGTGCCCAGGAGGGTCCGCACGGAATCGGAGGTTGCAAAGACCACTTCCCCGTTCCGGAAGAGGATCACCCCCGAACTGCCGAGGCGGGTGAGGGTGAGCTTCCCGGTCTTCTTCATCAGCCCCAGGATCTGGAGGATATCGGCAATGGCCAACCCGTCGAGTCGTCCTGTAAACGCCAAGGTCTCCTCCCTCGCTGTCGGATGCTCCTCCAAGGGTTTCCGCGGATCGCGCCCGGGCCTCCCGGGGATGGCCTCTGGAGACAGGCCTCACCCGAGACACGTCCACGGACGGTCGTTGCGACAACTGTGCCAGGACCAGGGTGGGTGCGGCTGATTATGTAACCGCGTGGTTTTTATGGCTCTATTGGTCAGGGGCCGATTCGTGGATCCAAACCGGCTGGTCGGAGCAGGGGGCGAAAGTCTGCCAGGTTGTCCGTGGGCCGGCCCAGGTTGTACACTTTGTCAGGCGCCTGGCTCGGCGCCGACTCCTCCACCCATCCCGCCCGTCTCCGACTGCAGAATGCGCTTGACAGAGGGACACCTGCTCGGTACGTTGTGATCGCGGTCAGCACGATTATCGATCTGAGTCACATTGCCGATCACCTCGGGTTGACCTCTCGCAGGGTCGCACGGGGGATTATTCAGTTTGGGGAGTGGTGAACTCCCCGTAGCCGGTGGCAGAATGGAATCGGGGTGACCAGGAGCCACAGCCCACCCCAAGCAGGCGTTGTGGTGGCCGTCGGAGCACGCGGACGCCCTCGTGGCCGGAGCATGGCCGTGAGGGCGTTTTTGTTTTTGCGGGGAGGCCCGCCCGAGGCGTAACGGAAGACGCGGCAAAGGGAGAGGTAAGGCGTTCCCCGGTTCGGGAGAACACCGTAGCCGGGTGAAGCACATGCGGCACGGGCGGCCGCGGTACCGAGGAGGGGAAGAACGCATGAGTCCATATCGGGAGTTCCGGGAAGTCCGAAAGGGGGCGGCATCCCTGAAGCTGGAAGCGGAGCGCGCCGCCGGGGAGGGCAAGAGACTCCTCATGGCGTCCGTCCACGAACTGGAAAGACTGGCCGATAAGATGGAGCGCGGGACCGTCACCTCCGGCAAGGCGCTCGACGATGCCTTCGCGCGTGCCCATCGTGCCCTGGCCCGACACCACCACCTGCGGGCCGCGGAATCCTGGAACAAGAAGGAGACTGTGCGGGCGGGTCACGCGCTCAAGGCTGCGGCGATCCACCTCGAGCAGGGCTTGACCTGGATCGGTCAGGAAGGCGAAACCGATGGTGCCGCCGTCGGGACCCGCACGCGTCGTCTTGCCGAAAAATTGATCGACGGAGTCGGCTGTGCGCCCGCCGAAGTCGGGGCCGGTATCGACGCCATCGGTGCGGCGATCGAAAAACTCGGCCAGACAGTCGAGCCCGCATCGGGGCTGGAAGACTGACGGGGGTCCCTGAACGATCCCGGGGTCAAGAAGTGCGGGATGCGGTCGTCCGGTCTCCATGGTGCGGAGGCCGGCGAGACACGGTGTGCTTCCCCCCGGCGCCCTGTCCGGTGACGCACCGTGGCGGTCACGGCACCTGCAGAGATTGTGCGACTTCAACGGGAACGCCAGAACTTGGCGGGGCGGAGGGTTCTCTCATGACCAACGACGCTTCCCACCCTATTTATGATTGTATCGTCTTGGGCGCGGGGATCGCCGGCGTGACCGCCGCCCGCAACCTGCAGGAGAAGGGGTTGCGGGTCCTGCTCCTGGAAGGGGCACACCGAATCGGTGGGCGCATGTATTCCAAGCGCGCCTTTGTCCGAAATCCGGACTACGTCCCCCGCCGGGAGAACCGGGAAGAAAAGGGCAAGTACATCCCGGTCGAGGCGGGTGCAGAGTATATCCATGTCGGGGAGAAGGAAAGATACAAAGAATTTTGGGACGAAATCAATAGACATGGATTCTCCACGTCGCAATTCCACAAGAGCGGATCGCTGCTGCCCCCTGAGATGCCGAGGAATCGGGTGTTTTTCCCCTTTTTCGAGCGAACGGTACCGACGCTGGTCTCCCTCTTGGACCCGGAGGTCCTCGGTATGGTGGGTTTGCTTTTCGATCTGCAGCGGTTCGATCCCACCGACGAGGAGGACGTGCCGGCGCGCGCGTTCGCCCACTCGAAGGATTACAGGGGGCGCGGGATGTCGATGGCCGAGTACACACTCTCGGCCCATACCCCAGGTCTGCTCGACGAGCGGACCGACACCATCAGTGTTGGGGGGATCAGTGTCGACCGGATTCCCGATCAGTTCCTGGAAAGCGCCGAGTTTCGGCTCGAACGGGAGCAGCGGTGGGAGCATACCATCTGCGGGTATGACACCCTCCCGAACGAGATCGCGCGTGAGTTTCGTAGCCTGGGGGGGACCGTGAAGAAAAGTGACGACGGGACGACACACATGAAGGTCAGCAAGGTCGAACGGTCGGGCGACGGGATTATCACTGTGAAGACGCACGGGGGGGAGCAGTTTGCGGGCCACTCCGCCATCTGCACGTTTTCGGTCGGGATGCTCGACCCCGAGACAGGCGAGGGGGCCGGTATCTTCGGCGACCTGCTGCCGAAAGCAAAGAGAACGGCCCTGGGAACGGTGAAGATGGGCCCGATCACAAAGCTGAGCCTGGAATTCAAGGAACGCAAATGGAAAACCGGCGGCCCCTGGGCCAGCCACATGTCCGTGCTCAGCAATCCCGAAGGGGATGCCCGCACCTTTTTTTCGTCCTTCCCGGACCACCAGGACGGGCCGCACGTTCTGACCGCGCTGTTGATGAGCAAGGACCACGAGAAAATTAAAGACAAAAACGATGCGGATGCCGTGCAACACTTGCTCGATGTCCTCCAGGAAATTTACGACCCCGACGGCAACCGGTGGACACCGGAAGAGGTGCTCGTCGGGACGAGAGACGCCCACGGCGCCTTTCTCCCGAGTTACCTCCGTCAAGATTGGTCGAAGGATGAGTTTGCAAAAGGGGGGAACTCCTTTGTGCGATTTGTCCCCACAGCGGAGAGACGGATGGAGGTGACCGAGGTGCGCGAGGCGTTGAAGAATCCGAACGAAACACTGCCGCTGTTCTGGGCCGGCGAGGCCACCGCGCCGGCATACGATCGGAACTACCAACCTCTCTCGGTCCACGGCGCCTATATCAGTGGCGTCAGAGTTGCGGAGGACGTGTACCACTTTCTGCGCGTCTGCGAGACAGATGCGCAACGCTTTGCAGCGTACTATGAGGAGAAGTATACCCACCGCGAGGAAGAGCCGAGCGCGGGCGACTTCGATTTTGATGACGATCCGGAGGCCGTCGGGTAGGAGAAGGGCCGCGGGGTGACGGCCCGTCAGCGCCGCCCCGCAGGAGCAGATCCCCGTGATCGTCCGGGAGGCGATGACGCCGAGGAAGCGCATGCGGGGCCGAGGAGAACTCGTACTGATGTGTGTGCGGTGAGGAGGAAAGGTGATGGGTGCGAGAAACTGGGGGAGGCCGATGTCCACCGTGATGTTCCTGGTCGTTTCCGGTCTCCTGGTTGGCTGCAGCCTCCCCCGGCCTGGATTTGTTGGCGTGCCTGAGCAGGTGGATCGGAGTCGGGATTTTGCGCTGCCGCTCACGCGCGCGGATCGCGACGATCTCCTCGGATTCATCATCCGCGGCGGAAGGCCCCCCGCCCGAAGCTGGTCCCTGGAGGATGAGGATCCGGGCAGGGTGCGGGAGGTCAGGGAGGCGTACGGCGCGCTCCTGGATGCGCTTGCCCGCAAGGCACCGGGGATCGAAGATCTCAGGGAAGGTGGAGCGCTCAGCACGTACTTCAACGACCCCGATTGGATCCTTGCGGTTCACGATGCCAGGGTCGAAGACTATGATCTTGATCGCAGGCGCGCCAGGGCACTCCTGAAGGGCGATTTCGTCTTTGCGTTTTACCTGCGTCGGCTCGAACCCGTGATGGTAACCAACGCGCAGGTGCCGGCGCTGGGCTCGCTCTCCGAAGGGACGGTGTGGCGCCTTCGCGGCAAAGAGGATGCGGGGGGCGTCTATACGGGTCTCGTCGTCTTTCACAAGCACTTTGCGATTCCCCTCAGCGCGGAGTAGCGATGACGCGAGCGCAGATTCACCGGGGCATTTTACGTCGCCTTCTTTCCCTGCGGGGCCGGGTCGTCGGGAGCGTCCGTCTGGTCTCACGGCTCTACAACGACGAGCTGCTTGGGGGCGATAGCGTCACGCGTACCTTCCTGTTTTTTCCGGACCTGCATCTTTTGTCCCAGCCGGGCGAACGGGACTACCGCTATGGTTTTCGAAGGCTGAAAGGCAGCCGGTATGTGAAGCGCCATGTGCTCCTCGACAGGGTCTGCGGCACGATGTTGGATTTCTGGAACAGGCTTCCGAGGGGGCGCTCGCTCAAGGTCGTCCAGCTCGGGGACATGCTCGATCTGTGGCGGGAGAATGAGCGGCGTCAGGACGACATGACGGCCCTGGTTGCCCGGATTCTCGATGACAATCTGGAGGCCCGGAGACGCCTCGTGCGCCGGGGGAGGCAGTCTCTGGAGCCCGACGTCGTCCTGGGGAATCACGACCTGCGGATGGACAGAAGCATCGAGCTCCGCCACGCCCGCCGTGCCTGCACATACAAGATCGGCAACAGGCGGAGTCTGCTGGCGACTCACGGGGACCTCTTCGACCCGGTCGAGATTGCCACACCGGATAAGCTCGTGGAGTGGGCGATCGAGAAGTTCGGGCGTTCGGCGTCGCCGGGGACAAACGCCCTCGATCGCACGACAGAGCGGCACACGGACGGGATGGTGGGCCCGCAGGGGTCCCCGCCCATCGAGCTGGAGGACGAGGCGGCGAGCGACGTGTTGCCCGATTGGGTCAACGTCTGGGTCACGGTCGCCCCGTGCCCCGAGGATGACTTGCGAGACAGTCATGAGCTGCTCCCCATCGCGCTCCAGTATGCCACGGGGGTGCGCTCCGGGACCAAGGGGACTCTCAGGCGGATGCGGCTCGCCAGCAGTCTCCCGGACCTGCGCACGATGGTCATCGGGCACTCGCACGACGCCCGCATCTGCATTCACCGGGACAGGGACAAGCCGAAAAACGGGTTGGTGCTCGTCGACTGTGGCGCCTGGCTGGAATTCTCACGGTTCGGGCCCTCGACGGTTCCGTCATGCCAGATCGGTGTTCTCTGTGGGGGGGACATGCGCATCTATCAACTCGACCCCCACGACAGCCTGTATGCCTGACCCCTCCCTCCCTGACCCCCCGCCCGGGGCGGAATGCGGAAGCCCTCCCCAGGAAATGCCGTGGTGGCGCACGCGCCGACAGGGCCCTGAGGCCACCCCCGGCACAATCATTGCAAAGCTCCCGTGCACCACCATGGGGCTTCGAGGATGAGGCGATGATGGCCGTGAGCGCGAGGCCAAAAACGAAAAAATGTGAGCATTGCGGGAAACGGATAAACGTCAAGTGTCGGACGTGCCCGTTCTGTGCCGGGCGGATCGCAGACCGCCTCGTCCCCAGGGCCGCTGTCTGCCCCCGATGCGGTGTGCGCCTGAAAACGCATCGCTCCCGCCATGATCGCGACGTGTATGATATCTGCTCCCGGTGCGGCGGACTCTGGCTCGACCGGGCCGGATTTCACCGGGCGACTCGGACGCGGGACGTGTACCGGTCCGACGTGCAGACCGGGGAGTACCTGCGCGGCGCCCTGAAGGATCCGGTGAAATATATTCCATGCGTGCGATGTGGCAAGATGATGAACCGAAAGAATTTTGCCCGGATCTCCGGGGTGATCATCGATGAGTGCCGATCGCATGGCGTATGGCTCGATGCGGGTGAACTGGAGAAGATCCGACATTTCATTGCCGATGGAGGCCTCGAACGATCCCGGGATCGGCGAATCGAAGACGTTCGTCTTGAGTTGAAAGAGCTTGCCACACAGGTTGACAAGGTGGCCTTTACCCAGAAGCTGATTCATTTCTGGAACCCCAAACGGTGGCTCTTCTCCGGCTTCCGATGATGGGTCCCGTCGGGGGCCGCATCCCTCGCACCTTGACCCGCCTCGGCGTTCGACGTAAGATGCTCCCATGAAGAACACGGCGTGGGTCACGGGCCTGGTCGTTGCGTTCGCTCTCGGAGGGGGTGAGACGATGCAGCTCACGAGTCAGGCCTTCGAGGCGGGGGGGATGATTCCGGCCAGGCACACCTGCGATGGCGCGGACGTCTCCCCGCCACTTCGCTGGGCGGACCCGCCGGCTGGCGTCCAGAGTTTTGCCCTCATTGCGGACGACCCGGATGCGCCGGTCGGTACGTGGGTCCACTGGGTCCTCTGGAATATTCCGGCGAGCGCCGGCGGGCTGGAGGAGAATCTGCCCAAGACCGCGTCGCTTTCGAGTGGGGCGCGGCAGGGCACAACCGATTTCCGGCGGATCGGTTATGGCGGACCCTGTCCCCCCTCCGGCACCCATCGGTATTTCTTCAAACTCTACGCCCTCGATACCACTCTCGATCTGCCGCCGAGCGCGACGAAGCGGGACCTCGAGCGGGCGATGGAAGGACACGTCGTCGCCCGGGCGGAGCTGATGGGGAAGTACCGGCGGCGGTAGCTCTCCCTCAACCCTCAACTATCTGGCAGCTCTCCACTCTCCGCTAACCACTGGCACTTGCCCTGAGTCCCTCGACTCAGCTCGGGACAGGCCTCGCCGAAGGGCCTGCCCTGAGCGAGAGGCGGGTACCGCTTCGGGTCGAAGGGTTGACACACGGGCCGGGAGGGAATAGAGTAGCGGCCATCGTGGGTTAGGGGGATACGGGGACGGGCCGGATGGACGACGATGTAGGCAGGGGAGATTGCGACAACACCAAAGCACCGGGAAGGGCACTCACGCCCCCCGGTGCTTTGTGTTTCAGGGGGGCGCGAAGCGCGCGTCAAGACACTTGGGTCCGGTCCGGGTGAACACTGGAATGGGGAAATATCAAGATTCAAGACCTGACCCCACAAGCT
>JBHIAH010000095.1:0-8615 GCA_046758505.1 Methylomirabilales bacterium (SeqCode) | reverse complement strand
AGCTCGGGATCAAGCATGTCGTGGATGAACCCGTAAAGCTCGAGAACCTCGGGGCTCTGGAGGATCTGCCGGGCGATAGCCCGGTTGCTCTGGAGCAGGGAGACCACCTCCTCCGGAGCCGTGCGTACCATGCGCTGAAGCGGGGGCAAAGATTGATCCTGAACCCTCGCCATGGCCTGCCAGTAATCCTCAACCACGCGCTGGTCCTTCGGAGCCGCACGATCTGTACGGCTTTCGCGGCGGCCCCTCGGGACTCCGTTCCCTTTTCGTCTCTCGTGCCCCGCCGGGCCTCCTCCGCGCGGGTCCTGTTGCGGGCTCCCGCCGCCCGGTTCCCACTTCATGCCGTACAAGCCGAGTACCTTCTCTTCCAGGAGTTCCCTGAGGATCTGCTCGGCGGTCCGCTCCGTGGTCTCCTGGAGCCACACCTTGCCGCTCATCGCGGAGAGCATCGCAGATGTGAGGATCTCTCCGGTGTTTCGTTCGCCCATCTCCCGCAGGCGCAGGGTGATGGCCACCATGTCCATGGCCCCCCGCACCGAGGCCCCCTGCTTGATCTCTTTATGGTAGCGTGTCTCTCGGGCGACCTTCACAGCAATCTTCACCAAGTCCTCATCGGTGCAGCGGGTCTTACGACGAACAATCTCCTCCTCTTCCTCCTCGTTCTGGTAATCCAAGCGTATCCGACAGAAGCGGTCGTAGATGGCCCGGCTGACCCGCATCGTCCCGACATCATCGAAGGGGTTCTGCGCGCAGACCACCCGGAAGAGCGGATGGGCTTTCACCATGGCGTACCGGGGGACGTGGATCTCGCCCACCTCCACCGCGGTGATCAGCACGTTGGCCACATCAGGGGGCATCCGGTTGAACTCCTCGATGTAGAGGATACCGCCCTCCATCGCCCGGGTCAGCGGTCCCTTCTCGAAGTACTCCTCCTTGTAGTCGTCGGCAATGACCTTGGCCGGGTTGAAATGACCAACGAGCTTCGAGGGGGTCAGATCGACGTTGCCCTCGACGAGGTAGAAGGGGATCTGGCAGACCTCCGTGATCGTCCGCAGGATCGTCGACTTGGTAGTCCCGGGCGGCCCCTCGAGGATCAGGTGACGGCCTGCGTCCAGCGTGGCCAGAATGTTCTTGATCTCCTCTCCCCGGGCTACGATCTGTGATCCGATCTCCCCGTAGTGTCGTAGCAACGACAGAGACTCGGACCCCTCACCCGCCTTCGTCTGCTCGTCCACGTCGTAACCTACCTGTCGCTCTTACAAACAACGGAAGCCACGATACTACCCTCGAATCGTGGCCTTTGTTCCTATATGCTATACCCGCTTGGTACCCTTTGAATCATAGAAGATATTTGATGTTTCCTGCCCATCTAATAGCCTTCGATACAAATCCACCATGAATCCCGCAATCATCTGATTCGCCATGACCACCGACGGATCCGGCCGGTCCACGCAGGCCGCCCCTACGACCGCATCCGAATCGACCTGCCGCTCCGCAACGACATCGTACAAGCCCAACAGCTCGGCCGGTGTCCGGCCACCCGCTTCGGGATGATACACCACGGCCTGACCGGCGTCGGCGCTCGTGCCGCCGCTGATCAGGGCTTTCCCGGCCTCCTTGGACTTTTCGCTGACCACAATTCTCGCTTCGAAGCTATCCGTGCACTCAAAGATCACGTCATAACGGGAAATATCGGTATTCCTTGCAAAGGGTGCTACCCGCCCCTGTGCCTTTATACCAAAGAAATCGTTCAGCCTTTGCGTGAGGGTCTCGGCCTTGGTCAACCCGATGGCGTCATACAGAAAGACCTGTCTGTTCAGATTCGTGACCTCCACCACGTCGGGGTCCATGAATGTGATTCTCCGGAATCCCGAGTACCCGAGGGCAAGGCCCACGAAATTTCCCAATGCTCCGGCGCCAATGACAAAGACCCCTGGGTCGAACTTCGCCGACTTCAACGTTTTTCTTTCGTATTGGATCACCTCTTCGGAAACTTTCCGCCCCATCAGGATGTTCTTGGTCTCATCCAATACGAAGCCTGCCGCAATGATATCCAACGCGCCATCGTCGAAATGATCGCCCGGAAGGTTTGCGGGGGAGAGAATCTCCTCGAGGTCTTGCCACTCTCGCCCCGTCATATAGGTGAAAATCTTCACCCCCTGCTCGCCGTCTTTTTCATAGCAGAACCCTCTGACAATGGGAATCCCTTCCCGGAAGCCTTTTTCCAGGAGGAGCTTGTTGGCTAGCGCGTAGTGGCACACGTCAACAATCACGTCGCATCCGATAAAGACATCATCCAGGACCGGGTGGGTATAGTACCCCTCGACATGCACCAGGTTGAGGGCCGGGTTGATCTTCAGCGCCATGTCGCGCAGCTTGCCATCCAGCCTCGGAGCGATGACAACGATATTATTCACGCCGAGGGCCGATGCGGACAGGACGTACAATGATGCGAGAAGGTCATCGTCACCTACGACGCCGATCCTTGCGGTGTCCAAGGCGGCCTGATCCCAATCCTCTATCCGCAGTTGTCTATCAAGTCTTTCCTTACGCAGCATGGCTCTGGGTGTTTAGCCTCAACTTCATCACGTACACTTCGTCATTTTCCTCATGGTTCGCAGCAACGACCGTTGTCACCTTAAAACCAACGTTTTCACACAGTCTTACGACTCCTGGCTTTACGACCTCCACATTGAGCTCAACCTCCAGAATATTCATTGTCGCCAGGCTTTCGAGAGCGAACTCTAGGAGCATCGTACCTATTCCCTTGTGCCGATGCTCAGGGTGGACTGCCATCCTCAGTAGAATGGCCTTCTTTTCCATTTGCCAGCAGCACCCAATGAGATAACCAAGAATCTCCGTCTTCTCGAAGACCAAGAATACATCGTTCAACGCCGCTTTGAAGTCACAATAATCCCATTGGCGCGAGAAGGAAAGCCTGTCGATCGCCACGATTCTCTCCAAATCCTTTTCCGTGGCGAATCTGATGCATGTCAGACGATCTAATCGCGTAATGTCCATGACCATTCTCCTCTACGTACATCCTCTTTCGAACCGTTCCGGCGTCCTAGTCATGGGCTGGATGTTGGTCTTGACCTCCTCGGCGAGAACCTCCAGCTCCCACCGCGTCAGGGAGCGACCGGTGTCTACGAGGATTATTTCCGCCTCCCTCTTTCCCTCGGCTGTTTGGCCCGAAAGGATGCCCCGCGTTTTATAATGGATTGCCTGCTCATGCCACCCATCATCCCCGACAACAATCGCATAACAAAAGCCGCCATAGATGGTTTCCAGGATCCTGGCTTCCCTGACAGGCGCATCCGTGATCAGCAACACATTGCCCTTGGCAAAGTCCTCCTCGCTGCACCGATCTTTGACACACAACAGGAGGTCCTTGATCACGACTTCCTTCTTCGCCACCGGTTTTCTCAAGAGGGCGGTGACATAATGCAGCACAGTGACTTGATTGTGCTCGTCCGTGCTGGAGAATTGCCTGAAGCCGAGACTGCCGTGGGAGTGTATCCATCCGTTGATGACCTTGTCCGTAGGAAGCGCTTCCTGGTAGGCGGCGATATTTTCCGGGGTGATGCTCGTATACTCAACAAGGTTTTGATCGTTCTTTGGCAATCCGATATCGACGATCAGTTCAGGATCCTTTCTATCCGCGATCGTGTATCCGTACCATTCATAGCTCCCCTGGTGGACGGTAAGAACAAGCTCATTGATTTTAAAGGCCTTGGCCATGGCGTACTCCGCCATGGCAATTACTTGCGGTAATGTGGCCAGCACTCGCTCATAGAAGTCCGGCCGCTTCAGTTCAGACAGGCTCTTGAATCTCACCCCAACTTCTCCCTCACGTAACGGTCATCCACCACGAGTTCTCCGGTAAAGCTTCCCGGGAGTTGGAACATGTCGTCTAAGAGGACTCGGTGGAGAATGCTTATCAAGCCTCGAGCGCCTGTTCCCTCGTGTTCAGCACGGTGAGCGACTTCCGTTAAGGCGTGCCCGGTGAAGGTCAAGTCGATGTCCCACGCTTTGAGGTCGTTGATATACGCCCGTAAGGGGCTGTCTTCGCTTTGGACCATGATGTTCGTGAGATCAGGCACTGCCAGGGGGTCATAGACCACCCGTACAGGGAACCTCCCCATGAGCTGCCTTTCCATACCGTACGCCACGAAATCACCGGTCAGGAGGTAGTCTTTCCAATCCCCTTCCAGATTCTGCGCGGCCATCCGCTTTTTCACGATGCGTTCGAGATTTTCGTACACGCCGCCGACAATGAAGAGGACGTGTTTGGTCGAAAGAGAAATTCTTTCCTTCCCCAGGTCAATGGTATTTTCCGCCCCCTCCACCAGCTTGAGGAGTCCCTTTTGAACGCCCTTTCCCGAGACGTCTCTCTGCACCACCAGCTCGGTGGCAACCTTGTCAATCTCATCCAAATGAACGATCCCCATTTGCGCAACGTGCGGGTTTCCCCCAGCCGAGATCAAGAGGTCGGCCAGTATGTCACTCGCGTTCTGCCCCACGTAGCCGACTTCACTGAATTTCGTCAGGTCCTCTACCACGAACGGAACCCCGACCATCCGGGAAGCGATTTCACCGGTGTAAGTTTTGCCGCAGCCCGTAGGGCCCACCATCAGGATATTCGCCTTAGGGGTTTTCGTATTCCGCAGTGCCGTCTCGATATCCTCTCCATTTTCCCCCATGGCTTGCTTCAGCGCGCTGCCCAGCCGCCTATAGTGAAACGCTATTGCCGTCGAGATCACCTTTTTTCCATTCTCTTGTCCAATGACAAACCTATCCATAAATGCCTTGACATCGGAGGGCGTCTTGGAAAATTCGATGATTTGATAGACCGCTTCGGTGATTTGATGTTCCCTGAGTTCCTCGAGTTTTTCCCTGATCTGCTGTTTTCTCTCTTCCGAGATTCTATCCACCATATTTCATCACCCTGACTTACATGTTTCTCACCGGAAACTCGGCTTTCATATCCCTTCCGTTGCCCCGCCACGTTCCCGGAGGAGCATTGCGAAATCACAGCGTGTGAGTTTGTCAGGCTCGAGAGAAGGATTCAGATCGAAAAGCGGTCTGCTGAGAAGAATCTCCTCGGGTGAACTGGCAAAGTGCAGATAGGGATTGCTAGCGACATTGAGAATTGCGATGGTCACCCGATACTCTTCTTCAGTCGACAGGGAATACAACGGGGGTTCCAAGTGATCCTTCGGCTTTATCCGGTTACTCCCCAGGTACTCCCTGAGTTGATCGCCCGAAAAGTTCTCGAGGGTTTTCACAAACGCTTCTCCGAGCGCATGGCGTTTAACGATGGCATTGATCCGGTCAAAGAGCCTCCCCTGGAAACGCAGATGCACCCGCTGCTGGTCACGCTCAGCCTTGATCAGCTTTCGCAATTCCATGGTGTGCTCGCCCGCCTCATCCGTGCGGCACGCCCCAGAGGAGGACCTCCCACGGTGTGTCTGCGGCGATCCAGGGGGCCTTCTTTCCCAGCTCCTCGAGCCTTTTTTTCAGGTACTTCACCCCGGCCTTGAGATGCTCGCTTTCGGGATCCGCTCGAAGGGCTATCTCGGCATCCCGGAGGAGCACCCGGATCTCCAGGTACTCCCTCTCCACCGGCTGAGTTTCCTGCCGGAAGGCCTGCCACAGCTCCTCGGGCTCGTCGTAATACCACATCGGGTCGCCTCGCTTTTTCAGCCCCCCTTCTTTGATCTCCCGCTTCAAATCTCTCTCTTTTGGCTCCATGTGACTCCTCTCTCTTGCTGCCCCCGGGGGCAGCAATCCGCTTATGGTGTCAGCTGGTTCGTGACCTCCACCCGTCCCGAGGCGATCTTCGGGTGATCTCTCGAGATCCGGCAGTCCTCGAAGTTCACGCTCGCGACATACCTCCTCGGGATCAGCGGATCCTCTACCTGTTCGTCCCTCGTGTCGTCATCCCCCTCGGCAGCTGGCAGAGACCTCGCTGTCCGGTCAAGACTGTGATATCCGTTGCGTCGCCTGCCACTGTAGCCGTAGAGCAAGGCGTTGATCCCCTCTTCCAAGGCGACGATCGCGTTCCCCGCCGTGAAGTCCCTTGGCGGTGCGAAGCTCCGCAAGCAGATGACTTGGCCGGGGCCGTCCCCCTCCAAAAACGGATGCTTATAGGAGTCTATGACTATTGGCCTAAGGGGCGTAATGGTGGAAACCCCCACTTTGCAGTCGGGAAAGAGGTAGATCCGGCCGTAGAAATCCTTGAGCGCGTATTGTCCCGTGTGCTTATAAGTAATGTAGTCGTCACTCAACCCCATCCTGGAAAATCCGAAACCATCTATCTCCAGGCCGCCCTTCTCAGCAATATAGAGCAGGAGAGCGACGGACTTCCTTTGCGTCCCGCGGAACTGGTCCCCATGGTACAGCACTCGCCTCAGGCGCTCTTTTTCGCCGCTCACAATCTTCACTTCTAATGTCTTCACGAGCCATTCCCGGAGCTTATGCGCTGACATCAATCCGTCCTCTGGCGGGTCGATTCGTGTCATTGTTTCTTCCACCTCGCCAAGTATACGCCGCAGGGGCCCCGTATCGAGGAACGTCGTTGCTTGATCGTAATATTTCTCCGGTATATGGACCTTCTCCACGATGAGATCCAGAATCTCATCTTCACTCAGCTTCCGTCTCTCGAGACTTCTGCTCCTTCTCAGGAAATGCGGCATCACCTGAAAGACTATCGTCCGGAGTTTTTCGCTCAAAGACAGATTGCCCAGCCCAACTGTTCCATGGGATTTTTGCAAGCACGTGCTCCGGACCTGCCCGTATAACTGCGGGTCGATCTTCTCATAGTTCGCCACCAACGATCGCACGCTCAGCGACCGGATGAAATGCCTTCCGCCGACCCATAGCAGGGCTTTGGATCCCCGAGAAAAATGGATCTCCCTTTCAATCGCCGGATCAAACAGGAGAGGCAGGTATATGAATCCCGATTGGATCAGAAGCTCAAGATCGAAGTCCAACAGTTGCCACATTCTTTCGTACTCGACAGACTTGACCATCGGCTGCCCGAACCCACAGCCGGAAATCTCAGCTCACGTGTTCCCTTTCTTGGTGACAGCAATCGGGCAAAGGCAACCGATAGAGCGCCGCCCCATGATCCACTTCATCGTATAGAGCCTGCGAGAGTTCGAGGATTCGTCGTAGCTCCTCCTGGCATTGTGGACAGTTCGGATCCCACTGCTTCCGTTCTGGCTTCTCCATGCTGATCGCCTCGCCCCGAGCTTGTCTGCGTCAAACTACCCTCATGGGAGAGAAAGTCCCCCTTCCTGGGGCTTGAGCGCACGGACAGCCGCGTAAAGGTATTTCTCTCCTTTTTCTGTCTCTTCAAGCACTGCATACTCCAGGGCCGCGCGGTCAATTGTTCCTCCCTTACACAACAGTCTGCCACCATCGAGTTGGCGCCTGACGTCATCGAGTATCTGCTGCTCCTCGATGCTCCACTTTGTTTTGCTGAGGGTTTGCTCACAGAGCTTCCGCAGTGATTGGCCCTCGTAGCTGCCCGGCTCATACACGTCAATCAACCCCTCACCCGCCTGTCCCGGTATAATCTCGACGACGAGGGGCAGCACCTGTTCCACGACCTCGGGAAGAGGGGCTCTCTTGAGTTCACTCATAGATCCCACACCTCAGACTTTGTCGGGTATCGACTTTAACGACTGGATCCCTTTCCCCCTACTGATCGGAAGAGTCCGTTTTCTTGCGTAATTCTTCCTTGAATCTTCCCACAAACTCGGTTCGGAACGCCTCGATGTCCATGGCCTCTTCCTGCCTCCCGGAAAGGTAGAGGGCCATGCCTTTGTAGACCAGCGCGTCTCTCGTGTTCGGATCCCTTTGTAAGGCGCTGTCAAAATAGGGCAGGCTCTCTTCGTACCTTCCGAGTCCCAGCAGGGCGCACCCCTGCCCGGTCAAGGCGAACGCATGATCGCTTTCATGAGCCAGAATCTGGTTGAAGACTTGAAAGGCCTCGTCGTTTCGACCGAGGTCGGTCAGGCAGGAGGCTTTCAGCTCCAGCGCCTTCACATTTTCCGGATTGCGCGCCAGCTCCTTATCGGAGCAAAATACCGCCTCTTCCAAAAGCCCCTTTTGCGCGAGAGCCGTCGCCCCCTCTATCCATGGGATTGGGTCTTCGGCTCCGATGACTTTCATCATCACGCTTTCATACGTCTCCTCAATGACCCTTCTCCCGGGCCCGGCCACAGGCAGGCCGTGGCCGGGGAGCACATTTTCGACGTCTCTTCGGAGCAGCGCCCTCAATCCGAACAGATAGTGCTCCAGGCTTCCTCCGGCGTGGGGGTCCGGCGCGCCCACGGCCCTGGGTAACACCATGTCCCCGGTAAAGACGGTCTTCGTCGGCGCGTGATACAGGCATATGCCGTCGATGGTGTGGCCCGGGGTGTGAATCACTTCCCATTCGAGGCCGCTCAGCTCCAACGTTTCCCCGCCCCTCACCTCGGTGACGCGGGAGCCGAACTGTTGAACCACCTCCTTGAGCTGAGGGGGGGCCGCCTCATGGAGGATCAGCTCGAAGCCACCGCCCTGGACGAGACTCGGATACGATCGTAAAAGCTCGAACGCCCCCA
>JBHIAH010000094.1:0-8711 GCA_046758505.1 Methylomirabilales bacterium (SeqCode) | reverse complement strand
CGAACCGGAACTGGGCCTACGATCCCCTCTTCAACACCAACCTCGCCCCGGGGACGCCCCGCGGTGTTCTGACCGCGCTGAGCCAGTGGGCACAGGTGTAACCTGTGCTGGCTAGAGTCTCTCCACATCCCGGAAAGGACCCCCGAAGAAAGCCTCTGCCAAATCGCTCTGCTGGCATCCGGTGGCACGATCAATGCAGTTTCTTCTACGCTTCCCACAGGGGAGCTTCATGTCGTGGAGGGCGGATACGAACACAACCGTTCGATATGTAAGGAAGATTGTGTTTCTTCGGAATAGTACTTGACGAAGCGAATGAGTCGTAATGGGCAATATTGTCAAAAAGTATGAAGGTAAGCATGACATGTGGGTCATCGTGAAGGGGCAGATGAGGCGGTGACGCACCGCGCGACGAGAGGATTGAGAACCATTAATGAGTAAGGCCGCGGACCTCTTCCGCACGAAGGGCTTCGACGGGATCAGCTTGGAAAACACCAGAAAGGAGATTGGCGTCTCCCCGTTCAAGCTCTCCACTTGGTTCGGCAGGAGGGAAGGGATCCTGAGCGCCGTCTTCAACGCCACGTGGGCGCACATGAACGGGAAGCTCCTGGCGAAGCTCTATGGGGAGATGCTGTTCCGGCAAGTGGTGGAGGCGGGGAAATCTATCCGATCAAGCCCGCCCCGCCCCGAAGCATCCTCTTCGCCCTCGGGGAAGGGCTGGCGTACCAGGTCTATCTCGCCGAGAACCGGCCCGGCGGGGTGGAGGTTGGGTTCGACCTGCAGGAGATTCCCGAAGTCGTGATGCGATTTATCCAACCAATCTTTCGGCAAGGAGCGCAAGGCGCCTGAAGGCTGTCCCACATTGGCATGGCATCGGGGTGCGAAAGGAGGCAGCGATGAGACGATGGCAGTCCCTCACAGTAGCAGTAGTTCTGATTCTGGGGGTTGGGAGTCCCGCCCTCGCGGACGAACCGGGGGAGGTTAATGTCAGGGGAGAGTTCCCCACTACGCAGAAAATCCAGAATGAATTCGGCGCTGGTGCGCAAGAGATCCAGTTTCGGGATTTCACCCTGACGAACGACCAGCTCGCAGAGGTGCTCGACCCTACCTTTCTGGGGAAGATCGGCGAGACGATTCCAAACGATGGCGTAGAGCGACAGGTCAAGGTCCGCGCCATCGTGGAAGGTCAGCGGGTTGAGGCGCGGGTCAAGCGACAGGAAGACGGGAGACTCCGGGTACGGGTCGAAGGGGTAACGTTCGCGACCGCGGACGAGGCCCGGAACCTTGCTGCAGGCCTTCAGGATTCTTTCGACCGCGTGCGGGTCCGGGGTCTTGATGCGGAGGGAAACCGTGTGCGTATCGAGGTGCGGAATGGCATCGTGCGTAAAGACGAGGTCCGTCCCGACCGGCGCGGGCCGAAGATGGCCGAGGACCGCCGCCATCGGGGGCGGGATGGTGTGAGTCGGGACCTGAATGATGAGCACGCCGTAGACCGGGGGCGAGATGGTGTGAATCGACACCGCGGTCGCGAGCACGAAGTGGAGCGCGGGCGCCGTGGTGATCGACCTGACCGCGTCGAACGAGTCGAGAGACGGGAAGGGCACGAGCGCGCAGAACGCCCCGAGCGTCCGGAACGCGTCGAGCGCGTGGAGAGGCCCGAGCGCCCCGAGCGTGTTGAAAGGGTTGAGCACGGCGGTCGGCGCTAGTACTCACCAGCTCTCCCCTACGAACGCTTGCAGGTCGGTGAGGGAGGGCGAGAGATAGAAAAACTACGATCTAGGCGTCGGGGTGGATAGCCAGCGGTGCTCGGCCAACCGCCGAAACATGCCGTGGGTCTCTCGAGCGATGGTGTTGGATCTCGAGCGAGGGAAACTGAATCGGGATGAATGAGGTTGCCGCCCGGGGACCTTGTCGGTTCCCGGGCGGATCCTTGCGGAGGCGTGTATGAGCCCTTTGAGACGTGGATGGCTACTGACCGCCGCAGCCTTCCTCTTGTTGCTCACTCCGGGACAGGGCTGGGCGGAGCGCGAACACTTTCAGCTCAAGATCGGCGCCTCGTACGACGAGGGGGACTTCGGCACGTCGACCACGAGTCGGACGTTGTTTCTCCCCGTGACTTTTCGGTACCTCGGGGATCGGTTCGACATCGGTGTGACGGGTTCTTTTGTGCATTTCGAGACAGGAGGGGGCGTCGCCCTGCTTGATGGGGTCGCGACGCGCACCGAGGGGGCACAGGGGGCAAGAGAGACCGAGAATGGCATTGGCGACACCGTCTTCAAAGGACGCATCTATCTGCTGGATGATCCGGGACCCGCCTCACCCGTTCCGGCACTGACCCCCTTCGTCAAAATCAAGGTCCCGACCGCTGACGAGGAAAAGAATCTGGGGACGGGCGAGACTGATTACGGCTTCGGGCTCGAATTCGATAAGAGGCTTGGGTCTTTCTTTCTTTTCGGGGACGTAAGCTACACGGTGATCGGGGACCCGCCGGGCCAGGACCTGCGCAACCGACCGGCGGCGAGTTTCGGGGCGGGTGCAGAGCTCTCAAAGGCAATCTCTGTGAGCGGCTTGATCGACTGGCGACGGTCGTTGGTATCGGGGACGGACGATCCGATCGAGCTCGTGGGCATCGTGAGCGTGCGGCCGACACGGACCATCACCGTGAGCCCGTACATCTTTGTCGGCCTGACCGACGGAAGTCCCGACGAGGGGGTAGGGGTCGAACTCTCGTATAAGTTTGGGCGGTACTAGCGAACATTCAGCGGCATCGGGAGGCCGCGGCACCGAAGGCGTACGCGGTTGTGTTCGACGGGATCCATGGAAAAAAATGGACGGAAGGGAGGGTTGTCGATGATTCATCGAAAGTGGCTTGTCGGACCATTGGTAATCCTGCTCGCAATTCAGTCCGGATGTGCGACCCTCGTGGAGGATTCCCGGGTGGCGCCACCGCCGGAGGCCCGGCACTGCGAAGGCTCCGAGTCCGTCACAACCACCCACACGGCCGTCCTGCCCATTCCCGTCGTGGCCTTCTTTGTCCCCCGGGTAACGGGCAATGCGCCCGACAGCAGCAAGATCCTCGACAAGTGCGGGGGCACGCGACTGGCGAATCGAAAGGTCACCCGGAGCTACGGGGTCTGCGCGCCCGTCATCTTTCTGACCACGATCGTCTCCCTTGGAATTGTGGGGGTCTGTCCCTCGCGGGTCCATTACGAGGCTGACGTCATCGAGTAGTACCCAGGCAAGACACACGGCTGACCTTTCCTGGTACGCTTGCGCCTTGAACGGGCCGCTGGTCGGCGGAAGGCCGCCGCGGGGGGCAGGGCTTGCACTCCTCTCACGCCTCTGGTAAGCTTCTCGCATGTCCAGGCGTCTGCAGATGGAATCTCCACGTGGACCCGTACCTCGCCGCTGGCGGCGCGGCGAGAGGACTTGAGTCCTGACATTCACATCACGCACCCGATGACCCCCAACACCCACGACCCAACGCCCGGACCACCAGATCAGGCCCCGAAGATCCGTCTGCTCTTCGTGTGTATCGGGAACATCTGCCGGAGCCCGATGGCCGCCGGCCTTGCGCAGAAAATGCTTCGGGGGCACGCAGAGGTTGAGAGTGCCGGTATCGCCCCTTTCGGAGAGGGCGCCGCGGACGAAGTCGTTCGCGTGATGGGGCAGGAAGGCATCGATCTCTCCGGCCACAGGCCAAGGAACGTTACCCGGTTATCACTGCGCGACTTTGACTGCATCGTGGCCATGGATGCCCTCGTGCACCGGTACTTGAATGAGCGCTGTCGCGTCCCGCACATCAAGCTCATCCCATGGGATATTCACGATCCGTTCGGACAGGACATGGACGCGTACGAGGAAGCCTTGCAGGCGATCCGCGCCCACGTCAAAGATCTCGTTTTCCAGCTGGGGCTCGGTTCAGGTGAGGACGGGTGACTGGGACCGGGAGAGAGCAAGGAGCAGGCGTCGGACGTTAGCCGCGGCATCCCAATCTTACAGGGGGCGGGATGTATGTGCGGATTGCTGGATAAAGGAGGGAAAGGGGTAGGTAATGGCCTACGAAACCGAACGGCGGGTGGCAGCGGGTGCCGTTCTCAAGGCGTGTCACCTGTGCCGGGCGGCCCGTGCTGCTCTCGTTTCCGAAGAGAGCGTGACGAAGAGGGATCGGTCCCCGGTCACCGTCGCCGATTTCGGCGCCCAGGCCGTGATTAGCCTGGATCTGTTCGGTGCCTTTCCCGATGACCCGATGGTGGCGGAGGAGGATGCCGCCTTCCTCCGGAGCGAGGGGGGCAAAGACCTCAAAGCCCGGGTTGCTCATCACGTGACCACCATCCTCCCGGGCGTGACCGATGCGCAGATTCTGGACGCCATCGACCGTGGCGCCTTCGGGGGTGGACCTACGGGTCGGCACTGGGCGGTCGACCCCATCGACGGCACGACCGGGTTTCTCCGCGGGGACCAGTATGCCGTGGCGCTGGCGCTGATCGAAGACGGCGAGGTGGTTTTGGGGGTTCTCGGCTGTCCGAATCTCCCCCTCGATGCCAGCCATCCCGGCGGCCCCCGCGGCTGCCTGTTCAGTGCGTGGAAGGGTCAGGGTGCGACCATGCGGCGCCTGGACGATCCCGCCGAGCAGAGGATCCGGGTCACGGAAGTTTCCGATCCCGCGATGGCCTCTTTCTGCGAGTCGTTCGAGGGTGCCCATTCTTCGCATGGGCAGGCGGCCCGCGTTGCGGCGACCCTCGGCCTGGCGACCCCACCTCTCCGCGTCGACAGCCAGTGTAAATACGCATTGCTCGCTCGCGGCGACGCCTCGATCTATCTCCGACTCCCGACTGAGGCCGCCTATGCGGAGAAGGTCTGGGACCACGCCGCTGGCTGGATAATCGTGAAGGAGGCGGGGGGCGAGGTCAGCGATGTCCGGGGCCGGGCGCTGGACTTCTCCCACGGTCGGACGCTGCGCGACAACAGCGGCATCGTCGCCACGAACGGCAAATTGCACTCGCGGGTTATTGCCGCCGTCCGGCAGGCACTCGAATCGGACTGAAATCCCTGAGGGCCGGCCACCGATGTTCGGCCTGGGAAGGCGGTTGAATCCGGATGAGCGCCGTGGTATAGGAAGGGGCCGGTTTTCCTGTGTCGGATCGTAGGTGGAGTACGTCATGTCGGAGTTGCGCCGAGATCCGATTCACCAGCGATGGATAGTCGTCCTGGGCCAGACATGGGATGCGGTGGCCCGCCGGCTGGCGCACGCGCACGGCCCCTCGCCCGGGCCGTGCCCCTTCTGTCCGGGGCACGAGGGGCTGACCCCCCCCGAGGTTTTTGCCCTCCGCAACCCCGGCTCCCGGCCGAACGAGGCCGGATGGACGGTCCGGGTGGTCCCGAACAAGTTTCCCTTTTTGCGAATCGACGAGGAGCTCGCGCGGACAGCGGAGGGCATTTACGATCGCGTCGCGGGGAGCGGTGCCCACGAGATCGTGATCGAGTCCCCCTCGCATGCGCACGATTGGAATGGGCTGGGCGCGAAGGCGATCACCCAGATTCTGCAGGTGTACCGGGAGCGGATCCGAAGCCTGCCGGGAGATTCGCGGTTACGCAGTACCATCGTCGCCCGCAATTACGGACCCGGTCTCGCCGTTCTCCCGCATCCCCACTCCCACATCGTGGCCCTTCCGGTGGTCCCTCGACGCATTGCCGAGGAGCTTCGAAACACGCGTGAATACCATCATCGGAAGGAGCGCTGCGTCTTCTGCGATACGGTTCGGGAGGAGCGGGCAGATGGTCGACGGCTGATCGGGGAGCAAGGGCCTTTTGTGGCCTTTGTTCCCTATGCGGCACGCTATCCGCTGGAGTTTTGGTTCCTGCCGACGCGGCATGCACACGACTTTGGCACCACGGCCGATGAGGAGTTGCCGGCATTGGCCGAACTCCTCTGCGCAACAGTCCGCCGCCTCCACATCCTCCTCCCGCATCCAGCGTACAGCATGGTCCTTCACAGCTCTCCCTTCGGTGCCCACAGTGAGGCCCGTTATCACTGGCACATCGAGCTGCGCGTTCGGCTCCCCCTCGCCGAAGGGTTCGAATGGGGGACAGGGCTTTTCGTGAATCCCGTGGCCCCCGAAGCAGCGGCACGTCTCCTGCGGGACATTACGCCCTAAGACGACATGATCGAGCCTCAGGCGTCGGTATGACTCCCACACATTTTCCGCTTGACAGGGCGAGGGGGGGGCGGATAAGGTCGGTCCGATCGTCCGGTCAGATGTCTGACAGGCACTCTCCCCATGCTGAAACCCGTCGAGAAAAGTTCCGTTATCCACCAGGTGGTTGAAAAAGTCCGAGAGTTTATTCTCCGGAGCCGCCTGAAGGACGGGACGCGTCTTCCCTCCGAGCATGAACTCAGCCGCCAGTTGCGGGTGAGCCGCCCAACAGTCCGAGAGGCTCTTAAGGTATTGGAAACACTGGGTTTTGTGGAAAAGGTCCCTGGGCGGGGAGCCTTCGTCAGGCACCCCACGCAAGCGTTCAAGATCCGGGGCCGTCACTACACCCGAGATGAGATCGCCGAGGCAAGCCTCTTGACGCACGAGGTGCGCCTGATCGTCGAGATCCGGTGTGCCTATCTGGCGGCTCAACGGGCCGATCAAAACGACCTCGCGCAGCTCGAGATGGCCTTGCAGCAGCTCACGAATGCCCTGAGGGTGGGTGATACTTCGACTGCGGTCCTGGCCGACATCGCGTTTCACAACATCGTCGCCCGTGCGACAAAAAATTCCGCCCTCTTGACGCTGATTGCCACGATCGAGCCCATCATCACCGAAAACCGCCGGAACACGATTCAGTCCTTCGACGGCGAGCAGCTTGCAGCTCCGCATCTCGATATCTACGACGCGATCAAGCGGCAGGACCCGGATGGGGCTGCGTTAGCGATGGAGCGCCACCTGAAGGAGCTCATGGGGTATCTCTTTCGCAAGGAAGTAGCCTGACCGCGGGTCTGGCTGCGGGCTCGGCGGTCCGCAGCCGGGCTGGCTAATCTTTTTTACGAGAGACCGCAACTGTACAAGGCGTCTCGGGGTTGTCGAGGTGGAGGCCCCTGTCGTTTTGGCGGCCCAGGGCGGGACGTAATGTGCTGCGAAGTTTCTCGTTCAGGAGAAGTCTCGCCTGGCTCCACGACACTTCGCCGGACGGTGGGGGCCCGTCGACGGCTCGTGGGGTCGAGCCGGCGGGGAGGCCGGTTTGTGGGCGAGTGCTCAAGGCGCTGGCGGGGAGTCCGCGCACGGGAGGGGGGGTGATGAAAAGCTAAATCTTCCTCGACTGGTTGATCGCGATATGAGGCAGAAGGTGAAACACGCTACACATGGAAAGGAGAGGGCTATGGATCGACGCACCTTTCTCAAATCGGCGGGAGCCGGAGCGGCAGCAACTGCCTTGGCTGCCCCGAATGTCTGGGCCAAACCGAAAACCCATCGGTGGAAGATGGTAACCACGTGGCCACCCGGACTCCCCTTTTACCAGGTCGGCAATGGCAGTGCGGAAGGATTGGCCAAGCGCATCGAAGAGATGAGCGGTGGCCGGATCAGGATCCGGGTGTACGCCGCTAAAGAGCTCATCCCGGCCTTCGAGACGTTCGATGCGGTCTCCAAGGGGACGGTCCAGATGGGACACGGCGTGGCCTACTACTGGGCGGGCAAGACGTTTGCCGCCCAGTATTTCGGGACGATTCCGTTCGGCATGGATCCGCAGGGCGCCAACGCGTGGTACTATGAGGGAGGTGGGATCAAGCTGTGGGAGGAGGTCTACAAACCCTTCGGTCTCGTCCCCATGCCGTGCGGGAACACCGGGATTCAGATGACCGGGTGGTTCAACAAGGAGATCAGCAGCCTGGCTGATCTCAAGGGCCTCAAGATGCGGATTCCGGGACTGGCCGGCAAAGTGCTCGCGGTCGCGGGGGTCAACGTGGTCCTCCTGCCGGGAGGGGAAATCTTCCCGGCCCTCGAGCGCGGGGTGATCGACGCGGCCGAATGGGTCGGCCCCTTCCAGGACCGCCGCCTCGGTCTGCACCAGGCAGCCAAGTATTACTACCACAGCGGGTGGCACGAGCCGTCGACGACCAGCGAGTTGATCGTCAACCAGAAGGCGTGGAATTCCCTGGATAAGGACCTGCAGCAGATCGTGCGCGGGGCCGCGGCCGAAGCGAATGTGCGGGCGATCTCGTGGGCGGACGCCAACAACGCGGCGGCGCTCGACGACTTGATCAAGAACCATAACGTGAAGCTTCGCCTGTTGCCCAAGGATGTCATCGAGGCGCTCCGCAAATTGACTACGCAGGTGCTTGCCGAGGCGAACAAGGATCCCTTGAGTCGCAAGGTGTACGCGTCCTACAAGAAGTTCCAGAAGAACTGGGCACGGTGGGCGGGGATTTCCGAGGCCACGTACCACCAATACATCCGCGTCTAACATCGGAATAGCGTTTGAGAAAGGGGCGGCGGGTTCACTGCCCGTCGCCCCGTTCTTGCGTCTAGATGCGTGTGCCTGGCTGTGAGTGTTGGGATCTGTGCGGGATCTCGGCGCGCGAAGGGAACGATATCGCGGGAGAGTCACATGTCCTGGCTGCAAACGATCAGTCGGAAAATCGATGCGCTCAACGAACGGATCGGTCACGCAGCCTCATGGATCGCATTGGTGTTGGTCCTCGTGGTGGCGTGGAATGTGATCGTCCG
>JBHIAH010000093.1:0-8767 GCA_046758505.1 Methylomirabilales bacterium (SeqCode) | reverse complement strand
CGCGAGGCGAAAGAAATAGGCTGCATTATTCACGCCGTTTATGGTATTAGACGGTTCTGTCGAATGCAGGCGAGCCATACCTGAGTTGCCGCGTGCACCTACTCAGAGCCATCGGAATCGGCACTGCTGCCTCGGCTTTCCTTTAACTCCATCCGTGTTCAGGTGATGGAGAGCGTCGGGTGGGGCGGAGAGTGATGTGATGTCTGAGTCGGCGACTCCACCGGAACTTCCCCTTGCACCGGGCGACTCTCAGTTTCGCACCCCCTCTCGCTCGCGGAGGTATCTATAGCCGTCGGTCGCGATCGTCACAGTGACGGTGTTCACCGCGGTTCAACTCCATCGCCAGGGACGTTTATGGTGGTGTGCTTGCGGCACCCTGTGGCTGTGGTCGGGCGATGCCTGGGGCCCACACAACTCTCAGCACCTGTTTGATCCGTATAGCTTCACGCATGTGCTTCATGGGGTCGTCCTGTGCGGGTTGCTGGCGTGGGGCCTCCCCAGGCTCTCGGCGCCGTGGCGGCTCTGGCTCGCGGTCTCCCTGGAAGGCCTGTGGGAGGTGGTCGAGAATTCCGAGGGTATCATCCAGCGATACCGCGCAGCGACCATCGCGCTCGGCTACCAAGGTGACACGGTCGTGAACTCGCTGGGTGACATCCTGACCTTCGGCATTGGGTACGTGCTCGCGCGGCGTCTCGGATTCCGGGGTTCACTCGCGCTCGTTGTCGTGACGGAGATGGTTTTACTCATCTGGATCAGAGACAGCTTACTCTTGGACGTCGTCATGTTGATCCACCCGATCGATGCGATCAAGGCGTGGCAGATGAACCATTAGGGTGCATAGGGGGAACGTGGTTTGTGCCGGCGAGTCCTAAGAGTGGTATCACGGACTGCTCGGCTGTGAAGCGGGACGTAGCACCCCTATCGCACGACATGAGAGGACACACGGCGCGCCACCCTTATGGGTAGCATTTTTTGTTTCCTCCCCATCGCAGATGTGATAGTAATACCCGTCGGAGGGAGGCCAACGGGGGCCCGGAGCCTGACCACCAATAACGGAGGAGGAGCGAATGGCAAAGGCAAAGAAGGCGAAGAAGAAACCCAAGGCGAGAAAGGCAAAGAGGGCGACAAAGGCGAAAACAGCAAAGAAGGCAAAGAAGACCAAGAAGTCGACAAAAGCGTTCGGGGGCTATTCGATCAGCTTCAAGGGATGCAAGGACACGCTCGAGGCGGTCTTCGGGAGCGTCGCGATCGGACCCTCCGTCATGACGAAGAAGCTCTGGACGTACGTAAAGCGCAGGAGGCTCGGCAAGCGCCGCTGAGGCACTCGCGTCTGTCGCATCACTTTCTGGCGGCCCGCTTCCTGCGGGCCGCCTTTTTTCATCCACCGACCCCACCTCGCGCCGAGCGGTGTGGAGGGATGACGATGGGCGAAATTTCCTCTTTCGACCTCCAGGCCTTCAGGGAATTCGAGCGCGCCGCGTGGAAGGAGTAGGCCACAGACTATCATTCAGTGGCCACCGGCAGGATAGAGGTGAGAACGGGCGGTGTGACGGTCGGTGTCAGACTTGCCTAAGTTGAGTAACTCCCTGGGAGGTCATCTACAAGCGGTGAATTCTGGGGACATAATATGGATTTTTAAATGAAGGAGGGCGACGTGGCAACGCTGCGATTTGTCGAAGAGGCTGATGCGAACAACGAGGTCAACCAACTCTACGGGCAGATCAAAGCTGGCTTTGGCGCCGGCCGTGTCCCGAACGCTTACAAGGTCCTCGCAAACAATCCCCGTATCCTGGAGGCGGCGGTGGACAATCGCCGGCGGATCATGGACGAAGGGCAGCTCGACCCGAAGTTGAAGGAGTGGCTCGCTTGGGCCACGGTGACCCTCGTCAGTAATGCCTTCGGGATCAAGATCCACACCGCACGGCTGAAAAAGATGGGCGTCTCCAGCGCCGAGATCCTCGAAGCGCTCGCGGTCCTTCAGTACTTCACCGGTATAAGCACCGTCATCAACGGACTGGCTTTGGCCGAGGACGTCAATCCGGATGTAGTGGAGTACCTACGCCAAAACCCCTAGCAGCGAGGAAGGGGGCTGATCCCCCGGAAAGGGGGGTGGCCGAAGGGCAGACCAAGAAAATTCCATCCGGCGGACCAATGTTGTATACTGGCTCGTGTAGTCCCTTCCCGCCCATGTGCTTCGCAATTATGTGTGGGCTGGTATTGTGAGCGTATCAGTTGAGAGATTCGCTTGAAGGTCCGCTATTACATCGATCCCGAAAGTGGACAGCCGCATATCTATAAACATGAGGTTGACGAGTTCGAGGTTGAGGAAATTCTCCGTAGGCCAGGAGAGGATCGGCCAGGACAGGAAGACTCCCGGGTGGCAATCGGTCAGACGGAAGCGGGTCGCTACTTGCGGGTCATCTATGTTCCAGAACCTGGCGGGGTCTTTGTCATCACAGCTTATGAGTTGAGGGGCAAACCGTTATTGGCATACCGAAGGCGTATGCGGAAGAGGAATAGGAGATGAGTAAACGAAACAGATTTCCACCAGGATGGGATGAGGAGAGGGTTCGCAGTGTTCTCGCACACTACGAGGAGCAGACCGAAGAGGAAGCTCTAGCGGAAGACGAGGCTGCCTTTGAGGACCGCACGCATACCGTAATGGAGATCCCGGTCGACTTGGTCCCTGAGGTCCGGAAACTCCTTGCAGGCCGTAAAGGCTAGGACACGGCCAAGAAAGCTGCAAAGGCGAACAGGATGAAAGTCGAGATTGTTGTAGAAAAAACTGATACCGGCTATTCCGCATATTCGTCGGATATCCCGGGATGTGCGGCGACCGGTGCGACCCGTGAAGAGGTCGAGCGGACGATGTGCGAAGCGATCTCGTTTCACCTCGAAGGACTTCGCGCCGAGGGAATCGAGGTGCCAGAGCCGGGCAGTTATGCGACCTATGTGGAAGTCGCGGCCCAATTCTAGTTAGCCCGACGGGTACTTCGCTCTCAACTCTCAATACTCGACTCTCGACAGACAATGGCTGATTCTGGGATGGCCCCCCCAACTCGCAACCCTCAACCCTTAACTAGCACCTGAACGAAAACTCAACTCTCAACGCCCAACTCTCAGCAGGCAGTTGAAATGGAACCGGGGTAGGCATAGCAGGACCAAGCCCACGTCCGGCATCGTCAATGGCAGCCTGGACAATTCTGACGCCCTACCCGGCGCACCACACCCCGCAAGGGCGTTTATGTTTTACAATATCGAGGGTAAATGTTCCGTAGACGGCAGCTCGGTCAACGAGCGGGCAGGAGCATCATCATGGCTGAAAAGAAGATTATCGCGGTTGTGGGTGCAACCGGTGCCCAGGGGGGTGGCCTGGTCCGCGCCGTCGTGAGCGACGGGAGTAGCGGCTTCACCGCACGCGCGCTGACGAGAGACGTCAACGCTGAGAAGGCGCGAGCGCTCGCAAAACTGGGCGCCGAGGTCGTCGCAGCCGACGTCGACGACGTCGAGAGTCTCAAAAAGGTGTTCACAGGCGCTTACGGGGCGTTCTGCGTCACCTTCTTTTGGGAGCATTTTTCGCCCGAGAAGGAGTTTGCCCAGGCCAAGGCCATGGCGGAGGCGGCGAAGCACGCCGGCCTGAAGCACGTCATCTGGTCCACCCTGGAAGACACGCGCAAGTGGGTGCCGCTCAGCGACGACCGCATGCCGACCCTCATGGGCAAGTACAAGGTGCCGCACCTTGATGCCAAGGGCGAGGCGGATCAGGTGTTCACCGAGCTTGGCGCGCCGACCACGTTCCTCCTGACCTCGTTTTATTGGGAGAATATGATTTACTTCGGCATGGGCCCCAAGAAGGGCCAGGATGGCAAGCTGGGGATCACATTTCCCATGGGCGACAAGAAACTGCCGGGGATTGCTGCCGAGGACATCGGCAAGTGCGCCCTCGGCATCTTTAAGAAAGGCCGGGAGTTCATTGGCAAGACCGTCGGCGTCGCTGGCGAGCACTTGACCGGCGCCCAGATGGCGGCCGCGCTCACCACGGCGCTGGGGCAAGAAGTGCGCTATAACGCGGTGCCGCCCGAGGTGTACCGCGGCTACGGTTTTCCGGGTGCCGAGGATCTCGGCAACATGTTCCAGTTCAAGCGCGACTTCAATCAAGACTTCTGCGGTGCGCGCAACCCCGACGTCGCCCGAGCCCTTAACCCCGCTCTGCAAACCTTTGACGAGTGGCTCGCGCAAAATAAGAGCCGCATCCCCCTTGGGTAACAGAGCAGCGCCCGGGGAAGGGCGCTGATCCTGCGAAAATGGGGGTGGCCGAAGGGCAGATCCAGAAAATTCTCAACGGAAAACTAATTGTATAAACTATCCGCTGATTATTCGTTCGTTCTGCCTCGGTGGTACACGGGCGGCCAGCGGCTCATCCGCCGCTCCGTTAGGCGGCACCGGAGGCTAGCGGGGGCAGGCTGTGGCAAGTCTAGCCGAGATGTATCGGCAGAAGGCGCCCTCCACGCTACCGAAGACCCTGCTTGTCCTACTCCATCTGAGCGTGGTCCTTGCTGCCACCTGGTTGCTCTTTGGAGGAGGAATCCTCGCCGGCTCGAGGTGGCTAGACCTCGGGGCTGACCTCGGCTCGCCGCTCCGGCGGGGACTCCTGCTTGGTGCGGCAGCCGGGTACTTCCTGCGCACGCTCGTGACCATCTTTATCTTCCTCAAGCGGCGCATGGGTTGGGCCGAGGTGGGGATGGTCGCGGTGTGGATCGGAGCACTCCACCTGCTCTTTGCCTTCCTTGGCGGACGGCAGCCGGCGCCGGTTGGGCCCATGGAGCTCGTTGGGATCCTTCTCTACCTAGGCGGATCGTATCTGAATAGCGGCTCGGAATATCAGCGGTATGTCTGGAAACAAGAGGCGGGGCATCAGGGGCAGCTCTATACGGAGGGACTCTTCCGGTATGCTATGCATATTAATTACTTCGGCGACCTCGTCCTCTTTACTGGGTGGGTGCTTCTGACGGGCCGTCCGGTCCTGTTGATCGTCACCGTACTTATGCTATTCGGTTTTGTATACCTAAACATTCCGGCGTTGGATCGCTACCTGGCCGAGCGCTATGGAGAGGCCTTTCAGGCGTATGCCGCACGCACCAAGAAATTGGTCCCGTTCATGTACTGAGGCGGAGTCCGAGGGTGTAACGCTGGGGCAGGGAATAAGGAAATTGGGGACCGATGTATTTTTTACGAGGGGTGAAGAAGTGGGTGAGGCGAGCGGAGTAGCGCCCCAGGCTGGAGATCAGCCTGCATCCTCGGGGCCGGCCACGTAAGGAGCCAGAAAAGTAGAATGTCCCCTTTTCCCTTTTCCTTGTCCCGCGAAAAAGCGCCTTACGACGATGGGCACCAGAACCTCACGGGAGACCGATCATGCGTGATGACAGCGCTCTTGACCAATTGGCGGCGGACCTCCTGCAGGCTCGCGATGCCGCGCGGCTAACCATGCTACCGTCCCGGCGTGAGGTCGGCTTTGACCTTGACAAGGGCTATCAGGTAGGTCATGTGCTCCACGAACGCCTTATGGAACGAGGATACCGGTCAGTAGGCCGCAAGCTCGCCTTCACTAATCCGGCCACCTGGGAGGAGTTCAACGTCGATACGCCGATCTGGGCGCACATGTATGCGCAGACTGTCCGTTTTGCGGATCGAGGCAGCTTCCGCCTCTCTCTAGGCGGGATGGCAGCCCCACGGATCGAGCCGGAGGTCGTTCTCAACCTCCGTCGTCCCGTCCCGGCCGGTAATCCGTCGGCCGAAGAATTGGCGGGCTGCCTCGACTGGGTGGCGATCGGGTTCGAGATCGTGGATTGTCATTATCCAGACTGGCGCTTCACAGCCGCTGATACGGTCGCGGACTTCGGCGTGCATGCGGCGCTGGTCGTCGCCCCCCCGTGGCGACTGGACCGAGATGATCCGCGGCAGGTCGCCGCACAGCTGCAGAAGCTAAGGGTCACGCTGTGCCGAGGTACGGAGATCGTGGCGGTGGGAGAAGGACGAAACGCCTTGGGCAGTCCCCTGCTCGCCCTTGGCCATCTGGCCCGGGTGATTGTTGGCCAATCCTGGGCGCCCCCCCTGACGCCTGGTGAAATCATCACAACGGGCACACTCACCCCGCTGCCGCCTGTCTCGAGCGGTGAACGCTGGAGTGTGGATGTCGCCGGGGCGCCCATCGCGCCGCTGCAACTCGAGCTGTGCGATTAATCTGGCGAGCCGTCATTACCTTCGGCGACTTGCCTTTTCGGCATGGCCTAGCTGGTGTCGTGCACCCAAATCTAGCATTAGGCTTGGCGTTAGGTCAGAGACCCGATAGGGTGGCGACATGGCTCGGCTTGCTCGCTGGAGAAACGGCTGGGGAGGGTACTGAGACCACGGAAGGGAGGTGGCCGAAGGGAAGCTCCAGGAAATCCTAAAACGACTGGCATCGGTTTATCCTGATTCCGGTAACTGATGGTGCTTATTGTTTTTGTTTAGAGGCTCTTAGACATATTCCGGATCAAAATTAGTCAACAAAAGATTTGACCACGTTCAGGCCGTGCTTTAAGAATGGATCAACCGGAGACGCGGTCCGTTGTTGTCTTCACAGGGGGGATCAGTTTATGCCGCTTGTACGAATATTGTTCATCAAAGGCCGGCCAGCAAGTTTCGGTAAGAAGGTCGGCGAGGCTGTGTACCGAACGATGGTGGACACGATTAACGTACCGCCTAAGGACAACTTCCAGGTCATCACCGAACATGAGAAAGATGCCTTAGTCTACGACCCCGAGTATCTCAATATCCCACGTACCGATGGCGTGGTCTTCATTCAAATAACCCTCAACGAAGGGCGCACCGTCGACCAGAAGAAAGCGTTTTACAAGACGTTGGCGGAGCGCCTGCATCAGGAAGTGGGTGTGCGCATGGAGGACGTGTTTATCAATCTGGTGGAGGTGAAGAAGGAAAATTGGTCGTTCGGCAAGGGCATCGCCCAGTACGCCGAATAGGGCATTCTTGGGGAGACAGGATCTATCATCGGGCTGGGCGTTAGGGCAAGGAGGCGATAGGGTGGCGACATGGCTCGGCTTGCTCGCTGGAGAAACGGCTGGGGAGGGCGCTAAGACCACGGAAAGGGGGGTTGGCCCACAAAATGTACTCTGCCTCTTGCTTCGGTGCCTATAAAGCTAGAGCCAGAAGGGCTCCTCCTTTTCAAAAAACTTTTTTGCAGTCGCCTTCGCTATCCCTTCCGCCAGGCGACGCATTGCCCCAGAAACCTTCCTCAATTCCTCGCCCCCAACGTCAATTCCATCACCGACAGCAACATCTGTCCGGCCAGAACGATTCAGATACTCCTGGCTCACCTGTCCTCCATTATGGACAATGACGTCACGGATTAGCTCTGCGCCTCTTATCTCTTGTAGTTCTTCCTCAGGTACCTCAAGCTCAAGACCAATTCTCTCCTTCATGTGTTCCACCCTCTTTGTCAGCCCAGGCCACCCAAAGGCGAATACATACTCCTCGACTAATCGGTCAAGCACCGTCTCCCACGAACCACATGCGATGATCTGTGCCCAATCCATCTTCTTGTCACACTTCAGAACCTCAGGACATTTAAAGCATATGGCACGAACAGTGTCAGCAAGAAAAGCATCCAAGTGTGCAAAGAGCATTACAAGCGCCTAGTGATGGAGAATCCGATTAAAATCGATTTCTTTGGACGACGCGTCTGCCCGGGCAATATACATTAAGATAACCTGCCCAAATAATGGGCGTCCCCCTTGGATAGTATCTGCCTCCTTGAGGACGGCATCAGATTTTTCATGAAACTCCTCTGATGTTATCTTGTTGTCGAATAGATCGGTCCACAGGGCACCGGTCTTCTGGCGCAAGGTTTCTAGCGGTTCCCGAATCTGTGCCGGGAGGCTGTCGGGCCAATGCTTCAATACCTCTCGAGATACCAGTGTCATTACCATCGATTGAGAAATCGCGAACTCAAAGGCTCGGAATACGCGCTTATAGGAATCCCAATTCATAGCTCGCCCTCATGCGAAGAATGCTAGGGGTATTAGAACAAGTGAAGGGAAGAATTCTGGGCAACAAACAATCCCGATGTTTCGATGAAAATATCATTAATACGTTAGTCAGTCGAGAGGATTTCACCGCTTATAAGACTATTCTATAATCTTAAGTACTTAGTGAGGCAATGGGGTCGAGTCTTTTGTTGTTTGTTGTTCCCCTCTTCCTATAACTCAGGTGTCTGCGGCAGTGGGGGATGTCCCCCATTCCATAAATTGGGGTCGCAGAACTAATTTAAATTGGTATGATGCCCCCGAATTTCGGACAGGTGTTAGGCCGCGCCGCAGAACCGCGAGGATGAGTGATGGCGTCCAGCGTGGACTGGACATTCGGTGGCACGTGGCCGTATGAACCCCGCTGGTTCCAAACCCCGGAAGGGCGGCTCCACTATATCGATGAGGGTGCACGGGACGGACGGCCCCTCGTTCTCGTGCACGGGAACCCGACGTGGGGGTACCTCTGGCGCCACTTCATCCCTCCGCTCGTGGGCGCCGGCTTCCGCGTGATCGTTCCCGATCATCTCGGCTTCGGTCGGTCCGACAAACCCGATGATCCCTCGCTGTACCGCATCCCGCGCCATGCAGCCCGGTTCGAGCAGCTCCTCGAGTCACTGGATCTGCGTGAGACCACCGTCGTGCCGCAAGACTGGGGTGGGCCCATCGGGCTCGCGTGGGCGGGT
>JBHIAH010000092.1:0-9249 GCA_046758505.1 Methylomirabilales bacterium (SeqCode) | reverse complement strand
ATCACGACGGCAATCTTCAACGCGGTGGCGATCAGCATACCCATCATCTCTCCTGGGATCAGTGCAGCGATGACGGACAACCGTTCCCCGACGGGCCATTCATGGTTCATAGTTCATGGTTCATAGCAGGAACCCAGATTCCCATTCTTAAACCATCAACCATCAACCGTGAACCGTGAACCGCTTCGTCGGTCGTCCGTCCTCGGTCTGCGGTCATCGGTCGTCGAAAGCGGTCATCGGACTTCGACGAGGAGTTCGGCTGAGGCTCACTCGAAGCCCTCAGTCGAGCCGTCGTCGGTCGTCGGAATTCCGAGCGATCCGATCGTATCGTACTGCATACCGCGGAACGCAGGATGCTCCCTTGCCAGGCGGCGCCAGATCTCTTCGGGCGTCCAGGGAACCCCGGGCCGGCCGAGCCCCACGGCCACCCGGTTCAGGACCTCCCCCAAGGGCACGATCTTTCCCTTGGGATCGATCCCCTTTCGCAGGCGCTGGATCCGACCGGCGAAGTTCACGATCGTTCCCTCCTTCTCCGCATACCCCAGCGCGGGGAAGACCAGGTCGGCCCGGGCGGTCACAGGCGACTCTCGAACGGCCCAGACGACCAGGAGTTCCGGACGGTCCGTCCCCCTCCCCCCCTCTCGCTCGAGGACCAGGTCCCCCCACGGGTCGACGTCAAAGAGAAGCAGGACCTTGAGACTTTCCGTGGTCACAGCCTGGAGCATCTGCTCTGTCCCCCAGCCGCCAGGGCCGGGGCCGAGGCCTAACAGCCGGGCCCCCTGGGTGTTGGGGCTCTTGTCGGTGCGCCGGAGGAGATGATCCTCCGCCTCATCCCGCTCCTGCGCCTGGACCGGACCCACGCGGTAATCCAGGTGGGGCGTCCCAAGCACGTTCCGCACAAAGCTGCCCGCCGCATACATCTCTTCGGTCGTCAGCCACGTCGAGAGCAGCCCCCCGATGGCCTCATGTCCGTGCTGATCGAGCACCCCCCGCAGTCGCTCCACGAGCAGGGAGACCGCCTCTTCCCAGGCCACCGGGACGTGGGCATCTCCGCGCCGCACGAGGGGTGCGTCAACAGTACCGCGCCCTCGGCGGGGATAGGCCTCGAACCGCCCCTCGTCGCACATCCAGTAACCGTTCACCTCGGGGTTATACCTCGGGCAAATCCGGAGCACCTCCTGCCCGCCCGTCCGCAGATGCCGAACGTCCAACACGATGCTGCATCCCCGGCTGCAGGCTGGACACGTGCTCTCCACGCGGCTCACCAGATCCCAGGGACGGGACTGGAATCGATACTCCCTGCTGGTCAGCGCCCCGACCGGACAGAGATCGATGACGTTGCCCGAATAGGCATTATCCAGCTCCTTTCCCGGGAAGAGGACAATCTCCGCCCGGTCTCCTCGGTATCCGACTCCCAACTCACCAGTCCCGACAATATCCCGGCAGAACCGCACGCACCGCGTACAGAGAATGCACCGCTCCGTGTCGAAGATGATGTGAGGGCCGATGGGGCGGTGCTTGTCGCGATGGACTTTTTCTTCGATCGTCCGACTCGCCCCGGGCCCGTAACGCACGGTGTAGTCTTGGAGGGGACACTCCCCCCCTTTGTCGCAGATCGGACAATCCAGGGGGTGGTTGAGCAGAAAGAACTCCAAAACCCCCCGCCTGGCCTCCTCGACACGCGGGGTCTGCGTATGGACCACCATCCCTTCCATCACCGGCGTTGCGCAGGCGATGAGCAGCTTTGCAGACTTCTCCACATCGACGAGACACATCCGACAGATCCCCTCGATGGGGAGCCCGGGGTGATAACAATAGTGGGGAATCTCGATGCCGAGCCGCTCCCCCGCCTGAATGATGGTGGTCCCAGGCTCTACCTGAATCTGCCGACCATCAACGGTCATCGTAAGCAGTTTTTGTGTCTGTTGCTCCATCGCAATCCCTTTCTGTCTAGCAGTCGGCGGTCACCTGTCGGTGGCTAGGACGCGAGGAAGCTAGAAAGCAATTGGCTGTAATTGGCCCTCTAGCTTCCTCGCATGCCAGCTTTCCAGCGTAAGGACGGCTGACAGCTATGTGCGGAACGGACACCGGCCCTGCTCGATGTGCGCCTCGAACTCCTCCCCAAAGTACCGGAGGTAGCTTTCCGTGGGCATGGCCGCCGAATCACTCAAGACACAGATGGTCTGCCCCTTCATGTTGCGGCAGACATCCTTGAGAACCTCGAGATCGGCCATTCGACCTCGCCCCTCCTCGATTCGCTGCAGGATCTTATGAAGCCAGGCAGTCCCCTCCCGGCACTGGGTGCACTGCCCACACGTTTCATGGTGATAAAACCGAGTGATCACCTCTCCCACCTTCGCCATACAGGTGGTCTCGTCCATGACGATGACGGCTCCCGAGCCCCCCATCGACCCCACAGCGGCGAGCGACTCGAAATCGAGGCCGACATCCAGATGGTCCGGGGTCAGGATCGGCGCGGAGCTTCCCCCGGGGATGATCGCCTTGATGCTCCGGTTGTCGGACATCCCCCCGGCATGCTCAAAGATCAGCTCCCGCAACGTGGTGCTCAGCGGCAGTTCATGGTTCCCTGGCTCGCGGACATGTCCGCTCACCGAAAAGATGCGGGTGCCGGTGCTCTTGGGGGTTCCGATATGTACATACCACTCCGGGCCCCGGAGAACGATATGGGGAAGGTTGCAGAGGGTCTCCACGTTGTTGACCACCGTCGGACACTGATAGAGACCCTTCACCGCCGGAAAGGGGGGGCGGATCCTGGGCTCACCCCGCTTCCCCTCCAGCGACTCGATCAGGCCGGTTTCTTCCCCACAGATATAGGCCCCCGCCCCGCGATGCACGTAGACATCCAGATTGTACTTGCTTCCCAGGATTCCCTTTCCCAGGAAGCCCCTGGCGTATGTTTCCTGGAGTGCCCGTTCCAGGACCTGGGCTGCTTCCAGGAATTCGCCCCGAAGGTAGATGTACGAGGTTGCGGCGCCAATGGCATAGCTCGCAATGATGATTCCTTCGATGACCTGATGGGGATCCCGCTCTAGCAGCTGCCGATCCTTGAAGGTCCCGGGTTCTCCCTCATCGGCATTACAGAGGAGGTACGTCGGCAACCCCTGATCCCGGGGAATAAACCCCCACTTCACCCCGGTCGGGAAACCGGCGCCACCCCGGCCCCGAAGACCGGACCGCTTGACCATCTCGATAATCTCCGACGGGGAATGATCGCGGAGCGTCTTGGCCAGGGCCCGGTAGCCGCCTCTGGCGACATAGGCGTCGATGCTGCCGTCGTACGTCGGGTCCAGAAGATCGCGGTGCAGAATCTTTTCGACAGTCCCCGCCGGTTTCAGCCCGGACGAGGCCGGAGCCCTCTTGGGGTGGTACCGATGCGCCTGGGGAAATTCTTCCCGCATGAGGGACGCCAGGAGTTCCTCGAGCCGGGGCCGATCCAGCGGCCCATAGTGGTATCCGTTGATTTGCACCACCGGGGCGCCATCACAGGCGGCAATACACTCGGTCCTTCCCAAGCTGAAGCGGCCATCCGCGGTCGTCTCTCCTTCGTTGATCTGCAACCGCCCCTTCAGATAGTCCAGAAGCGACTCTGCCCCCAACAGGGTGCAGGCGAGATTGTGGCAGACCTCGATGTGGCATCGTCCGATGGGTCGGAACTGATACATGGTGTAAAAGCTGGCCGTCTCCCAGACATCGATCGGATGTATCTCCAGGAGAGTCGCAACCTCCTCCATGGACTCCGGGGTGAGGTACCCGCGTTCCTCCTGCACCAAGTGGAGAAGCGGGAGGAGCGCCGACCGTTTTTGCGGATACCGATTGAGGATCTCGGCAGCGGCTTGTAGGAGTTTTGTGGACACTATCGCTTTATCCATCTCGCCCGCCCCCCGCGATTCGCGAGAGCCCACCCTCGCGACCCGCCAATCGGTGCTCTGGCTCGTCCCACTCGAGTCCCCCCTTCACCCAGACGTAGGCCAACCCCAGGACCAGCACCAGCAGAAACGCACCCATTTCAAAAAACCCGAACCATCCGAGCTCTCGGTAAATCACCGCCCAGGGGACCAGAAAGATGATCTCGATGTCGAAGACGATAAAGAGCATCGCCACCAGATAGAACTTGACGGAGAAGCGCTCCCGGGCGAGCCCCACGGGGGCCATACCGCATTCGTACGGCTCAAGCTTCGCCGGGAGGGGCCGCCTTGGGCCCGCCAGGGAGGAGAGAAAGACCGAGCCCCCCGCGAAGAGGACCGCGGCCACGATGAACAGCAGGATGGGGAAATACTCGGTGAGCATGTGAATCTTTGTACTAACTCCGGCAAAAATGAGAGGCCCCGGGTTACCGGGGCCCTCCCGCCTCACCCCCCAGTGATGATCGTGGTAAGGGGGTTCACGTAGAGCAGAAGCAACGCAATCAAGAGAACATAGATAGCCAGGGATTCGATTAAGGCCAAACCGATGATCATCGCGGTCTGGATTCGCCCCGCCGCGTTCGGTTGCCGCGACATCCCCTCGAGAGCGGCCGAAATCGCCCGGGATTGCGCCAGGGCGGCCATGGCCGAAGCCACGGCCATCGCGAACCCCGCCGTTAAGACCGTTACCCAGAAATATGTTCGGTCGCCCGTTGCGCCGCCCTCTGCAGCCCAGACGTACGTTGCCGACCCAATAACCGCCAGCACCCCAATCAGGACGCCTCTCAACTTCGATCGCATGCACAGCCCTCCTTCTCAAGACCTCCGGTTGATTCTACCGAGCGGGACACTCCCTGCCTCCCGAATACTCTCCATCCCCTGGTTGAGACCTCCCGTCAATGCCCCTCCTCGTGGGTCTCTACCGCCCCGGCGATGTAAATTGTCGAGAGCATCACAAAGATCAATGCCTGGACCAATCCGGTGAAAATGATGAGCGGTGAGATCAAGGGGGCCATTACGTAGATAGGCGCCATGATGGAGGTGAGAAACAGGATAAGGAGGAACACCGTATCTTCCCCGAAGATATTCCCGAAGAGCCGGAAGGAGAGAGAGAGAATACGGGCCAGATGGCCAATCACCTCCACCAGGATGAAGGCGGGCACGAGAATCCACCCCATGCCGATCAGGAGAAACTTAGGGAAATGACCCACGGGACCCAGGAAGTGCTTCAAGTACGTGAAAAGTCCTTGTTTGCGGACCCCGAAGTAGTGGTACGAAACGAACATCACGAGGGCAAGAGCTACGGTGGTATTTAGATTGGCAGTCGGGCATCTGAGGCCCGGAATCAGGATGAGAATGTTGCTGAAAAAGATGAGCAAACCGGCAGATCCGATCAGGGGGAGATACCGCCTTCCCTCATGCCCGATGATGCTCTCCAGCATCCCGGTGAAGGCCTCAAGGACGGTCTCCATCACATTTTGAATCGGCCCCGGTACCTCGGTCAGGCGCCGGGTGGCCAGATACGACACGACGATCAAAAAGGCCATGACAATCCACGTCATGACTACATGATCGGGAATAAAGGCCCCATGGATCCCGGGCAAAAAATTCGGAATTCTGATCAGAGGGGGTGTCTCAATCGCTTCCACCGGTCACCTCACGGATCCGCCATGTGCGCGCAATCACAAGCGCCTGACTTCCTTTATCCTCGTTCACGGTACAAAGAACGCACCCTTTCCGGCGCGGGTCCGCTGAACTTATCGAGCTGAACTCACCTGAGGGAAGGATGGTATCTCATCCTTATACCCTCGGTGCTCCCCGGTGTCAAGCGGTCTATGGCAGTAGGCCGAAGACCGATGCCCGGGCCAGCTCCAAAAACGGTCCGGGATACACCCCGATGATCAGGGTCCCCAGCACCGCAAAGCTCAACGCCAGGTAGAGGGGCCGAGACGAACTCAGTGTGAGGGCCTCGGGGGCCTCCTGCATGTACATCACCATCACGACCCGCATGTAATAGAAGAGGGAGACGGCAGTGTTAATCACGGCGATCAGGGCCAACCAGTAATACTTCGCCTTGATCGCGGCACCGAACAGGTAAAACTTCCCCACGAAGCCTGCGGTGGGGGGTATACCCGTGAGCGACAGGAGAAAGACCAGCATGGCCGCGGCCGCCATGGGATTCACCCGGCTCAACCCGGCAAAATCCTCGATGAGGTCCCCCTTCACAGTCTCGGTCCGGAGGAGAATCACCATCGCAAACGCCCCCGCCGTCATAAAGGCGTAGATGAGGACGTAGAGCAGGATGGCGGAGATCCCCATCTCCGTTCCCGCCACGAAGCCGATCAAAAGATAGCCGATGTGGGCGATGCCGGAATACGCCAGCATCCGCTTGATGTTCGCCTGGGACAGGGCCACGACGTTCCCAATCGTCATGGTCAAGACCGAGAGGATCCAGAAGAGGACAGTCCAGTTTACCTGGATGTCGGGCATGGCCCCCAGGAAGACCCGGAGCAGCGCCGCCACGCCAGCCGCCTCGGAAGCAACCGCCAGGAACGCAGTCACCGCCGTCGGTGCTCCTTCATAGACATCCGGGACGTACATATGAAACGGAACCGCGGCAATCTTGAATCCGAATCCCGCCGTGAGCATCACCATGGCGAGCAGGAGGGCCGGATTGGCGAGGTCCCTCGTGGCGAGCGTCGCAGAGATTTCTTTGAGGCCCAAGACCCCCGTCAGCCCGTACAGGAGGGCGATGCCATAGAGGATCACCCCGCTGGAGAAGGCCCCCATGAGCAGGTACTTGAGGGCCGCTTCATTCGATCTCTGGTCACGCTTGAGAAAGCCGCAGAGAATATAAATACTGATCGACATCGTCTCGAGACCAATATACAGCGAAAGCAGATTCCCGCCCGAGGCGAGGAACATCATCCCCACGGTCGAGAAGAGCAGGATCGCATAAAACTCTCCAATGGGAACGCCGAGCAGGGGGAGGTAATCCACGGACATCAGGATGACGAGCAGGGTGCCGAGCAGAAAAACCACCTTGAAAAAGATGGCGAATTTATCCACCAGGTACATGCCGCTGAAGACAGAGAGCGGACTTCCCCCTGGTTGGAACAACGGGGCCGCATCTCGCAACAGCAGGATCGCCGCTCCCACGACGCCCACGACGCTCACCGTTTCCATCCAGCCGCGCCGGCCCGGGGTGACAAAGGCGAGAATCAGGACTGCAATGGCCGCGACTGCCAGGAAGACCTCCGGCAAAGCGTGAAGGACGTCCGCGGGATTGTAAGCGCCTGTCATCGCTGTTCCTCAGGACGCTCCTGGCCCACGTTTTCCGCCACCGACAGGTGGACAGGGGATTCCACCACCGTCCGGGCCTGATCCAGTCGCGCCACCACCTTCTGGACCGAGGGCTCCATGGCCTTCAAGAACGGAACGGGGTACAGTCCGATCCAGAAGAACATGACCACCAGGGGGATGAGGGTCATGGCTTCTCGGAAAGTGAGGTCCGGCAGCTTCTGGTTCTTTTCATGGACCACCGCACCAAACATCGTCCGCTGAAACATCCAGAGCATGTACGCCGCTCCCAGGACAATTCCGGACACCGCCGCCAGGGCCCACACCCAGCTCACGTTGAACGCCCCGACCAGGATGAGGAACTCGCCGATGAACCCGTTCAGGCCAGGGAGGCCGATGGACGAGAGCATGGTGATCGCAAACAGCGTCGCGTAGATCGGCATCACGCTGGACAGCCCCCCCATATCGGCGATCATCCGCGAGTGGATCCGGTCATAGATGAGGCCCACGATCAAGAACAGGGCTCCGGTGGAGAGGCCGTGATTGACCATCTGCAAGATACTCCCCTGAACCCCCTGCATGTTCAGCGCAAACATGCCCAGCATGACGAAGCCCATATGGCTCACCGAGCTGAAGGCGATCAGCCGCTTCATATCCTTCTGAACGAGACAGACCATCGCCCCGTAGATAATGGCGACAATGCTCAGGGTCACCATGAGGGGAACAAAGTATCGGGTGGCCTCGGGAAACATCGAGAGATTGAACCGCACGAACCCGTAGGTCCCCATCTTCAGGAGGACCCCAGCCAGGATGACCGAACCGGCCGTGGGGGCCTCGGTATGCGCATCCGGAAGCCACGTGTGGAAGGGGAACATGGGGACCTTGATGGCGAAGCCGAGGAAGAAGGCCAGCCAGACCAGGTTCTGGAAAGAAAGGAGACTCGGAGACCAGGGGTAAGACACCTGCGTCAGCTTCAGAACATCAAAGGTGTACGTGCCGGTGTGGGCCCCGGCATAAAAATAGACGGCCAGAATACCGAGGAGCATCACCACGCTACCGAAAAGAGTATACAGGAAAAATTTGATTGCCGCGTAGAGGCGGCGCGCCGGATGTCCCCAGACCCCGATCAGGAAGTACATGGGAACCAACTCTACCTCCCAGAAGACATAGAAGAGAAACAGGTCCAATGAGACGAAGACCCCCAGCATCCCCGTTTCCAGGACCAGAAGAAAGATATGGTACTCCTTTACCCGGTCGCTGATACCTTCCCACGAACAGAGCACCGCAATGGGGGAGAGCAGGGCCGTGAGACACACCAGCCAGAGACTGATCCCGTCGATCCCCAGGAAATAGGTGACCCCGATGGTCGGGATCCAGGAAACCTTCTCGACGAACTGCACGTCCCCGCTCTGAAAATTGAAGGCAAAGGGGAGGGCCAGGGCGACGAGGAGGGTCACTCCAGTAAAGAGAAGGCTCACCTTTCGGACGAGGTCTTCCCGCTCACGGCGGATGAACAAAAGTACAACCGCCCCCGCCGATGGAAGAAAGGTCACAATCGTTAAGAGAGGAAACCCCAATTCACTCATAGAGTTCCTTCCTCCGGTTCCAGACCCGCCGTCCCGCCCCCCCCGAGAAATGGCGTTTCCGGAGCGTGAGGTTCAGCCTTCGGACCTCGGACCTCAGAAGATGATGTAGACGCCCACAATCAAGAAGATCCCGACGGCCATCGCCAGGATGTAATTCTGAATCACACCGGTCTGAAGCCGCCGAGAGATGGCACTGCTGTCCTGAATCACATCGGCGATCTTGTTGACCAGCCCGTCCACCAGCTTGATGTCACCCCAGTTGGACCCGCTACTCAACCCCACCGTGGCTGCCGCGGTCCCATTGACCACCCCATCGACTCCCTTTTCATCCACCTGCGAGAAGAATCGACAGACTCCTCGTAACCCATCTCCAAAAACAGCCCAGTACAGCTCATCAACGTAATACTTGTTCAGGAGCACCCGGTACAGCCCCCGGAACC
>JBHIAH010000091.1:0-9291 GCA_046758505.1 Methylomirabilales bacterium (SeqCode) | reverse complement strand
CCCGGACCGCTCGGACGGCGTGTAAGAGGGCTGCGCAGGCGTACGTGGGAAGGAGGACTTCGTCCCCCGCTCCGACGTCGAGGGCGAGGAGGGCGAGGTGCAGCGCGGCGGTCCCCGAGCTGCTCGCGACGCCGCCCCTCACCCCGAGCATCTTGGCCAACTCTTGCTCGAAGGCCGCCACCTTCTCCCCCTGTGCGATGAAGCCCGACTTGAGCACCGCGGCGAGCGCCTGGAGATCCCCGTCGCCCACGGTGGGCCGGGAGTGGGGGATGGGGGAGGCGGATGACGCGTTAGTCCACATTGATAAAGAGCCTCAGGGGGACGAACCCCTCCGCATTCCGAACCCTCCCCTGAACGCCCCGGAAGTGGGCGGCCGCCTGGGCCAGATTCAGGATGGAGAGCTCTTCGACGCCGGTCTTGGCGATCTGGGAGGCGTGGGCCTTGAGCGCCTGGAGCTTTCGCTCGAAGACGGCGTAGATATCAACGAAGACGGAGGGGGTGAAATTGGCGGACGTGGGCCCCTCGTACAGCAGGACATTCCGTGTGTACCGGGAGGCGGATGCGACGGAGGTCGACAGGTGCCGGTGGTCCTGGTGCGTGTCGTCGCCCCAGTGGACGAATATGAGATCCGGGTTGATCCGGCTGAGGAGCGCCTCGATCTTCGCGATGAGGTCGCGATCGTTGAAGACCTCGGTGTCCTGGTAGCCCCCCCAGAAGAGCTCCCGGGCCCCCAACACCCGCCCCGCCTCCTCCTGCTCCCTCCGTCGCGCGACCGCGTCTCCGCCCATCGCCCCGTCCGTCATGACCAAGAGGTAGATCTCGTGCCCCTTCAGGCCGTACTTAATGAGGGTGCCGCCGCATCCGAACTCGATGTCATCCGGATGGGAGCCGATCGCCAGGATCCTCATCGACGCTCCTCCCTTCCCGTAAAATCTGAAGGCTATCGCCGTTGCAGTTGAACACGAGATCCACCATGGACAGGTCCGGGACGAAGGCCCCGAAGCGTTGCGGGTAGGGCTGTGTCCGAAATGCCTGAAAGAGCACGCGGATCCCGGCCTCTTCAAAGCGGGCCAGATCAAGATACCCCTTTCCGCCAGCCCCGGAGAGGTAGGTATCGGCCCCCAGGGCCTGACAGATGGCGACCAGACGGTCGGTCGCCTCGACCCCCGGCGGCAGCGGCAGAGAGGACGCCAGGACCAGCTTTGTTCGGATGTCCAGGGCCTCCACAAGATACGTGATCGTTGCCAGGTTCAGGTCCAACAGGGGCCCCCACTCCCGGGCGTAGAGGTCTTCAAAGAAGGGCCGGTGCAGATCGAAGAAGGGGGCCGACGCGTAATTCGAGATCAGGGCCTGCAGGTGCTTCCTCGCCCAGGGGATGGTCGGGTTGATTGTGACCTCCGAGATTCGCTGGGAAGAACGGTGCAGGACCGGAACGGTCAGCCACTGCCAGCCGGCGGCCGTCTTGATCCGGTTCCGGTTCTGCCACTCGCTCTTCTTGAACTGGACGTCGTCGAGGAGGACGAAGCAGTCGACCTGATCGATCTTGTCGAAATAGCCCAGCCAGGGGAGGTACTGGGGTTGGTGAATGGCAACTCTCATGCCTGGCTCCGAACGAAGATCGGGTTGGACAGGAGTCGGTGCGGCGGTGCGACCTCGATCCGGAAGAACTCGCGCCTTCCCCGATCTGGCGGCATCACCTTCAGGGTCTCGGCGAACGGCGTCCTCCCCTTGCGAACATCAACCAGCCTTCCCGAGCGGATGAGCCGCACGGCGACGTCCACGTCCCGGCCGTCGCTCGCCCCGATCCGGAGACGAATTCGCAGGGGATCCTTCCCGCTCGCCTCGAACTCTCCGCCCATGGGGGTCCATTGACTCCCTCCCCCGTGGCCGATCGAGAAGTCTTCGAGGACGAGGCGATAATCCGATTTGGGTCTGACGCTGTAAAACCGTCCCGACTTCAGGGCCTCGAGGATCCCTTCCCTGGACTGGTGGGAAACCAGGAAGACCGTCAGGACGTTGCCGAGCCTGTTCGGGGGCCCGTGATAGCCCACCTCTCCGATGCCCCAGGCTGGCCGTCCACGGCGCCCTTCCGCGTACTGGAGCAAGAGCTGATCCCACTCATGGCCGGGCTCCGTGAGAGTCACGGTGTCCTGGTACACGGCGCCGAACCCCGTGTACCCGTGGCTGTGGAGGAGGGCTTGAGGATGCGGCTCGGTCCGGATCGTCAGCGTGCCTACAAGGCCGGAGCGGACTGTGTGGAAATCCCGCGCTTCCGGATAGGACCAGAAGACCATCCCCCCTCTGGCCTCGGCCGCATCGATCACCCGCTGATATGGTCCGATTCCCAGGTCCCCCTGGTACGGGTCGAGCCCCGAAGCGCTGAAGGCCTCGAGCAAGAAGAGGGTGCCAGCGCCGAGGGCAAGCCAACCGGAGAGCCGGTGCCGCTTGCGCCCCTTGAGGAGGAAGTGTTTCAGCTGGATGTTCTGCTCCCGTTCCGTCCGCATGAGGAGGATCCCGAGGCCCACCAAGGCCAGGCCCAGGGCCGGCTGGAGCAGATGCGGCCCTGGGGGGGAGAGGGTCCCGCCGTTGCCGATGGCCGGGAGTTTTCGGTAGTCCTCTGCCGTGCGGAGTCCCACGACGACGAGGTTCTTCTGCGTGTCCCGCAGGGTGAGATCCCCCCGGAAGGGAGAGCCGGTCCAGTAGTAGTACGGAACGACCTCGACGCCCGGGATGAGGATCACGTCGGGGAAGCGCGCGTTGGCCGCCTCGAGAGCGTGAAGCCACCGCCCGATGCCCCGCCGAAGGACCGAAGGTTTTTCCACGACCTTTTTCAGTAGGCCCCGGAGCGGGAAGACGCCGTATTCAAAGTGGAGGAGGAGGTTTTCGGCAAAGATCACGCTGTCGATTCCCTCCCTGTGTGCCTCCGCGGCGACTTCCTCCGGGGAGAGGGCGCCTGTGGAGAAGTTCGTGTGGACGTGGAAGGCTCCCTTCACCTGGAGGAAGGCGCCCGCTGCCTCTCCGTGAAGGAGAAGGATCAGAAAGAGAGCCGCGATGAATGCCTTCATCGGTTTCCGTTCTCGTTCCCGAGGACGTTCTGGTAGACGGCCTCGATCTTGTGAAGCATTGCCTCGACGCTGTATTTGCGTGCGTGCGCCCGGGCTTGTGTCGCCAGCCGGCTTCGAAGGTCGGGATCGTGTAGGAGCTTCTCGATCCCGTCGGCCAGTGCAAGGGGACTTGCGGGGTCCACGAGGTAGCCAGCCTCCCCCTCGGCGAGCACCTCAGGCACGCTGCATACCCGCGTGGCCACAATGGGTAGACCGGCCGCCATGGCCTCCACCAAGGCCCTGCCCATCCCCTCGCTGAGAGAGGGAAAGGCGAAGAGATCAAAGGCCTGGAGGAGCGCGGGAACGTCCTCCCGCCATCCGAGAAAGAGGACCCGATCGGTGAGGCCTGCGTGTTGGGTGCGGGATTGAAGTTCGGCGAAAAGCTCGCCGTCTCCCACTAGGGCCAGGTGGAGGTCGGGAAATCGCGGCGCCAGGCTCGCGAAGGCGTCGAGCAGATACGTGTGCCCCTTGACCGGATCGAGCCTTCCCACCGAGCCGATCAGACGGGCGGAAGGCGAGAGGCCGAGCGAGGCCTTGACGTTCGCCGCCTCTCTCTCCCTCCCAGCGAACGGGCTGAGATCGATCCCGCTTGGGATATTCACGAACTGCCCCGGCTCCCCGATTCCCCGCTCCAGGTTGTCGCGGATCTCCTGGTCTGTCAGCCCGATGATCCGGTCTGTAAAGGTGGCCGCCCATCGCTCCAGGAAGACGAAGAGGGCCGTCAGCGTCCGTCCCGCATAGCCGTTGAAGGCCTGGCCGTGAGGCGTATGGACGATGTGAGGGACCCCGGCCATCCGGGCCGCGATCCGTCCAAGGATTCCCGCCTTGGACGTGTGCGTGTGGACGAGATCAAACCGCTCCCTCCGGAGGAGGCGGTATATCTTGAGGAGGGCCACCAGGTCCTTTACCGGAGATGGTCTGCGGACCAGCTCCGGGAGCTCTCCCATCTCCACCTGTCCTTGTAGTCTGCGGCCGAGCTGGGGAAAGTCCGCCGTCCGCCCGTAAATCAGGCTCTGCACGAACGGCGAGGGAAGGCCCGCCACCGTGAGGAGAGTATTCGTGGCCGACCCCCCGCGGTCCAGGCGAGTGATGAGGTGCAAAATACGCAACGCCACCCCTCCCGCACCGTGTGATCAGTCTGGAGTGGTTTCAGTGGTTCTTTTTGAGGGAGTGTGCAAGAGGGGTGCCAAGAAAAGCGCGGCTTTGCGGCAGGAACCTTGGTGGCTCAATCGTGAGCGGAATGAGGGGGGGACTCCCCTCCCTAGGCCGAGGGGCGGAGGGCCTTGACGAACGAGCCGTCGACTTCCTTCACGTGCTTTCTCATGCCCTCCAAGAGGCACAGGTCGCAGAGGTTGTTGATACTCCGGGGGATCCCCCCCGTATCCCGATGGATCATTGTGATGGCTTCATCGGTGAAGATCCGCTGCGTCCCCCCGGCCTTCTCCAGCCGGAATTCGATGTACGAGGCCGTCTCCTCTAGGCTCAGGGGGCCGAGGTTCACGCGGATGGCGACCCGTTGATCGAGCGCCCTCCGGTCCGCAATCGCCTCTTTGAGATCGGGTTGCCCGAACAGGATGAGCGAGAGAAGATGCCGATCGCTCAACTGGAAGTTCAACAGCATCCTCAGATCCTCGAACACGGCCTTGTGCGTGATGCTATGTGCCTCGTCGATGATCAGGACCGTGCTTTTTCCCTGCTGGGCGTTCGTCAGCAAGTGGTCGTTGATGGCGCGGAAGAGGGCAGATCGCTGGACCTTGGGCGCCGAGATTCCAAGCTCAAGGGCGATCTCGTATAACAGCTCCTTGGGGGGGATGGAGGGGTTGATCACCAGGCCGACGTCGAACCGCTCTTCGTCAAGCTGGCAAATGAGCACCCGGCTCAGGGTGCTCTTCCCGGACCCGATCTCGCCCGTGATCATCGCGGCGCCCTTCCCGTACTCGACCACGTAAAAGAGCTTGTCCAGGATCTCTTGGTAGGCGGAAAAGGGGCAGAAAAAGTCGGGATCGGGGACCGTCTGGAATGGCGCGTGGCTCAGGCCCCAATACTCTCTGTACACCTAATGCTCCTCTTGTGACCAACCTTCTTCGTGCGCCGCATCCACATGATTGCAGCGGGGTCGAGCGTCCGGCACGAGCCGTCTGCGTTCCTCTCCCCTCCATCTCTCTTCTCTCTTCGGCATCACAATCTTGAGAAGGAGGTGGGAGAGCGCACGCGCCCGAACCCTCCGATCGGTCTCTTCCCCAAGCCTTCCCGAAAAGCTGCTGCATCTCTTCATTCGGGCTTTTATAGCAGAGGGTCCGCGGGCCGTCAAGGCTGCGGTGTCAAAAATACGTGCAAGCGATATGCCCGGTCTGCAGACGTGTCCAGGTTTCGGTCAGCCCTCCCATCCGCGCGGGGGGAAGCTGTCCGGCCTTCGCAGGACGAGAGTCGCATCGGCGGCGCGGATCGCGGACCGCATGACCGAGCAGCGCCGGGGGAGCTGGGAGGACCACCCTTTGTCAACTGATGCCCTGCCTGAGAGGCCTCAGCCCAAGGCCTCGGTTTTTTTGGCACTTACATTGCAGTACACCCCTAGCAGGCGTAATGGCTCCGGAGCCACCATGGGGGAGGCTCCAGCCCTGTCGTGGAAATCCCGTTCTCTGGATCGATGACTGAGAGGATCTGGCGTGGCCATCAGACGTGATGGGATCGTGGCGCGCTGAGTGCGGATCGTGGCGGTGCGCTGAAGGGAAGGCGGTCCTTTGCGCGGTGGGGAAGCCGTGAGGCTGAAGGATATCGTAAGAGGCGGCGGCCGCGTCCCCAAGCCGGTGGACAAAGTCAAAGAGGGTCCGGGAAGGCTGACCGACCTGCTTCGGGTTGAGGCCAAGTCATCGGAAAAGGCGGTGGTGATCCAACCACCGACTTCTCGAAGGCAGAGCGGCCTCGTCCGGAAGGCCGGGGGGCTTACGCCGGTCGTCCATTCCGGTGTGGCTTTCAAGGATGGTCGTCTGCAAAGGGCCGGGGTGGTCTCGAAGGACACTCCCATCGAGCGCGCCGTGATCGAGCGGCAGGAGAAGCCAGACCCCCGTCTTCAGCGCCTCGAGACGGGCGATCAGGTGCTCCAGAGGGCGGTCGAGATTGTCGGTGAGATTCTCCGGGCGGTGAGAGCCAATGCCCCCTTTTCCATTTCCGGCGCAGAGGACGCTGCCGAGCTCCTGCTCCAAAACCTTCAGGCGGGCGACGCCCTGATGGTCCACCTTTTTTCCGGTGGGGGCCCTGCCGCGGACCCCACGCGGGAGGCCGTACATGTCTGTATCGTGTCAGTGAAGTTGGGCATGGAGCTGGGCTATACCGGGGAGGAACTGCGCCAACTGGGCCTGGCAGCCTTGCTGCACGATGTCGGGATGGCCCGGCTCCCCGCAGACCTCGTCGAGAAGGAGGGGCCGTTGAATCCGGTCGAGCGGGCCACGCTGGGACGCCACCCCGAAGAGGGGGTTCAGGTGATCCGGGCCCTGGGTCCCAAATACTCCTGGCTGGCCGAGGTGATCTTTCAGATTCATGAGCGGGTGGACGGTTCGGGATATCCCCAGGTGCTCAAGGGAGCGGAGATTCACGAATTTGCCCAGGTCGTGGGTTTGGCCGAAGTGTACGAGAGCCTGGTGCATCGTCGGCCGTATCGCCAGCGCTTGAGTCCCCTTGAGGCTCTGAAGGAGATCCTCCATCGGGAGCGAAGCGCCTTCCGCGACAGGGTCCTCAAGGCCTTGATCCAGGCCCTGACCCCGTACCCCGTGGGGAGCCTCGTCCGCCTGAACACGGGGGAGATTGGTCGCGTGGTGGCGAAAGATACGGCCCGCCCTCTCCGTCCCGTTGTCGCGGTCTTGGTCCAGAGCGGCAAGCGATTGGAGAACCCCGTCGTGGTCGACCTCAGCCAGAGTCCTCTCCTGAACGTCCAGGACTCGCTCATCGAGGAGCCTCTGCCATGAGGCGGGTCGCTCCCCCGAGGCCGGCTTTCTCCGAGGCAAGCCTGAATCCAGTCTGTGTTGCCCGAAGATCTTCGTTGGGATTGGGGCATGGGGAACTACGACATTAATCTGAGGGAATACTTCAGAATCCTGCGTCGTCGCAAGGGCATTGTGATCCTCGTCCCCATCTTCTTTGGCATTTCCGCCTTTACCATGGCCGTCCTCCAGACCCCGAAGCCCGTCTATCAGGCGAAGTCAGTCGTGCGTGTCGAGCGGACCGTGAACATGGCCGGACTGCTCCAGGAGGTGTTCTCCTTCGATCCCGAGAGCAATCTCGAGACCCAGGCCGCGCTCATCAAAGGGTTCCCGGTGATGAGCCTCACGGCCAAGAAGCTCGGGCTGATCCCCGAGGAGGCGACCCCGGACGAGATTCGGGCTTCGCCGGCATACCTCGAGGCGATCGACGATCTTGAGGGGCAGGTCGAGGTCCAACGGGTGAAAGCGACGAGCCTTATCGAGATCGAGGTCACCTCTGCCGATCCCGAGGACGCGGTCCGGATTGCCAACACCACCGCCAAGGCATTCCAGGAAGATAACCTCGCCACCCGAAGCCGGCAGGTGCGGGAGGCGAGGAAGTTCATCGAAGGACAGCTTCAGGAGGTCGGTGCAAAGCTCCGACAGGCCGAAGAGGGGCTCGGGGCCTTTCAGGAGAAGAGCGAGATCATCCTGCTCCCGGATGAGATCAAGGCGGCTTCCCAACGTCTCGTGACCTTGGAGGCAGACCTTGAAAAGACCAAGCGCGCCGCTGCCGAGGCCGAGTCGGAGCTGAGACGCCTCAAAAAGGGGAAGGCGTCGACGCGTCCAATCGGTCTCTCCTCTGATCCCGCCGGTCCGGCCCTTTCCAAGCTCTACGCCTCCCTTTCCGACCTCACGCTCGGGCGGGAAAACCTGCTCCTGACCCTGTACCCGGACCATCCCAAGGTGAGACACCTAGATGGGAAGATCGCCAACCTCCGGCAGAGCCTCCGGAAGGCGCTGACATCCAGGCTCCAGGCCTTGCGGGGGCGCCTCGCTGAACTGCGAAACAAGATCGCCCGCCAGAAACAGCAGCAAGCCGCCCTGCCGGAGGCGGCGCTCGAAATGGCCCGGAGTGAGCGAGAGGTGAAGGTCAACGAACGGATCTACGCGCTCCTCAAGGAGAAGTATCAGGAGGCGTTAATCAAGGAGAAAGAGCAGGTGGCTGAGGTGAGTCTCGTCAGGCCGGCGACCGTCGCCTCGGCGCCCGTCAACGGCCCGGCGGCGGTGCCGAAGGCCGCCGTGGGACTCGTCATCGGCCTGATTATGGGAGGCGTCCTCGCCTTCGTGGTGGAGTCGATGGATACCTCTATTGGGGCCATCGATGAGGTCGAGTCGCTACTCGAGACCTCCGTCCTCGGCGTGATCCCCCATCTCGATGTCGAGGCGGAACTCGCTGAGGAGAAGGAGGGTACGCTCTCCCTCGATAAGGAGTCGAGAGAAAAGTATACCTTGCTTCTCGGGCTCTTCCTCCCCAAGTCCAGGGTCGTGGAGGCCTTCCGGGCGCTTCGGACAAACCTCTTCTTCTCCGGCCTCGAGCGAGACTTGAAAACCCTCATGGTGACGAGCTCGACGCAGATGGAGGGGAAAACAACGGTGGCGATCAACCTCGCCATCGCCCTCGCGCAGCTTGGGAAGCGAACACTGCTCGTCGAGGGGGACCTCCGGAATCCTTTCCTCCACCACGCCTTTGGGATTGCCAAGGAACCGGGAGTGGCGGAGGTGGTAATCGGAAGCGTCCCCCTCGAGAAAGCCGTTCGAAGTTTCCCAGACCTCGTCCTGGGGCGAGCTGGGATCGAGGGCGTGATCGATCGTCCGGGTATCGACAACCTTTTCCTCCTGACGAGCGGACACCAGCCACCGAACCCGACTGAGTTCTTGAGCGCCAAAGGGATGACCGACTTCCTTGCCGGGATTCGTGAACAGTATGACTGCGTCATCTTTGATGCTGCCCCGATTCTCCCCGTCGCAGATTCGTCCATCCTGGGGTCCCACGTCGATGGGACCCTGATGACCGTGAGAGTGGGGAGAGTGGCGCGGGCCGCCTTAAGACGGGCCAAGGCCCTGCTGGAGGGCTCCAGGACGCGCGTTCTCGGGGTGTGCCTCACGGGGGTACGGGCCGAGGTGAGCCCCGATTACGCGGAGATGGCCTACTATCGGTACCGGTACGG
>JBHIAH010000090.1:0-9530 GCA_046758505.1 Methylomirabilales bacterium (SeqCode) | reverse complement strand
GGGGAAATGCCCGCGGGGGGCAATTGCCCGTGCCTATATGCCCCGTGCCCGCGTCCCACGGCGGCTGGCCAGTATGAACCTCAGCAATTTCAACTACTTCTAGGCATCCAGGCCTCCACCTCAGGATAGGCATACCCATTGCTAAGTCTCTGAATTGCCGAAGTGCTCTCACAAGATCGAAGCGATGAAACGGGGATCGGCCTGATGTCTGGTGATCCCGGCACACGCCCCAGAAGGACCTAGCACGTACGTAACTTCCATCCCCGGCCGCCGGGTGAAGCGTTTCGGGCAGGTATGCAAAAACTGCATATTGACAGGGGGTTACGCTGGATCTATGGTGGGTGACTACAAAAACAGATTCCGCTCAGGTCCTCTGGCGACCCCTCCCTGGTCACGCAAAACGTCCCCGATTGTGAGGCCGTACGTGGCTCAGCCGCCAGGGAAATCGGAGAGAGTGCGTGCAGGTTTTGGTTGCATTTAAACGGCATTTTGGATAGGTTGTGGCCCCTCGACGATCCAGTCACGATCGGGGCCACCCCTTGAGCAGTGGAGGGTCTTTCGTGGCAACGTTCGCCTGTCGTATCGGGACACCGGGTGGCAAGGTCCTGATCCAGGACCGGGAGGCCGAGAGCGCCGACCGGTTGCGGCAACAGCTCGAGGCGGAGGGCTACTACATCTTCCAGGTTCGACCCCGCAGCGCCTTGACCCCTTTCAACTTCTCCTTCCCGTCTGCCTGGCACCGAGTGCGAAAGAAAGATCTCCTGATCCTCAACCAGGAGTTTCTCGCCCTCCTCAGGGCGGGACTCCCGATCCTCACGGTCCTCGACCTCGTCATCGCACGGCAAACCCACCCCCGCCTCCGCCAGGTCCTGGACAGGGTCCGCGAGGCGGTCAAGGGGGGCGCCTCCCTTTCCGAGGCCGCAGAACAGCACCCGGAGGTCTTCCCCTCCCTCTTCGTCGCGTCGCTCCGGGTCGGCGAGAAAAGCGGGGATCTGCCCGAGACCCTGGCGCGATACATCACGCACCTGAAACGGGCGATCGCCTTACAGAAGAAGGTGGGATCGGCCCTCTTCTACCCGGCCATCCTCATGGGACTCACCACCGCCGTCGTGATCTTCCTCCTCACCGTGGTTGTCCCCTCCTTCTCCAAAATCTACCAGGATTTCCAGGCGCAACTCCCCTATCCGACCCAAGTCCTGTTGGCCCTCACCGGCCTGATTCGCGATTATCTTCTGATCATCCTTCCCCTTCCGCTGCTTGCATTCCTCGGTCTCTGGCAGTGGCGGCGGACGAACACGGGACGGCTCAGCCTCGACCGGCTCCTCCTGCGCCTGCCCCTGCTCGGCCAGATCATTCAGCACTTCTCCCTCGCGTCCTTCTGCCGGACCCTGGGGACGGTCCTCGCGGGGGGGATGCCGATGGTCCCGGCCCTGGAGATCGCCACGGGGTCCGTCCAGAATCGCGCCGCGTACACCAGGCTTCGCCGAGCCATTCCGACGGTGACGGGGGGGGCCTCGGTCGCGGCGGCGCTCGAGCAGGCCAAGGCGGCCCCGCCCCTGGTCCTCGAAATGGTCGGAGTCGGCGAACGGACCGGCGGCCTGGAAGAGATGTTGCACCACGTGGCCGACTTCCTCGAAGAAGAGCTGGACCACCGCCTCTCCGCGCTGGCCACGTTGGTCGAACCGGCCATCATGGTCACCATGGGCCTGGTGGTGGCCGGCATTGTGATCACCATGTACCTCCCCATCTTCCATCTCTCGTCTGCAGTCCGATAGAGGGGGACCGACGTGGCACGGATCAGGCAACTGACAGAGGTTCTGATCGAAGGCGGGTGGGTGAGCCCCGAGGCCCTCGAGGAGGCAGAGCGTCGAGGGCACAGCGGGCACGGTCTCGCCGGATATCTTTTGGAGGCAGGAGAGCTGACAGAACAGGAGTTGGCCCGGGCCCGGGCGAGGCAATACGGGCTATCCTCGATCGATCTGACCTCGGTCGAGGCCGAGACCGACCTCTTCAAACGCCTGCCGCCGGCCCTCGCCAAGGATGGCGCCTTCCTCCCCTTCCGCCGCAGCGACGGCCGGCTGGCGGTCGCCATCGCCGACCCGGGTGACCTTCCCCTCCTGGACGAATTGCGCCTCTGCCTCGGCGACATGGAAACGGTCGTGGCCTCCGCCGCCCAGATCCGCGCCAAACGGCAAGGGGTGGAAACGGCCCAGCATGTCCTCCGGGAGATCACCCAGGACTTCCAGCTTTCGCTGGTCACCGAGGACGAAGAGGCCCCCCTCAGCCTGGAGCGGGTCAAGGAAGACCAGAGTCCCGTCATCAAGCTCGTGGACACGATCATCCTGAACGCGATCGAGCGGCGGGCCAGCGACATTCATCTGGAGGGCACCGACCGACACCTGCTCGTCAAGTACCGCATTGACGGGACCCTCTACCCCGCCATGGAGCCGCTGGACCAGCGCTACCAGGAGGCCATCGTCTCGCGGATCAAGATCATGGCCGAACTCAATATCGCCGAGCGTCGCGTCCCCCAGGACGGCCGGCTCAAGCTCCGCCTCAACCGGAGGACGATCGACTTCCGGGTCTCGGTCATGCCGAGCGACTTCGGCGAGGCGGTGGTCATCCGCGTTCTGGATAAAGAGGCCATCACGGCCGAACTCAGCGAACTCAAGCTCGAGCGGCTCGGGTTCCCGGAGGGGGACCTCAAGCGATTTCGCCGCACCGTCCACCGCCCGCACGGCATGATCCTGGTCACCGGCCCCACCGGAAGCGGCAAGACGACGACGCTCTACGCCGCCATCTCCGAGATCAATCATGGACAGGACAAGATCATCACCATCGAGGACCCCATCGAATACCAGCTCCAGAACGTGGTGCAGATTCCGGTCAATGAAAAGAAGGGGCTGACCTTTGCCCGGGGACTCCGCTCGATCCTGCGCCACGATCCCGACAAGATCATGGTCGGCGAGATTCGAGACCCCGAGACGGCCCAGATCGCGGTCCAGGCCGCCCTCACCGGCCACCTGGTGTTCACCACGGTCCACGCCAACAGCATCATCGACGTCATCGGCCGCCTGATCCACATGGGCCTCGAGCCGTACAATTTCGTCTCGGCCCTCAACTGTATCTTGACGCAGCGCCTCATCCGGCTGATCTGCCCGCACTGTAAGGTTGAGGCGCGCCCGTCTCCCGAGCTCCTGGAAGAGTCGGGACTCACCGACCGTCCCGCGACGCCCCTGGCCGAAGGGAAGGGGTGCTCCGAGTGTCTCTATACCGGCCATCGGGGCCGGACGGGGATCTTTGAACTGGTCGAGATCACCGATCGCATCCGCCAGGCGATCCTGGACCGGCGGCCGGCGGCGGAGATCCGGGCCGTCGCCCGCCAGGAGGGGACGACTCCGTTGCGCCAGGCGGCCCTGAACAAGGTCTTTGCGTCGCTCACGACGCTGCACGAGATCAATCGGGTCACCTTCGCGGAGATGTGAGGTCATGGCAGGCACGTGCGGACTGGAAATCGACACGGAACGGATCGGCCTCTGCCGGATTCGGCAGGCATCCCGCGGCCTCACGTTCAAACGGGGCGCGTCGCTCCCCCTCCCTCCGGGCCTCGTCACCCCGTCCCTCACCGAACCGAATGTGGCCGAGGAGGAGGCACTGACCGCTGAGCTCCGACGCCTCCTGAAGAAGGCCGGATGGAGGCGTGGGCCGGTCGTGCTGACCCTGCCCGACCTGAGCTGCCGCATCGGGTTTCAGGACTTTGAAGAACTCGGAGGGACCCCTGCCGAGATGCGCCAACTGCTCTCCTGGCGGCTCAAGGATCGCCTCCCCTTTCCCATCCAGGAGGCCCGCCTTGATTACCAACCCGTGCCGTCACCGGGGAACGGCACGCGCCTCCTGTACCTGCTCACCCGTGAGGCGATCGTCGCCCAATACGAGACGGTGTTAGCCACCGTCGGCCTGGAGCCCGTGCGGATCATCACGCGCGGGGTTGCCCTCTATCGGCTCTCCCAAGCCGCCGGGATCGGCGGCAAGCGGCTCCTCTTTGCCCCGGGACCCTCCAGCCTCGTGCTGATCTATGCCGAGCAGGGGACCGCACAGCTGTGGCGCGTGCTCCCCTGGGACGATCATGGCACTGCTCAGGACCGGATCCACCGAGCCGAGCGGCTCCTCCAGGAGCTTCGCGAGACCATCGGCTACCTGCGAGAAACAATGGGCGTGGGAGAGCCTGACGGTCTCCTCCTGATGGGAGGGGGGAATCAGGCCCTCGCCGAGACGGTGACGAAGGGCTGCCAGCTTCCGGTGCACACGATGCCTGAGCCCGGGGATGGGTTCCCGGTAGACCTGCTGACCCCCGGGGGGGCGGCCTTGCTCCAACAGGCGTGGAGACCGGGATGGATCTCACCCTGAATCTGGCCTCATCCGACGTCCGGAAGCGGCGCCGCCTGCGCCACCTGGCCGTAGGGGGGCTCTGCCTGAATCTGCTTCTCGGGGTGGGCAACTTTCTCCTCTACCGGTCATCCCGGGCGGACCTCCAGAGCGCCGAGGTGCGGCTTCATCGGGTGCAGGAAGCCGTGCGGCAGCGGGAGGACTCCCTGGCCGCGCTGCCCCAGCGCCTCTCCCCCAAGGAGATGAAGCGGTTCGGTGCGCGGATTGCCCTCTACAACCGAATCATCCAGGGGGCGAATTTCTCCTGGACCCGTCTCCTCTTCGAACTCGAGCGGGCCATCCCGGCCCACGTCACACTGAGCGAGATCCAGCCCGACTTCGGCGAAGGGAGCGTGACGCTGTCGGGGACCGCACAAACCATGGAGGATGTCCTGCGCTGCGTGCAGCGCTTGAAAGAGCGGGATGCCTTTCGTCAGGTGTACCTGCTCAATCATGCCGTCGAGAAGGGGAACACTTCCGTACGATTCACCGTCTCGCTCCACTATCAAGGGGAAGCGGCATGAAGCATCGCCTGCTCTATCTCGCGATCGGCTTCCTCCTGCTCAACCTGGCCTTTTTCATGCTCACCATCCTGCCCGCGCGTCGGACTGTGCGCGCTCATGCCGCCACCGTGCACGCCCTCCAGACCCGCATGCGAACGCTGAGACGTGAGCAGCGTGAGCAGCGGCTCATGGCCGCCCTCCTGAAAGGGATGGAACAGTTCCGCAGCCGGATTCCACCCCAAGGGGCCATCGTCGCGATGATCCGGCGGGTCACCGATCAGGCCCGACGCCTGCATCTCTATGTTCCGTCTGTCAAGTATCACCCCGGAGAAGTCCCGGAAGAAGCGCTGGTCACGCTCACCGTCCAGATGGAGGTGGAGGGACGCTATGCGGCCATCCGCCGTTTCCTGTACGAGATCGAGGGGCTGCAAGACCCCTTGATGATCGAGAAGCTGGCCCTGACCAGCCAACGGGGGGGTGACCGACTGACGCTCCGACTTCAGATGGCCGCCTATTTCCTGGCCGAGAAAGAGAGCAGGAACGTCGATAAAGCGGCTACAGCACATCCTGTGGAGGAGGCCCGGACCCGTGTCGCCGGATAGAAAAAAACTCATCGTGCTCGTCTGCCTGGTGATCTTCTGGATCGGGCTCATTCTGGTACGACGGGCCCCGATGCAGGGCCGCCGGCAAACGCCAGTCTCCTCGATGTCCCGGGGCGCCTCGGCCCGTCGATCAGGTCCCGCCACATCGAGTCGGAGGCAGGCGAAAAAGCGTGCGGAGATGCCCCGATTGAAGCTCAGCCGGATCGAGCGCGTGCGCCCCTCTTTCGAGCCCAAGGTTCGCAATATCTTCGGCGCGATCGAGCCCTCTCCCGCCCCTCCACGATCCCTACGCCCCACATCCGCCCCGACCCCTGCACCGCCTCCGCCCCCTGACCCCTTCCTCGAGGAGGCGAAGAAGCTGCGCTTTCTCGGGTATGCCGAGGCAGGCGGCACGCCGAGGGCGTTTATCGTGTACGGCGGCGAGGTCCTGGTTGTGCCGAAGGCAAAGGTCTTCGGGAGCCAGTTTCGCCTCAAGGCGGTCAAGGAAGATACCATGCTCGTCACCTCTCTCGATGGAACGAAGGAGATCCTGCTGGAGTTAGGCCAGGGACCGGGAGGCGCTTTGCCGAGCAGCACCACCCTGAGAGGCAGATAACGATGAACTGGCGCCGCGCAGCACTCTTTGTCCTGCTCCCAGGCGCGCTGGCGCTCCTCGCGGTTTCCGCCGCCCGTCGCCGCAGGCCCGCATCCCGTCCGGCGCGCCCTGATCGGGGAGGCCCACGTCAAATGGGCGACGGGCGGTCCGAAGCGGAGCCGCCCCCGCGCCCGGAGTCGGCGAGCCGGCCATCGAACGAAAGACGGGAGCCTCCGACCCCGGCAAAGCCTGCGGGAGGAACGCCCATAGCACGCCCACAGCACGTCCCACGCAGCAGACCTGGGCCCGTGTCGCCGGATAGAAAAAAGCTCATCGTACTCGTCTGCCTCGTGATCTTCTGGCTCGGGCTCATTCTGGTGCGGCGGCCTCGCGAACAAGGGCTCCAACCTTCTCAAGAGGCGTTCGTCCTTCAGGGCCCGTCAGCCCAGCGACCGGGAGCAGCCACATCGAGACGGAGGCAGCTGAAAAAACGCGTGGAGATGCCCCAATTGAAGCTCAGCCGGATCGAGCGCGTCCGACCCCCGTTCGACCCCGAGGTCCGCAACATCTTCGCCTCGATTGACCGCTCCTCGTTACGGCCCCCGCTCCCCCCGGGACCACACGCCACGGCCCCAACCCTTCCACACCCCGATCCCTTCCTCGCAGAGGCGAAAAAGCTTCGGTTCATCGGCTATGCCAAGGCAGAGGGGACGGTTATGGCATTTGTGGGCTACGGGAGCGAGGTCCTGGTCGTGCCCGAGAGGCAGGTCTTTGGTGGGCAGTTTCGCATCAAAGAGGTTCAAGAAAACACCATCCTGGTCACCTCTCTTGACGGAACGAAGGAAGTCGTGCTCGGACTCAACGCAAGATTGAGCACCGGCCGATCCAGCAGCGAAGAACAGAGAGGAAAACAGCCATGAAGCGAAAACGGTCAGCACTGTTGGTCCCAATCGTGGGGAGCTTGCTCTTCCTCTCCGCGTGTGCTGATAGCACGCCGCCGATCTCCGATGGGCAGGAACTGATGCGGACCGGCAGCTACGATCAGGCGGTGAAGTTTTACATGGAGCGATTAGGCGAGAGCCCACGGTCTATCGAAGCCAGGATCGGCCTTGTCCAGGCCCTGCGGGCCGCGGCGGGGCTTCACGCCGATCGGGGGGCCAAACTCGAGGAGGCGGGGCGGCTCGATCCGGCCCTCGTGGAGTACCACCGGTCGCTCAAGTATAACGCCGAAGAGTCCAGAGCGCGGCAGGGGGTTGAGCGGGTGACGGGCAAGCAGCGCGCCCTGGAGCTTCTCGTGCGGGGGAGGAAGCTCTTGGGGAAGGGGACAGTTCAAGAGGCGGCCCAGCTGCTCGAAGAGGCCAGGAGCCTCGATCCCAAAAACTCCGAGATCCAGCAAGCGCACCGGGAGGCAACCGACCGCTTAAAGCAGGCCGCCGAGGCGGAAAGCCGTGCCGGTGAGCTCGCCGCGGCTGAGCAGGCCTTGAGCCTCCTCTCCACCAAGCCGGTCACCCTGCGCTTCAAGGAGACCGATATCAAGGAGGTACTCGACATCATCTCCAAGCTCGCCCAGGTCAATATCTTGGTAGACGAGGGCGTCCGGGCGAAGAAGGTGACGAGCTACGTCAAGGACCTTCCCCTGCGGCAAGCCTTCTCACTCATCCTGAGCACTAACCGCCTCTTCGCCAAGCAGGTCAACGCCAACTCCCTCATCGTGATCCCAGACACCCCGGCCAAGCATCGACAGTACGACGAGCTTCAGGTCCGGACTTTCTACCTGAGCAACGCGGACGCCAAGGTGACCGTCAATCTCCTCCGGACCATCCTGAGCACCCGCCAGATTTTCGTCGACGAAAAGCTGAACGCCGTCACCGTCCGGGACACCCCGGCGAAGATCGCCTTGGCGGATAAGCTTATCAACCTCAACGACCGCGGGGGCGGCGAGGTGGAGATCGAGCTCGAGATACTGGAGGTGGACCGGACCAAGCTCCGGGACCTGGGGATCTTCTTCACCGATCAGTACCAAGCCGCCTTCGGCTTTCCCGGTGCTCCCGGAGCCACAATCCCCGGGACCACGACCCCCCAGGCGCTCTCTCAGGCCTCCTTTTTCGAGGACCTAGTCCTCACCAATCCGTCGCTCCTGTTGAACCTGATCAAGACCGACAGCGAGGCCAAGATACTGGCCAACCCCACCCTCCGGGTCCTCGATCGGCAAAAGGCCAGCATCCTGATCGGGGAGCAGCGGCCCTTCCAAGTCTCGGAGCTCACGTCAACCACGGCGACCACGGCTCAACCGGGGACAGCCCCCTCGGGAACGATTCAAGAGACCCGGGTCGAGTTCCGGGATGTGGCCCTGAAGCTCACCTTCACCCCAATCATCCGCCTGGAGGGGGATGTCACCATCGAGCTCAACTTCGAGTTCTCGACCCTCGGGGAGGCGGTAGGAGGCAACGAGCTGACCCCCAGCGTCAATCGGCGGAACCTCAACACCTTCATCACGATCAAGAACGGCGAGAGTCGTCTCCTGGGGGGGCTCATCCAGGATGAGACGCGTAAAACCGTCCAGCGCTCCCCCATCCTGGGGGACCTGCCCATCATCGGGCGTCTCTTCCGGAATGAGCGGGAGGATAAGGTCCGGCGTGACATCATCATCTCCATCACCCCGCGTGTGGTAAAGAGCCTGGAGCCGCCGCACCCGGAGGCCGCCACCTTCTGGGCCGGGACCAGCGAAAGCCTTGGGGCCAGGGGGGCTGTCCGATCTGTTCCCACGCCACGTCGCAGGGTGCCGAGAGCTCCCCGACGGGCGGTCCCACGGCCGCCGACGCCGACCCCACCGGGACAAACGGCACCACGGTAGCAGGCTGACGCCATGCGTAGATGCCGGCACAAGAGAGGCTCTCGGGGATTCACGCTCGTCGAGCTCTTGATCACCATCGCGGTCCTGGGCGTGCTGGCCTCGGTAGCGATGCCGCTGGCCGAGGTGACGGTCAAACGGACCAACGAACTCGAGCTCCGGCGGGCGCTGCGCCAAATCCGGGACGGGATCGACCGCTTCAAGAGCGAGTACAACAAGGCCAAACAGAAGGCCAAGGATGCAAAAGCGATCTTCAAGGAAAAAGTCACTGCCGATCGCACCGGCTATCCCCTCACCCTTGAGGAGCTGGTCGAGACCAAGATCCTCCGCCGGATTCCCAAGGAGGCGATGACCGACGAGGGCCGCTGGGTCACCCGCTCGTATTCCGATAGCCTGGACGCCACCCTGACCGACGGGAAGGATGTGTACGACGTCCGCTCGGCCAGCACGGCGACCGCGCTGGATGGGAGCACGTATGACACCTGGTAGAAGGGTTCAGAGTTCAGGGTTCAGAGTTCAGAGACAACGGTCCGGTGTTCATGGGTCAGGATTCAGGCCTCAAAGAAACGACCGAC
>JBHIAH010000089.1:0-9616 GCA_046758505.1 Methylomirabilales bacterium (SeqCode) | reverse complement strand
CTGTCAGCTTCCCTCCCCCTTCATGAGTGACTTGTACAGCACCTTGGGGGAGGGGGGCTCCTCCCCTTTGGCGGGCGGATGATATTCCTCCGAGTGCTTGGCCATGATCAAATCGGACCGGAAGACCCCCTCGGGCGTCCAGGACCCCTCCACCACCGCCCCCTTCCCTTCGGTGAAGAGGTCAGGGGGAATCCCCTTGAATCGGACCGGGATCGAGGCGGTCCCGTCGGTCACCCGAAACTCCATGGTCAACGTATCGGGATCCTTGGTCAGCGAACCTGCCTCCACCATCCCCCCAAGCCGCAGGCGCTTTCCCAGGGCCCTCTCCCCCTGCGCCTGCAGCTCGCTTGGGGTATAAAAGTAGACGATCGCCTCCCGGACCCCACCCCAGATGAGATACGCCACCGCCGCCACGATCACCGCTGCACCGACCACAACCCGGATCGTTCCCCGGCTCATCGTTTATTTCCCCCCGCCATCCGCATGGCATCCTCTCGCCTTCGGATGCGCCGCTTGATGCTCAGCCAGTACCCGCCGAGCGTCACGCCGGCCGCAAGGTAGGCGGCCGCAATATAGTTCCAGTGTCCCATCACCCCTCCCGATTCCGCTCGAGAATCTCTGCGTCCAGATGTTCCAGGTGCAGCCGCTGACTCAACAGATACAGATAGAGCAACGTAAAGGCCGCCACGCTGACCAACAGGGTAAACAGCATCGGGGGAGCCACGGCGGAGCCTTCCGGCCGCATGACCGACGGCGGCTGGTGCAGCGTCCGCCACCACTCCACCGACTTGTGAATGATGGGAATGTCCAGAAATCCCACGATCCCCAGGACGGCGGCGTATCGGGCCCCCCGAGACTGATCCTCCACGAAAGACCGGAGCATCAGGTAGCCGATGTAGATCAACAGAAGAATGGCGGTCGTGGTGAGTCTGGCGTCCCAAGTCCACCAGACCCCCCACGTCGGCTTGCCCCAGATAGAGCCGGCGAGAATCGCCAGGCCCGTAAAGACGACCCCCACCTCGGCGGAAGCGTGGGCCACCTGATCAAAGGCCGGATTCCCCCGCCAAAGATACAGGATACTCGAGATGAAGACCACCAGGAAAGCCAGGTATGCGACCCAGGCCGAAGGGACGTGCACGTACATGATCCGCTGGACCTGGCCCTGGTAGGCGTCGGGGGGTGCCCAAACCAGACCGAGATAGAGCCCCACGGTGAGGCCCACTAGCGTGAGAACCCCCAGGATCATTCGGACCCGTGCGGATGTCACCTCACTCCTCCAGCACAAAGGTAAAGGTCAGAAATCCCACGACCAGGAAGATCGTATCGAAGACCGCGAGGAGCCGGATCCAGTGCGTTTGTTCGAGAAGACTCCCTCCATCAAGGATCACCTGGGTCAGTTGAACCGCCGCCAGCATGAGAGGGATCAGGAGCGGGAAGAGGAGGAGCGGCAGCATCGCCTCCCGCGCCCGGAGGTGCGCCGCCATCGCGGCAAAGAGCACCCCGACCGCCGCGATGCCCACCGTCCCCAGCACGGCCACCCCGAGGAGGCTCAACAGCCTCCCCCACAGATCCACGTTGAACAGGAGTCCGAAGAGGAGAAACGTCACCAGCTCCGCCGCGCCCAACAGCACCACGGCCCACAGCACCTTGCCGAGGTAAATCGCCCCCGGATCCCCCGGAAGAAGCCGGAGCCCTTCGAGGCAGTCCTCCTCCCGCTCGACCTGAAAGGTTCGAGCCATGGCAAAGAGCCCCATCAGGATGAACCCGAGCCACAGCAGCCCGCCCGCCGCCGCACCGATCTGCGTCCGGTCGGGCCCGAGGGCAAAGTGGAACAGGAACAGGAGAATGGCGCCGAAGAAGAGGAGGGTGTTGAGGCCCTCCCGGTTCCGGCCTTCAATCCTGAGGTCCTTCCACAGCACCGTCCATGCCCGCTGGAAGAGATTCACTCTCCCTCCCCCTCAACGTGCAGGGCGTAGAGTTCCTTGAGCGCCTGCAGACTCATCTCTCGCTTGGCCTCATCAAAGACGATCCGGCCCCCCTTGAGCATCGCGATCCGATCCGCCACCGCAAAGCCACCCGAGAGATGATGCGTGGCGACGACGGCCGTCCCGCCCTGGTGTCGGTAATCCTGCAGGAAGGCATTGACGAGCTTCATCGTCTTTTGATCCAAATTCGTATACGGCTCATCCAACAACAAAAGCTCGGGGAGGCCCAGCAGGAGTCGCGCCAGGGCGAGCCGCCTCTTCATGCCACTCGAGAAGGTGCGGACGCGCTGATCGACGTGGCCACCGAGCTCCACCCGGTGCAGTACCTCCTCGAGCCCCCCCTCGGAAAACGGCTTTCCCCCCATGACGGTAAAAAACCGCAGGTTTTCCCGGGCGGTGAGATCTCCGTACAGGTAGCTCTGATGCCCCAACACCGCTATCCGTTCCCGGATTGCCTCCTGCGCGCTTCCGAGATCGTACCCCAGCACCTTCCCTCCCCCCCTGGTCGGCCTGAGCAGCGTGGCCAAGATCTTGAGCAGGGTGGTCTTCCCCGCCCCATTCGGCCCCAACAGGACGAGCGTCTCGGCCTCACGGAGATTCAAATCGATCCCCCTGAGCGCCCAGGTCGCCCCGTACGCCCGGGAGAGCCCCCGGATCTCTACAGCCAGGCCGTTTTCCGAAATCCCCACGACTACCTCACGTTACCGGTCTGCCTCGCCCAACACGAAATCGATGCTCCCGACGATGGCGATGACATCGGCGACCATATGTCCCTCGACCAGCCTCGGCAGCGCCTGGATATTGACAAACGAGGGAGGGCGAAGCTTGACCCGCCAGGGTTTGTTGCTTCCGTCGCTCACCACGTAGAATCCCACCTCTCCCTTGGGGCCCTCCACCGGGACGTAGGCTTCCCCGGGAGGGACAGTGAAGCCGTGAGAGGTAAGGAGGAAATGGTGGATCAAGGCCTCCATGCTCTGTCGGACCACCTGCTTTGGCGGCGGGACGATCTTGGGATTGTCGATATTGACCGGCCCGCCCGGCATTGCGTTCAGAGCCTGTTCCGCAATCTTGAGCGACTCCCGCATTTCGAAGATCCGCACCAGATACCGTTCATAGGCATCACCGGCCTGCCTCAGCGCCACCGTGAAGTCGAACCGGTCGTACCCGGAGTACGGGTGCGACTTCCGCACATCCCACGGGATGCCGCTGGCCCGCAGGTTGGGGCCGGACAGGCCCCAGTCAATGGCCTCCTCGGCCTTGATCACGCCGATCCCCTTCAGGCGCTGGATCCAGAGGGGATTCCGGGTCAGGAGGTCTTCGTACTCATCGAAGCGACGGGGGAACTCCTGCAGGATCTGCCGAACCGCCCGGTCGAAGCCGTCCGGGAGATCGGCCATCAGCCCGCCCACCCGGAAGTAGCTCGACATCATCCGGGCCCCACTCACCATCTCGTAGATGTCGAGGATCCTCTCTCGCTCCCGGAAGCAGTAGAGGAAGACGCTCTGGGCGCCGATCTCGAGCGCCATCGTCCCTAACGCCACGAGGTGGCTCTTGATCCGCGTGAGCTCCGTGAGGAGGACCCGGATATATGTGGTCCGCTCCGGGACCTCGATCCCCAAGAGTTTTTCCACGCTCAACACGAAGGCCAGATTGTTCGACATCGGGGCGACGTAATCGAAGCGGTCGGTGATCGGGATGATCTGCTGATACCGCTTCGACTCCATGATCTTTTCCATGCCGGTATGCAGGTAGCCGATGTGGGGGATGACCTTGACCACCACCTCGCCATCGAGCTCCAGCACGAGGCGGAGGACCCCATGGGTCGAGGGATGCTGGGGCCCCATGTTGATGAGCATCGTCTTGGATTCGACGGTCATCGGAGTCCTTTCACCGATGCTGTGGAGGGGAGGCTGGTAGAAGATCTGCGGCAGCCATGCCGCGCCTGAAGCGTCTTGGAGTAACGCACCCTTTTCATCAGATGATAGCAGCATCACTCTACACACGCAAGCTCCACCGGTCCCCCCCCGGCTCTCGTCCCGCCCCACGGGGACGCATCCTGGGAGCCGGAAAAAGTCCCCGAGGGATTCGACCGGGTGAGGAGGAACAAGATCCGTGCCGAAAGTCCGGAGGGGATGGTTCATGCTCCAGAAACGATTAGATTCAACAGATTGATAACTTGTAGCCCCGGAATGCCTGAATGCCGGATGTGGCCGAGATGGGACAAGCGTGTCTCAGGTGCAATGGCAACCCCGTGTTATATCAAGTGATTCGAAGGCGTAGCGTTGGGGTGTCACCGCCCAGACCGGCGCAGGAATGTCCCATACCCTCACTCCCCTTGCCCCGTTTACGGATCTCCGATAGAATCCTTCCTCCGTGCACCCCCGGGATGAGGACTCCATGCATACCCATCTTTCGCTGCTTCTTCCCCGCCCCCAAAGGGTGGAGCCGACCACCACGCGCTTCACCGTGCCGGACGAGCCCATCGTCGATCCGGCGTCCGCGCCTTCACCGCTGGGGGCCACAACCGAGCGGCTCGCGGAGACGTTACGCGCCTGCGGGTGTCTCCCCCGATGGAGCGCGACCGCCCCCAAGGCCCACATCACCCTCCGCATCCACCCCAGAGGGCTCCCGCACCCCCAGGGCTACAGCCTGGTCATCGACGATGCGGGCATCACGGTGGCCGGCACCGACGAGAGCGGATTGTTCTACGGTGTCTGCACGCTCACTCAGCTCATCCAGTTGCACGCACCCCCCGCTCCCGGGCAGCCGCTGATGCTGCCCGGCGTGCGGATTGCCGACTGGCCCGACTTTCCCCACCGGGGCGTTCTGCTCGATGTAAGCCGGGACAAGGTCCCGACCATGGAGACGCTCTACGACCTCGTGGATCTGTTGGCCGGCTGGAAGATCAACCAGCTGCAGCTCTACATGGAACACACGTTCGCCTACCGAGGGCACGAGGCGGTCTGGCGGCACGCGAGTCCCTTGACCGGCGACGAGATCGAGGCCCTCGACGCCTTCTGTCGCGACCGCTTCGTGGAGCTCGTGCCGAACCAGAACAGCTTCGGCCACATGCACCGGTGGCTGATCCACGAGCCCTACCGCCGCCTGGCCGAATGCCCCGAGGGCGTAACCCATCCCTTCAGCCCCCGCCAGGAGCCCTACGGCCTCTGCCCCGTGGACCCCGGCAGCCTGGATCTGCTCGACGACCTCTACGACCAGTTGTTGCCTCATTTCAGCAGTCGCCAATTCAATGTGGGGCTTGACGAGACGCTCGATCTCGGGCACGGCCGCTCCGCCACCATCTGCGCCGAGAAGGGGACCGAGCGGGTCTATCTGGAATTCTTGCAACAGATCCACCGCCTGGTGACCCGGCGGGGATACGCGATGCAGTGCTGGGGGGACATGCTGGGCGGGCGGCCCGAGCTCATCGGCAAGCTCCCCCAAGACCTCATCCCGCTCGAATGGGGGTATGAGGCCGATCACCCCTTCGCCGAGCACAGTCGGCTCCTTGCGGCCGCCGGCCTCCGCTTCTACGTCTGCCCGGGGACGAGCAGTTGGAACAGCTTTGCCGGGCGGACGGAGAATGCCCTCGCCAACATCAGGAACGCGGCGGCGGCGGGGCAAAGCACCGGGGCCATCGGTGTCCTCACCACCGACTGGGGGGACCATGGACACCTCCAGCCCCTCCCGGTGAGCTATCTGGGCCTGCTCACCGGGGCGACCCTCAGCTGGAAGAGTGCCGACGCGACCGACGCTCACCCCCCGAATATTCCGGCACTGCTCAGTGCGCACGCCTTCAGGGACCAGGCCGACGTGATGGGTCGTCTCGCCTATGATCTGGGCAACGCCTACCTGCGTACGGGCGCCCGCCTTTACAACGGTTCCCCGCTCTTCCACCTGGTGGTCTGTGCCGATCAAACTCCACCCCATCCGGGGCTCGAGCGATTGAGCGTCGAGCGCCTGGAGAAGACACGCACCTTTATCGATGACGTCATGGCACCGCTTGCGAAGGCCCGCATGGCGCGGCCCGATGCCGAGACGGTCATCGGAGAGTTTCGCTGGGTCGCCGATATGCTGCGGCTCGCCTGTCGCCTCGGCATCGCCCGCCTCGACGCCGGTGTCCCCACGCCCATCGGGGCGTTGCCAGGGGAAATCCGGAGCAGCCTGGCCGACGAGCTCCGACCGCTGATCGACCGGCACCGGGGGCTCTGGCAACGCCGCAATCGCCCCGGCGGCCTCGATGATTCCGCCAGGCGACTCGAGCGCATCCTGGGCCTCCTTGCAGAGGGACCAGCAGGGTGACGGCCGCCCCCGACCCAGGGGGAACGTTCATCCGGACACACGATCGCTTCGGGCCCGGCTTCGACCTGGCACGGGGGCCGCGTATCCTCTGCCGTGCACCCGACGCCCGTAACCCGGTAGGAGGGAGTCCATGGCCTCGATGCCGCAGCCAAAGAACCCCGGGACTCCGGAAGCTGTCTTCCGGAGCCTCCAGACCATCCACCGTGCCTTTGCGGGAGTCGTGCTGATCACCGGGGTCCTCGTCTTTTTGATGCGCGCGACAGGAAGTGTGGCGGGGGAAGGTCTTGTCGGCCCCCTTCCCCTGCTTCGCCCCCTCTTCTGGCTTGCCGCCCTCGGCTGCCTCGTGGCGATCCAGCGAATCCGGGGGCATTTTCTCTCCCCCGAAGCCTTGCGTCAGCGGGCCAAGCCCATCGCGCAGTCGATCGTCACCTGGCACGTCACCATGTTTGGCCTGGCGGACGCCATCATCCTTTACGGACTCCTCCTCTTCCTCCTCGCAGGCTTGCTCGGGGACTTCCTGCTGCTCGCAGGTGTCGCCCTGGGGGTCTTCGTTTGGCTCCGCCCCACACAGGAACGCACCCACGCCCTGCTGCAAAAGGCTGAGCGGCCCTAATGTCGGTGGCCACCACCCGAGCGCCCGACGGCCTGCATCCCGAGCCAACCGTCCTTGCTCAGACCCCGCCCCCGTTCCTTTGATCGACCCGCGCCAAAAGAATGGACCAGACGGAGGAGCCGGGGTATAAAGGAGGCATGACGTCACCCCAGGACAGCCCATGCGGGTGAAGGAGGCCATCGCGTGCTCCGCAAGAGAACCGGTTCCAGTCTCTGCCCCTCCTGTGGAAAGCTCAACAGTGTCGATGCCCCCGTCTGCTCTTACTGTGGACGGCGAAATCCGGGGCTCTGGGGGTTTGGCCCCGGGGTGACGCGCCTGCTGGGCGAATTCAACTTTACCCGCGTCGTCATCGCGGTCTGTATCGCCGTCTACGTCCTCTCTCTCCTCCTCGACCTGCGCGCCGCCGCGCGCCTGCGCAACCCCCTTGACCTCCTGGCGCCGAGTGGCGCCGCCCTCAACGCCCTCGGCATGACGGGGGCGTACGCCTGGGCCCTCGGACGCTGGTGGACCCTGTTCACGGCCATCTACCTCCACGGAAGCCTCCTCCACATCCTGTTCAATCTCCTCTGGATTCACCAGCTCGCCCCGGCCGTCGAGGACCTCTACGGCCGCTCCCGGCTCATCGTGATCTTCACCGTAGCGGGCGTGCTAGGCTTTGTGGCGTCCAACTGGATCGGCGTGCCGTTCACTATCGGCGCCTCGGGGTCGATCTTCGGCCTCCTCGGTGCCATGGTCAGTTATGGGCGGAGTCGCGGGGGGGCCTTCGGGGTCGCCATTCTCCGCCAGTACGGGCAATGGGCGCTCGTCCTCTTTATCCTGGGTTTTTTGATGGCCGGGGTGAACAACTTCGCCCACGCCGGCGGCTTCGCGGGCGGATACCTCGCAGCGATGGTCCTCGGCCACAATGGCCGCCAGCGGGAAACCCCCGCTCTCCACCTGGCAGCAACCGCAAGCGTCCTGGTGACAGCCCTCTCCTTCATCCTCGCCCTCTGGACCGGCCTCGGGCAATAGCAGCAGGAAAAATCCGTGCTCCCCGCTCCACGGAACAATGAAGCTGGCTCAGCCGTTACTCCAAGGTACCGGGGCAGAAGGAAGCCCGGATCGCTCGTGGCAAGAGCGTCCGGGTCCAGGGGTCTGGGGGCGGCACGGTGGACAGCGTGGGGAAGTGGGGGATTGTCTTGGCGGGCCTGGCCTGGCTCAGCTGGGCTGCGGCGCCTGTCCAGGCCTTCGACGACACAGCCTATGCCCGGCTGCTGCGGGCCCACGTACGGCCGGGGAGCATCAGCGGCATCCGGCTCAACGTGGTGGACTACCGGGGGATCAAAACCGACCCGAATTACGCAACGTCCCTTCAGGATTTCGCCACGGCACAGCCACAGACCTTCCAGACCGAGGCCGAACGATTCGCCTTCTGGGTAAACGCGTACAACCTGCTCGCCATCAAGGCCGTCATCGACCAGTACCCGACGCACAGCATCCGGGACGGCGGGAGCCTGTTCCGGTCTATCTGGAAGAAGAAAATAGGGGTCGTGGCGGGTAGGGAGTACGCTTTGGATGACATCGAGCACGGGATCCTCCGGAAGGCGTTTCACGAGCCACGCGTGCACTTTGCCATCGTCTGTGCGTCCCTGTCTTGTCCAGATCTTCGAACAGAGCTCTACCGAGGCGATCGCCTGGACGTCCAACTTGATGACGCCGCCCGGACGTTCCTGCGCAACCCCGCCAAGGGACTGCGGCCCGGCCGGGATGGGGAACCCACTAGAGTCTCCCGCCTCTTCAAGTGGTTCCGCAAGGACTTCGCCCCGGCCGGCGGCGTGGCCGCCTTTATCCGGGCGAACATCGACACGCCCCTCGCGGCTCGGATCGCGGGCCCCGCCGAAGGCGAACTCGCCTACCTGGGCTACGACTGGAGCCTGAACGACGCCGCCCGGGCACGGTAAACCTGCCCCCGCTCACAGCGCGAATCCCGTCATGCCCCCCGGACTTGACCTCCCGAACCGCCCCGGATAGGATCAGCCCAGATGCTCGCTGCGCCCACGCAGGGGCTTCAATACAATAGAGCGTACGAAGGGAGATTAGCCCAGAGGGGAAACGTCCTGGATGGTCATCGAATGCAGATCTACCTGGTACGACACGGCGAGGCGAAAACCGAGATCGAGGACCCGGCCCGACCGTTGAGCGATCCCGGCCGCGACGAGGTCATGTCCGTGGCCCGGCACGTCGCAGCTCTGGGAATCCAGCCGGCGGCGATCCGTCATTCGGGTAAGCTTCGCGCGCAACAGACGGCCGAGATCTTCGCCGAACTGCTCTCCCCCGCCCGGGGGATCCGCAAGATGGACGGGCTGGCCCCCGGAGATCATCCACATACAGCGCAAGTCGAGATCGAGGCATCCCGGGAGCCATTGATGCTTGTCGGCCACCTGCCCCATCTGAGCCGTCTGGCCTCGGCCCTGCTCTGCGGCGATCCCCAGCAAGAGCTTATCGAGTTCCCGGCAGGAGCCATCGTCTGCCTCGCCAGGGACAACGAGGGCTTCCCACTCCAGTGGATCCTCACTCCCCAGCTTGCCCGCGTACGTGGCTCCGCCTGAAGTCCGCTTAAGACACACTCACCAAAAAAGGGCGTGCCTCTATTCCTCCTGATCGAAATAGCAAATCGCAAGCCTGATAGGATGAAAAAGGCTGCACACCGAGGATGGGATACAATGGGGTCTCAATG
>JBHIAH010000088.1:0-9748 GCA_046758505.1 Methylomirabilales bacterium (SeqCode) | reverse complement strand
AGACAACGGTCCGGTGTTCATGGGTCAGGATTCAGGCCTCAAAGAAACGACCGACGTCCAGGACCGAGAGGAACTTCTCTGAACCATGAACCGTCAACCCTGAACCAGAAGGGTTTTACGTTCATCGAGATCATGATTGTCCTGGCCATCATCGGCATCCTCGTGACGCTCGCCCAGCCGAGCTTCACGACCTCGGTGCAGCGAGCGCGGGAGGCCGCGCTCAAGGAGGACCTGTTCATCTTCCGAGATATCATTGACCAGTACCTTGCCGACCACGAGGAATACCCCCCGACCCTCGAAGCGTTGGTGGAAATGCGGTACCTGCGGAAGATCCCGAATGATCCCATCACCGGGTCCGATGATACCTGGGTTCTGGACTACGCCCTCGACGAGGAAGGGGTGGAGGCGGGGATCTTTGATGTCAAAAGCGGCAGCGACATGATTGCGATGGACGGCACCCCGTATGAGGACTGGTAAGTCTGGTTCATGGTTCATGGTTCATGGCAAAACGAGGACCGTGGATTCGAGAACTGTTAACCGAGAACCGTGAACGAACACATGGCCCCCCGTTTCTGTCTGTAAGCTGTGCACTGTAAACGAGAAGTATCATCTGTGAACTGTGAACCATGAACCGTGAACCGTACTTTGGCCAGGGGGGGGTCGCCTACATCGGTCTCCTGCTCGCCATCGTCCTGATCGGGATCACCACGGCCGCGCTCACACCTATGTGGAGCACCATGGTGCGCCGAGACAAGGAGGCAGAACTCTTATTCCGATTGGGGGAGTTCCGCCGGGGCATCGCGGCCTACCGCCAGGACCACGGCCGCTACCCTGCAAAACTGGAGGACCTCTTGGAGGACAGGACCCAACTTCGACTCCGCCGCTACCTTCGGCGGATCTACCCGGACCCGATGACCGGGAAGGCCGACTGGCGACTCGAATTCATTGTCGACAAGACCGGCACGGTCAGCGGGATCCGCGACCTGCACAGCCAAAGCGACGCCGAGGGGTTCCGAACCGTCCCCGGCAAGGGCACCCGGTATAGCGACTGGTAGCCAAAAACTACAGCCATCCACTTTCAGCAGTCAGCGGTCAGCTACGTCCTCCAGGCATACAGCTCGGATCCCGACTTCTCCTCCCCCGATTTTCCGTGGTTCTCTCCCACGGTCCGGTAATTTCAAAACAACACGCTCTTCGGAAGGATGGACGATCTCGTGCCTGACGTGATCTTCTTGACCACCCCTGCCGTCTCTAATAACATGTCCCTGTCCGATGAAGCGCAACAGTCCTGGACAGAGAAAAGGGAAATCACGAGAACCATCTGAAAACGAGAGATGGCCCTACGCACCGCGCATCGAATGAGGGAGATGGCATCAGGCAGGGCTCTGCCCGTCGTGGTGCTGGCCCTCCTCCTCGGAGGACATGATCCGGCCTTGGCGAGGCATGAGGGGGCGGCTTGTGGACTGCCCTGGGCCGATGCGCCCCGCGGTCACAAGGAATTCAACGACATTGGTCACCGCTTCCTGGTCCGTAATGTCCAGCTCGCCCCCCACCCCCAGGGAGTGATGGTGGCCGGCGAGATCCTCAATAATCTTCGGGGGTTCTTCACCTTTGCCCTCTTCAAGGTGCAGCTCTTCAACGCCGACTGCACGTACCTGGGGGCGAACAACTTCGCCATTGACGACTTTGAGCTCGGGATCACCCGGCCCTTTCGGGTGATTGTCCCCCATGTCCAGCGCGCCGACGTGGCCACCTACCACATCGAGTTTCTCCCCTGAATCGCCGCCCGCGTTTCTCAACAAGGAGGCGAGTCAGGCATGTCGAGGATGGCGAGCCTCCAGGGTTGGCGGAACGAAGGGTTCAGGCCACAGCGGGCAAACCGTGTGTCAGGCGACACCGCACAGAGGAGGAGGAAGAACGATGAACTGGAAGAGAGGGATTTTCCCGAGGCCGCCCACATGATCCGGACGATCGAGGTGACCGTGGCGACCAAGGGCCACTGCGACGTCCACGACCTGACGGCTTCCCTCTCCGAGGCGATCCAGCGGAGCGGGCTCCGCGAAGGGCAGGTACTGGTCTTTGTCCCCGGTGCGACCGCCGGGGTCACGACGGTGGAGTTCGAACCGGGACTGATCCGAGACCTCCACGAATTCTTCGAGGCAATCCTCCCAGAGCGCCGCAACTATCACCATCACGCGACCTGGGGTGACGACAACGGCGCAAGCCACCTCCGCGCTGCCCTCCTCAAGCCGGCGCTTCCGATCCCCTTTCGGGATGGCACGCCGCTCCTCGGCACATGGCAGCAACTCGTCCTCGTAGACTTTGACACCCGGCCTCGGCGCAGAAGGGTGATCTTCCAGCTCACCGGCGAATCCTAGTGCCGCATCACGTCACCGTCCACCGCTCCACGGCGACCGGGTCACCGAAAGCGCCCTGGTCCTCCCCAGCAGTACGCGCCGCTCACTCGCGCCCGTCTCACCCTGCCCGCTGCTTCAGGACCTGGACGACCGCCGCCACATCCTGCCAGACCAGGCGGCCGATCGGCCCCGAACTGTACTGGGCGACCGCTATAGTCTTGTCTGGCTTGATCAGGAATCCGGTGGAATGCAGGATCCGTCGCTCCTTCTCGTAGAACGCACCCAGGAGGGCCGCCGTCTCCTGGAGCGGCAGTCCGTAGCCCACGGGGAAAGTCAGAGAAAGCTCCGCCACCGTCTCTCTGGCTTTCTCCAGCGGGTCGGTCGAGGCGGCCACAACCCGAATCCCCTCCTCCTGCAGCCTCCCCTGCGCCCGTTCAAAGGCAGCCAACTGCTGCTGGCAGTAGTGTCACCAGTGCGCACGGTACACGAGGAAGACGCCCCAGTCCTCTCCAAAGCCATCAGGAAGCGCCACCTGCCCGTGACCGACTGTCTCCATCGTGAGGGCGGGAAACCTGTCACCGCTATCGAGGATGCACGTGCCTTCTCTCGCCATGGTCCGTTCCTCCCGTTCCGGATTTTCGATCTGAACCCGAATGCCTCTCCCACTGCCCTCGAAAAGCGGGTTCACGCCGCGATTCCATCCAGGCCGGCCCCGCGGGCAAGGACAAGCCGATCGCATGGAACCTGGGGGAGCGGCAGACTCCCCGTGGGCGGCGCTCACGGACGATTGACCGGACGACTCTTCGGGTTATCGTACCAGGCAAAATATTTTTCGGTGTTCACCCGCCCAGACTCCACCAGGGCCTCTTTTTGGGCATCGCTCAGATCGAATTCGGTCGTCTTGACACCCAGCGTATCGACGTAAATGGTCCGCTGCCAGTCGTCACTGTGTAGGTGCATGCTCGCCTGGCTCTCCATAACGGTTTCGACGAGGGCCCAGGCGTAAGAGAAGAAATCCTCAATCAGCCGATGCTCGGGTTCGGCCTGATCCCGGAAGACGGCGATCTCCTTCGCCGCGTCCAGGCGAAACCCCAAGGTCTGCTTGTTATACACGTACGGGCTGATCTCCTTTCCCTCTGTCTTGAGGCGCTGGTTATGGGTCCTATAATACTCCGGCACCATGACGTCTCTTTTGGCACGGGTCTTCTCGAGATACTTTGCGCGGTCAAAGAGCTTGACCGGATAATTGTCCAGGACCCCGCCGTCCACATAGACGTCACCGCGCTGGCTCCTCTTGCTTGCAAAAAAGAGCGGGATAGACATCGAAATGCGGACCGCGTCCGCGACACACATGCGCGGGGTATGCTCATACGAAAACACCTCTGCAAAGCGCGTCGAGAGATTGGTTCCGATAAAGTACATGTCTCGAAATCCGCGTTTCTGCTTTCGTCCATGGACATCGTTGAAAGTGGCGTTGGGGTTACCAGTCTTTTCTTTGACGAGCCGGCCAACCCAGTCACGAAAATAGTCCCCTTTGTACCAGCCGAATTCCTGGATGAGCCGGGTGGTGTCCCGCGCGATCCCCCACGAATCATCCAAGAAGCTTCTGAAATCGAGTAAGGCCAAGATTTCCTTGGTCTCTGCCGGTGAAAAGTTGAGCCCCAGGAGCAGCGCGTTGATGGCCCCGGCAGAGGTGCCACCAGCCCGAAGGACGTTTTTCAGGATCCCCTTTTTCGCCAGAACCTCCATCGCCCCGACATACGCGATGCCTTTCACTCCCCCCCCCTCAAAAACCAAATTTCTGAAATGATAGGCCATCGGCACTTCTCCTCCCTCCCTCGGCGTCTCTTGAAGAACCGCGCTCCCCCGGTTACCGTGGGACTGTACATGCCATCCCACGCTGTGTCAACACACGCCGCCCTCCGTAGACGACCAGCCGCGTGCCGGGCGCGCCCCCCCATGCATTCCCCCCGCGGCGAGGGGAAGACCGACCTCGGCGGGCGCCAAAACCCGTGCCTCCTCCTCCCATACGCTGTCAGCCGTCAGCTATCAGCTGTCAGCAAGACACTGTCCGGGCCCGAGCTGACTGCGGACAGCGGACAGCCGACTGCTATAGTCGAAGACGACGATCGGGACGGCGTCAACGGTAAAGGAGGGGTCAGCCTGAGTAAAAAAAGGTCACCAGGGCCTCCCGGAGGACCTTGGCAGCCAAGCTGGCTGTGATCCCGGCGGGATCGTAGGGGGGGCAGACCTCGACGAGATCCATGCCGACCACATCGAGGTTGGCTATCTGGCCGAGGACCTGCAACAACTCCCCACTGCTCCACCCACCGGGTTCCGGGGTACTCACCCCGGGCGCAAAGGCCGGATCCACCACGTCGATGTCGATCGTGAGATAGACCGGCCTGCCCGCGAGAATCTTGAGGACCCGGGCCATCTGTGCGGACGGGCCCGGGAAAAAATGCGTCTGCCCGCGCGCAAATGCGACCTCCTCGGTGGTGGCGGACCGAATACCCACCTGCACGAGCCGCCCAGGCCCCAAACACTCTGCCACGCGTCGGATTACCGTTGCGTGGGTGAGCGGGTTCCCGCCGTACCGCTCCGCCATGTCCGCGTGGGCATCGATCTGGAGGACCACGAGGTCCGGGAACCTCGTCAGGGCGGCCTTGACCAGGGGAAAGGTGATCAGGTGTTCCCCGCCCAGGGCCACAAGATTCCCACCCTGCTCCATGGCCCCCGTCGCCTCCGCTTCAATGCGTGCCAGACTTCCCTCCAGATCTCCAGGAGCCAGCTCGAGGTCTCCCCGATCGATCACCTTGACTTGGCGAACATCCCGGTCCAGGGCCATGCTGTAGTCTTCAAGCGCCTCCCCAGCCGCCCGGATCTGCTGCGGGCCAAAACGGGTCCCGGTGCGATACGACGAGGTAAGATCCAGTGGAATCCCGAAGAGGACGACGCCGGCGATTTTCCGTCGCATCATCCGGCCTGGACGAGATCACCCCGGACCTGGCGGGGAAGGACAAAGGCGGCGCGGTGGATCTCCGGAGAGTAGTAGCGGGTCTCCAGCTTTTCCGCCCGTTGCTCGTCGAAGGTGAGCGGATGGTACGTCTTTGAGCCGAGCACGAAGCTCCAGAGCCCGCTGGGATAGGTTGGAATCGTTGCGGTGTAGACAAGGGCCACCGGAAAGAGGGAGCGGACGAGAGCGAGAACCTCGCGGAGGAGTCCCCGATCGAGATACGGGGATTTGGACTGGGCGACGAAAAGACCGTCAGCGGTCAAGGCATCGTGCACCGCCCGATAAAAGTCCTCCTGGAACAGCTTCACCGCCGGGCCGACCGGGTCGGTGGAATCCACGACGATCACGTCGCAGGCGCCGCGCACGGCCCGGATGTGCTCTGCACCGTCTGCAATGATGACCTCCGCCCGGGAATCATCCAGCGCCCCGCTCAGCCCGGGCAGAAACCGGCGTGCAGCAGCCACCACCTGGTCGTCAATCTCCACCAGGCTGACGCGCTCGACCTCGGGATGTTTCAGGATCTCCCGGACCGTCCCACCGTCGCCCCCCCCGACGACGAGGACCTCTCGGGGACGGGGATGAGTCGTCAGGGGGACATGTGTGATCATCTCATGATAGACGAATTCATCCCCCTCGGAAGTCTGGATCACCCCGTCAAGCACCAACATCCGGCCATACTGATACGTGTCCAGGACGGCCAACTGCTGGAAGGGGGTCCGCTCGACCAGGAGGCTTTCGCGAACCCGTAGACTGAGCCCCAGGTCTTCGGTTTGCTTCTCGGTAAACCACAGCTCCATTTTTCCGTCCACCGTCCAATGTCCACCGTCCGATGTCCAAGGTCCAACACTAGGAGGGGTTATTCCTTTCCCGACTTTGGACTATGGACATTGGACCCCGAACCCAAAGGGTTCGGTTAGTACCAGAGGACCGTAGCAGCCACCACCGATCCGAGGGCCTTCACCCGATAATCCACCCCCCGAACCCTGACATCGTGCAGCTTCATCTGCCGCTGCTCGAACGCCACTTCGAGCATACGCCTCACCTCGGCCTCAGCTTTCTCGCGTGTCCCCCTGCCTTCATACTCCATGATCACGCCAAAGCTATCCCGCGACAGCCCGACCCCGACCGCCGCCGCGATGCGCTCGCCCGGAATCCCAGAAGTCCAGGTGCAGTATGCGGTGGGCACCAGCGACCCGGGCGGGATCTGGAGTGCCTCCACATACTTGGCGCCCGGAGGCAGGATGCTGCTCACCCTCATGAGATTCACGTTGCCGATCCCTGCTGCCAGCAGAGCATTATCAAAGGCGTTCAGCGGCGTGGGGCCTTCGGCCGCCCCCGCGGCTAACGTGTAGCTCACCGGCGTGACCAGCATTGCATTCTCCCCCATGACTACTGGCCGATGACCGCTGAGAACAGCCATCATCTCTGACCAGCTCGAACGCTGGAAGGCTAGCACGCTGGAATGCAGGAGAGTCTAGAATGTTCCGAGCCTACGAGCTTTCCAGCCTTCTAGCTGCTCACTGACAAATGGGGGATGTATAACAGAAATGGTTACATCCCGCAAGGAGATTTTGCGGATACGCTTGCATCGTGAAGCCCCAAGGCAATACAATGTCGCGAAAAGATCGGAGGAGCCATGACGCTGCACGGGGCAATCTGGGTGTGGGGGGGCACGGTGATGATCGCCCTCTTCGCACTCGCCTTTCTCTTTCTGATGCACGGCCAGGCGAAGGTGGCCCTGAGCCTTTTCTTCGGGGCAAACGTGATCGGCATCCTCGTTTGGCTGCTCGCGACCAGCATCCGTCGAACCACCCCCCCCGATGTGGAGGAAGAGGAAAGCGGCAAATCGATCCTGGACCGGCTGGAGGAGGAGGAGTGATGTGTCCTCAGGGATACCGCAGCACCACGACGGCCGTCCCCCGATCCTGGACGGTGACCGGCCTGGTGATGACCCCCAGCAGCTCATGCCAGACCCGGAGGCGATAGGTTCCCGCAGGGACTCCGCTCACCGTAAACCGACCCTGCGAATCAGTGACGGCGGAAAAGGGGTTGTCGGTAACCAAGATGTACGCCCGCATCCAGATATGACCCACATCACAGATGACTCGGAGGAGGCCCGGCTTCTCGAGCGGAACCTGCACCTGCTCCCGAAAATGGGGAAGGGCCACGTGAAAGAGGGTCTCACCGCGCGTGCGGTACGCATGAGCCGTATGCAGGATTGCGTCGCTATTGCGGATCTCCAGCAGCGTGCCGAGACGGGCAACCTGGACCCTCGGCATAAACCGGCAATCGCGATTATCCAAGACCGCCCTCCGCGACGGAGGTCCCGGATCTTTCCCCTCGACGCCCTGGAGTTCTACAATGACATTGGCCACTCCCCCCTCCGGGGAGAGGAGAAGCCGTTCGAGCGGTCTCCAGGCGCCACAGACCTCGCGATTCTTCTGAACCGGGACCCACTGTTCCGTGAGCCTCACCCCCGTGTGCTCCACCCGCCCCTTGATCTCTCCTGCCTCGAGCATGCCCGGGACGGAGACAAGCAGCAGACCAAGGAACCAGAGCCAAGGCCCGAACCGCATACCTCCGGATCGCCCCATTGTACCCCCCGACTCTCGAAGCCCACGCCTCGAGCGTCGATCCGCGCTGATCATTCTTCCTCGACCCCCCCAGACTGAACGGGCCCCTCCATCTCTCGAAGGAGGCGACCGATCTCCTCGTCCGGCACGCGCAGGAACGTATCAATCCGGACCGCGCCCACCTCGCCCGTCCGGAGCAGGGCCAGAAAGTCGGCCAGTGGAACGCCAAGGTCCCCGGACAGGTCTTCGGGGCGATGAAAAGTTTGATTCAGCGTGTGGGGGAGACCCGGGCGCGTCGCACTCCGCCGAAGGAGGATCAGAACCTCCTTCTGGCGAACGTGACGCCGCCCATCCGGCATCGTCACCAGACGGAAGAGGGCGCTCTCCCGATGCAGCTGATACAGATACTCGACGTCCAGCTGCAGACGCCCCGCCAGCTCTTCCAGGGCCATGAGCTGGGGTTCCGCTTCCGTCGCCTCGCCGGCCTCGATTTTTCTCTGAAGCCACTGCCTCAGGCGATCCCTTCTGGTGCCCATCGCCTCTCCCTCCAAGATCGACCCGCGATGTGTCTGGTGAGGTATTATACCGAAAAGATCCGACCGGAAGAACTATCGGACCGAGGGCGTCCTCTCGATACACCGGCTCATCCCTCTCGGGATGCCGCGGACCGCGATCCACGCGCCCGCCCCGCGGCCGAGCGGCGCCGGGCCCCGCACCCGCGCGAGCCGGCACGGGACGCGGCGCAGAGGGCCCGGAGTTGACATCTCCGGGGCGCGGAGAACCCGATGGGCTGGAGAGCAGCACGGGCTGAGGAGTATAGGAGAGGGAGGTTACACCGATCAGGGTGGGGTCAGCGGGATAGGGAATACCGACCCCTGATCATGCGCGAACAGAGCCGCGCCCACCCCTCCTCGCCCCACGCGTGTCCCGCGGGAAGGAAGGGTGGGCGCCGGCGAAAGGACTACCTGATGGCCCTCGCTTCGTAGGCCACTTCTTGCAGCTTAATCTGCATCCGCCGGACCAGCTCGTCGTAGGAGGCCGTGCTAATGACCCGGTTGAACTGCGCCCGGTAGATCTCGGAGAGCCGCATGCCGTCGATTCCCAGGTCACAAATCTTCCATGCCCCGTTGTGCCGAAGGAGGACGTAGTCGATGGGGACTTCGCTGTCCTCGGCCGTCACCATCGCCTGGACGATTGTCCGGTCCCCCTCCGTCCGCTCGCCGACAAAGTGCTGCTCCGATTTCGCCTTGTTGGTCATGCTCAGAAAGTGAGAGCGCTGCAGGAGGTTCCGGAACAGACCGACGAACTCCTGCTGCTCCTCCGGTGAGCGTTGCTGCCAATGTTGACCGAGTGCCAGTCGGGCCATCTCCGAAAAGTCGAAGCGCCCATCGATGAACCGAGAGACCTCCATGAGCTTCTCCCGGCTCAGGCTCTCCCCGGGAGCTTGCTCCGCGAGCGCATTTCTCATCTCACCAACTGTGACCTTGACCCAGTCGGTGGCGGAACCCGCCATGGCCATGCTGGGAACGAGCAGCAGCGCAACTACACCGACCAGGGACCGGCCCAACGTGTTGATCTTCATGGCTATTACCTCCGATTCGAGCAGGTTGCTCTGAAGATTAGGAATACGGAAGATACCTGGTGCAACTCGTGTGCCATGCCGCCGTCGGCATCCAATAAATAATATAGTCCTTTATTGGCAGTCAGTTATGCTGTTCAGCTTCCCCTGTGCACTGAGCCGGGGCTGGCAGACCGCGCCTATTTCCCGCGAATCACCCGGGCCCGCCGCTCTTCATCGAGGA
>JBHIAH010000087.1:0-9853 GCA_046758505.1 Methylomirabilales bacterium (SeqCode) | reverse complement strand
AGGACGAATCCGAACAGGAGCGTGGCGGCAACGGGAGAATCCATGGCATCCTTCCCGTGGGCCTTCGACCGGGGAATCAGAGGGGCACTTTCCCCGTTGGCGTTTCCGTCTGGAGATCAACGATCGAGACGGTGTCGGCGTCGCTGTTCGTTGCAAAGGCCCGCTTCTAATAAGTGGCGGCGTCGGAGAGAAGGACTGTCAGAACCAGAACCCCAGCGGTCAGCCCCACGATTCGCCGGACGCGGCGGTGTCTTCTCATGGTCCGTCCCCCTCTCTGATGGGTGCCTGCCGAGCCCTGTCTTCCGGGCTCGGACACCGCACGCGGGGTGTGAAGGAAGGTACCAGGAGTATCAGCAAATTTCAAGATCACCCTTCCATCACGAGGTGTGCCCCCGCTTCACAAAGGTGACCTCGAAGAGGACCACCCCTCGCTGAATCAGGCTCGCGACGATCTGGGCGTACAGGTGGGGCATGCTGTGGAGCCTCGCCTCCGAAAACCGCTCGGCGAGGGCAAAGCTCGCCCGGCTGTCTCGTCCCGCATACGCCTGGGTGAGGCCTTGGTCGAGGACCGGCTTGAGCCAGTAGTACGTCTCTTCCGTGAGTTCCACGACCTTGGCATCCCTGATGCGCCCGTCAGGCCCGATGCCGACGGCTACCCGCACCGGGCCGTGCATCGTAATCTCCGTCACAAAGGTGACGGCGCTGACGAGATGGCCCTGCCGATCCCGGCCGAGATAGAACCGGTAGCGATCCTGCTCCGGCTTCCATCCCCAGTCCTTCTCGATCAGGGCGCGTTCCCGTGGGGTGAGTCGCACCTCGCGGACGAAAAATCGCCGAGCGCCGGGCATCATCCCGACGACCGCCGCCCGGTCGGAGAGAAGCACGACGGGCGGCGTGATGTGCGCCAGGGCGGCCCGCGCCCCGCCCACGAGCAACGCCGCCCCAATCAGGCCGATGATGATCTTCAGAGATCTCATGTTCGTGCCTCCTTCTTTCCCCACAGCTCATACAGGGCGATCGACGTGATCAAGAGGTACCCGAGGGCGAACAGGCTTCCGCCGAGCAGGACGAGTGCTGCGAACGGCTGCCAGACGAAGCGGGTCAGCCACATCCCCCCGATGTCGAGAACGGTCCCGACGAATGGGAGGGAGAGGATCGCAGCCTTTTTCCACTCCCCGAGGGAGGAGAAGAGAAAGATCAACCCGAGGAGCCCCGCGATAAGCGTCATACCGAACAGATGGGTGTGGCTCGTCTGGATCAACAGCGGCGTCCGGATCCAGACCTTGGCCGCCGTTTTCAGCTCTCCGATCTCGATTTCTCGCTCGGCGCTCGTCTGGCCACGGGCCATTTGGACCATGGGCATCTCGGGAGCGAGACTCGCCGTCACGTCCTGGTAGGAGAGGCCGACGGCGGTGGTCGCCTGGGTGACGGCGGCCAGCTCACCCAGGCCGATGCCGAGGAGGAACAGGGTGCAGAAGATTTTCGCGCTCAGGGGGAGCTGGGCCAGCGTGATGCCGCGCACGGGTGCGTCACCTCCTCAAAAATTGCCGATCACCTGGACGGCGAATCGGTGGTTGGTGTCATCGAAGCGATCCTGGGCGCGCATGAACACGTCCCGGTCGGAGTGATCGAGCCGATACTCCAATCGCAGATCGACGTTCGCGATCAGGTGGCGGGTTCGCGGGACGGTGCCGACCGTCTCCAGGCCCGGGATGAGCGAGGAGAGGTGGATGGTGGGTGCCAGGGTGAACGATTGCAGCGTTTGATCGAACCCGGTGCGGCCGCCGTCCCGGTCGTCGAGGAGGCCGTACCGAAAGGTGAGGCCCCAGAGATCAGAGACGTCGTAGTGGGCGGTCAGCGCCACGCCGAGCCACTCCGCGTCCTTCTGCGCGATCAAAGCGTCCCGGTCGGCCTCCTCGAGCGGGGCCACAGCCGATGGGGGCGCGGTGAAGACGGGGACAGCGTCTTCGGCCCCGTAGACGAATTCGGCGGCCAGGGTGAGCTTCGGGATCCGGGTGTAGACCGCGTCCACATCGATGACGCTCCGCTTGACACCGTTCCGGTCGTCCTGCTCCGGCCCGTAAAACCCGCCGACGCCCACGTTGAATCCCTCGACCGGAGTAAAGCCGAGCCGCCCCCCGACGGTCTTGCCGTCGTTGTTGTCCTCGTCCACGTCCCAGCCGTTCACGCCGAAGACCTGCACGTCGAGCGTCGGATTGAACTGGTACGCGGCGCGCAGGCCGAGGACCTTGCTGGGGCGGCCCAGCTCGAAGACGAGGGAGTTGGTGGCCTGGAGGTTGGCGGGCGGATCTTCCCGTTCGATGCCGAAGGGGACGTTGAACTTTCCCAGGGAGAAGCGCAGGCCGTTGCCCACGGGGGCGACGGCGGTAATCTCGAACGTATCGATATTGACCTCGGTGCCTTGATCGACCGTGAGGCCCCCACCCGCGTCAAATTCCCCCTCGAATTTGCGCTCGTTCTCCACCTCGATGGCCGCGCTGCCGATCAGCCAGTCGGCAAACCGCTTGGTGAGGCCGATGTTGAACGTGTTGAACCGGAAGCTGCTGTTCTCCGGGTTCGCCGGCGCCTCGACCTCGCGCTTGAATGTGGGGGTCGATCCGGGAAAGCGGAGGTGGGAGTTGACGTTGAACGAGCCGACCACAAACCCCGTGATCGTGGTCCCGGCGATCTCGGGCAGGCTGCGCACCGGCCCTTGCTTCTCGGGAATCTCACCCAGCTGGATTTCCTTCTCCTCGTTGCCGCCGCGGGAGGGCGGGGCCTGGCCTGAGGCGGGGAGCGCAACGGCTCCTGTCGCCGTGGGCGTTTCCTCCACGGCGGTCACCCGCTGTTGAAGCTCCCGGATCGTGGCGTCGTAGCGGCGCTGCATCTCTTCCAGGGCGGCCCGGGTGGCCGCGAGTTCCTGGCGCAGCGCCTCGAGCTCGGCCTGGTCGGTCCGAGCCGGCGGCGCCTCTTTCCCAAATGCGGGACCCCCGGGGGTCACCGTCATCAGCAAGATACCGATCACGGCAATGGGGCGCGTCACACTTTTCATGATGGGCTCCCTTCCCCCGGTGTGGGTTCGGGGGGTGCAAAAGAGTTGCACGGAGTTTGACGGCGGCAGGGAGATCGGGGGAAGGAACTCTCGCCCCGCGAGAGGGGAGGATCCCCCTTCCCCGGAGGATCAACGGCGGTGCGATCTACCTGCCGAAGTGGAGATCAGGTGGAAAGACTGAAGGGGGGGGCGCGGGTGCGGTCGGCCCGGCGGGCGGGGGTCTGGGGGAGGGTGGAGCGGAGAACCGGTACGTCGTAGGTCGCGAGGAGCGGGATGGGGAGAGAGAGAGTTTCCGGCAGGTCGCCACTCGTCTGGTGGGCGGCGGCGAGGACCGGGCAGTCGTTGAGATCCCGCGCGTGGAGTCCGTGGTGGACCGTGTGGGGCGGGGCGAGGACCGCGAACGAAAACAGCAGCCCTGCGGCGGCGAGACAGAACCAACGGGTCCTCGGCATGTGCACAGCGTCCATACGTCTACGATCCGGAGATAGCTGAGAGACTGACGAACATCACATTGTGTTATGACCTGAATCACACTTAGCCCAGGGGCATCCCTCCCGTCAAGCGGAAACTGGCGGGGTCTTCTGCCGCCGGAGCATTCGGGGACAGGGAGCCCGGCGCAGCAGGGGACCGATCCCGGGTTCGGCGGGTGCCGTCTCCCCTCTGCTCGAGCGACGATCGCCTTTGGATAGTGGCGCTCAGGGGGTCGAAGGGGGCGTGAACGTAAAGTCGAGGCGGGCTCTTCCGGTTGGAGGAATCGTGACCCTCGCCTGCTGCTTCCCGAGCTGTTCGTGCCAGGCCGTGACGGTGTACGTCCCCGGGGGGATGTCGGTGATCGTGTATGTCCCGGCCGCGCCGGTGAGGGCGAAGTAGGGATGGGCGAGGACGGCGACCCACCCGTTCATCCAGTCGTGGACATCGCACATCACCTCGAGGATGCCGGGCTCGGCCAGGGGCTCGAACACCGGCCGATCCCGCCGGTAGCGGGGGAGGGCCACATTGAACGTGCTGCGGCCGCCCTGGAAGCCGTGCGTGTTGTGCAGGACCGGATCCCGGTTCACGACGGCTAGCCTGCTCCCTGTTCGAGCCACCTGGACATGGGGGACGAAGCGGCCCCCGTGGTTCACCACGCGGGGCTTCAGGGGGGGCCAGGGCTTTCCCCGCTCAATCCCCCCGATCGTGATTACGACGTTTGCGACTGTCCCGTCCTTCGAGATGAGGAGCCGCTCGTCAGGGACGGTTTGCCCGAAGACCGCGCTGTCCTTGGTCACGCGGATAACGTACGCTGCGGGGATCGGTCCCCGAAAGCGCACCCGCCCGGTGAGCGTCCCCCCGTTTTCGACGGGCCGCTCCTCGTAGGCGGGGGCGACTGCCGGGATCAGCATGACCGATCCCAGCAGGCCCAACAGGATCCACGCCGCCCGCGGTCGCGTCATTATGCGCACCCGGAAGGGGCCGGGGGAGGCCCCCCTCGGCTGTCTCACTTTCCCCGGACGTAGAGGTAGCCCACCATGGGCCCTTCCTTGTTGGCATTCTTGTGATTGTTACAGCGGAACTCAAAGACGCCGGCCTTATCCGCCACAAAGGTGACGGCCTTCTCCTGGCCCCGCCGGATCAGGGTCTCGCCGGTGTGAAAGGCGGGGACCTCGATGATGTGCTTGCTTCCCTTGATGGCGTGGATCCGCAGGACGACCTTGTCCCCTTGGTTCACCACCAGAAACCCGGGTGCGAAGGTATACCGCTCGATCTCCTTGACGCGTCCCCGATTCCGGTCGGCCACCGGGGCCTCACCCCCCTCCGCCTCCCACTTGATCTCGTTGGTGACGATCAGAAACTCCCGGGTCTCGGCAGAGGCGGCGGATGCGGCGAGCCCGACCCCTCCGACGATCATGAGCACGGCGAACCACACCTTCCAGTGCATGATTCCTCCTCCTTTCTCGTTTTCCTTCGTGCCGGCTTCCGACGCCACCCATTCCGCAACGGGAAGGGGACTCGTCGGTCCCCCGGGGTTACGAGACCGACAGCGTCCTCCCCTTGACGCACAGCAGGGCAAATTCGATCAGCGCTTCAAGGTCCTCATCGCCCGTGGCGGCGTAATACACCTCGCGATCCTCCCACCAGACGACCGATCGACCCTGAAGCGTCGACGTATAGAACGGAACCCCCTCTACCTTCTTCACGGGCGCGGGGGGATGGAGCCCCCCCGGGGGCTCGAAGATGAAGAGGGAGAGCCGGTGCCCGCCCCGCGCGTAGAGGAGATACGCGGCCCGGCGATCCGCGATCGAGGAGAGCCGCCCCCCGATCAGCCGGTCCCCCGGCCGGGCGAGCAAGGGGAGCTTGAGTGGAAAGTGCACCCGGCCGCTGAACCAGCGAGCGAGCGTCGTCGGCTCCGCGCTGGCGACGGCAAGCCGCGTTTCCGCTTGGCTGTACATTTGATGCTTGGCCACGACCTCCGCGGCGAGCGGCGTGCCGGGCTCGGGCCCTCGCGTGAGGAGCGGGGAGACGACGAGCAGGATGGCCCCCGCCGCCGCGACACCCGTGAGGAGGCCGATGAAAAAGCCGCGGCGGCCCGGGGGGGACCGCCGGAGGGCCCGCGAGCCGCCGCCATAGGGCTGCGCCCGGATCTGCTCCGCGATGCGCTCGCCCAGGGACGCGGGGGCCTCATCCGGCAGCGCCTCCTCCTCGATCAACGTCCGGAGCTTGATCTCCGACGCCACGACCCTTCGGCAGGCCTCGCAGAAGACGAGGTGCGTCTGGAGCTTCAAGTTCTCACCGACGGAGAGCTCGTCGTCCAAAAAGGCGTCGAGATGGTTTGCCAATTCCTGGCAGGTCATGATTCTCCCTGTGCCCGGGGACGCTCCCGGGCGTACGCCCGCAGGCTCGCCCGGAGCAGCCGCCTCCCCCGGGCGAGGCGGGACATGATGGTCCCCACGGGGACGCCGAGGACGCCCGCCATGTCCCGGTAAGAGAGCCCTGCGATGTGGGCCAGGATCACCACGTCCCGGTAGCGGATCGGCAGTGCGGCGACGGCCCGGCGAATCTCGTCCCGCACGAGATGGGCGGTCGGGGGATCGTGCTCGTACGAGTCGTACAGGGCCTCCTGAAAATCGATGGCGGCCGCCTCCAGATCTTCCACGCTTCGCACCGATCGGCGGTAGGGATCCTCGCGCCACCGCCGACGATGCGTCCGGTACATGATGGTGAAGAGCCACGCCTTGCCCGCCCGGGTGTCGCGCAACTCGTCGATGGCGGTGAAGGCGCGCAGGCAGGTCTCTTGCACGAGGTCCTCGGCATCGGCCGGGCTTCCCGTCAGGCGCACGGCGCACCGGTAGAGGGTGTTCAGATGGGGCAGGATGTAATCGAGAAACTTCTCCTGCGGCCCCAGCTTCTTGAAGAGCACGGGTCCCTCCGGCCGGATGGTGGGCGAGCCCATCTATCCTCTACTTGGACAAGAGACGGGCGGCAGCCGAAATATTCCCCCCGAAAAGCATACCACTTCCCCTTCCTGCCCGGCCTGGCCGCCGTCGGGCCGCAAGGGGGACGGGCGAAACGGGTTGCGTATCCTCGGCGCCGTGTCGTACGCTCTCGGCGTCATGGGTGGATGGTATCGCGATGCCGCGATGAAAATCCGCGTCCGCCAGTTCGCCGGGCGCACGCGCCGGGGGGATCATTTCCGTCGCGGGGCCGGAAGCATCCTGCTCGTGACCGCCCTGTCGATCGGCGCGGGTGGGCGTTCGGCTGGGGCCTCGGGGGAGGCCGTGCGGATCCCCGACTATGCCGGGTGGCGCCTCGAGGAGACGGCGACGACCTACCGGCCGGGGACCGATCTGCAGTTTTACGCCCTGGAGCTGAAAAGTTACTCCAATCCCGCGCGCCCCGCGGACAAAGTGGTGGAGTTGCGCCGACACGATGTCCTCTATATCGTCTACGCCTTCACCTTCGGGAACGACGGTCCCCACTGGGACATCTATATGGATGCGGGCTTTGCCGATGCTCCCTGTGGCTTCCTCGACCCGAGCGGCGAGCCGACCGGGCGCTACGTTCGCATCGCCCTGACGTGCCTCCGGGATACCGAACGGGTCGATCTGCGGGCTCCCCGGTAGGCCTTTCCCGCACCTCCCCTACCTTACGCCCGTGCCGCGTCCGTGGGAGTGAAGATCTGCGCGGTGGCCGTCAAGACGGGGGTCCGCGTGCGTCCCCCCTTAGTGAGTGGCGACAATGGCGAGGGCGAGGAGGGCCACTCCCCACCCCGGGAGCAGCGCCGCGACCCCCAGGAGCCAGTAGGTGACGGGGCGACGGGCACGCCCCCCTGCGCGCAGCCGCCGGACGATCGCATCCGTCGCGATGACGCCGACGAGCGGAAGGCTCGAGGAGACGATGAAGAGGGCTTTATCCCCCTCCGGTCCGGTCAGCGGCCCGAGCAGGCCGAGGAAGGCGAGGAGCCAGGCGAGAAATGGTGCCGCCATCCCCAAGAGCCAATACCGCTCCGGGCTCGCGTCCATCCATCGGCGGCCCTGGCGTACGAGGAAGGCACCCGTTCCGCCGATGCCGAGGGCTCCCGCGAGGATGGACCAGACGATCATGGTACCCCCGTTGACCGACGACCGACGACGGCTCGACTGAGCTCGCCGAAGTCCGATGACTGTCGGATCCCGAGGGCCCGGATGTCGTGGGCCAGATCGGCGGGGCGAAAGGTGCTCCCGTACACGACGCGGACCTGCCCCTCCCCGTCGATGAGGTGCACAGGAGCCTGGTGCATCACATCTCCCTTCTCGGTTTTCCAGACCTTGCCCACCCAGTAGTACTCCCAGATCGGCCGGAGATCCTCCGACCTGCCGATCAGGAAGTGCCATCGGTGAAGCATCCCGTGCTGCGCTGAATATGCGCGGACCCGCTCCATGGTATCCCGCTCGGGGTCGACCGTCACCGCCAGAAACGCGACCCGCGGTGCCAGGTCGGCGAGCGACTCAACCGATGTGCGGAGCTTGGCGGTCAGGAGGGGGCAGAGGTCGGGACACGAGGTGTAGAGGAAGGTCAGCACCACCACGCGTCCCCGGAGGTCGGCCAGGTGGATGCGCTGTCCGAATTGGTCACGGAGGGTGAAGTCGAGCGTCTTTCGGGGGGGATCGAGGGCCGTCCCCTGAAAGGTCGGCTCCTCGGCGCACCCGGTCACGAGGCTGCCAAGGATGGCCAGGGCCACGCCGGTTCGCCGGATGGCCCTCCGGGTTCCGCGGTGGGGCTGGCTGCGCTGAACGCAGGGGACACAACGAACTTGCCGATCGGTCACCGTTACGATCCGGACCGGCCCGGTGCGCCCCCCGCCTTCGGGACGCCGCTTTGCCATGGTCGGTCTCCACGGGGGGAGTAGGGGGGAATGCTGCGATCGCGAAAGGCTATTCCACGTAAAGGATGAGCTGGAGCGCCATCGCGATCATCAAGAGGGGGGTGGCGAAATACCACACCCGTCCCTTCACAATCCGCCAATCGTTCACGATCCAGGTGAGTCCGAGGAGGATTGCGGTGACCCCCTCGGTCTTGTGCGGCAGGCTGAGGCTCCCGATATAATTGAAATTGCTCTCCGGGTGCACGTGGCCGTACAGGACGATGCCCCCGCCGATCGCCAGCAGCGGAAAGATCATCCCCCACGCCCAGTGGGTGAGGGTCTGCCGCGCCCGCAGCCACTCGACGATCCCCATGATAAGCACAATGAGGGCGGAGAGCTTGTGTTCGAAGATCTTCCGGTCGGCCAGGCTCTCCCAAAAGCCTTGTACGCCGTACGGCCAGGCGTGGGGATCGCTCCGATAGATGACGACGAGGCCGAGAATGATCATCACCACCGGCCAGAGCTGGATCATCCACGGGAACCGTCTTTGGCCCGCCACGCCGATCAGCATGAGGGCCCCGATACAGAGCAGGATGTAGCCCGAGAGGTTATGGTTGAAGGTGGAGTAGGCGGTGTCATATTCCCACTCGTCCCAGGTCGAGACGCCGTCCGGGGGGATGCTCCGGTCGTCAAACGGGGCCAGGAGAGGGTTCCAGTGGGCGAACAGGCCCTCCGGATTGGGATACCACAGCCAGAGCGAAATCACCCAGAGATCCGGCTGCCAGGCCGCGTAGGCACTGTGGGTTTCGGGATGGACGGGGGGGCAGTCCTCGGCGGACCGGGTGTGAACCTCTCGCCAGTCGGCGTAGCGGCAGGTCGCCTCCTCCCGTCTCCATCGGATGCCGGGAAAGGGGCTCTTCGCGGGAGGGCTCTCCCCGGGGACCGCATACTTGAGGGCCGCCAGCTGCCACGTCCCCTTCTGCTCAATGTAAAGCAGAATAGCAGGATGGGCATAGTCGAAGCCCGTGATCCGGGGATTGTAGAAATGAGTGCCCTCGAGGGGGACGTTGCCCGTGAGCTGGACGTAGCCGTCGGCCTTGGCCTGCTTCAGATCGAGGTAGCGGTGCGTGGCGAGCCGAATCTCGGCAAGGCGCGTGGACCGATAGAAGTCCCGTTGAACCTGCGTCAGGTCCGAGTGCGCCCAGCCCTGGCCACCGGTCAGCACGACGAGCCCCGCCACCCCCATCTGAACAAGTCGTCGCCGCATGTTCCTCCCCCCGTTGCGGGAAACCGCGGGATAGGCCCCCGGGTTCCGGATCGCGAGTCTCCACCGGTGCACGCGCCGGGCTTGCCCCGTGTCGCTGTGGCCTTCCCTTTGCGCGCACCTCTCCATCTCCGGGAAGACGGAGGGGGACTCTCCAGATTGTGTTGGTTCACGATGGATCTTGGAGCCGTTGCCTCAATACGGCAGGCTCCGGCGT
>JBHIAH010000086.1:0-10887 GCA_046758505.1 Methylomirabilales bacterium (SeqCode) | reverse complement strand
AGGCCTGCGAACACCCTGTCCACCTCGGTTCAAGACGTGGGCATACATCATGGTGGTGCTCACATCCTTGTGGCCAAGCAATTCCTGGACAGTGCGAATGTCATATCCATCCTCCAGTAAGTGAGTTGCAAACGAATGACGCAGACGGTGGCAACTGGCAGGCTTCGAACGATTCGTGTCGGGCATGTAATATCGACTATTTGATGAGATGCGAAGGTGGTACGCCTCAAGAGATCTCATTGCTGGAGAGGAGAAATGGGGGACAGATTTATTTTTGGAACCGAAGAACGGACGGCAGCGCTTGCCGCGTCGGCGGGTTAGATCGGGTTCTGGTGGGTCGCGGCCCAGTACACGAGGATTTCCGCCACCCCGTTCCGCGACTCCTCGGGCGGCTGCTCCACGCACGGTAGAATCGGACCAGGGCCGAACATTCTAAGGCCACGTTTCCGATGTGATTGACATATTCAAGGCTAGACCAGACCCCCCCTGTCAAACCACCCCCCGATTGTCCACCACAGAGTCCCGTTTCACCCCGCAGCTTAGCGATACGCGCACTTTAAGTCTACGCCGGGTCGCGTAGGGAAGGGTATTGCTCCGCAATACTGAGGAATTATCGCCCATATCGAGGAAGGCTGGAACTTGCCAGAGGAATTCGATGCTATTCGGGCAGGGCTTGGGGTGAGTCAGTATTCCCTACACGTCGTATGACTTCCTATCGTGGTGCAATCAATCGTAGGGCCCCCTCTCATCAGCCGCTGAAGCTCTCTGTACTGTCGCAATGGTCGCACCCAGTTTTCAAATGCCTCCTTCTTCCGCGCAGCCTCGTCAAGCTCACGCTGCCGCGCCTGCTCAAGGCCCTCCTGTTCCGCCTCCCGCTCGCGCTGTTGCGCCTGCTCAAGCTCCCGCTGTCGCGCCTCTCGCTCCCGCTCTTGCGTCTCTTTTTCGAGCTGCAACCTTTTCTCTAACTCCTTCCGCCGTTCTTCAACCTGCCGCTGCTCTATCTCAATAAACGGACGAGCTCGCCTCTCACATTCAGCCGTCTCGGCCCCCTCTTTGATACATGAGATATAAACTCGCTTTGCTGGGGACAGGGGTTCCGCCGCGCGTTGTGCGTCGTGCGTTTCGCCGAGGGGGTTTTTCTCGCCCTCGGATGCGTTAACCCATTGAGGAAAACCCCCGAGAAGACAAGTCACTATGACAACGCTCAGGCCACCCCTCAATCTCATCTTGGGGCACCTCCTTGTCCAATTGCGCTCGAATACTGAATAACGAAGACTTGCAGGTCATGTGCCAAGTTCACTTTGTGGTCAGGCAATCGTGTAACTCCCTATTTTTTCAGGGGATTTCTGGCGATGCCACAAGCCATTGAGTGGTCCTCCAGGATGAGCAGCGAGTCCCGCTGTGCAAAAACTGACTATTGGCGAGTCCGGCCCAGACGCAGTTCGTGTTAGGAATTTGATATTAACTATTTGATGCGGTTCTAAGGCGGCCAATCTCGCGCGCCTACTGGCCTGGAGATGTTACGGTGGGGGGGAGGCTGAGCACTTCGAGCATCGGCTGATGAATGTGGCTGTTCGAGGCGACGATCTCTGCTCGAAAGATATCGAGCGGGCCTCCCGCAAAGTCGCTGACGGTCCCTCCGGCCTCGGTCACGAGGAGGGCGCCGGCAGCGATATCCCACGGTTTGAGCTTGAACTCCCAGAAACCGTCGAGCCGTCCCGCCGCCACATACGCCAGGTCGATGGACGCCACACCCGGACGCCGCACCGCCTGCGCCCGCATGCTAAAATTGTGAAAATGGGTCAGGTTATTTTCGGGAGACTCTTTCATATCATACGGAAACCCCGTAGCCAAAAGTGCCTCCTGCAGCCGATCGGTGTCAGAAACGTGCACCGGCTGGTCATTCAGATACGCCCCCCGTCCACGCACGGCCGTGAACCACTCCTCTCTCAGCGGATCGTACACCACCCCGCAGCGCAGCCCTCCCTGGTGTTCCAGGGCGATCGAGACCGAGAAAATGGGAAACGCGTGCGCGTAGTTGGTGGTGCCATCTAACGGGTCGACGATCCAGCGGCCTTCACCCTTTCCCTCGACCCCTTGCCCCTCCTCAGAGAGAATCGTGTAGTCGGGGAACCGGCGATGGAGAAAGGCCACGATAGCCGCCTCCGACCGCCGGTCGAGGTCGGTGACGAGATCGATCCGCCCCTTGTAATACACCCGGGGATGGCGGCCGAATCCCTCCATCAGGATCTGCCCCGCCTCCTTGGCCGCGACCCGCGCCGCCTCGAGATGTTCCCGGTCCACCGAACTCACGCTTCGCTCCCCCGGGGCCAACTGTACCACAGGGAAAACGCCCCCTCAAGGGACCGTCCCAGCGAGGCTTTCCGGATCCCTCCCCCGCCAACCGAAGGCAGAGTTGCCCCGCCATGGCGGAGGTGATAGTGTAGATTCATGAAAAAAGCCAAGCCCGAAAAAGCGGTCCAACGACAGTTCGGTCGGCAGGCTTCTTGCTATGCGGTCAGCCGCCCCCACGCGACCGGATCGAGCCTCGAGGTGATGGTGGACTGGGCGCGGCCCGCGCCCACGGACCGGGTTCTGGACGTCGCCACCGGGACCGGCTTCACCGCCTTTACGTTCGCCGGGGCCGCGTCCGAGGTCGTGGCGACAGACCTCACCATGAACATGCTCTGCGAGGCCAGACGCCTGGCGGCCGACCGCGGCGTGCGAAACATTCGGTTCCTCCAGACGGCGGCTGAAGCTCTCCCCTTCCGAAACGGGAGCTTTCACATTGCCACCTGTCGGATCGCCCCCCACCACTTCGCCTCGGTCCCCGCCTTCCTGCGCGAGATTCATCGCATCCTCGGCCCCGCGGGGCGCCTCGTCCTCACCGACAGCTCCAGCCCGGAAGAGCCGGATATTTACGCCTGGCACCAGCAGATGGAACGAATCCGCGACAACTCCCACCTGCGGAATTACACCCCGTCGGAGTGGCAGAGGCTGGTCGCGGAGGCGGGATTTGTGCTGGAGGAGTTCACCACTGCTCACCGCTCCGAGCTGGTCTTCTCGGACTGGATGCGCACCGCCGGGTCACCTCCCGAGGTCGTGGCCGAACTGCGCCGGCGATTCGTCGAGGCCTCGCCGGCGATCCGGGACGCCTTCCGAATCCGGGAGGTGGAAGGCGACTTTCACTTCTCCTGGATGCTGGTCATCCTCCTCGCCCGCCCCACGTGATTGCGCCACCCGCGCCCAGGCCACTGTCTGCGAGCGTCCCAAAGACTCCCGAATTTGGGACGAACCGATTGGGATGGTGGGTCTCCCCTTGCACGGCTCTCCCGATCAGAGACGTGAACACACAGGTGACTCGAAAATCTCCAAGGGGAGCAGGGATCAAGGTTTCTTTTGAAGCGTGTCGAGAGAACGGGTAACGCTGACCCCTCATCTTCCTTATCGCTGGAACTCCATCGGATCCGAAAGGCCCATGGGTCGCACCTTCGGGCTAGCGACGAGAAAACGCCACCACCAGCACCGGCACGATCACCAATGTGGCAAAGATCCCGGTTAGCAGTCCGCCGATCACCGTGATGGCAAATGGCCGAAACACCTCGGAACCGACCGTGGTCCCGATTGCTGCCGGAATCAGCGCAAAGATCGTGGTTAATGACGTCAAGAGGATCGGCCGTAACCGCACGGAGGCTGCGGAAAGCAAGCCCTCCTGAATGGTCCAGCCCGAAGCAGTCTTTCTATTTGCGTAATCTACAAGGACAATCGCGTTGTTGACGGCTATACCCGCCAGCGTCACGGCCCCCATTCCTACTGAGACGTCGAGACCGCCGCGGCTTACAAACAGGGCGATGAGCGCACCGACTAGGGACAAAGGTATGGTGAACAGGATAATGAGCGGCTGGACCCAGGATCGGAACTGCATCGCCATGATGAGGTAGATCAAAGCCATCGCCGCCACGAGAGCGAAGGCCATCTCTACCGCCGCTTCAATGAGGACCTTGTACTGGCCGCTAAAATCGATACTATAGCCTTCCGGCAGCTTGATGGATTCAAATTTTCCCCGCAGGCGTGAAACGACCGATGGAATGTTTCCCTCTACCTCCGCGAGGAGGGTAATCTCTCGCTGCCCGTTAAAGCGGGTAATCGTGGCGGGGGCATGGGAAGTACGAATGTCCGCGATCCGTGCCAAGGGGACGAGCCCCCCACTGCGGGTAACGATCGGCAGTCGCTTGATCTCTCGAAGACCAGGCGATCCGCGGACATCCAGCTTCACAAAAACACCGACGTCTTCCTTTTGGCGAATGATCCGAGTCGCCTCGACGCCCAATCGGACGGCCTGCAACGTCGCCAGGACATCCTCCGTCCTGACGCCGTACTTGGCCATCTTGACATAGTCCACACGAACGTCTATCTGGGAGGCTTTCAACTTCGCGTTATTCACCACGTTCGCAACAGCGGGGTCCTTGGACAGGACATTTTCTACCCGGGTGGCCAAGGAGACAAGCGTGTGCATATCCGTGCCGTAGATGGTGACGCCAAAGAGGGCCGGCAGACCTGAAAAGCTTTCGTCCATCTTCTCCTGTGTCGGCTGGTGATACAGGAACACTATGCCATTGAATTTCGAATAGGCTTCCTTGAGGGCCGCCGTGATTCGGCTGACGGAGCGCCGGCGCCGCGTTTTCGGCATGAGTTTGATCATGATCTCGCCTCTGTTTACCGCCTCAACCTGAAAACCGCTCCTCGGAGATCCCGTGCGACGATACACGGATGAGACGCTGGGATCGGCAAGGGCGATGCGGTCTAGTGCATCCCCAATCCGGTTGCTTTCCGTAAGTGAGGTACCTGGAGGCATGATGTATTCGATGAGGATAGCACCTTCGTCAATAGGGGGAAGGAGGGTTGCCTTACCCAGAAAGACCGCGAGACCTGCGACACCCAGAAAGAGAATGGCCAGCCCCAATGGAAGCCACCTGTGGCGGAAGCAAAATCTCAAGGTAGATTGAAGCATCCTGCTTAGTAGGCCAAGCAGGCGCCTGCCGAGGAAATCGTCGCGGGGCAATCCAAAAGAGGCGCGCCCAAAAAGCATGGGGACCAGCGTAAGCGACAATAGGAGCGAGACGAGAAGGGCCGCGCTCAGGGTCAGCCCGAAGGGCCTGACGAAGAGGGCGGCGAGCCCGGGAGCCAAGATCAGGGGGAGAAAGGCAGCCACCGTAGTAAAGGTGCCGGAGGCGTCAGGGCCGGCGATTTCCATTGCCCCCTCTATACTCGCTTCCTCTTGATGGGATGTACGGAGACCATGGCGGTAGATATTTTCGGCCACAACAATTGCATCATCCACGACCATGCCGACCGCGAGCGCCAAGGCCGCCATGGTAATCACATTAAGACTGAGACCGAACCACCGCATCATGGCGACCGTTGCAAGCAGGGTGATCGGTATAGTCCCCGCAACAATCACCGTCGGCCAAAGGGCTCCCAGGAAGAAATAGAGGACAGCGACGGCAAGAAACGCCCCCAAGAAGAGATCATGCAATATCTCATTTTGGGCCCCCAGAATAATTTCCGACTGGTCGTAGTACTTCTTGATGTGCGTCCCACGGGGCAGCAGCGGGTGGAGACCGGCCATTGCCTTCTCCACTCCTCGGACGACACGAATCGTGCTTGCCCCAGGCTGTTTACGCACAATCAACGCCACGGCTGGGATGCCGTCACCGCGGACCACAAAGTGTCTTGGGGCTCGTCCCTCGTACACCTGGGCGATCGAGCCGAGTAGCACCGACCGTTCAGCATCATTGACCACCGGTATGGAACGGACATCGCGAAGCGTTCTCAGTCGCGCGTCAGCCCGGATCAGGTATTCGCGTGCCGACCGATCCAGATATCCCGCGACCGCCGTCAGATTGTTTTTGTTAAGAACTGTGGCAACCTCGTTGATCGACAGGTGAAGACGGGCCATTGCTTCGGGCCGAATTGCGACATAGAAGGCACGCCTGTCCCCCCCAAGGACCTCCACAGATGAGACGCCTTCAACGCCCAGCAGGCGTCCGGCCGCGTCGTGGCGAACAATGTTACGAAGTGTAATCGGATCGGCACCTCCGAAGATGACGTAACCGACAACCTCCTGCAGGGTTGTACCGATGTTCTCAAGTCGAGGGCTTACGCCTGTGGGGAGGATGCCCCTGAGCCGCGCTAGCTTGGCCTGGACGATCTGGCGCGCATCCCGGACCGTGGTCGCCGAGCTGAATTCCACCGTGACCTGCGACACCCCCTGGATCGATGTGGAAGCAACGCGTTTCACGCCCGGAGTGCTCCGCATCTCATCTTCCACGGGCCTCGAGATGAGAAGTTCGATATCCTCCGGGGCCGCTCCCGGATAATGCGTAATAATGTTAACCACCGGAACTTCGAGATGAGGGAAAAGATCCACGGGCATGTGCAGGGCAGAATAGACACCGCCGAGCACCATAACGGCCACGGCGAGGCTTGCGGCAATGGGATTCTGTATGAGGAGGCGCAGGAAAGGCCTCATCAGTCGGCCACCTTGTAGACCTTGCGAAAGTCCCGGTAGAAGAGCTCATACGCTCCCTGAATCACTACCTCAGCACCTTCCCGTAAGCCCGAGCTAATCTCAACCCACCCATCCGAGACAAGCCCGGTCTGCACTGCATGCCTGCTATAGCCGTCCGGCCCCTTCAAGAAGACGTACGCCTGCTCCTTTTCGTCATAGACAAGGGCGCTCAGTGGAACGGCGAGCGCCCCCTTGTGAACTAACAGGAGGATCTCTCCGTTCACGGCCTCACCGGGATTCAGGTGGAAGTCAAGCTCATCCCCCTCGATCCATACGCGCGTCGCACCCTCAGGCGTCCGTTCAGGAAGGACTTTCGTCACAGTTCCGGAAAGCGATCCCCCATCCGCTGCATGAATCACGGCTGCCCGACCTCGAAGTTGTGCGTCCCCAGGCGTGAAGAGCGTAGCCACCACACGGATTAATTTCGGCGCAACCACTTCGGCAAGCACAGTTCCCTTCATCACTGCCTGCCCAACACTGACGCCCCGTCGGGTAAAGACGCCCACAATTGGGGCCCGGACGTGAACGGCGTCTTGCAGAGAACGTAATCCCTGTAGGGCAGCCCCGAGATTCGCTCCAAGTTGTGCCAAGGTGGCTTTCGCCTCGTCGAGCCCGTCCCGCGATGCGAGTCTTTCCTCAACCGATTTCTGCCTCCGCGAAACGATTTGTTCGGCAAAGGCTACTCGCTCCCGTAAGGCTTTTACGTTAGCCCGCATGGAGGCCCTGCGACTGTCCACGTTCGCTCCCCCAAGGGTGAAGAGGGGTGCCCCCTTTTTCACGGGCGTCTCATCCTTGGCCTCAACGGACACAACTCTTCCCGCCTCCAGGGCGACGATCTTCACTACCTCTTTGCTCTCGGCCCGACCGAACCAGCGAGAGACGACATGGAAGTCTTGTCGGCGTGGCGCCCGGGTCTCAATCAACTTGGCTTGCGCAGGAACCGCCACCTCTTGCTGCTGTTGGCCCAACGACGAGGCCGAGTACCACACCGCCCCGCCGATGACCAAGCCAATGACGATGATCGCAAGGATGCACTTGTTGCGCGCCATTATTTCGAGACCCCCTTCCCTTCGCGCCTGGTCGATCCGGCCGGATTCAGACCTGCCGCGCAGGGGAAATATCGCCCCGAGGCGATTTCAAGGGAAATCACAAGCCCCACCAGCCGTTTCTCCAGGTTGATCCTCTCGAGCTGTCTCGCATAGACGCTGTTCAAGGTATTGTAATAACGTAAGATGCTGACCCTCCCCTCATGCGCGGCTTTGTGATAGGCTTCCACCAGATGTATTCCGGGCGACATAGATGCTTCGATGCTTGCGATCTGTTTCGAGGTTGCTCGAAGGCCCTTTGTAATTCGCGCGACGTCCGCGCGAGCCTCGAACAGGCGTGCCACGTACTCGTCGAAAAGTTGCTTTCGGGTAGCCCGCTCAATGGCTATGCGCCCCTGATTGCGGTCGAAGAATGGGAAGTCAATGGTCAGCCCCACACCGGCTGTTTGGAACCGGTCCGTATCCCTTGCGCCAGACACACCGATGCTGATTTTAGGGAATTGAGAGCGTACCGCCGCCCTGACCCGCGCCTCCTGGCTTTCATAGGCCAGTCGAAGAGCGAGAATATCAAGGCGTCTCTGCTCCACCCCGTTCCCAAGAACCTGCGCGGATGGGACTGCTCGCGCGGATGGGACGCCGATATTTCGTTGGAGCGGTACCACTTTCCCGGATGGGAGGCCGAGCGCGCGATTGAGCGCGAGCCGTTCCCGTTCCGCTTCCCCCTGCGCGGCCAGCACGGCAAGCTTCGCATCATACCAGGCGGCATTGATTGTGGACATATCTAATGCTGTCTTTTCCCCCAGATCAATCCCCCGTTGGATCAGTATGTATGACTGGCGATACACGGTCTCCACCCGCCTCGCTAGAGCAAGCCGTTTTTGGGCTATGACCCGCCGGTACACATGCAGCTTTGCTGCCTCGGCCACCTGCCATTCTTGCCACGCCACTTCAAGATCCACTGAAGCGACATGCGCCCTTGCACCTTCTATCCGCGCGTCGCGCGTGATCAGAGAGGTAATATCCCAGTCCAATCCAAGTCCGAGGGCGGTGACCTTGCCCTGTGTGTCTCCACTTACCGGCGTATCGACGTTGTACGATAGTTGGGGATTGGGGAGGATACCGGCCTGGAGGAGTTGTGCCGCAGCGATGCGCCTTCGATCACGGACGGCGCGCAACGTTGGATTAGCGATGACAGCCAGAATCGCGGCTTCATCGGGAGACAACCCGTCCCGTTCGTCAAAGGGAATTGGCTTGAGGATCGGGTGGGTGATCGTTTCCGCGCGGACTCGAACCTGCTGCATATCCGGCGGCGCGAGTCTCCGTGCCACCGCCTCCGACGTGAGTGGGATCGGGTGATAGGTGGCGCAGCCACCGAGCGCCACGGCGACAAGGAGAGGGCAAAGGAATTGCCTGCGGACAAAGCAAAGCCGGGCCCTTTCGCTGCATATCTCGGCTCGATCTTGCATCGAGAGACCCAAATCTCTATTCCGAGTCCCAAACCATGGAAGAACCTTCATGCTGCTCCTGCCCACCCTCCGTAGCCTGGACCGTAACGCAATCGAATGCGGTTACGCACTTCGGGCATCATACAGCCCGTGCCTTATCGAAGACTGACCGGAAGATTATCTTTTGGTAATCGTGGGAGCGGTATTACAGGGGAGACGACACAGCGGGCAGCAAGACGGTAAATGTGCTTCCCTTACCCGGAGAACTCGTCGCGGTGATGTCTCCGCCATGTGCCCGAACGATGGCCCGGGCAAGGCTGAGCCCTAAGCCGCTGCCGGGGGTCGAGCGGCTTCTATCCCCCCGGTAGAACCGCTCGAAGATGTGGGGAAGCTCCCCGTCGGTAATGCCAACGCCCACGTCGACAACTTCAATGGCAACCCCGGGGGCGGTCGCTTTGGTCGACATGAGCACATTCCCGCCAGCGGAGGAGTACTTGATGGCATTATCTAGGAGGTTCGCCACAACGCGCTGAAGGCGCGCCGTGTCTCCCAAAACAGTAAGGTGCTCCACAGGGACATCCACCTGAAGATGGATGCCCTTATCCTCCGCTACGGGCCGAAATAGCTCTCGCGCATCCTTGATGAGCTTTCCCACGTCTACAGGGGTTTTCGAGAAATCTGCAATGCCTGAGTCGGTCTGGGCAATCTCCAACATGGTATTGATCATCGCTACAAGCCTGTCGCTCTCCTCGATAACAGCGCCAGCCATTTCTCGATAGGCGTCAAAATTGTGGTCGCCAGCCAGCGTTGTCTCTGCGATGCCGCGGACACGGGTAATGGGACTGCGCAGGTCGTGTGCAATGTTGTTTGTGACCTCTTTCAGTTCTCTGACCAACATCTGTATTCGGGCGAGCATATCGTTAAAGGCCTTAGCCAAATCCTCTATCTCCTGCCCTTCGTTGCCAAGCGGAACCCGGCGGCTGAGATCGCCCTGCCCGATACGAACCGCGGTTTGGGTCACCCGCTCCACCCCTGACATGGCCCGCCCCGCGAGAATCCATCCTACGGCACCGCCGCAGAGGAGCATAACCGCCAGGGCTGTTCCGAAGGTCTCCCGATACTTTTCCATGAGCGCTTCATTCTCCTGAAGCGTCGCACCGAACTGGATCATATGACCATCGGCTGTCCGCTTGAGAATCACCCGAACCTTATGCCGGCGGCCCGGCACGGAGACCGTCCGAAACCCCACTCCCTCGTTCGATAGGCCTGCCGGACGCAGGGCGATGCCATTCATTTTGCCCCACGCCCTCAAATCAGAAGCAGCAAGCAGCTCCCGCCGAGGTGACATCAGCCGGAAAAACACCCGCTTGATGCCCCGGGATTCCGCCTCACGCTGGAACTCCGCCCGAAGCGCCTCGACACCATTCGTGGCGTAGAGGGCCTCGAATTCCTTCACCGTACTCAGCAGGTCATCATCGGCACGTTGCCCAAGGCTGGATGTCAGGGCAATATACACCACCAGGAAGACCGCTAAGGACAGTGCGCCGAACAGGGCCCCATTGCACAACGCGAGCCGGAACCTCACCGTACGAAAGAACCTACTCCTTTTCTTCAAGTACATAGCCGACACCTCGGATGGTATGAATGAGCTTTCGATGAAACGAACGGTCAATTTTCTCCCGCAAACGGCAAATTCTCGCCTCGACGACGTTGGTCTCCGGATCAAAGTTGTAATCCCAGACGTGCTCCATAATCATCGTCTTCGACACCACCCGCCCCGCGCTCCGCATGAGGTATTCGAGCAGGGCGAATTCCCTGGGTTGGA
>JBHIAH010000085.1:0-10940 GCA_046758505.1 Methylomirabilales bacterium (SeqCode) | reverse complement strand
AAGCTCAGCCTGATCGCCGGCAAATACGTCGGAAAGGATGACCCGGTGATGGTGGCCCGGTGCCAGTCCGGCCTCCCCGCTGTCGGCGAGGTCGTCGAGGGCTTTTCGTTCCCCCACCTGGTCGAAGGCTGGATGCGAGGCTCCCACTGTGGACCGCTGATGCCCTGTGCCTTCCACCAGGCGAACCCGACGCGGTTCGACGGGCCGCCGCGCGTGGTGGCGGCCGGCTTCCAGCTCGCCGACGGACACCTCATCGGACCGGTGGATCTCTTCGATGACCCCTCCTTTGACGAGACCCGCCGAAGAGCGAATGAGGTGGCCGAGTACATGCGGAGGCACGGGCCGTTCCAGCCCCACCGCCTGCCGTTAGAGGAAATGGAGTACACCACCCTGCCCCAGGTGATGGGCCGGCTTCAGGACCGGTTCAAGGCCGGGACGCGATAACTCTCCCCTGACAGCCGACGGCCGCGAGGGCATACACAGGACAACACATTCGCCCCCGCGGCCGTTCGATTTTGATCTCACGGACCTTGAGCCGCCCGCGTCGGAGACCGGAATCGCCCCCTCCACCGCCAAGAGGCGCGTTACCCTTCCTCAAGAACCCCCATCCGCCGGAACTTCTGATACCGCAGCTCCAGGAGTTGATCACCCCGGATCTTTTTCAGGGTCTGAAACTCCCGGACGAGATGCTCCTGGAGAGTTGCCGCCATCGATTCCGGGTCACGGTGACTCCCCCCCGCCGGTTCAGGGATGATCTCATCCACCAGTCCCAGGCTTTTCAAGATGGGCGCGGTAAGCCCCAACGCCTCCGCCGCCTGGGGCGCCTTTGCGGGGTCCCGCCAGAGGATACTGGCGCACCCCTCAGGCGAGATGACCGAGTAGATGGCATACTCGAGCATGAGGACCCGATCGCCCACCCCCAGGGCCAATGCCCCCCCGCTCCCCCCCTCCCCGGTAATCACGACGACCACGGGGACGCGGAGGTCGGCTAACTCCCGGAGGTTTTTCGCGATGGCCTCCGCCTGCCCCCGTTCCTCCGCACCGATCCCCGGGTATGCCCCAGGAGTATCCACCAGGGCTAGGACCGGCTTGCCGAACTTCTCCGCCAGCTTCATGGCCCGGAGGGCCTTCCGATACCCCTCGGGATGGGCCATCGCGAAATTCCTGGCGATCTTCTCCTTCGTATCCCGCCCCTTCTGGTGGCCGACGACCACGAGGGGCATGCCCTGCAGCCGGCCCAGCCCTGCGACGATCGCCGTGTCATCGGCAAAGACCCGATCCCCGTGGATCTCCATGAAATCGGTCATCATCAGGCGAATGTAATCAAGGGTGTACGGGCGGTCGGGGTGTCGGGCAATCTGGCAGCGCTGCCAGGGGGTCAACTTTTCCAGGATCTCCGATTGCATCTTCTGAAGTTTATGTTCGAGCTTCTTGACCTCATCGGCAAAGTCAACGTTTTCCGCCTCGGAAAAACGCTTGAGCTCCTTGATCTTGGTCTCGAGTTCGACCAGCGGCTTTTCAAAATCCAACGCATAGTGAGCCTGGGCCATCATGCAATCTCTACCGCGTCACGGTCACCGACCCGGGACCGGTGATTCTTTCCACCTCAGCAATGAACGCCGGCGCCGGAAGCACGTGGAGCTCCTGTCCGGCTTCGACCACCACCGATGTCCCTCGATCGAGGTGCAGACGGAGACGGAGCGGAATGGGTCCCTTAAACTGTGCGGCGGCCATCCGGATCTGCCGCAGGACCTCCCCCGTGAGGGCCTCCGATCGCACGGCGATTTCCAGCTCGCCCCCGGCCTCTTCCTGGAGATCGCCCAAGGGCTGGACATCCGAGAGCAGGAGCTTTACAACCTCTTCGCCGATGTCGACCTGCCCCTTCACGAGGACGGGATTGTCCTTGATCAGATGAAGCATCTTGCCCCGGTAGAGATCGGGGAAGGCGATCGATTCCACGGAGCCCTGCAGATCCTCGAGGGTCACAAAGGCCATCCGGTCGCCGTTCTTGGTGGAGATCTCCTTCACGGCGGTGACGATGCCACAGAGGCTGACCGTCTCCTTATCCCGGAGGCCGGAGAGCTCATCGGTGGTCGCCGTCGCATACCGCTTGCGGAGCGGCTCGAACTCGCTCAGGGGGTGGCCCGTGATGTAGAAGCCGAGGATCTCTCGCTCGGCGGTGAGGCGCTGGCTGTGCGACCACTCCGAAATGTCAGGCATCTGGGGCGCCTTTGCCTGCGCGGCTTCTCCCCCCAGCATCTCCAGGAGGGACCCCTGGCCCCTCGCCCGGTCCCGGACAACGGCCGAGGCGGCATCCATGGCGTGATCCGCCGCCGCCATGAGCTGGGATCGGCGGAAGCCCAGGGAGTCGAAGGCGCCACACTTGATCAGGCTTTCGATCACCCGCTTGTTGACCAGGCGGAGATCGACCCGCTCGCAGAAATCATGCAGGCTGGTGAACTTCCCCCCGGTGCGTCGGGCATTCAGGACCGATTGGATGGCCGTCTCACCCAGATTCTTGACCGCCACCAATCCGAAGCGGATCTTTCCCTCCACCACCCGGAAGGTGCTTCCCGATTCGTTCACGTCTGGCGGCAGAATTTCGATCCCCATCTGCCGGCACTCTTCAATATGTCTTACCGTCTTGTCCGTATTCCCCATCTCCGAGGTGAGGAGGGCGGCCATGAACTCCATCGGATAGTTCGCCTTGAGATAGGCGGTTTGAAAGGCGACCACCGCATAGGCAGCGGCGTGGGACTTGTTAAAGCCGTACCCGGCGAAATGGGCCATGAGATCAAAGATTTTTTCAGCCTTCGCCTTGGGGACATGCTGGGCGACCGCCCGCGCCACAAACTTCTCCCGCTGCTGGGCCATGAGATCAAGGTTCTTTTTCCCCATGGCCCGGCGCAGGATATCCGCCTCGCCCATGGTGAACCCGGCCATCTCACTGGCAATCTGCATGACCTGTTCCTGGTAGACCATAACCCCGTAGGTTTCCTTGAGATACTTCTCCATGAGGGGATGGTCGTATTCGATCTTGACCCGGCCGTGGCGCCGGTTGATGAAGTCCGGAATCATCTCCATGGGGCCCGGCCGGTACAGCGCCACCAGGGCAATCACATCCTCCAATCGCTCCGGCCGCAGCCGCCTCAAAAGATCGCGCATCCCCGGCGACTCTAATTGGAAGACTCCCAAGGTCTTCGCCTCGGAGAGGAGCTGGAAGGTCTTGGGATCGTCAAAGGGGATTCGCTCTGCCCGCAGCTCGACCCCCCGCGTCTCTTTGACGAGTTTCAAAGTGTTCGCGATCACCGTCAGGGTGCGGAGCCCCAGAAAGTCCATCTTGAGGAGACCGATCTTCTCGATCGCCCCCATGGCATACTGGGTCGTGATCTCCCCCTTGGTCCCTCGGTAGAGGGGGACATGCTCGATCAGGGGTTCGCCCGAAATCACCACGCCGGCAGCGTGGGTCGATGCGTGCCGGGTCAGCCCCTCCAGTGATCTGGCGATCTGCCAGAGCTCGTCGACCTCAGGCCGGCCCTGCACGGCTTCCCTGAGGGGGGGACTCTGGGCCATGGCGTCGTCCAGCGTGATGTTGAGGATATTGGGCACCATCTTCGCAATCTTGTCCACCTCGCCGTACGGCATCCCCAGCGTGCGGCCCACATCCCGGATCACCGCCTTGGCCCCCAAGGTCCCAAACGTAATGATCTGGGCCACGTTGTCCTTGCCGTATTTCTGGGCGACATATTCGATCACCTCGTCCCGGCGATCATCGGCAAAATCGATATCCATGTCGGGAGGCGAGATCCGCTCCGGATTCAGGAATCGCTCAAAGAGGAGACCGTAACGCAGCGGATCGATATTGGTGATCCCCAGGGCATAGGCCACCAGGCTTCCTGCCGCAGAACCCCGGCCCGGTCCGACCGAAACGCCCCGCTCCCTGGCGAACCGGATGAAGTCCCAGACGATCAAGAAGTATCCGGCGAAGCCGATCTTTTCGATCACCCGGAGCTCCTGGGTCAGACGGCTCTTGGCCTCCTCGGTGATCTCCCCGTACCGCTCCTGGAGCCCACGCCAACTGCACTCGACCAGGTAGCTGTCCAGCGTGTGTTCGGGGGGGACGCGATAGTGCGGCAAGTGGATCTTGTTGAAATCCAGTTGGAGGTTACACCGCTCGGCGATGGTCAACGTATTGACGAGCGCCTCGGGAACTTCACGGAAGAGGTCCTGCATCTCCTGGGGGGTCTTGAAGTAAAATTGATTTGAGGAGAAGCGCATCCGGTCCTTCTCGGCCACCGTCTTGCCGGTCTGAATGCAGAGGAGGGCATCATGGGCCTTAAAATCCCCGGGGTTCAGATAGTGGACATCGTTGGTGGCGGCCAGGGACAATCCCAGCTTTTGGGCCATCCGGATGAGGTGCCGGTTGACGTCTTCCTGGGGTTCGATCCCGTGCGACTGGAGTTCCAGAAAGTAATTCTCCCCGCCAAAGACATCCCGGTGCCAGGCCGCGACGTCCAGCGCCTTCCCTTCCTCTCCGTGTGCGAGCAGCTGGCACACCTCGCTGTTGAGACACCCAGACAGGGCGAGGAGCCCGTCGGAGTGCTGGGACAAGAGCGCCTTGTCAATCCGGGGCTTGTAGTAGAAGCCCTCCAGATAGCCGGCCGTCACCAGCTTGATGAGATTCTTGTAGCCGTTCCGGTCTTTCGCGAGGAGGGTTAGGTGGTTTGCTCCCTCGTAGCGCCCATCCTGGGGATACCGATCGAGGCGGGACCCGGGAGCCACATAGACCTCACAACCGATGACCGGCTTGATCCCCTCCTTCTGGGCCATGCGGTAAAAATCAATGGCCCCGAAGAGGTTGCCGTGATCGGTGACCGCCAGGGCGGGCATCTTGAATTCTTTCGCCTTCCGGACGAGCTTCTCGAGATGGCACGCCCCGTCCAGCAAGCTATACTGGCTGTGGACATGGAGATGCACGAACTCCGCGTGCGGCATCACGAGTCCTCCCTCATGCGGGCGCCCGAGATCCGGGAAGAAGGACGTCCGCTACTCCCACTCGATGGTGGAGGGGGGCTTCGAGGAGACGTCGTACACGACCCGGTTGACCCCCTTCACCCCATTGATGATGCGACTGGAGATACGGCCTAAGACCTCAGAAGGCAGCCTGGCCCAGTCGGCGGTCATGCCGTCCTCGGATGTGACCGCCCGGAGGCCCACGACGTTCTCGTAGGTCCGAGAATCGCCCATCACGCCGACGCTCTTCACCGGGAGGAGGACGGCAAAGCTCTGCCAGAGGTCCCGGTACAGTCCGGCACTCTTGAGCTCCTCCTCCACAACCGCATCCGCCGACCGGAGGATATCCAACCGCTCTTTCGTCACCTCGCCGAGCACGCGGACCGCGAGACCCGGACCGGGGAATGGATGTCGCCAGAGAATGCTCTCTGGAAGACCGAGGTCCTTCCCCACGTCCCGCACCTCATCCTTGAACAGCTCTCGGAGGGGCTCGATCAGTCGAAATGTCATAGTGCCCGGGAGGCCACCAACGTTATGGTGAGTTTTGATGGTGGCCGAAGGCCCTCGGGTTCGCTGGCTTTCGATCACATCCGGGTACAGGGTCCCCTGGGCCAGAAAGTCAATACGGCCCAGCTTCCTTGCCTCTTCCTCGAAGACCCCGATAAACTCGGCCCCGATAATCCGCCGTTTCTCCTCCGGATCGGTCACCCCCTTGAGGGCGCGCAGAAAGCGGTCCGCGGCGTCCACGCCGATGACGTTGAGGCTGCCATATTCCCGGAACGTGCGCAGCACGGACGCCGCTTCCCCTCCGCGAAGGAAGCCGTTATCGACAAAGACCGAGATCAGTTGCTCCCCGACGGCCCTGTGGACCAACAGGGCGGTGACAGAGGAGTCCACCCCCCCACTCAACGCGCAGAGGACCCGTTCCCCTCCCACCGTCTCCCGAATCTCCTCGACCGATTTCTCAATGAAGGACCGCATGGTCCACGTCGGGAGACAGCCACAGACTTTGAAGAGAAAGTTCTCGAGGATCTGCCGCCCCTTCGGCGTGTGAATCACCTCCGGATGAAACTGGACGGCATACAGGGGGCGCGTGGCGTGCCGCATGGCGGCATAGGGCGCGCTTGACGTATGGGCGATGGGGACCCAGTCGGGAGGGAGCGCCAGGACCTTATCACCGTGGCTCATCCAGGCAACGGTTTCCGCGCCCAGCCCCGCGAGCAGGTCCGACGGGTCATCGACGTGGAGTTCGGCCCTGCCATACTCCCGCTCCTGCGCGGCAATCACCTTTCCACCCAACAGGTGGGTCACCACCTGCATCCCATAGCAGATCCCCAAGACAGGGCAGCCGAGGGCCAGGACCGCCGGATCCAGGAGCGGGGCATCCCGATCGTACACACTGGCGGGCCCCCCGGACAGGATAATCCCTTTCGGATCGAGCCGGCGGATGACCTGGATCGGGCTATGACAGGGAAGGATCTCGCAGTAGACTCGGCATTCCCGGACCCGCCGGGCGATGAGCTGGGTGGTCTGCGAGCCAAAGTCGAGAATGAGGATTGTGTCCATCATACGACTGCACGGAGAGAGGTGAGGACCAATGCGTCGCGCGATGCTGTTTGCCGTGACGATGTCGAGCCAGGATACCGAGTATCCTCGACAACACGGACGGGCCGACAGATGAAACCTTCCGCGGCGGAAACGAAAACGGCGAGCCTCACCCTTCTGATCACCACCTGATACCGCGTCGGTACCGGTCGGGAGAGAAAGGCTTACCCGCCCTCATTGCTCACCCAAGGAAAGACGATCTTCCGAGCCTTGCGTCTCCGCTCCCGACGCTCAGCTCTCCATTCGATAATTGGGCGCTTCCTTGGTGATAATCACGTCGTGGACGTGCGACTCCCTGAGGCCCGCATTCGTGATCTTGGTGAAGCGGCCATTCTGCCGGAGCTCCTCCACGCTGCGACACCCGCAGTACCCCATCCCGGCCTTCAGCCCCCCCACCAACTGGTAGACATTCGCGGTTAACGTCCCCCGGTAAGGAACCCGGCCCTCGATCCCCTCCGGAACCAGCTTCCCCTCTTCCGTCTCCTGCTCCTGGAAGTAGCGATCCCGTCCCCCGCGTTGCATCGCCCCCAGCGACCCCATCCCCCGGTACACCTTGTAGCTGCGACCCTGATAGATCACGGTTTCCCCCGGGCTTTCTTCCGTCCCGGCGAAGAGCCCGCCGATCATCACCGCATGGGCCCCCGCGGCCACGGCCTTGGTGACGTCTCCCGAGTACTTCACCCCACCGTCAGCGACGATGGGAATCCCATACCGATCGCAGACGGCGGCGCACGTCGCGATGGCGGTGACCTGAGGAACCCCTGCCCCCGCCACGACCCGGGTGGTGCAGATTGAACCGGGACCGATCCCAACCTTGATCCCATCAACTCCCGCCTGGATCAGATCCTCTGCGCCCTGGGCTGTGGCTACGTTGCCGGCAATCACCTCGGCCTGCGGATAGACCCGCTTGATCCAGCGGACCGTCTCGATCACTGGCTGGGAGTGCCCATGGGCGGTATCCACCACGATCACGTCGACGCCGGCCTTCAAGAGGGAGGGGACCCGTGCCTCGGCGTCTTCCTCGATCCCCACCGCCGCCCCGACCCGGAGTCGCCCCAAACCATCCTTGCATGCATTGGGGTACTTCCGGCGCTTTTCGATGTCCTTGATGGTAATGAGTCCCTTGAGCCTGAAGTGTTCGTCCACCACCGGGAGCTTCTCGATCCGATTCTGGTGAAGAATCTCTTTCGCTTCCTCGAGAGAGGTCCCGACAGGCGCGGTCACGAGACGATCTCTGGTCATGACCCCCGCGATGGGAAGATCGAGCTTGGTCTCAAACCTGAGGTCCCGGTTGGTCAGGATGCCGACCAGCCTTCCTTCTGCATCAGTCACCGGCACGCCCGAGATTCGGTATCGCTCCATAATCTCGAGCGCCTCATGGATCTTCTGGGTCGGGCGGACGGTGATCGGGTCCACGATCATCCCGCTCTCCGACTTCTTGACCTTGTCCGCCTCCGCCGCCTGCCTCTCCGCCGAGAAGGCCCGATGCAGGATGCCGATCCCCCCCTCCCGGGCCAGTGCAATGGCGAGTCGCGCCTCGGTCACCGTGTCCATGGCTGCGGAGATCAGGGGGATGTTGGTCCGGATGCGCCTGGTGAGCCCCGTGGAGACATCTACTTCTCGGGGATGGATCTCCGACTTGGCGGGAAGCAACAGGACGTCGTCAAAGGTGAGCCCCTCTTCTAACCGCCCGTCTAGCATTACACCTCTCCTCTCCATTCCCAGGAGTTGGTGATGTCAGTCACTTTACCCCAACATGTAGCGTCCGTCAAGGGCTTTACGCGAGTTGCCGGTATGCGCCAGTGATCGGCATCGAGCACACGGACCGGAGTGTCCGGGCCTCACGTGGCGCTCCGTTCCCTTCCGGCTTCAGATCCCCACCGCCGCCTTGGCCGCATTCAGCGTCTCCCCGGCCACCTTCCTGGCGCGGTCGGTCCCCGCGGCGAGAATCTCCTCCACCTGTCCCGCGTGCTCGGCGAGCTTCACCCGCCGTTCGTAGATGGGGGAGAGGACCGGAAGCATGTGCGTGAGCAGCACCCCCTTGCAGTCGAGACACCCGATCGCCGCCGTCCGACAGCCGGGCACCACATAGTTCTCCCGTTCCTTTTTCGGCGTAAAGATTTTGTGCAGGTCGTAGACGGGGCAGACGTCCGGGTTGCCGGGGTCCCCCCGCCGGACCCGAGCCGGGTCGGTGACCATCGGCTTCACTTTTTCCGCAACGGTCTCCGGAGGATCCGACAGGTAAAGGCAATTATTGTAACTCTTGGACATCTTTCGGCCGTCGGTCCCCGGGATCTTCGGAAACTCGGTCAGCATCGACTCCGGAATGGTGAAGACCGGCTTGTAGAGGTGGTTGAACCGCCGCGCGATCTCGCGGGTGAGTTCGACGTGGGGAAGCTGGTCCACCCCCACCGGGACAAAGTTCGCCTGATAGATCAGGATGTCTGCCGCCTGCAGTACCGGGTAACCCAGGAACCCGAAGGTGCTGAGGTCCCTGTTGGTCACCTCCTGTAGCTGCTCCTTATAGGTAGGATTCCGCTCCAGCCATGGGAGGGGGGTGATCATGGAGAGGAGGAGGTGGAGCTCCGCATGTTCCGGGAGGTGAGACTGAATGAAGAGGACCGCTTTCTCGGGGTCGATTCCCGCGCTCAACCAGTCGAGGACGATCTCGTGGATATGCTCCTGAAGGTGGCCCGGATCGGCATACTCGGACGTCAGGGCGTGCCAATCGGCCACAAAGAAGTAGCAATCGTACTTCTCCTGGAGCCGCCTCCAGTTCTCCAAGGCCCCGAACAGATGGCCGACGTGGAGTCGACCCGTCGGCCGCATGCCACTCAGGACCCGTCCCCCGCGCATCCGTCTCCCTCAAAGCCACCCGCGTTACAGGAGCAATGCCTCCACCATGGAGATCATCGGCCAAATCACCCGTCCCACCGTTCCCGTAAAGATCAAAACGACCAGCAAGATCACCCCGTAAGGCTCGATCCGCCGGTAGGCCAGTGTCTGGGTAGGCCCTAAAAAACCGGAGAGCATTCGGCTCCCGTCGAGCGGGGGGATGGGGATTACATTGAAGATCGCCAGAATCACATTGTAGCGTACGCTGGCCCGGAGCATAAAGAAAATCGGGGTACCGACCCCCGCTCCCCACCAGGCCCCCTCGGCCGGGAAGGCGGGCACGGGGGCCATACGGAGTACCAGGGCACTGATCGCCGCCAGGAAGAGATTGGTCATCGGTCCGGCGAGCGCGACCCAGACCATATCGCGGCGCGGGTCCCTGAAATTGGAAGGCATCACCGGAACCGGCCTCGCCCAGCCGAAGCGGAACAGAAAGAGTCCGATCGTTCCAACGGGGTCCAGGTGGGAGAGGGGATTCAGGGTGAGCCGTCCGAGCATCCGAGCGGTCGGATCACCCAGTCTATCCGCCACCCAGGCGTGGGCGCATTCGTGAATCGTCAGGGCCAGCAGGATCGGAGGGGTGATGATGCTCAGATGGCGTATGGCGGAAGCAAGATCAAACACCGCCTCCCTCCCCTGGAATACGTTGGCCGGACTGCACGCACGCTATCAAAGGGACCCCTCCTTTGTCAATCGGTGGAAAATCGCACAGCCCTTCGTGTTTCTCCGCAATGGCACCGAAAGCATGACCCGCTGGCTCAACGGCGAGATGAGCCTTGTCCAGCCTGGGGGGCCGGAACTTGCGATATCGGCAGGTGGCACAATGATTGTGCCGGAGGGGAGATAGGGCAACGGGTGCGGAGGCAGAGAGCAACGGCCGTCAGGGCGTCCCAGCGGTCGATCAATTCGATGGGAGTCGAGGCGATCGATCTAGACTCCGTTTACCGTGCGAATGGCAAATCGCAAGCCAGACCACGGTCCGCCGTACGAAGCCAGAGAAGGCGTCTCAGTGGGTGGTGCGCCAGCGATGGTGCCGGGCGTGGGCGGGGATTCTATGCTCAGCCGCCGATCGGTAACGGCCGAACGCGTACCCGTGTTGCCTCGAATACAGCCACACTCCCCTCTTCAAGGGCATCCTGCACGTTTGGCAGGTTCTCGAGCAGTAGGCTCACCTGAGCCTGAGGTCTCCGAGGGGAGACGCGACGAAACAGAATCACCGAGGGGCTGGCCGCGTGACGTAGGGCAAGGAGGGCTCCAAAATCGGTATCCGCGGAGAGGATGATGCGTCCTTCACGGGCGGCACGGTCGAAGATCTCTTCGTCATCCGCCGCCTGCAGTCCGTAATCGCGAACATGGACAGCGTCATGCCCACCGTTTTGCAAAAGCTCTGCCACGAGGGGTGAAAGGGCGTGTCAATGAGAAATTTC
>JBHIAH010000084.1:0-11042 GCA_046758505.1 Methylomirabilales bacterium (SeqCode) | reverse complement strand
AGCCTCTACCCCGCGCTCGTGGAGATCTTCGGTCAAGAGTACATTGATGAGCTGTACAGGGCCCATGACCGTGCCATCGGATCAGCCAAACGGCTCATCGTCCTGGCCGGCAAAAACGAGCTGGGTGAGGGGGATGTCACCGAAGCCACCAGGCTCATCCTCGGCATCCTGCCCCACGTCAGCGACTGCGAAGGGCTGTCCATCATGGTGGAGAAGCTGCCGAATGAGAAAGTGCAACGGCTGCTGGAGACGCGGGAGCGTTCGCTGCAGGAAAACCTCGACCTCATCCGATGGGCCGAGGAGGTCCGCGGTCGCACCTCCATTCCTGCAGCGTGAGGGGTGGGATATACCGATGGTGGGGGAACCGTACGGCGAGGACGACCCGATGGAGCCTCTCGGTGGCCCCTTGGGCAAGGGAGAATCTATAGGAAAGGGAGGGTAACTTATGGACTTTAGCCTCACGCCGGAACAGCTGATGTTTCAGGAGGCCGTGGCCCGGTTCGCCCAGGAGAAGTTGGAGACGCACGTTAAAGAGATGGAGACGACTGATCGCTTCCCCGTCGAGGTCTTCAAAGAGCTGGGGGACCTGGGGTATCTCGGGATTCACTTCTCTCCCGAGTATGGGGGCTCAGGTGCGGATTTCACGACGTTCTGCATCTTCATCGAGGAGGTGTCAAGGGTTTCAGCGGCCGTTGGGGTTAACGTCCTCCTCCACACCCTTATGGGGAGCGCTCCTATCTTCCTGGTCGGCACCGAGGAGCAGAAGCTCAAATACTTTGTCCCAGCCATTCAAGGCGAGAAAATCGCCGCCGCCGGCCTGACCGAGCCAAACGTTGGCTCGAGCGCGGCCGACATCCAGACCACTGCCAAGAAGGTCGATGGTGGCTGGGTGATCAAGGGGTCGAAAATGTTCACTTCGAACGGGCCGTACTGCGATTTCATCACCCTGGTAGCCTCCACCGACCAGGCACAGCGGCACAAGGGCATCAGCCTCTTTTTGGTCGAGAGCAAAACCCCGGGGGTGGCTTTGGGACCCAACATCCCCAGGATGGGCATCATAGGTGGAGAGATCGGCTCCATCGCCTTGGACGACGTCTTCGTCCCGGAAGATGCCCTGCTTGGGGAAACAGGCAAGGGCTTTTACTACCTCATGGAGGCCTTGAATGCCACGAGGATCGCTCTGGGGGCAGGCGCCGTGGGGCTGGCCAGGGCCGCCTTCGACCGGGCCCTCGACTACGCGAAAGAAAGACAGCAGTTCGGCCAGCCCATCGGGAAATTTCAAGGGGTCAGCTTCAAGTTGGCCGACATGGCCCTGGAGATCGAGCTGGCCCGGCTAATGGTGTACAAGGCGGCGTGGATCCTCGAGCGGAAAGAGAAGTTCGTGAAGGAAGCGGTCATGGCAAAGCTCTTCGCCTCGGAGATGGCGACCCGGGTGGCTCACAAAGCCCTCCAGATTCACGGCGGCTATGGCTACACGAAGGAGTATCCGTTAGAGCGGTATTACCGGGATGCAAGGCTCTTCGAGATCTTTCAGGGCACCTCGGAAATCTCGAGGGTGATCATCGCGGGCCAATTAGGGTTATGAGATGAAGATGCTGGTCGCCTGCAAAAGGGTACCCGACCCCTCCACCAAAATCAGAGTGAAGCAGGACGGCTCGGGCATCGACGCGGAGGGGGTGAAGTTTGTCATTAGCGCCCTCGACGAAGTCGCCATCGAGGAAGGACTCAAGGTGAAAGAGCGGCGCGGCGGGGAGGTGATCCTCTTCTCGTTGGGGCCTCCTCAGGCAGAGGACCAGCTTCGGACCGGCCTCGCCATGGGCGCCGACCGGGGCATATTGATCGCCTACGAAGGTTTCACCGATTCAGACCTGGTGGCGAGGGCCTTGGCCGCGGTCTTTCGTGAGGAGCGGCCGGACCTCATCCTCTTGGGGAAAGTCTCCCCGGATACCGATGCGGGTCAGGTGGGGCAGCTCGCCGCCGAATACCTGGCCCTCCCCCAGGCCACCTTTGCCTCGAAAATTGATCTCCAAGCAGACGATGCAAAAGCCGTCGTCACCCGGGAGGTCGGAGGAGGACATGAGCAGGTCGAGATCCAGCTCCCCGCCGTCATCACCTGTGACTTTCGATTGAACACTCCTCGGTATGCCTCCCTTCCGATGATCATGAAGGCCAAGGGAAAGCCGGTCAGGAAGGTCTCCCTAGAAGAGCTGGGGGTCGAGGCGATCCCCAAGGTGAAGGTGCTGAAGCTGCTCGCGCCGGCAAAGCGAGCAGAGGGCGTCCGTGTCGATAGCGTGGAGGAGCTTCTCCGACGCCTGCGGGAGGAGGCGAAGGTCTTCTGATGGGAAATATCGTAGTCGTCGCGGAGCATCGCCGAGGGCACCTCCGTTCGGCCGGCCTTTCCGCCTTGAGCTTCGGCAAGGAGATGGCCGCCGGCCTGGGAATCCCGTGGCATATCCTCGTCGTGGGAAGGGGGGTCTCATCGGTGGCAGAGGAGGCGGCCCGCTACGGGGCATCGAGCGTCCTTGTAGCCGATCGCGAACTCCTGGAACATCCTCTAGCCCAGGCCTCGGCATTAGTAGTCGCCGCGGCGACGAGGGCGGTCGAGGCCTCCTTCATCGTCGCTCCAGTCACTCCGTGGACGAAGGACTTCCTCCCCCGGGTCGCGGCGAGGCTTAACGCCGGCATGGCAAGCGACGTCATCGCCTTCGAGATCGAGGGGAGCGCGGTGGCCTTTCAGCGGGCGATGTACGCTGGGGCAGCCGTCGCGTCGGTCGTGATCACCACGGCCGTCCAAATCGTTTCCGCCCGCCCGACGGCCTTCCCCAAGGCGAAGCCCGAGGAAAGCCTTTCCCCTCTCATCCCCCTTTCCATGGAGATCGATCCCACCTCCACAGGGGCCAAGTTCCTCTCTTATGAGGATCGGCCATCGGAGAGGCCAGAACTCACAGAGGCAGAGATCGTCGTGGCCGGGGGGAGGGGGACCAGGGGTCGGGAAGGCTTTGAACTACTGGAGGAGTTCGCTGATCTCTTAGGCGCGGCCCTGGGAGCAAGCCGGGCCGCCGTGGACGTCGGCTGGGTCCCGGCGGACTTTCAGATTGGCCAGACGGGGAAGATCGTGGCTCCCAACATCTACTTTGCGATCGGCATCTCGGGGGCGATCCAGCACGTGGCCGGGATGAAAGACTCGAAGGTGATCGTCGTCATCAATAAGGATCCCGACGCCCCAATCTTCCAGATCGCCACCTACGGTCTTGTCGCCGACCTCTTCGTGGCTGTCCCGGCCCTCAACGAGGCGATCAAGAAGGTCAAGGAGACATAACATGGTTGAGCCGACGCGCGAGATCTTCGGGAACATCGTGCCAACCCTGCGCATCGTCTTTTACATCGTCTCCGCGCTGGCGACGCTGATCTTCAGCTATGGGGTCTTTAAGCGGATCACCCTTTATCGGGCCGGACGACCGGAAAAGATCCCGGGTGCCTTTGCCCATCGTCTCAGGCGCTTTTTTGAGTATGGGGTTAACCTGAAGAGGCTCCGCCGTGACCCGTTTGCCTTCCTGATGCACCAGTTCATGTTGTGGGGCTTCGTCGTCCTGTTCATCGGGACAGTCATTGTGGCCCTCGAGCACCATCTCAAGCTCGGTATCTACCGCGGACCCTCCTATCTCGCTATCTCGTTTTTCCTCGATTTCTTCGGGCTCCTCTTCATGACTGGCCTCGCCATGGCGGCCTACCGAAGATGGTGGGTCCGGCACGAGCGGGTTCGCGGGGCACGGGAGGACTTTGGTCTCCTGGCTCTCCTCTTTGCTATCGGTGGTTCGGGATTCCTCCTCGAGGGGTTCAGGATCGCATTCTCTGGGTTCCCTGCCTGGGAGCGGTGGTCCTTTATTGGCTACGCTCTCGCGGAGCTTTTCGATGCTTTGGGTCTTCACGGAGTAATTCTTTTTCAGGGCCACCTGCTCGTCTGGTGGGTCCATGCCTTTCTGGCCTTGGCCTTCATCGCTCTCTTACCCTACACAAAGCTGTCACACATCTTCACCTCGCCGGCGAACATCTTTCTTGCCTCTTTCTCGCCAAAAGGTGCCCTTCCCCTGGTCAGCGTTCAAGAGGTCGAGGAGACGGGCAGGGTCGGGTTGGAGGCCATTCCTGATCTCAGCTGGCGACAGCGCGTCGCGGTGCACGCATGCACCCGCTGTGAACGCTGCCAAAACATCTGTCCCGCGTTTCGGACCGGAACTCCCCTCACGCCGATGGGCGTTGTCCAAAAACTGTGCAGGCGTCTGGACGACCGTCGCACCCGCGACGGCAAGGAGCGGCTCCCCGGCGCAGTCATCTCCAGCGATGAGCTATGGGCCTGTACCACGTGCCGGGCCTGTGCAGAAATCTGTCCCGTCTTCATCGACCACGTGGAGCTCATCGTCGGGATGCGGCGGTCCCTGGTGGCCGAGGGGAACGTGTACGATGCGAGCGCCAGAACCACCCTGATGAATATTGCCGGAAGCGCGAACCCGTGGGGATTGCCCCAGGATGAGCGGGGGCGGTGGGCCGAGGGCCTCGGCGTCAAGACGATGCGGGAGGCCGGCGGGACCGACGTCCTCTTCTGGACCGGGTGCTTCGCTGCCTACGATCCCCGCGCCCAGCGGATCGCGAGGGCGTTAGTCAAGGTCCTTCAACATGCAGACGTTGATTTCGCCATCCTGGGGAACGAAGAACGATGCACGGGGGACCAAGCCAGGCGCCTGGGCGAGGAATTCCTCTTCCAGGAGTTGGCAAGCGCGAACCTCGAAACATTCAAACGATACCGGTTTGGCCAGATCATTACGTCCTGCGCCCATTGCTTTAACACGCTCAAGAACGAATATCCCCAGTTCGGCGGTCGGTATGTCGTGAAACATCATAGCGAGTTCTTGGCTGACCTGATTCGGCAGGGAAAACTTCCCCTGAAGGCAGATCTCGAAGCGATCATCGCCTACCACGACTCCTGCTACCTCGGGCGCTACAACGGGATTTATGATCAACCGAGGGACGTTCTGGCATCGGTTTCCGGACGGAAGCCTTTGGAGATGGCGAGCTTCCGGGAGCAGGGGTTGTGCTGCGGGGGAGGGGGCGGGCACATGTGGATGGAGTTTACCTCGGACAAGAAGACCAACCATCTCCGCCTCGAGGAGGCTCGGGCTACGAAGGCCCAGGTGGTGGCAACGGCCTGTCCCTACTGCCTGCACATGCTGGAGGATGCCGTCAAGGCCAAGGACCTGGACCGGTCGCTGCACGTCAAGGACCTGGCGGAGCTGGTCGTCGAGGCCCTGGACGCAACGCACTCCGCGAAACGCGGGAGCGGGGACGACGCATGACGATCGTCGTCATCAAACATGTTGATTGCGAAGGGTTGGGGATCTGGGAGGACTTCTGCCGGCAGAAGGGTGTGGGCGTCGAGGTCGTGTCGCTTCACCGGGGGGATCCACTCCCCTCGCCTCTCGAGTTCCAGGGGGTGATTAGCCTGGGTGGGCCGATGAACGTGTATGAGGAGGACGCGTATCCCTTCTTAAAGACGGAAGATCAGTTCATCCGTCAGGTCCTCGCTGAGGGCGTTCCCTTCCTTGGCATCTGTCTGGGGGGACAGTTACTGGCAAAGGCCGCGGGGGGCCTCGTGATCCTCAATGCCGCGCAGGAGATCGGCTGGCATCGAGTCACGCTCAACGAGATGGGAGAGCGCGACCATCTCCTGGCTGGCCTGCCGGAGAGCTTCACCGTTTTTCAATGGCACACGGATACCTTTCGTCCCCCTATCCAGGCGGTCCCTCTGGCCAGTTCTACGCTTTGTGAAGACCAGGCATTTCGTCTGCGGGGGATCGCGTACGCCCTTCAGTTCCATCTCGAGGTGACCCCGAATATGATCGGACAGTGGGTGCGCGAATACGAGCTGGTCGAGCCGGACGATCCTATGAAACCCGCTCGTATACTGGCGGAGGTCCCGGCTCTGTGTGAAAGGCTTCGTCCCGAATCTCGGCAGCTGTTGTGGAATTTTCTCAGTCTTGTCCGCCGGTGCGCGGCCGCACGCCAGCGGCGGGGGAAAGAGAAAGCTTCATGGACCGCATGAACTCAAAGAACAAACGGATGACGATCCTGGTGATTAAGCATGTGGATTGTGAGGGCTTAGGGGTCTGGAAGGAGTTCTGTCGGGACGAGGGCATTGCCATCGAGGTCGTGGCACTCCACCGGGGGGATCCGCTTCCTCCGCCTCACCAATACCAAGGGGTGATCAGCCTGGGTGGGCCGATGAACGTGTATGAAGAGGGGGCTTATCCCTTCTTGAAGATGGAGGACCGGTTCATCCGTCAGGCACTTTGCGAGGACGTTCCCTTTCTCGGGATTTGTTTGGGTGGGCAGCTTTTGGCGAAGGCGGTGGGCGGCCTCGTCATGCGGAACGATGGAAAGGAGATCGGCTGGCATCCTATCACCCTCGACCAGATGGCGCAGCGCGACCCCCTCCTCGCCGGCCTGCCGGAGAGATTTACGGTCTTCCAATGGCATGGGGATTCGTTTCATCCTCCCATTGGAGCGGTCCAGCTAGCAAGTTCTCAAGCATGTCGGAACCAGGCGTTTCGCTTTGGGGGAATCGCCTATGCGTTTCAGTTCCATCTGGAGGTGACGCCACTCATGATTGGGGAGTGGTCTGGCGAATACGGGGCCGAGCTGGCCGCGGTACGCGATCTGGTGAACCCAGCGCAGATGCTGGGGGAGACCCCAGCCCAGTGTGAAAAGCTCCGTCCCCTGTCCCGGCAGGTGTTCAATAACTTCCGTTGCCTTATCTGCCTCCGCGCTTCGAGGCGAGGATCACCCACGACGGATTGGCTGCGACAAGGCAACCAAACGGGTTCAGGGGAAGATCCCAAGGTGGACCGGGCCTGGCAGCGGTATCGGGAACTGATGTCGAGGGGGCAGCTCCGATGCGGGGTCACCTGCCCCGTTTGGCACATCGGGCACTGCACGGGCGGATGCTGGTAGCCGGTCGCGGGCCGGTTCGGGCATTGCGACCCTAAACTTTGACATCTATGTAATCCCCGAGGATAGAAATCCGCAGATGGGACGCAGGCGGCGTATCGTGGTCCCTGAAGGTCAGAGAAGATCAAGGACGTAAACGAGATCCGAGTTGAGGAATAAGCAAGGAGAGGAGGAGCCTGGATGACGAAAGGAAACCGAGGTGGGGTACGCGAAGTAGCAAGCGGTGGGGGCATTGGCCGGTGCCCGGGAGGTTGGCGATGGTGCGGGAGATCATCGATGGGCTGAACGAGCTTTTGGAGTGCGAGCGCGCCGGGGTCGAGGTGGCGATGCGGCTGGCTACGTCGGAGGCGCGGGGATTCACGGAAGGGGAACTCAAGAAGTTTGCCGAGGACGAAGGGTGGGCGTGCGGCGGCCTCAGAAAGGCGATTCTGCGATACGGCGGGAGGCCATCGGAACGCACCGGGGGTTTTGCCGAGAAGGTGATGGTCGTGGCAACCGAAGGGGAGCGGGTGAGTCTGTTGGCTCGGGGGCAGGCATGGGTTGCCAGGCGGATCGACGCCCTGCTGGCGAAGGACCTGGACCCCGAGACGCGGGCCTTTCTCATCGAGATGCGTGAGCAGCATTTGGAGAACATTGAGGCGTGTCACCGGCGGGCTGAGGAGCTGGAGGCGCCGCCAGGTCCGCCCTACCGTGGCCTGCCCTTTGCCCATCTTATGGAAGCCCACGATCGCCTGTACTACGGGGCGTGGCGGGGTCCGTCGGCCACTGTGCGGGATTTTCAGCGAGCCTACAGGCAGGTCGATCGATACCTCGCCGCCCTCGCACACGAGATCGAGCGCTCGCGCTCGGCGGAGGGGCGGGAACATCTGAAAAAAGCCGAGGATGCTCTCGCTCGGGCCGATCCGGACATGGGCGAGGCCACCGCGATCCGCGGTCTGGACAACGCGCTCTCTTACGCGCATCACGCCTTAAACGCCCTTCTGCGGCAATACCGGATGCCGATCCACGATTCCGCAGCCTTTGGAAGCTTTTACGACGTAGCCGAGGTTCCCTTCCGCGAGGCCTGCTGAGGAGGGGGCTCCTCTGGGTATCAATTTCGTGCCCGCGGCAACAGGAGGGGCACCTCAGAGGGTCTAGAGGCTTGAAGAGTGGGAGAAGACATCATCCGGATCAAGAGGGTGTATGAGCCGCCCGATCCCTCGGATGGTTTCCGGGTGCTGGTGGATCGGCTGTGGCCTCGCGGCCTAGCGAAGGAAAAAGCCCGGATCGACAAGTGGCAAAAGGACCTCGCCCCGAGCGATGCCCTCCGACGGTGGTTCGGCCACGACCCGCGGAAATGGGAGGAGTTCAAACGGCGGTATCGCCAGGAGCTCGGGCGAAAGACGGAGGAGTTGAAAGAACTGGCCGGGCACGCTCGGCACGGAACGGTTACACTCCTCTACGCCGCCCGGGACGAGGACCATAACAACGCCGTAGCCTTGAAGGAACTGGTGGAGGAACATTCGTAGGTCTGTGGCAACCTATCAGCAAGTGTCGATTCAGGAGCGTGTGGGGGCGGTGGTGCTCCATGGAGCGAAGACGGCATCGGTGTCGGTGTGGACGACCCGGACTGGGCGGCGGCGAGCGGTAGATCGAAGGTTCCTCTTGACAGGACCGTGCTTCTACAATATCTTCTAAAAGGAAGCTTCGGGAAGTGATGTGTTTCACTGTGAGACGCCCCGCGTTACCATGCGGGTCGTCAACGAGCGGCCAGGGGTTGCCCCTGGCGAGCCGGTGGAATCATGAAACCGGGGTGAAGATTGCCCCGGGCCCACCTCTGGCACAATCGACGGCGCACCAAGCACTCAGACGCCCTCCGGGGTGAACCATAGCCCAAGAGGGCGTTTCAATTTCCAACGCTACGTTTATGTTCTTGGAATCACCAGGAAGGATACGCATTTTCAGTTCATATTGCAATTCTTGACGTAAGCTCGCGTTGTCTCTTGCTTCCCTCGTCTGCCACGGTACGGAGAAGAAAGGCACAGAATGAAGAATTTGGGCTGGCAATCCGAGCGGGGCCGAGGGGGAGAAGGATCCGTGTGCCGGCCCAAGAGGTGGCCGTTCAACGTGGCCGACGTCCTCAGGAGCATGTCCGACGCGATCATCACGGTCGATGCCGATAAGAGGATCATGAGCATGAACGTCGCCGCCGAGGCCATGACCGGGATCCTGGAGGCAGAGGCCATCGGGAAGCGATGTGAGGAGGTGATCGGGGGCGAGATCTGTTCCACCCGGTGTCCCTTCAGAGCGGTCTGGGACCGGGGGGAGACTGCTGTCCACTTCAACGTCGCCCTGGAGAGCCGGGTGGGTGGGCGACTGCCGGTCTCCATGTGTACCTCCCTTCTCAAGAACGAGGCGGGGGAGAAGATTGGGGTCATACATTCCATCCGGGATATCCGCCCTGTCCTTCGTCTTTTCCATGCGCTCCAGCGGAGCGAAGAGGAGATCGCGAGGAAGGAGCACAGCTTACGAACTCTCCTGCACAAGAGACCAGGAAGGCTTGGGGACATCATCGGCAGAAGCCCAAGGATGCGAGAGATTTTCGACCTCGTCCAGGCGGTGGCCAAAAGTGACGTAACCGTCTTGATACAGGGGGAGAGCGGGACCGGTAAGGCGCTCATCGCCTCTACCATTCATGCGTTGAGTCGCCGGGCTGGCGGCCGTTTTATGAATGTGAGCTGCGCGACGCTCTCTGAGAATCTCTTGGAAAGCGAGCTGTTCGGACACGTCAGGGGGGCCTTTACCGGGGCCATTAGAGATAAACCGGGAAGATTCGAGTTGGCCGACAGGGGGACGATCTTCCTGGATGAGGTCGGAGAGATGAGCCCCTCTACCCAGGTAAAGCTGCTGCGGGTGCTTCAGGACCGGGAATTCGAAAGGGTAGGGGGGACGCGGACGGTCAAGGTTGACGTCCGGGTCATTGCCGCCAGCAACCGGAACCTCCAAGCAGCCGTACAGGAGGGGAAGTTCAGGGAGGACCTCTTCTACCGCCTGAATGTGGTTCCCATCGTCGCCTCGCCTCTGAGGGAGCGGAGAGAAGATATCCCCCTGCTCGTCAACCATATCCTGGAAAAGTTGGCCGCCAAGCTCGAACGGAAGGCATTAAAGGTCTTGCCAGAAGCCGTGGAGCTCCTGCTAGACTACGACTGGCCAGGCAACGTCCGGGAGCTGGAAAATGCCCTCGAGTTCGCCCTCACACGGACAGCCGGCGATACGGTCTCGCCCGAGTCCCTCCCTCCTTGGATTGGGAAAAGGGGCGAGGAGTGGCTTCGGAAGCCGCTGGAAAAAATCATGGAGGAGAAGGAGAGGGAGGAGATCATCAGGAAGCTCGTGTTGTGCCAAGGCAACGTGGCGAACGCCGCCAAGGCGTTAGGGGTCGGGAGAACCACCCTTTGGCGGAAGATGAAGCGGTACCATATCGCCAAAGCGTGATAATCGGGGTAGATGTTCCCCAATCGGAACAGACGGACAGACCTTTTGTTTCAATCGATAAACAAAGTGCACCTCTGGTTGTTCTAGTTTTTCCCTCCGAACAACCCCACCCCCTATCCGAGGCTGAATCACTCTGCGTCCCTGCCTCGCAACTCCTTGTGGAAACGGTGTTTTGCTTCTCATGACCGCGCCGGGCGCCCAGGCGGGCAGGTGTTGTTTGTTTTAGCCAACCGATGGCCCGGAAATTGCGTTTGGTATTCTCAGCAGGAGTATCCGTGGTGTCAGGTCCGCGGGCCCTGATGTCTGAGATCAAGGACCTGGGGGAAACCGAATTTATTGAGTCGAAAGTAGCGGGGGGAGCCCCGTTAGAAGGGTGTTAAGCCGCCATGCTGACCTCCCTTCCTGCCGGGAAGAACTGGCAGGCCAGGGGCTCTCCCCGTCCGCGAGGCGTAGGATATCGGACGAGGGGAAAGGAATGAAGCCGTGCAGATACCTGGATCAATGTGAGGGGGGAACTTATTGCGTCTATTGGGATATGGCTTTGCGGGGTGACGAGGACATCAGGTGTTATC
>JBHIAH010000083.1:0-11130 GCA_046758505.1 Methylomirabilales bacterium (SeqCode) | reverse complement strand
GTATCTTGGCGGGAAATTTCCCTAGGTCGGACTGCACCGAAAATGCAACAGACCCCAAAATAGAAAAGGGGCCCCGACAGTGCCGGGCCCCTCCCCTTTCTTGCCTCTCGATTCCTGCGGGGTCACTCTCCGGAGTGCTCCCCTAAAAACACCAGTCAGCCGTCAGCTATCACTCAGCCGTCAGCAACCAGCCGCTGGAATGCTGGGAGGCTCGCAGGACTGAAAGGCCAAAGACTGATAATTCTCTCAGCATCCTCGCGTTCGCGCTGTCCAGCGTTCTAGCCGTTGGCCTGTCGCCGCTGACAGCAGACCGCTGACTGCTTTTTCCCTCATTCGTGCAGCCCTCGTGCTTTGATTCGCAAATACCGTGCCGCATTCCTACACGTATGATGAACACCTTTGCTCCCTCACCAGCAACTCCTGAGGGAGTACGTTCATCATCGAACGTATAAATCGAAGGGCCAGGCCTTGGCTTATCCTGTCTCCCGCTGCCTCAAGACGCGCCGAAGGAGCTTCCCGGTCCCCGGGCCTCCCGGCCCAGGGGCCCGTGGCATCTTGTCAATGAACTCCACCACCCGCGGGAGCTTGTAGACCGCCACCTTGCCGCGGCAGAATTCGATCAGCTCTTGCTCGAGAGCCTCCGAGCCCTGCTGGCCCGCCTTGAGCTGGACGTAGGCCTTGGTCTTTTGCCCCATCACCGCGTCCGGAACCCCGACCACCCCGGCATCCGCCACGGCTGGGTGGGTGACGAGGACATCCTCGATCTCTTCCGGGCCGATCCGGTAGCCGGAGGACTTGATCAGGTCATCCTCGCGCGAGAGGAACCAGATATAGCCATCCTCGTCCATGGTGACCATGTCACCGGCCCGACACCAGCCGTCCTTGACGACGGAGCGCTGCTTCTCGGGATCGCGCCAGTAGATAGTCCCCGTGGGGCCCCGGGCCACGAGCTGTCCCGTCTCGCCCGGCTTGCAATCCTGCCCCTCCTCGTTGATCACCTTGACCTCGTATCCCGGGATCGCCGGACCGATGGAGCCGGGCTTGACCTTTTTCGTCGCCGCAGACGAGATGAAGACGAACATCATCTCCGTAGTGCCCAGCCCCTCGAAGATCTCCTGACCAAACTTGGCCTTCCAGTCGTGGTAGGTCTTGGCCGTCAGCGACTCCCCCCCACCCGTACAGATCCGGAGGGAACTCAGGTTGAACTTCTTCTCGGCGTCCGGGACCTGAAGCATCTTCCGGTAGGCCGTCGGCAAGGCCGAGAGGATCGTCGCCTTATGGTTTTGAATCTGCTCCAACATCCCCTCGGGGGTGAACCGGGGAAAGATAGAAACCGCCGCCCCGAACCGGTACGGGATGGTGGCTACGGCGGAGTACCCGGCCGCCATGGCGATCGGAGCGGCACTCAGGATGACATCGTTCTCCGTGACCCCCCAGCAGTGCTTGCCGAAGCTGTCCGGAACGATGAGGGCCTCTTCCAGAAAATGGGCCGTCCCCTTGGGGAGACCCGTGGTGCCGGAGGTGTACAGCAGGACGGAGACATCCATCCGATCGCGGCGGACCGGGTCACACTCCGGTTGCCCGCCATCGAGAAGCTCCTGGTACAGGAGATAGCCCTTCTGCTTACACGCGGCCTGCTGCTCGGGCGTGCCCCCGAGCACGATGATATGTTGCATGGTTTTGAGGTCGGGTCTCGCCTTCTCCAATTCCTCGAGCAACGCAGCCGCCACGACGACCGCCTTGACCTCTGCATTGTTGAAGACGTGGGCGATCTCGGCCCGCGAGAAGAGGCCGGATGTCGGGAGGAAGACGGCGCCAATCTTCAGGACGGCAAGATTCGTCACCAGGGCGGGGGGAATATTCGGGGCGCGCAGGGCGACCCGGTCCGCCTCTCCGATGCCCAAGGCCTTCAGGCTGCTCCCGAGTTTGTTCACCATGCCGAGCAGTGCCTTATAGGGGACCTTCTTATCCTCAAAGAGGATGGCGACGCGATCCCCTCTCCCGGCAGTCACCTGTTTGTCCAGGAACTCCTCGGTGCTGTTGAATTTTTGAGGGTAGGCCTGGAACTCGGGGAGCGTGTAGGTCCGCGTCGGCCACAGCTCCTTTGAGGGAAGATATCCTTCCGGGATTTTTCCCATGACGCCTCCTCCTTCCCTAGGCCTGATTCAGCAGATTCTGGAGGGCCTCTTCGATGCCGACGAGCTTACTGAGCTCCCGATCCGACCGCGGAAAGACCTCGGTCGGATATCGGTCCCCTTCCTTCTCGAAGATGAGCAGCGCCGGGACCGTCTTGCCAAAATCCTCCTCCAACGCTCCCTTGGCCCCGAAGACCGGGCGCTTGGCCGCAGGGGGCCCCGTCACCGCCGCATTGTACGTCATGAAGGCAGCCGCCTCCTCTCCACAGTCCTGCGTCTTGACGGCGACCCCCTTTGCCTGTAACTGCTTGCACAGGTCGAGGGCCTTTTGATTATCACACGGGAACTGGGACCCGACTGCATGTTTGCTGCTGTAATAAAACTCGACCTTCATCACGACCTCCTTTTTGGCTGAAGAAAAGCTGGGAATGAAGCAGACACTTCACCCTAGCACGCGAACACACATCCGTCAACGGACCGAAACATAAACACATCACGACCGCCGGGGCGGTCGTGATGTGTTTACCATCCCTCGATGAGGTACAGCTACTCGAAGGGAAACCCTTTCCGAATCGGGGCCGTCCCCTTGCAGTAATCACACTCCTTGGGCTCGCTCCCCTTGGGAACGATTTTCTGATACGGCCAGTCGTTCACCACATCGTAGCCCCAGTACACGTGCGCAATATAGGGATCGAGCGCCCGCGCGTAGTGGGGACACCCAAAGGGATACGTTTCGGTCGGCCAGGTCCCTTTTGCCATTCCGCATGCCTCCTCTCTGTCAAGTCACAAGCAGACCCACGGAAGGCGGAGGCGCCCCATCCCGAGCGCCCCCGCACCTTCGCCTACGACGCCGGCTTATAGGGCGTCCGCTCGGCGATGAACCGAGCGCGACTCCCCACCAGGTCCGCGGCCGATAGCTTTCCGGCCGCCACCAGGTTGCCCCGGACATTCTTGTACGTCGGTCCGTGCTTATTTTCGGGGTCCCGGGCGTACGAAGGGGGGCTCACCTTGCCCGACGTCGTAACCTGGGTCTTGAAATCCTTGGTCTGGGCGAACCCGGGCAGCCGATCCGGCTTCCCCTCAGCCGCGTCCGGGCCCTTCATCTTCTGCCCATTGGAGTACGTGACCGCGTAGACCGCGTCACACCCCGCACACTTGGTCTTCCCCGAAAAGTTCCAGAAGGTGAAGGGGTCCATGTAGTTGAGCATCGAGCACTTGGCACACTCCAGAATCAGGTGACACTGTTTGAAGTCTGTCATGCGCGTTCCTCCTTCCCGTCAGCGCTGCCTTAGATGACCCCGTCCGCCTCGAGCTCTGCGATCTTGGTCTTGGAGAAGCCACAGAGCTTGCCCAAGATATACTCGTTGTCGGCCCCCACCGGCTTGAAGGCCCACTTGTGGCGGGGCGGGGAGTCGGACAGATGGAAGGCAGGCCCCTGGCTTTGGAGGTCCCCGAAGGTCGGATCATCCAGCCACTCAAGCTCCCCCCGAAGGTGGAAGTGCTCCTGCGTCGAGACCTCCTTCGAGTTCCAGACCGGCTGGTTGTTGATCCCCTCTTTGTTCAGGATATCCCGGACCTGCTCCTTGGTCTTGTCCTTGGCCCACTCCTCGAGGGCCGGGTAGATCTCGTACTGGCTCTCTGCCTTGACCCGCTCATCGTGCGTGGCGTACTTCTTCGCCAGGTCGTCCTTCTTGATGAGCTTCATCAGCTTGGCGAAGTCGGCGTCGGTGTACGCGCTGACGAGGATGTAGCCCACCTCCTGCTCCTGCGGGTTTTTCGAGCCGGGATACGACGATTTGCCGCAGGCGATGATCCCGTGAACGCAGAGGAGGATGTCCCAATTACCGAACCGCTGCGCAACGAGCCCGTGACGGCCGTAGAGCGCAATGCAGTCGGAGAGGTGCCGCTGGGCCCCCTGCACCTGGGAGTACTCCATGAAGTTGCCCTGGCCGGAGATGTGATCCCGCCAGTACATGCAGGCGATGATCTGGAAGGCCCCCATCATCCCCCCCCAGTAATCCATGATCCAGATGGTCTGCTTGGAGGGAAGGCCTCCCTTATCGAGCTGCCAGCCGGTCACCGAGAAGCAGCCCCCCTGGGCCTGGCCCAGGATGTCGTAGCTGGCCCGCTTCCGGCCCGGGCCCCAGCCGCCAAAGCCCCCCAACCACTGGTAGATGATCCGGGGATTGATCTGGCTGAGTTGCCGGTAGCCGATCCCCCACCGGTCGAAGGTGCCGGCCCGGTAGTTTTCCACGACGCCATCCGACTTGGCGCCGAGCATCCGCATGATCTCCTGCCCCTCCGGCTTGTGGAAATCGACCGAGAGGAAGTACTCGTTGTGGTTGGCCCCGAAGAAGCCGAGCCCGGTCCCCGTGTCCGGCAACCACTTGGAGCAGGGGTAGAGCTTGGGCTCGTTGAAGGGGGTGGTGTGGCGCATCGGCTCCCCCCGCCGGGGCAGCTCGACCTTGATCACCTCGGCCCCGAGCTCGGCCAAATAATTGGCGCAGGAGGGACCGAGGATGTACTGCGTGCAGCTCAGAAACCGCGCCCCCTTGAGCGGCTCCGGCTTGGCAAACGCCTTTTTCGGGTCAAAGACCTCGCGGCAGTACTGCTCGAAGGACATGGTCGCCATTAGATCACCCCCTTCTTCTTGAGACCGTCCATGTCGGCCTTAGTGAGGCCTAACAGCCGGCGGTAGACATCCTCGTTATCGTAGCCGGTCGGCCGGCCGATCCACTTGACCCGGCCCGGGGTCCGCTGGCCGAGGAAGGCGGAGGCCCCCAGGAGGATCTTGCCGTACAGGACGTCATCGATGATCTCGAGGTGCCCCCGGTACTTGTAATGGGGGAACTCGCAGACCTCATCAAAGAACGAAACACCGCCGGAGGCCACCTCTTCGGCCTGGAGCTTGGTCTCGGCCTCGGACCGGGTGTTATCCTTCATCCACTCGCAGAGTGTGGTGTACGTTTCCACCTGCCGATAGTGCGGCAGCCGGTCGGTCACCACCTTGAGCCCGGGGTCCTCCACGATGTGCTGCTCGAGCTCGGCCCGATCCTTGCCGACGGTCCGCCAGATCCGGTACCAGAGCCGGTCGTGGCCCCCACCGACCATGATCTGCCCGTCCTTACACGGATTGACGGCGTAAATGTTGATGGCAAGATCCCAGTTGCCGTAGCGAGGTCGGATGCTCCCGTCCACCCCATACCAACCCCAGTTGTAGTCGAGGATCCGCATCACCCCGGCCGCCGCGGTCCCTTCCACGAACTGTCCGCGCCCTGACACCCGTTCCCTGTAGTAGAGCGCCGTCACGATTCCCATGGCCGCGCCGGTGCCGCCCACCTGGTCGCACATCCACCAGCCGGACCGGGTCGGCGTACCGCCGAAGGCCACCGGCGCCCCGGTGCCGTGGGTGAAGCCGCAGGCGTTCTGGGCAGTGGGATCGAGGTTGCCCGGCTTATCCTTGAGGGGCCCCCACTGGCCGAGCTGGCCGACCCAGCAGTAGATCAGCCGGGGGTTGAGCTCACTGAGCTGCCGGTAGCCGATCCCCCACTCATCCCATTGGCCGGGGGGGGCGTTCTCGATGATCACGTCGGCGTGCATGGCGAGGTTTTTCAGGATTTCGCGCCCCTCGGGCTTGGTGAGGTCCAGGGTAATCGACTGCTTGCTCCGACACTCCGCCAGGAACCGCGCCCCCACCGCCTCTCCGGTCTCGCTATCCGTAAACATGTACTCTTTCCGACCGAATGGGCTGACCTTGCGCAGTGGATCACCGCCGGCCGGCTCGACCATGATGACCTCGGCCCCCAACTCGGAGAAGAGGGACGAGCACCAGTGGCCGATGATCATCATCGAGGTGCAGTCGAGGACCCGGATGTTACCTAAGGCCTCAGGCTTCTTGAAGTTTTCGCTCTGCCGGAGATTGGCCTCGAGCCACAGGGCGTACTCCTTCGCCGCATCACTTTCGCCCTTGTAGACCTCGTCCGGCGTCGGCGTCGGAACAGCCGGCCATGGTAGAACCGGATAATTCTTTGCCATGCTGACCTCCCTCCCTTTTCTCAGTAGCCGTAAAGCTGTTCGGTTGCTCGTGCAGGATCCCTCTGTCGGTGCCGTCCTTCCTCTCTCTCACCTCCTCTCGTCCACGACCTGGGGGCTGACGGAATGCAGCTCGTAGCCCAGGCGCTGGGAGATTTTGGATGCCGCCTCCTTCACCAGCGGGACCAGTTCTTTCTCGATCCGCTCCATGGTAAACCGAGAGACGGGTCCCGAGAGCCCCACCCCCGCCACCACCCGACGGGAGTAATCCCTGACGGGCGCAGCGATACACCGGACCCCCTCTTCCCATTCCTCGTTGTCCACGGCGTACCCGAGCCGGGCCACCTCTTTCAGGTGATTGACCAGCTTGTCAAGGTTGTCGATGGTGTTCCCGGTGTGCCGCTGCAGCACGTGCCCCTCAAAGATCTGGGCCAGATGATCCCGGGATTCATACGCCAGCTGGATCTTCCCAGAGGCGGTGCAGTACGCGGGCAGACGGTGCCCGAGGCGCGGGACAATCCGAACCGTCTGGGAGGTCTCATGCATCAGGACGTACACGACCTCGGGACCATCCAGGATGGCGAGATACGCCGTTTCATCGCACCCATTGACGAGCTCCTCCAAAATGGGGCGGGCCTGACGCCTCAACCCCAGATGATGAAGGAAAATGTTGGCCACCTCGAAGGTCTTCATCCCCAAGCGGTAGTTCCCCGTCCGCTTATCCTGCTCGATATACCCCCGGCATTCCAGGGTGGCGAGCAGCCGAAAAACGTTGTTCTTATGGAGCCCCAGCTTCTGACTCAGCTCGGTCACCCCCAACTCTTCTTCCTCATAGTTGAAGGCCTCCAGGATATCCAAGGCCCGGTCGACCGACTGGACGATGTACTCCGACTTTTCCTTACGGCGATGAGACATCCGCCCGCCTACTTCTATCCGGGATTTTGCTCTGTGAAGGGGCCTATAACCAGGGTCTTACGCACTTTGCCGGGACTTTCTGATACAAAAGGATTTGTCTACGACGTGTGTGGGGGGCTGATCCCCTGCGAAACTGCAAAGGCGTGCATAATGTAAAATCTTGTTCTATTCTTGTCAAGCAAAAAATGAAACAGGGGGGGGTCCCAGGGGAACCCCGGATCACACACCCTACCGGGGGAGGCCGAAGACCCCCTGCGGGACCTTGGCCCAATCGGCCAGGAATCGTTCGAGCCCCACGTCGGTCAGGGGGTGTTTTACCAGCTGCTGAAGGACGGAGGGGGGGATGGTCGCCACGTGAGCACCCGCTAAGGCCGCCTCGACAAAATGGAGGGGGTGCCGGACGCTGGCCACCAAGACCTGCGTTGGGAGAGCATAGGTTTTGTAGATTGTCACGATGTCCCGAACGACATCCATGCCGACATGGGCATAATCGTCCAGGCGTCCCACAAAGGGACTCACGTATGTCGCCCCTGCCTTGGCCGCGAGCAGCGCCTGCGCGGCCGAGAAGACCAGCGTCACATTCACGCGGATGCCGTCCAGGGTGAGCTCCCGGACTGCGCGGAGGCCCTCTTTGAGCATGGGGATCTTCACCACGACATTGTCGGCGATCTTGGCGATTTCCCGGCCCTCGGCCATCATTTCCCCGTGGGTCTTCCCCACCACCTCCACACTGACCGGGCCGGGGACGAGACGGCAGATCTCTTCGATCACCCCCCGAAAGTCCGCCCCTTCTTTGGCGATCAGGGATGGATTGGTGGTCACCCCATCGACGAGCCCGTGGTCCACGGCATCCTGGATCATCTTGACGTTGGCGCTATCCATGAATATTTGCATCACCCGCCTCCTCTCCCCATTCTGCCGCTCCTCGGCCAGATCGTCGCTCCGCCACCACTGTGTAGAGCGCTGCGGACTTCCCCCGACCTCCTCCTACTCCTCGAATCTCCCGAACCTCGATCACCAGCTGGCGCCGGAAAAGGTCCAGGGTGATCCGGTTCCCCACTCGAACCTGGCGGGCGGCTTTCGCCGGCAACCCGTCGACCAGGACCCGTCCCGCATCACACAAGGCCTTCGCCTGCCCCCGCCGCTTGACCAACCGGGATGTTTTGAGGAAAAGATCCAACCGCATGTGCCAGCTAGAAGGCAAGTACGCTAGGAGGCTGGAATGCTTGAAGGCTTCGAAGCATACACCCCAAAAACATCCGAGGGCCAAAAGGGGAAGCGCCGCAATCTCCCTGTCTTTCTAGCCTCTTGGCTTCCCAGCGTGCTGGCGTGCTCGTTTCCTCGCCTCCCAGCGTTCTAGCCTTCTAACTTCCCAGCCTCCTAGCATTTACTTCGCCGGACGCGGCCCGAAGATGGCGGTCCCGATCCGAACTACAGTCGCCCCCTCCTCGACGGCAACCTCGAAGTCGTGGCTCATGCCCATGGAGAGATGCGACAACCCGAGTCGCGGGAAGCGTGAGGCGGCCTCGTCCCGAAGCCTCCGCATTCGTTGAAAGTAAGGGCGAACCCCCTCCGGGTTTGGATCGAACGGAGGCATGGCCATCAATCCCTCGATGCTCACGTGCGGTAACGACCCGGCCTGCTCCAGGAACGGGAGGAGTTCGGCCTCTCCCACCCCCGTCTTGCTGGATTCCTGGGCGAGATTGACCTCTACCAACGTCTTCACCCGCCGTCCAAGCCCGGACCCCGCCTTCTCCACCTCGTGGGCAAGCTTCAGGGAATCGAGGGACTGAATCCAGTCAAACAGTTGCACCGCTAATCGAGCTTTGTTGGTCTGCAGGTGTCCAACCATGTGCCAACGACAGGGGGCACCGACCTCGGCAATTTTGGCCTTCGCCTCCTGAACCCGATTCTCTCCGATATCGGTGAGGCCGGCGGCGACCGCCTCCTGAACCGCCCGCGCGGGAAAGGTCTTTGCCACGCCCACCACGAGAACCTCTCCCGGGTCCCGGCCCACTCGCAACGCCGCTGCCGCGATCGCCTCCCGAACGCGCTCGACTCGCTCCTTGATGGTCATCGGGCCCCGCCCCGGGGAAACTCGTTCCTGAAGGTAACCTAACAGAGGCCCTGGGAAGTGTCAACGCCGCGTACCGATGACCGGTGACCATGAGCATTTCGAATTGCGGATTTCGGATTTCGGATTTGACGGCTGAAAAGCCTGGATCATTGAATTCCGCAGTCCTGAACTCTCAACTCTAAACCCTCCACCGCGAACTACAGGAGGGCGATCAGGCTCATCATCCGGCCCGTCTTGAGCTTCTCGGCGCGGTATGAATAGAAGAGATCGCTGCGGCACGCGGTGCAGAGACCCGTGTCAATGATCCGATCCGGACTGAGCCCTCCCCCGTGCAGGAGGGCGATGTTGAGTCGGGCCAGGTCCAGCATCCACCGATCTCTTCCCGCCGGAGCCACGCACGCCTGCCACTCCTTGCAGGCACGATGAACAGCGGTCATGACCGGCTGATCCACCTCGTAACAGCAGCCTCGGATGCCCGGACCGAGCGCGGCGTAGCACTGCGCCGGGTCGGTGCCGTAGACGCCGCCCATTGTCCTGAGGGCGTGCTCGACGACGCCCTTCACGCTGCTCCGCCAGCCGGCATGGACCGCCCCGACGGCGCGATGGCGAGGATCAACGATAAAGATCGGGAGGCAATCGGCGGTGCTGATGGCGAGGCCGAGGCCGGCGAGATCGGTCACGATCGCATCGTACAGGTAGTCATCATCCAACAGGAGTCGGGGGAACCGTGCCTGCCCGGCCAGGGCCCGATCAACGACCAAAACATCGTTCCCGTGGACCTGGCGCACCCGGACAATGCGGGAGGGGTCGAGTCCGAGGGCGGTGAAGAAGCGGCGGCGGTTTTCGTGGACCGCGGCAGGGTCGTCCCCGACGCTCAGGCCGAGATTGAGGGTGTCATAGGGCCGGGCGCTCACCCCACCCTTCCGGGTGCTAAAGGCAAGGCGAACGGAAAACTGCTCAAGAGAGGGAAGCCGCAGCAGTCCCGGCTCGAGACTCTCGCGAATTCCTGTGTCGGCGAGTTCCATACGGTTCGCTATACCACCCGTCAACCCGCGGACCGCCCCCTTGCCCAGGATGCCACAGCCGCGTCGCCGCCTCCCGCACCATGGAGCGCGCGGTGAATGGATGCGCCGCGCGCGCACGCCTCCGCGCCGGGACCCCGGAGGACCGGTGCGGGCCCCTAATCGGCCTGGCGACGGAGGAAGGTCGGGATGTCCAGTTCCTCCTCGTCCACCTCTTGCAGCGACAGCTGCGCCGCGGCCACCTCCGCCTTCCCGGCCCGACGCCTCAAATAGGTGGGCCGCTCGACGACCTTGGTCGCGTACGCTTTAATGTCGGCGATCTTGGCCTGCTCGCCCGCCCGGGCCTGCTGGTCATCAAAGCCGGTGGCAATGACCGTCACCCGCACCTCGCGGTTCATCCGCTCATCGATCACCGCCCCGAAGATGATGTGGGCATCGGGATCGGCGGCTCCGGAGATCGTCTGTCCGACCAGCTCGACCTCGTGGAGGCAGAGGTCCGGCCCCCCGGTAATATTGAGCAGGACCCCGCGCGCCCCCTCGATCGAGACACTCTCCAGGAGAGGGCTGTTGATGGCCTGCTGGGTCGCCTCGACGGCGCATTCCTCCCCAACGGCGTATCCGGTTCCCATCATGGCCAACCCCCGCTCGGCCATGATCGTCCGGACGTCCGCGAAATCCACATTGACGAGCCCAGGGATCACGATGAGATCAGAAATCCCCTGGACCGCCTGACGGAGGACGTCATCCGCCAGCTTGAAGGCCTCGAGGAAGGTGGTGGTCTTCTCGGCCACGCTCAGGAGTTGCTGATTGGGAATGGTGATCAGGGTATCGACCCTCTCCTTCAGCTCCTGGAGGCCCCGCTCGGCCTGCGCCATGCGCACCTTCCCCTCAAAATGGAAGGGCTTGGTCACCACGCCAACCGCCAGGACCCCCATTTCCTTGGCAAGAT
>JBHIAH010000082.1:0-11522 GCA_046758505.1 Methylomirabilales bacterium (SeqCode) | reverse complement strand
TGGAAGGGCTTGGTCACCACGCCAACCGCCAGGACCCCCATTTCCTTGGCAAGATTTGCGATGACCGGCGTTGCGCCCGTGCCGGTTCCCCCTCCGAGTCCCGCGGTCACGAAGACCATGTCCGCCCCCTCGAGGAGGCTCAGGATCTTGTCGGTATCTTCGATGGCCGCCTTCCGCCCGATATCGGGATTCGACCCCGCCCCCAATCCCTTGGTGAGCTTCTCGCCGACCTGCAGTTTGGTCTCGACGGGAGAACACTGAAGGGCCTGGGCGTCGGTATTGATCACGATAAACTCCACCCCAGTCATCGAGGAGACGGCCATGCGGTTGACCGCATTCGAGCCCCCCCCTCCGACGCCGACGACTTTAATCTTGGCCGCCTTCTGAGGTGCCTCTTCTAACTGAAACGGCATCGCACACCCCCCTTGTTCCTCGTTGACGATTGATCGACGACCCCAGGTCGACGACCGTTGACCGATGACCGGTATCCGATGACCGTTGACCGATGACCGATGACCGTAAGAGCCGTTCATGGTTCATAGTTCAGGGTTCATGGATTCAGAACCACCGCTTGGCCATGAACCATCAACCATGAACTCTGAACCCGACGGAGGTTGGCTTCGGACCTCCGACGTCGGACCTCGGACTTCGGACATTGGACCTTGGACTCTCCTAGAAGAACTCGCCGAACCACTCCCGCATCCGGTCGGTGACCCGGCTGAACAGGGCCCCCTCCGTCACCCGCCGAAACTTCCGCTGGTGCCGGTTCTGGACACCGTATTGGACCAGACCCACCGCCGTCGCGTAGATCGGGCTCGCCACCACGTCGACGAGACCCGCCACCCCTGAGGGGACGCCACGTCTCACCGGGACCTTCAGGATCTCTTCGGCCAACTCCGGAACCCCGCGCAGGATGGAGCAGCCCCCCGTGACCACCATTCCGGCCACGACCGCCTCTCCAAATCCGGCCCGCCGGACCTCCCGCTCGACGAGGGAAAAGATCTCCTCCAGGCGGGGCCGGATGATCTCACACAGCATATGCCGGCTGATGGCGCGGGGGCGTCGACCGCCCACTCCACCCACCTCGATACTCTCCTCCCGCTCGATCAGCGAGGATAACGCACTCCCCTGTTTCTTCTTGATCTCCTCCGCTTCATGCACGGGCGTGCGCAGGCCAATGGCGAGGTCGTTCGTGATATGGTCTCCGCCGACCGACAGGACCGCCGTGTGCCAGATGCTCCCCTCAACGAAGACGGCGATGTCCGAGGTGCCACCGCCGATATCCACCAGGACCACGCCGAGCTCCTTTTCGTCGGAGGTGAGGGTCGAGAGACTCGAGGCCAACTGTTGGAGCACGATGTCCTGGACTTCCAGTCCCGCCCGGTTGCAGCATTTGATGATGTTCTGGGCCGAGGTCACGGCCCCGGTCACCATGTGCACCTCGGACTCCAGGCGCACCCCATTCATCCCCAGCGGCTCCTTGATCCCCCCCTGCCCGTCCACGATGAACTCCTGGGGGAGGACATGGATCACCTCGCGATCTACCGGGAGGGCGACGGCCTTGGCGGCATCGATGACCCGGTCGACATCCTTCTGAGTGATCTCGCGGCTCTTGCCCGACACGGCGATCACGCCGCGGCTATTGATCCCCTTGATGTGGCCCCCGGCAATCCCCACGAAGACGGAATGGATATCCACCCCCGCCATGAGCTCCGCCTCCTCGAGGGCGCGCTTGATGGAGTCCACCGTGACCTCGATGTTGATCACGACCCCCTTCCGCAGCCCCTTGGACGGACTGTTCCCAATGCCGATGATGTCCAGGCCTCCGTCCTCCATGAGCTCGGCAATGATGGCACAGATCTTCGTCGTGCCGATGTCGAGTCCCACGATCACATTACTCTCGCGTGCCACGTCTCACCCTCCTTTCTCCGGCGGCTTTACGATCACCCGGCCGGGAAATCTGAGGTCCACATAGGCAAAACTCTGGAGTCCCTTGCCCCGATGGCGCAGGGCGATTTCGAGACGATGGAGCTGCACGAGGGGTTCCGCCGGGCTCACCCGGAGGAGCGCTCCCCCCTCTGCCAGACGCAGGATATAGTTGCCATCCGCCTCCGCGGTCACGCGTTCCACCTGCCGCCCGTGGAGCAGCGGTGCCTTTCGGAGCGTCCCGAGCAGGTCAAGCCCCCCCACAAGCCGTGGATCGTCGACACGTGCCCCGACCCGGTACTCGGCCCTCCACCGTGGCTGGAGGGTCGGGAGGGTCCGGGTGGGGGCTCCCCGCACCTCGTCCAGGATGACGGCGTCGGCGCTCAGCAGGAAGGTTTTCCCTGCCGACAGCAGTGCCACCGGTTCTCGCTCCTCGACGGTGATGATCAGACGGGAGGGAAAATGCCGCTGGATCGAGGCGCTCGAGATCCACGGGTGCGTTGTGAGCCTTCCGGCCAGCTCTTCCATATTCATTTGGAGAATGTTGACCGGCGCTCGAAGCCCCAACCGGGATATGATCTCTGCCGCCGCTACGTGCGCATTCCCCTGGATCCGGACCTCGCTGACGTGAAAAGAGGAGAACCCGAGCAGGGCCTGGTGGGCCCACCACCCGCCCCCCGCTACCGCGGCGACACATAGCGCCGTCCCTGCAATCGGCCACCACCGGGTCCTCGCATCTTTGTTCCGACGCTCGCGCACCCCACCCCGCCTACGGTTCATAGTAAGAACCAATGCATCTGATCATGAACCATGAACATCTTAGTCTTCCCCCACCACTCGAACCTCGAGCTCGAGCTCAACCCGCATTTCCTCCTGAACCCGGCGTTTCATCAGATCGATGAGGGCCAGAACATCCCCCGCCGTGGCCCCCCCGAGATTGATGATGAAGTTGCCGTGTTTGGGTGAGACACAGGCGGCCCCGATCCGCACCCCCTTCAGTCCCGCCTTCTCCACCAGCCGGCCCGCATACTCGCCGGCCGGATTCTTGAACACCGAACCTGCCGATCGCCACTCCACCGGCTGTCGGCGATTTCGCTGCAGGAGGTTCTCCGAGACCCGCCGGCGAATCTGGCCAGCGTCACCCGGCTCCAAATCGAAGGCCGCCTCGAGCACCACACATCCCTCCGGGAGGGAGGAGCGTCGGTAGGAAAAGTCCAGCTGCGTCCGCGACACAGCCTGCTGCGTTCCGTCACGCATCAGCATCCGGACCTCGGCGATACGATCAGCGACGGAACCCCCAAAGGCACCGGCGTTCCCCTTGACTGCACCCCCGACGGTCCCGGGGATGCCCGCGAGGCTCTCTACGCCGGTGAGGGCGACCTGTGAGCAGAAGGCCACCAGCCGGCTCAGCCGACCCCCGGCGCCCGCCCAGACTCGCTTCCCCTCCACGCCGAGCTGCGTGAAGACGCCGCCCAGATGGAGGACAATCCCTCGAAATCCTCCGTCTCGGACCAGCAGGTTGCTGCCCCCCCCCAAGACGAGGTATGGAATTCCTTCGTCTCGGCAGAGCTGCAGGACGGCCTGCACATCCCCCTCTCCCTCAGGAAAGACCATGATGTCCGCCGGCCCCCCAATCCCAAAGGAGGTGTATGGTTCGAGGGGCTCCCGGTACAGGATCCTCCCCGTTATTTGCCGCTCAAGCCTTTGCGTTACTTCCCGCGTGATCACGCGTCTTGCCCCTTCGCCGTTCATGGTTCACGGTTCATGGTTCATGGCCCGACGACCGATGACCGATGACCGAAGCTCACGGTCACAGTTCATGGTTCATCGTTCATGGTTGATGGTTCATGGCCAAAGGGTAGTTCTTAAGCCATGAACCCTGAACTGTGAACCGTCCGCTATGAACCCGTCGCCAAGCGACGGAGGATGTCCTCTCCCACCTGCCAGATATCCCCTGCCCCCATGGTCATCACCAAATCCCCGGGTTGGAGCAGCGGGAGGAGCACATCCGGGATCGCCTCCTTGTCCGGCACGAAGGTGACGCCGCGATGCCCATGTTCGATGGCCCCTTCCGCGATCTGCCTCCCACTGACCCCGGGAATGGCTGGCTCCCCGGCTGGATACACTTCCGTCACCACCAACACATCGGCCTGGTAGAAGGCGGTGAAGAACTCCCGGAGGAGATGGTGGGTTCGGGTGTAGCGGTGGGGCTGAAAGGCCACAACCACCCGCCGGCCAAACCCATCCTTGGCGGCATTGAGGGTGGCGCGGATCTCAACCGGATGATGGCCGTAGTCATCCACCACCAGAACACCCCGCGCCTCTCCCTTCACCTGGAACCGGCGGTCGACCCCGGCGAACTCCTCCAGCGCTTCCCGGATAACCTCCAGCCCGATATCCAGATCGAGACCGACCGCTATGGCGGCCAGGGCATTACTCACGTTGTGGACCCCGGGGACCCGCAGCCGAAACTTCCCCAACATCTCTTGCCGCGCGACCACGACAAACTCCGACCCCATCCCCTGGAGCATGATCTCTCTGGCCGTGATGTCCGCCTGCGTTCTGAGACCGTAGGTGATGAACCGCTTCTCCACGGACGGCAGGAGGGTCTGAATGTTTTCCTGGTCGAGGCACAGGACTGCCGACCCATAGAAGGGAACCTTATTGATGAACTGCAGGAAGGTCTCTTGAATGTGCGCGAGGTCGCGATAGTAGTCCAGATGCTCCGCGTCGATGGTGGTCACGACCGCCACCGTGGGCGTGAGCTTCAGAAAAGACCCGTCACTCTCGTCCGCCTCCGCCACGAGGAAGTCTCCCCTACCGAGCTTGGCACTGGTCTCCAGCCCCCTCAGGCGGCCGCCGATGACGATGGTAGGGTCGAGGCCTCCCTTGGCGAGGACGGTCGCCAGCATGGAGGTCGTAGTGGTCTTCCCGTGGGTTCCGGCCACCGCGACCCCATACTTCAGGCGCATGAGCTCCGCAAGCATCTCCGCCCGAGGAATGACCGGGATCAGGTGCTGCCGCGCTGCGACGACCTCCGGATTATCCGGGGCCACCGCCGAGGACCGGACCACCACATCGGCCCCCTGGACGTGCCCTGGCTGATGCCCGATGAAGACCCGGATCCCGAAGCCCTCCAGACGGCGCGTTACCTCCGACGCCTGGATATCTGACCCGGTGACGAGATAGGCCATATTATGGAGTACCTCGGCGATCCCACTCATTCCGGCGCCACCGATCCCCACGAAATGGATATGTCGGTACGGCTTTACCATCCGTCAACGCTCCATTTCCCGACTCTGCCCCTTCTCCGCCGGGCGCCGCGCGACATGCGGGCCGCGCCCCGCTCCAGCCAACCGGCAGACGAGATCCGCCAGGTGAGTGGCGGCGTCAGGCCGTCCCAGGCCCCGAGCCGCCCGCCCCATCTCGGCAAGCGCAGCCGGGTCGTCGAGCAGCTCGTGCATCTCGAGGGCGAGGCGGTGACCGGTCAGATCCCGGTCCAGCACCAGCCGGGCCCCGCCGACCCTCACCACCTCCTCCGCATTTTCCCGCTGGTGATCGTTGGCGGCGAAGGGATAAGGGATCAAGAGGGCCGGCTTCCCAAGCGCCGTGAGTTCCGCGATCGTGGTGGCTCCGGCCCGGGACACCACCAGGTCCGCCGCCGCATAGGCGGAGGCCATGTCCTGGATGAAGGGCAGGACACGGGCCGCCCCCTTCCAGACCCGATAGGCCTCCTCCATCTCGTTGCGGTCCCGCTCCCCCGTCGCATGGATGACCTGGAGTCGATCCCGTAATCGACCCAGATGGGGGAGGGCCTCCGCCACAGCCTGATTGATCCGGTGAGCCCCCTGGCTCCCCCCAAAGACGAGCACGGTCAGCTTGTTGGGGTCCAGGTGGAAGGCCTCCACCCCCTTGCGCCGGTCCGCTTCCAAGATCTCGCGGCGGATCGGATTCCCCGTCACCACTACCTCCCGCCCGAACGCCGGACCGGTCTCCTCGAAGCTGACCGCCACCACGTCTGCAACCCGCCCGAGGACTCGATTGGTCAGGCCCGGGGCAACGTTCTGCTCGTGGATCAGCAGCGGGATCCGTCTGAGGACCGCTCCCATCGCAACCGGCCCGGCCGCATAGCCGCCCACACCGACCACCGCGGAAGGCTGGTGGCGCCGGAGGAGCATGAGGGCATGGACCAGGGCCTGGGGGAGGAGCACAACGGAGCTGGCCTGCGCCTTTGGCCTCAACCCCTTCAGGCCTCCGACCCGAATCGTCTCCATCGGAAACCCCTCTGCCGCGAAAGCAGCCCCCTCCGGTCCCCGGGCCGCGCCGATCAGCATGGCCTCCATATCCCGCCCCCTCAGTTCCCGGGCGAGGGCAAGCGCAGGAAACACGTGGCCTCCTGTCCCCCCACCCGCCAACACGACTTTCACCGCAATCCTCCCCTCCGACGAAAGTACCCAGGGTAGGCCGCCGGGCAGCGGGAGATGCTCAGCAGGACGCCCACCCCGAAGAGGGTCATCACGAGTGACGTGCCGCCAAAGCTGAGCAAGGGAAGGGGAAGGCCGGTGGTCGGCAAAAGCCCCACGACCATCCCCACATTTACCGCCGCCTGGGTCACGATGAGACAGGTAATCCCCAGGGCCAGGTAGCAGCCGAAGGGATCGGACGTCTTGACCGCGATCCGGATTCCCCGCCAGAGAATGAGGGCAAAGAGACCCAAGACGGCTACCCCTCCGGCAAACCCCAACTCTTCTCCCACGATGGCAAAGATGAAGTCGGTATGGGGCTCGGGGAGATAAAAGAGCTTCTGCATCCCATCCCCGAGCCCGGCCCCCAGCGAGCCCCCCCGCCCCAACGCCAGTTGGGATTGGGTCAGCTGATAGAGAAACCGGGGCGAGACTTGAGAGGGATCGACCATGGCGAGGACCCTCCCTCGAACATGGGGGGCCTGCATCACCAGAAAACCGAGGAGCGGCACGAGGCCCACGCTCATCAGGGCCAGGTGCGAAACTCGGGTCCCGGCGACAAAGAGGAGGGCGCCCACCGTCGCGAAAATGATCAGGGCGGTTCCATAATTGGGCTGCAGCGCCACGAGCCCGACAACGACGGCAGCAAGAATGAGGGGCGGCAAGAGGCCGTCCGTGAACTCTCGCACCCGCTCCCCTTTCCGCACGAGGAGGCGGCTCAGGTAGAGAATGAGTCCGAACTTGGCAAACTCGGCGGGCTGAAATGAGAGACTGGCAAATCGCAGCCAGCGCCGGGCCCCGTTTACCTTGGTCCCCACGCCCGGGATCAGGACGACGATCAACAGGAGGATCGAGAGCAGATACAAGAGGGGGGCCCACCGCTGAAGCTGGCGGTAGTCCTGTCCCAAGACCCAGATGAGGGTCGTGAGGCCCACGACGGCCCAGAGGACCTGCCGCTTGAGAAAGAAAGCGGGATCCCCAAACTGCTCCTGGGCCCGAATGGCGCTCGCACTGTAGACCATGAGAATCCCCAAGCCCGTCAGAACCAACGTCACGGTCAAGAGGACCTTATCGTACTCCCCCCGCATCTTCGCCTTCCCCCCGATTCCTGAGCCGCCGCACCGCCGCCTTGAAGACCCGTCCCCGCTCCTCAAAATCCCGGAACATGTCGAAGCTCGCACACGCCGGGGAAAGGAGGACCACATCTCCCACCACAGCCAGAGCGGCCGCAGCGTGAACTGCCTCCTCCAGGCTTGCGGCACCCCGGATGGGACAACTGCCTTGCAGGGTCGCCTGCAGCTTTTCCCGGGCCCGGCCGAGGAGGACGGCCGCCTTGACCCGCTCCTTGACCAGGGGGATGAGGGGCCTGAAGTCGGCCCCCTTATCCAGCCCCCCGGCGATGAGGATCACCGTTCCCGGCGGAAAGCTCTCGAGCGATTTCACCGTGGCCCCCACGTTCGTCCCCTTGGAGTCGTTGAAGTACCGGACCCCGGCAATCTCTGCCGCCATCTCGAGGCGGTGCTCGAGCCCGGCAAACTGGTCGAGGACCTCCCGCATGGCGTGAAAGGGCACCCCCAGAGGGCCGGCGGCGGCGAGGGCGGCCAAGGCGTTCTCGGTGTTGTGCGCACCTTGGATCTTGAGCGTCTCCCGATGACAGATCGCCTCCTCTTTGTCTCCCAGGCGGAGCCAGAACGTCCCGTCCCGCAGATACGCTCCCTCTTGAACAGGCTGACGCCGACTGAAGAGAATCCTTCTCGCCGTGCCCCGACCAACGGCTTCCAGCGTGAACGGGTCATCGGCGTTTACCACCGCCACGTCGTCAGGCCCCTGGTTCTCGAAGATGCGAGCCTTCGCGTCCAGGTACGCCGACAGGTCCGCATACCGGTCCAGGTGGTCCGGCGTGACGTTCAGGAGGAGGGCCACCTGCGGACGGAAGGCATCGATGGCCTCGAGCTGGAAGCTGGAGACCTCGGCCACCACCCAGTGCGCCGGGGAGAGCCCGAGCACCACGTCTGAGAGCGCGGTGCCGATATTGCCTGCGACCACGACCTTCTTCCCCGCCTGCTTCACCATCAGCCCAACCAGGGTGGTGGTCGTACTCTTTCCGTTCGTCCCGGTCACAGCAACGAAGGGGGCTTCCGTGGCTCGAAAGGCCAGCTCGACTTCGCTCCAGACCCGGACTCCCCGGATCCGCGCCTTGTGGAGCAGGGGAAAGTTCAAATCGACCCCCGGGCTCACCACAATCAGCTCCGCGGAAAGAAAGGTTGCTGGCCGATGGATCCCGAGCTCGAGGCAGACCCCGCTCCGCTTGAGGTCCTCGAGATCCGTGTCGATCTGGTCGGCCGGGCGATGATCGCTGCCGGTCACCAGCGCCCCCGACCGCACGAGGAGCCGACAGGCGGCGGCCCCACTCCGCGCGAGCCCCACCACCGTGACCTTCTTGCCTCTGACATCCAACGTCCGCGTGTCCGCCATAATCCATTCCTGTTCACAGTTCACCGTTCACCGTTCACGGCCAAAACAACCTTCTCCCCCACATTTACATTCTTGAGCCGATCTTTCCGTGAACCATGAACCATCAACCATGAACTCCTATCGCAGCTTCAACGTCGTGAGTGAGATGAGCGCCAGCAGGAACGAGATGATCCAGAACCGAACAAAGATCTTGGGTTCCGCGACCCCGTTGAGCTCGTAATGGTGGTGAATGGGGGCCATGCGAAAAATCCGCCGCCCCGTGGTCTTGTACGAAAACACCTGGAGCATGACCGAAACCGCCTCGATGACAAAGACCCCGCCAATGATCACGAGGAGGAGCTCGTGTTTGGTCAGGACCGCCATCAGGGCGAGGGCCGTCCCCAGCCCCAGGGATCCGGTATCTCCCATAAAGATCTGGGCGGGATACGCATTGAACCAGAGAAACCCGAGCGAGGCTCCCACCACCGCACCGCCGAAGATGGTGAGCTCGCTCGATTCCCGAACGGAGATCACCTGCAGGTAGCGGGCGATGCCGGCATGGCCAGCCATGTAGGCCAACACGGTGTACGCGGCCGACGCCATAATCATGGGTCCCGTGGCGAGCCCATCCAATCCGTCGGTGAGATTGACGGCATTACTACACCCGACGATGATCAGCACGACCAAGATGACATACCCCCACCCCAGGTCCGGCACCCACCACTTCACGAAGGGAATGCTTAACCGGGTGGTGAATCGATCCACCGGGGCCATATAAAGGTAGCCCCCCACGCCGAGCCCCAGCAAGATCTGCCAGGTAAATTTGTACCGTGGGGATAACCCCTTGCTGCTGTGCCGGGTGAGCTTCAGATAATCATCGAAAAACCCCACCATCCCCATGGCCAGTGTCCCCAGGAGGATCAGCCAGATGAACCGAAAGGTGAGGTTGGCCCACAGCAGCGTCGAGACGGTCACGACGCTGAGAATCAGCAGCCCACCCATGGTCGGGGTTCCGGCCTTGCCGATATGGGTTCCCGGGCCGTCCTCCCGGATCTCCTGACCCACGTGCAGGTCCCGAAGTCGTGCGATGATATACGGGCCCAAGATAAGACTGAGAAGCAGCGACGTCATGATCGCGCCCGCCGTGCGGAACGTCACATACCGTAAGACGTTGAAGACTGAATGATAACTGACGAGCGGATAGAGGAGGTGGTACAGCATCACAGCCCCTCGAGGACTTGCTCGAGCCCCATCCCACGCGACGCCTTCACAAGGATCCACGGGGCCCGACCCAGGACCGTTCGCAGCACGGCCCGGGCCTCTCCATGGTCACGACAACAGTGGATCCGTGCCGCGTCGTATCCACTGTGGGCCGCCCCCTCGCCGATCGCTCGCGCCCTTTCTCCCAGCGTGATCAACAGAGCCGGGCGCCCCTGAGCCACCAAGGCTCCAACCCGTCGGTGGGCCGCATCCGAGACCGATCCCAACTCCAGCATGTCCCCGAGCACGACGATGGTCTCTGCCCCCTTGGCCATACGAAAGAAGGCCTCTAGCGCCGCCGCCATAGAGGTTGGATTCGCATTGTAGGCATCGTTGACGATCACCGTCCCCGAGGGATGGAGAACCTGTTCCATCCGCATGGGCACCGGCGGCGCCCGCTCGAGTCCTGCGGCGATGACATCCAGATCCAGGCCAAGGGCGACCCCGACGGCGGCTGCGGCCAGCGCGTTGGGGACATTAAGCCGGCCCGTGACGTTCAGCCGGACCGGCCGCCTCTGCCTTCCGGCCGTGAGGGTGAACGCCGGCCGGCCGTCACAGCCCACGCGGGCCTGCTCCGCCTGGATGTCCGCCCGCGCCTCACAGCCGAACGTCAGCACGCGGCCACGGACCTTGGGGAGGAGGAGATCGAGATAGGGGTCGTCCCGATTCAAAACGGCCACGCGATCCCCGGTGAGAAAGGGGAGAAGTTCTCCCTTCGCCGCGGCCACCTCTTCCACCGACCCGAGAAACTCCAGGTGGGCCTCGCCGACGTTGGTGATCACCCCCACGTCCGGCTCCGCGATCTCTGCCAGGCGATGGATCTCCCCCCGCGCGTTCATCCCGAGCTCGAGGACCGCGACCTGGTGCTCTTCCTGAAGCTGGAACAGCGTGAGGGGGACGCCGATCAGATTGTTGAGGTTGCCCGAAGAGACCAGGATGGGAAGCGCTTGGCGGAGGACGCTCCCCGCCATCTCTTTTGTGGTCGTTTTCCCGTTGCTCCCTGTGATCACCGCGATCCGCGCCGGAACCCGCCTCCGCCAGCATTGCGCGATCTGGCCGAGGGCCCACTGCGTCTCCTCCACCTCGATCACCACGAAATTGGGGGGAAGAGGGATCTCGATCGGACAAGAGACGACACACCCTGCGGCTCCCTTCGCCAGGGCCTGAGGGAGGAAGGCGTGGCCATCGAAGGTTTTGCCCTTCAAGGCGATGAAAAGGTCGCCGCGGCCGAGGGTGCGGGTATCCGTGGAGAAAGTTGCCACCCTCCGGCCCGGGTCACCGGCGACCAGGGTCCCCTTCGTAGCCGCCACGAGCTCTTTCACCGCAAGGACACGCATCGTACCCTCGTTGACCGATGACCGAAGCTCACGGTCACAGTTCATGGTTCATGGTTCATGGTTCATGGTTCATGGTTCATGG
>JBHIAH010000081.1:0-11865 GCA_046758505.1 Methylomirabilales bacterium (SeqCode) | reverse complement strand
GACGAGGGCGGTCGATGCCCGAGACTCCGAGGACATCATGACCCGTATCCTGGATCGCTATGTGGGGCGACAATTTCTGACACTCTTCGGTGTCTCTCTCGCCATCCTCATCACGATCTCGATTATTGTAGACGTCTTTGAAAACATCCATCGTTTCGTCCTTTGGGGTTCGCTCGCCTCGGACGTCGTTGTTTACTATATGTACACTATCCCCAAGTGGACGCTCCGGGTCGCCCCCGTGGCCCTCTTGATCGCCGCGTTCCTCAGCGTCGGCAGGTTGAGCCGGAATTACGAACTGGTCGCCATACAGATGGCTCGCGTCCCCCCCCTCCGTGCCGTCCTCCCCATTATGTTCCTTGCCTTCGGTATCACGCTCGGTCTCTATATCGTTCAGGAGAAGATCGCTCCTGATACCAATGAGGAAGCCCTCCGCATCCGGGCACAGGAACTCCGCAGGCTCCCACGCTACCGCTCAACCATTCACCGCAGCAAAACGCAGGACATCTGGTATCTCGCCGGATCAGATCGCATGCTCCACATTGGCTTCCTCGAGAGCACAAAGGGCGAGATGCGGGAGGTCTCCTTGTTCCACTTTTCCCCAGGACTCGTGCTGGTCCAGCGCATTGACGCAGTCAGGGGTCGTTGGGAAGGGGGGCGATGGATCCTGTCGGAGGCCCGGATCCACCGTTTCTCGAAAGGAGGGAGTGAGCTGACCGTCACAGAGGTTCCGGAGATGCCCGTCGAGGTGAAGGCAACTCCCGAAGACCTGGCGCGCGTCGAAAAGAAAGTCGAAGAGATGAGCTACCGGGAGCTCAAGCGGTATATCCGGCGACTGACCCGGAGCGGCGTAGATGCCCAGCGCTACGTCGCAGATCTCCTGGCGAAGCCTGCCCGGCTCGCCGCCAATCTCATTATGGCGCTCTTGGGAATCGTCTTTGCCTTTCGGGTCGGCCGGAAAGGGCTACTGATCCATGTGGGTACGTGCATTGCTACGGCATTTCTCTATTGGCTCTTCTTCGCCCTGACCCTCCCGATCGCCCGCAACAACCTTCTTCCGCCCTTGCTCACTGTCTGGTTTCCGAATGTGGTCTTTGGGGGCGTCGCCCTTCTCGGCCTGCTCCGGCCTCGGATCCGCATCTAGACCCGCTATCGATGACCGCAGCGGCGGCGACAAGGCTCGTGCCGTTCCAACTTGTTTGGCCTAATCCAAGCCTCACCGTTCGGCCTGTTTCCTCGGTTCAGCGAGCGGCAGGTGTTTGGGGAAAATAGTTGGAACGGCACTCGTAGGCCAGGAAGCGTGAATGCTAAAAAGTGATTGCACTAACGCTTTGACACGCTGTCAAAGTGAGGGTTCAGCCTCCCAGCTTTCTAGCGTTCCAGCAGCCAGCTGCTGACCTACGTGCCGGATTCCCAGGAGTGAAGATACCGGCGCTGTTCCGCCGTCAGGGTATCGATCCTGATGCCCATCGAGGTCAGTTTGAGGCGCGCCACCTCGATGTCCACTTCTCGCGGAACCCCGTACACACGGTGTTCGAGTCGACCCGCGTGCCGGACCGCATACCGCACCGAAAGGGCTTGGTTCGCAAAGCTCATATCCATCACGGACGCCGGATGACCTTCCGCCGCCGCCAGATTGATCAGCCTCCCCTCGGCCAAAACGTACACCCGCCGGCCATTCCGAAGCGTAAACTCCTCGACATGTTCCCGAACCGCGCGCCGCTTCTTGCTCAGCGATCGCAGCGCCTCCAGGTCGATCTCCACATTGAAGTGGCCGGCATTACATAAGATTGCGCCATCCCGCATCCGCTGAAAATGCTCACCGCGTATCACGTGCGTGTCCCCCGTAGCGGTGATGAAAACCTCTCCCACGCGGGCCGCGTCGCGGATCGGCATGACTCGGAATCCATCCATCGTCGCCTCGAGGGCTCGCACGGGGTCTACTTCGGTCACGATAACATGAGCACCCATGCCACGCGCCCGCGTGGCGACGCCGCGGCCACACCACCCGTACCCCGAAATCACCACGTGTCTTCCGGCCAGCAGGACATTGGTGGCGCGGAGGAGACCATCCAGGGTACTCTGCCCGGTCCCGTATCGGTTATCAAAAAGATGTTTCGTATCGGCATCATTGACTGCAATGATCGGGTAGCGCAAAACCCCCTTGTCTTCCATGCTCCGCAATCGTACGACGCCGGTCGTGGTCTCCTCCGTTCCGGCAATAATCGCGGGGAGGAGATCGGTGCGTTCGCCATGAAGAACCGAGATCGTATCGGCTCCGTCGTCCATTGTAATCTGAGGTCGGACTTCCAAGACGCTCTGGATGTGTTTGTAATACGTCCGCCGATCCTCTCCCTTGCAGGCGAAGACTGGGATCCGAAGATGCTTGACCAAAGCGGCAGCGACGTCATCCTGCGTGCTCAACGGGTTGCTCGCACAGAGTGCCACGTGCGCCCCTCCGGCCCTGAGTACTCGAAGCAGATTGGCCGTTTCAGTCGTCACATGCAGACAGGCCGAAATCCGAATCCCCCGCAGGGGCCTCTGTTTGCTGAACCGGTCCTCGATATGGCCGAGCACCGGCATGAACTGCCTGGCCCACTCAATCCGCTTAAAACCCTTCTCGGCGAGGCTGAGATCTGCGATATCGTATTCCACGCTCCCCTCCGAAATACGTTCACGGTTCAGGGTTTACGGTTCACCGCCCAAAACTGAATGGTCTCTAGTTCACAAACCATAAACTCTGAACTATGAACCATGAACCTGTCTTAGGCGCCGAACCGGCCTGCTTCTCGCGCCAGGATCTCAGCACGGTCGGTCCGCTCCCACGTAAAGTCCGGCTCGCTCCGGCCAAAGTGGCCGTACACCGCGGTCTGTTTGTAAATAGGCCGGCGCAGCTCCAACGCCTTCAAGATCTCTGCGGGCGTCAGCTCAAAGTGCTTACGGACCAACACACAGAGGGTCTCGTCCGGGACCTTCCCCGTTTCTTTGGTGTCGACCATGACCGAGACCGGCTCGGGGACGCCAATGGCGTACGCCAGTTGCACTTCGCATTTATCCGCCAGCCCTGCCGCGATAATATTCTTGGCAACATAGCGGGCCATATAGGAGGCAGAGCGGTCGACCTTGGTGGGGTCCTTCCCCGAATAGCAACCGCCGCCATGACTGCCCACGCCCCCGTACGTATCCACAATGATCTTTCGCCCGGTAAGCCCCGTGTCGCCTTTGGGCCCGCCGATCACGAACCGGCCCGTGGGATTAATGTGATATGCGACCTGCTCCAGATCCAAAAGTCTCGATGGAATAACGGGAAGGATCACTTGCTCGATGATGTCCTCCCGCAATTGTTGGAGCGTGATATCGGGGCTGTGCTGAGCAGCTATCACGACGGCGGTAACCCGAGTCGGCTTTCCGTCCACATACTCCACCGTCACCTGGGACTTTCCATCGGGGCGCAGGTATTCCAAGATACTTTGCTTGCGCACCTCCGCCAGTCTGCGGCAGAGTTTATGGGCCAGCATGATGGGCATAGGCATCATCTCAGGGGTCTCGCGTGTCGCATATCCGAACATCAACCCCTGATCGCCGGCTCCCTGAATATCCACCCCCAGCGCGATATCGCCCGACTGCTCCTGGATGGCGGTGATCACCGAGCAGGTCTCATAGTCAAAGCCATACTTGGCCCGGGTATATCCAGCCTCGCGGATGGTCTCGCGGACGACCCGCGGGATATCGACGTAACATTTGGTACTAATCTCCCCAGCCACGAAGGCGAGCCCGGTCGTGACTAGGGCTTCGCAGGCAACCCGGCCGTATGGATCCTCACGGAATATCGCATCAAGAATGGCATCGGAGATCTGATCGGCAATCTTATCGGGATGCCCCTCGGTGACCGACTCGGATGTAAAGAGATAGCGTCCTGATGGCATCGGTGCTTCCCTCCTCACGAGTCCCGGTTACTCTGAAAATCCGCACACACCTGACCCCAGGTCCCCTGGGATTTCAGGAGCCATTCCACCGCCTCACGCACCGCCCCCTTCCCCCCGGAGAGAGAGGTCACCAGGTGGGCTGCGCTCCGAACCTCTTCCGGCGCATCGGCAACAGTAATGGCCAGACCCACCTGCTGAAGCACGGGGAGGTCCGGAAGATCATCGCCCATATAGGCGACTTCCGCATCCCCCAAACGGTACCGCATCAACAATTGTCGATACACACCCATCTTGTCTTCGACTCCCGCGTGTACCTCCAACAGATTGAGTTCCTCGGCCCGCCGGAGGAGCGCCTCGGATTTCCGCCCGCTCACAAGCCCCACCGTGACTCCCGATGCCTGCGCCCCCCTGAGGGCCAGCCCATCCCGCACATGGAAGGCTAGGACCTCGGTCCCTGCGCTGCCGTACATGATTCGACCATCCGTTAAGACACCATCCACATCTAGCAAGAGCAGCCGAATGCGTTTCGCCCGCTCCCTGAGCTGCCGACGATTCTGCGTCTTCCTTCTCGTCATCCGCCACCTCGATGACCGATGACCGGCGAGCAGTAAATCGTGAATGCCACACTTGGAGTCGGCTGCCAGCAGCGTCCGTTCAACGTGCAACGCGGTTCGCCTCAGCTCACCGCCCTGAGCGTACCGAAGGGTTCAACGTTGAGCCGTGAACCCCCACCAATCACCAGCCACTACCCACCGCTCACTGCTGCTACACGACACCGGCCTGCAAGATGTCGTGCAGATGGATCACTCCCTCGGGGTGCCCCCCAGGACTGATAGTCAGGAGAGAGGTAATTTTATTTTGCTCCATGACCTGAACGGCCCGGGCAGCCAGCTCGTCCTTGTCGATTGTCTTCGGATGACGAGTCATACAGTCCAGGGCCTGCCGCTCGAGGAGGTTACTGAACTTCTCCAGGCCGCGCCGCAGATCGCCATCCGTAATCACCCCCGTGAGCCGTCCGCCGCTATCGACCACCATCGTCATTCCAAGACGCTTTGTGCTGATCTCCAAGATGGCATCCCGCATGAGCATTTGCTCAGAGATGATGGGCATCTCCGGGCCCACATGCATCAGGTCTCGCACCCGCAGGAGGAGACGGCGACCCAGCCGACCCCCGGGATGGAGGTCCGCAAAGTTCTCCGCCTTGAAGCCCCGCTTCTCCAGCAAGGCTACGGCCAGCGCGTCCCCCATTGCCAACGCGGCCGTCGTGCTGGCGGTGGGGGCCAAATTCAACGAGCACGCCTCTTCTTTCACCCCCACGTCGAGTGCCACATCACTCTCCCGGGCCAAAGCGGAGTCCAGCTTTCCGACCAGCGCAATGAGGCTAACCCCGAATCGTTTCAGGGCAGGAAGAATCTCCAAGATCTCGGCAGTCCCACCACTGTTGGAAACGGCGATGACCACGTCCCCACCCACGATCATCCCCAGATCTCCATGAACGCCCTCGGCGGGATGCAGGTACAGAGCCGGCGTCCCCGTGCTGGTCAACGTGGCAGCAATCTTCTTGGCAACAAAACCGGACTTCCCGATCCCCGTCAGCACGACCCGGCCTTGACAGCGATACAGGACATCCACCGCCCGAATAAACTGCTCGTCTATCCGAGGAATGAGGGCCGCAACCGCCTCAGCCTCGATTTTCAGGACTCGCCGTGCCCGCTCCAGGATCATCGCGCTACTCCCCCGCTCCCTTTGGTCAGGCCCGGAACGTACCCTAGGGTCTTCCACGGGAAAAGTCAACTGAAAAGGGTCCTTCCGATGAAAACATCCGGAGCCCGGAATGATTCAGCTGTTGGCCTTGTCGGCCTTGTCGGCCCTGTCGGCCCTGTCGGACACCGGACCCCCAGATCGTCCAGGCAGTCCATCGACTGCAGGACAGCCGTGGAGGTACCAGCCGAGGAGCCGGCGGGCTACCTCGGACCTCCGCCTTAGCCCGCTCTTCCCCAGTCCAGGGAGAAGGCTGAGGATACCCAGCGTCACAGTATCCACTCCCACCCGGATCATACCACCCGCTGCCACCAGTCCTGCCTCAAGCGGACCACGGTGCTTTTTGAAGAAACGCAAGCGAGAGCGATGGTACTCTATTCTGGCCTCGGCCTCAAAACCCCGTGCGCTGGCGCCTTGCAGGTGATAGATCCGTGCCCGCGGCACGTGGTAGATCCCGTACCCCGCCTGCCGCATCCGATAACACCAGTCAGTTTCCTCCAAGAAAAAGAAGTACCGTTCGTCCAGGGGGCCGATTTCGTCGATGACACCCCGGCGCACCAGCAGACATGCCCCCACCAGTGACTCGACTTCCAAAGGATCCAGCGAATCTCGTCGCTTTCCCGGAAACCGACGCGGGAAGAACATTCGCAGGAAGGACTTGTTCAGCAGCTCCGTGCTGACGGAGGGAAAATTGGCGACGGAGTTCTGGCGCGATCCGTCCGGGCAGAGCAGTTGCCCCCCTGCGGCCGCCGTCCCGGGGTGCCTCTCGAGAAAGGCAAAAAGATGGGTGACTGCATCAGCCATCGGAAGCGCATCGGTATTGAGGAGGAGGACGTAGCGGCCCCTCACACACGCCAGGGCCTGATTCACTGCCCCGGCATATCCCCGGTTGTCTTCATTCGCAATGATGTGCACGGCGGGAAAGTGGCGGCGCACCGCCTCCACGCTCCCATCCTGTGACCCGTTGTCCACGAACCACACCTCATGGGAGTGGTCACGGAGAGCAGATCCCAAGGTGGTCACACATCGCAGGAGGAGATCTCTGGTGTTCCAGTTCACCAGAATGGCGGAAATGTCTACCCCACCCACGCTTACCGCTTCCTCCGACAGAAATCGCGGATACTCTCTGCGACGTGGTTAATCTCACCCTCGCTCAGTTCCGGGTACAGCGGCAGGGATAACACCTCTCGGGCTGCCGTCTCCGCCGCCGGAAAATCGTTTTCCTTATATCCGAGGTATCGATAGGCCGGCTGGAAGTGAAGGGGAACGGGATAGTACACCCCGGTCACAATCCCCCGTTGACGGAGATGCGCCTGTACACGATCCCGATTCTGGACGCGGATCGTGTACAGCGCGTACACCGGATTCGCATACTGCATGACCGCCGGCGTTGTTACCGCCTCGATATCGCCCAACAGCTCGTCGTACTGCCGAGCATGCTTTCTCCTCTGATCGTTCCATTGATCCAGGTACCGAAGCTTCAGCAGAAGGACCGCCGCCTGAATCGAGTCCATCCGGGCGTTCAGCCCCTCGACTTCGTGGGTGTACGGTCCCCGCTGTCCATGGTTCCTCCGCACCCCGACGTGCTCTATCGCCTCGCGCTCGTTCGTCACCACCGCCCCGGCATCCCCTAGTGCTCCGAGATTCTTCGAGGGATAGAAACTAAAGCAGGTCAGGTCACTCTTACCTCCCAGGCGAGATCCCTTGTACTCAGCTCCGGTTGCCTGACAGGCGTCTTCTATCATCAACAATTGATAGGCCTGGGCGACTTCCCGGATCGCGTCGAGATCCGCCGGCTGTCCGTACAGATCCACCGGGATGATAACCTTTGTTTTCTTCGTAATGGCTCCGTCTATTTTTTCCGGGTCGAGCGTGAATGTGTCAGGCCGGATATCGACGAAGACCGGCCGAGCACCCACGCTGGTGATAGCCTCAGCCGTAGCGATAAAAGTGTACGGGCTGGTGATGACTTCATCCTCCCGTCCCACGCCTGCTGCCCATAATGCCAGCTGCAGGGCCGCAGTTCCCGAGGAAACTGCACTGGCATACGCGACCCCACAGTACCGGGCAAACGCCTCCTCAAATTGCTCGATCCATATCCCTTTTACAAAATGGCAGTCGGCGAGCACTTCAGCGATAGCGCGCTGAATCTCTCCTTCCAGGTGCCCCGTGTGCTTCCTCAGATCGACCAAGGGGATCATCGCGTCCTGATCTTTCACTCGCTATCCCGCCGTCCGGTGACTCATGATCGTATCCAATATGCAGTGACACAGACTCAAATGGACGATCTCCACATGTCCGTACGATTGTGAAGGCACGTAAAAATTCAGATCGCCCAACCGCCGAAGCGGGTTATCAACAGCGAAGCCTGACAGGGTCACTACTGTACAGCCCATCGCCTTCGCCACATTGACGGCGGAGAGAATGTTCTCGGAACGACCAGAGCTGCTGATCGCCACCAGGACATCCCCGGCTTTGGCGAACATCTGCACGGGTTTGGCAAATACCTGCGCGTATCCATAATCATTACTGATACACGTCAAGAGCGAGGAATCATTGAAAGCGATAGCCCGCACACCTCCATTCTTCCAATAGTCAACCGCGAGGTGGCTTGCGATGGCTGCACTTCCCCCGTTTCCGATAAACATGACCTTCCGCCCACCCGCCGCTTGCGTGACGATGCGGTCGACAGCGTCCAAAAGACCTTCTGATAGCTCCACAGGTCTCTGAAGAGAGTCCGTCGTCTGGACACTGGAAAACAGTGCTCCAAGGTTTTCAAAATAGTGCAGAATCGCCCCCCCCATCCCCGGCACCCTCCGGCTCCGCGTTTTTAATGCGGAATATCCCTTCTCAGAAACCACGCGACAGTTTCTCGAAGGCCCTCCTCAAGACTGACGCTTGGTTTCCAGTTCAGGACCTTGCACGCTTGACCCCAATCCACGACGCTCCGACGTATCTCTCCCACCCGCGCCGCTTCAAACTGACATTTCACGGTGCCGCCCACAATCGACGCAAGCCGATCAAATATCTCGCGAATGCTGGTCTCCTGTCCTGTCCCAATGTTCAATACCGGCGATTCTCCACGCGCCGCCTCGTCCTCACGGTGAAGCAGGTCCAACGCCAGAATATTCGCCCGGACCACGTCTCCCACATGGACGAAATCCCGCGTCTGGTATCCATCGCCATAGATGATGGGAGCTTTCCCCTCCTGCAGCGCTCCGATAAAGATTGCCACGACCCCAGCCTCTCCATGGGGGTCTTGCCTCGGCCCATACACATTTGCATACCGAAATGCGACGGAGCGGATCTGGTGGACTTCTCGATAATACTCGAGGTATTTTTCCACGGCAAGCTTGGCGATGCCATAGGCGTTCACGGGGTTCAGTGCGTGATCCTCACTCGCCGGATACGATTGCTGACGCCCATAAACCGCCCCGCCGCTCGAGGCAAAAATGAAATGTGGAACCCCGTATTTCCTGGCGAGCTCCAGCAAGCCAACACTTCCCAGGATGTTGGTCCGCGCATCTTGTACCGGATCCGCGACAGACTGACTGATACTTGCCTGCGCGGCATGATGATTCACCATCGTAGGTTTTTCTTGCGCAATGACTGCTTCCAGAGACGGACCCAGGATGTCCATTTCATAAAACCGTGCGCCTGGATTCACATGACTCTTCGATCCGGTCTCAAGGCTATCGACCACAACCACGTCATGGCCTGCCCCGATGTATGCATCCACCACATGCGAACCGATAAATCCTGCACCCCCCGTTACCAGAATCTTCGACATGCTGTTTCTTCCTGAATAACCGATCGCGCCGATGATCCTAGCGGCCCATCCCACTATACTCGATTCCCAAGGCCTCCAGCGATTCTCGATTGAAGATATTACGGCCGTCGATGATGAGGGGCCGCCGCATCTGTTGCTTCACCCGCTGTAGATCCAGCCTCTTGAACTCTTCCCACTCCGTTACGATGATGGCCGCATCCGCGCCCTCCAACGCCTCGTAAGGATCCCCGCAGAACTCTACTGTGTCCAGGACCCTTTGTGTCTTCGGCATCGCCTTGGGATCGTAGGTCCTCACCCGCACCCCTTCTTTTTCTAGTTGTCGTATGACCTCCAGGGCGGGTGCAAACCGGATATCATCCGTGTTTGGTTTGAAGGAAAGACCCAGGACGGCGACTGTCTTTCCGCGCAGCACCCATAGTCGGTCCTGTAATTTCCGTAAAGCCACATTGATCCGCTCCTCGTTGATCCGCTCCACTTCCCTCAGGAGGTTCAGATCACACCCATGTTTTTCGCCAATACGAACAAACGCCTGCAGGTCCTTTGGCAGGCAAAAACCCCCGAAGCCGATCCCGGCATCAAGGAAGGCCCGGCCAATCCGCGGGTCCAGGCCCATCCCTTCTGCGACTCGCAAGACATCTGCGCCGACTTTTTCACACAGATCCGCCATCACATTCATATACGAGATTTTCATGGCGAGGAAAGAGTTCGAGGCATGCTTGATAAGCTCGGCACTCGCAATGTCCGTCACCAGGAATGGGACCTCGCCGCGATTCGGACAGGCTCGATGAACCGGGCAGTGGAACCGGCCTCGAATCACGGGATCGTAAAGCGAGCGGAGCAGCTGTTCTGCCTCCGGCCTCTCCACGCCGATCACGATCCGATCAGGATGCAGAAAATCCTCTACCGCCGACCCCTCCCGCAAGAACTCAGGATTCGAGGCTACCTCGCATTCCCCGCTTACTGCATGGCCATACACTTGGAGCGTCTTTTTCACCCAGAGGCCGGTCTGGACAGGAACCGTACTTTTCTCCACAATCAGCTTGGCGCCTTCTGCCACCTCCGCGGTACGCCGCACCACATTCTCCACCGAGGAAAGGTCTGCCTCCCCCCCCTCCAGCGGCGGAGTGCCGACACAAATGAATACAATCCGGCTGGAACGGACGCCCTCTGCGAGGTCCTCCGTGAACCGAAGGCTCCCCTCCCTACGCTGCTCTGCAATCATTTCATCCAAGAACGGCTCGAAAATAGGGACCTCGCCGCCGTGCAGTCGCTTGATCTTCTCTCCGTCGTCATCAACGCCGATGACCGTATTCCCCGTGTGAGCAAGGCAGGCCGCTGTCACGAGCCCGACGTAGCCCACGCCGACGACACATACGTCCACCGTCATCCCTCCACAGTTAACAATCAGGGTTCAGAAGTCGGGAGTTATCCGTTCCTGGACGAAAACGGAAATGTGAAAATCGAAAATTGGGTTGAAGCTTACACACGTTTCGTTGTCGTAGCCCAATGATCTCTATGCCTCACGGGTCTGTTTTCACTTTTCCACCTTCTATTTTCTCACTTCCCTCTGTCCCGCGCTCCGCCATCTCGGCCAGCAGCTGTCGAATGTCCTGTGAACGGGACTTCGGGCAGATCAAGAGGCCGTGCTCTGTCTCCGCGATGATCATATCTCGTATTCCGATCGTGGCGACGACTTTCCCCTCCTGTCCATAGATGACACAATCCGAGGTGTTGAGACTTACGTGCCGACCAATCACGACATTATCTTCTTGATCCCGTGGCAGGACCCGATCCAGGGCCGTCCAGGACCCGAGATCATCCCACGCGAAGTGACCGTGGACCGCATAGATGTCCTTTGCCTTCTCCAACACCCCGTAATCGACTGAAACCTTCTCCATGGTGGGATAGGTCTCCGCAAGCACCCTCCCGTACCCTCCCGTTCCAAGCGCAGATCGAATCTGCTCCAGCTTCGCCCACTGGACCGGAAGAAATGTCTTGATCAACTGTTCGATGATCCGATTCTGCCACACAAAGATCCCCGTATTCCAGAAATACACTCCAGCGTCCACATAGTGCCGTGCCACCTCCGCGTCCGGCTTCTCATGAAACCGTTGAACTCTGTAGACATCCGGCTCGACCTCCAACCCGATCTTCACATACCCGTATCCTGTCTCGGGACGGTCTGGCCGTATCCCTATGATCACTGTCACCTCCCGCTTGCCGGCGATGTGAACAGCCTGTTCTATGCAGGCAAGGAACGCCGGTGATTCCGGAATGTGATGATCGGCGGGGACAACTACGACAATCGCATCAGGATCGCGCCGTTCGAGGAACACAGAGGCCAAGCCGATGCAGGCGGCCGTGTTCCTTCCCACGGGTTCGCAGATGAGA
>JBHIAH010000080.1:0-12341 GCA_046758505.1 Methylomirabilales bacterium (SeqCode) | reverse complement strand
CCTGGTTCAGGTAGTGGCTGGGGAGCTGGTTCCAGCCTCGCACCTTGGCCCAGTGTGGATTGATCTTCCACCACCAGAGCGTCGGAAACGTATAGACCTTCTCGTTCAGCAATCGGCGCTCAAAGGTCCGGATCAGCTTTCGCCGCTCTTTGTGCGTGGTGGCGCGGCCTTGCTCCTCGTAAAGTTTATCCAAGGTCGAATCCACAAACCGCGAGTAGTTCGCGCCACTCTTCCCCTTGGAGAGGAACTTGAAGAGCTGGAGGTCCGGCTCGTCCATGAACCCGCACTCCCAGTCCATGATGGTTTGGAAGTTCCCCTTCTTCCGATCCGAGAAGAAGGGCCCCTTCTCCTCAACTTTCTGCTCGACGTTGAGCCCGACCTGCCGCCACTGGTCGATGAGCCAGATCCCCAGGGGCTCGTACGGCATCGGTAGGTCGCGATTCTTGAAGGTAAACGAGTAGCCCTTGGAAATCCCGGCTTGCTTGAGCAGCCGGCGGGCCTTCTTCCGAGCCGCCGTGATGTCCTTCCCGTAGCCGGCGAGCTTCGTGAGCTCGCCTTCCGTCGCCGCGTACTCGGAGCCAGGCCGCAGAATGCCCCCGACCGGCTTCAGGATGGCGATCCGGGAAAGTGTCTCCGAGGCCTCCCACCGGTTCAGGGCCAGCGTCAACGCCTTCCGGACCCGGACGTCGTTGAAGGGAGGCTTCTCGTTGTTGATGGCCACGCTGAGATAGCAGATCCAGGGGCCTTCCTGCACCTTGATCTTGCCACCCAGCGTGCGGACCATATCGTCCCGGGCCGCAGGCGAGAAACCCCGGAACTCGATCAGCGCGCGACCGCCTCGGACCGCCGCCACCCGGGCGGAGGTCGACTTGATAAAGATGGCCTTGAACCCGTCCAGATAGGGCCGCCCCTTCATAAAGTAGTCCTCGTTCTTCTTGCCGCTCAGATGCGAGCCGGGGACATACTCCACGAATTTGAAGGGGCCGGTCCCATTCACGTTCTTCTCATACCAGTGGGGGTCTTTGGCGAGGATATCCGCCTTGTAGATAAAGTTCCAGGGCGAGGACAGGTTGGCCAGAAACGAGGCCGATGGCCACTTCAGGCGAAACACCACGGTGTGGTCATTCGGCGCCTCCACCGACTTGACCATGAGGTAGGACCCCTTGCGGGCGCTCACGACGCCTTTGGGCGGGAAGATGAGCTTGTCATAAGTGGCCTTGACGTCGCGGGCCGTCAGCGTGGATCCGTCATGGAACTTGACCCCCGTCCGGATCCTGAAGGTGTACGTCTTCCCATCTTTGGAGATCGTCCAGCTTTCCGCCACGTCGCCGACGATCTTCGGATAGTGCCATTGATCGAACTTGAGCAGGAGGCTGTAAAACGGGGCAATCGGGTGGATGCAGGCAAAGGTATTCTCCCGATGGCAATCGAAAGACGGCGGACCCTTCGCCACGGCAAAGTTCAGGATTCCCCCGTACCGGGGCGCCTTCGCCGCCTGGGCCGCCGGCGCCGTCACGAACGCGACCACGAGCACGATCGCGGATACGGCGGCAAGGGACCACGTCCAGTGGGTCGATCTTTTCATGGTCATGCGTCACCTCCTTGGCAATAAGTAAAACATGGTTCGTATAAAGCCGTGCTCCCCGGTCTCTGAGACCTCAGGCGTTTCAGGCACAGATCCCGCGCCTGCTGCTGTACCCTACAAGAGTCTCCCGCGTGGTGTCAAGGGGAAACCCGAGAACCCTTCCCGGATCTCTCTTCACCCCCATCGCCAAACACCGTTCCGCAAAAGACGCCCCATGCGATAGATCACGCCGCCCGAGTGCACCCCGGCTCCCCCCGAGGGGGAGTAGTCAGGCCGTTCTTGTCCTCACCCCCCGGAGAAGCTCCTTGTCTTCACGGGTCAGTGGACTGCAGATTCGGCAGGCCGCTTTCACCCGCTCGTTGAGAGGACGAGATTCGTGCGGAGGACCACCGATCCGCGCATGGATCAACGGCTGGGCCGATCGTACTCCTGCTCGGACACATAGGCGGCCTCCTCCACGACCGGCTGCAGGTCGTCCGCCACCATCCGGTGCGTCGCGAGGGGAGCCCGACCCCGGTAGGCGGCCCGAGCGATCATATGTGCGCCGACCGGAGCCGTCAGGAGGAGAAAGGCCACTGCCAGGAGCGACTTGAGCCCAATGGGAGAATGTCCGTACTTCACCGCGGCGGCCAGCAAGATGCTGCAGGCCCCGAGCGTCGTGGTCTTCGTGGTGGCGTGCATGCGGCACAGGACATCGGGAAACCGGATGAGCCCGATGGACCCGGCCGCGAGAAAGAAGGTCCCGATGACCATCAGCAATCCGGCGATGACATTAGCCAACGATGTCCCCCTTTTTAATGTACTTGGCCACCGCCATGGTCCCCACAAATCCCAAGATCGCCAGCACGAGAACCACATCGATGAGTTCCACGAGGCCATCCCGAATGACGAGCAGCACCACGACGACGGCCAGATTGGTGGAGAAGGCGTCGAAGGCGACCACCCGGTCGGGGATCGAGGGGCCCATCACGATCCGGTAGAGACACAACAGGGTCGAGCAGGCCACCACCAGGAGCAGGGCATTCACGAGGATGGTCATCACTCTGCCACCTCCAGCGTGTAATCTTCCAGCCCTCGCCGAATCCCTTCCCGGACCTCCTCCGGATCACCAATGTCCAGGGTGTGGATGTAGAGCGTTTGGCCATCGGGCGTGACATCCATCGTGAGGGTCCCCGGGGTAAGCGTAATGCTGTTGGCCAGCACCGTGGTCCCGAGGGGACTCCGGTGACGGGTCCTGAAGGCAATGATCCCGGGACGGATCGGCATCTTGGGATGGAGCGCCAGGTAAGCCACCTGCAGGTTTGCCTTGCCCAGCTCGTAGAGGAAGTGTCGGGCGTAGCGGAGGGAGGCCGGGATCTTTCGAAGAAGGCGGAGGGGGGACGAGCGCCAGGGGAAGAAAGGCCGAAACAGCAAAAAGATTCCGGTCCCCATGATGAGCCCCATGAGGATGTTGGCGACGTCGACGGTCCCCCGCACAAAACACCAGATGACGGCGAGCAGCGCGATCAGCGGGACGGGCGTAGGCTTTTCCATTCCTCCTCCTGTGCCCCGAGCTTCGTCAAGGGACTCAGGGCAATACTTCGACAGGCCCAGTCCATAGCCCCTTCGACCCGCTCAGGGCAGGCGGCTCAGACGCGGCACTTCCCGAAACACGGCGGTGATATACCCACCCGGATTCTCCAACTGTCCTTCCACGGCACGCAAGAAATCGACCAGGGGGTTGAGGAATATCGTGCCCACCAGGATGAGTCCGGCCAACACGAGGCCCGGTCCTCGCATGAGCCGGGGGACCGCGTGGAGCGTGCGGCCGCTCCCCTCCCCCCAAAAGACCTGTTGCCACGCACCGAAGAGATACCACATCGTGACGATTGCCAACACCGCCCCCAGGGCGGCGAGAAAGTCGTACCCCGCCTCGAGCGCCGCCTTGATAAGGAGAAACTTGGCAAAAAAGCCGAACAGGGGGGGAACACCAGAAATAGCCATGGCCCCGACCAGAAAGGCGCCAGACGTCCAGGGCATCTGCCGCCCCAGTCCCCCCATGCCCCCCATCTCTCGGGTCCCCGTCGCCTCGATCACCTCCCCCGCCAATAGGAAGAGCATCGCCTTGGCCAGGGCGTGATTGACAAGAAAGAGGAGGGTGCTCACCAGGGCGAGCGGGGTCCCGATCCCGACGCCCAAGAGGACGTATCCCATTTGGCCTACGCTCGAGTACGCCAGGAGGCGCTTGATATCCGACTGGGCGAGCGCGCCACAGGCCCCCACGACCATCGTCACGGCCGCGAGGGCCAGGATCCAACCCTGGACGTCGGGACGCAGGGGGACGAAGATCACGCTGGAGACCCGGAGGATGCTGTAGACCCCCACCTTGATCAGCACCCCCGAGAGCATCGCGCTGATCGGCGTGGGGGCGCTCGAGTGGGCATCGGGGAGCCAGAAGTAGAACGGGAACAGAGACGCCTTCACCCCGAAGACCGCGACGAACAAGAGAAAAATGGCGGGGAGGGGGCCGGCGTCCTGCAGCCGGCTGATCTTGAGACTCAAGTCGGCCATGTTCAGGGTTCCCATGACCCCATACAGCGCCCCCACCGCCACGAGAAAGCCCGCCGAGGCGATGAGGTTGATGGTGGCGTATTTCAATGAGGCCTCGAGCTGATAGTCCTCGCCGGCGAAGGCCACCAGGGCGTACGAGGCGATCAGGAGAATCTCGAAGAAGACGAAGAGATTGAAAATGTCGCCGGTCAGGAAGGCCCCGTGGATCCCCATGAGCAGGAGGTGAAAGAGGGGATGGTAGGCGAGCCGTTGCCCCTCCTCCTCGACATAGCCAATCGAATAGCAGAGGGCGGCTATCCCCACGACGCTTGAGAGGACGACCATCCCGCTGCTCAAGAGATCCGCCACCAGAATGATCCCAAAGGGGGGAGGCCAGTTGCCCATGGCATGCACAACCGTCCCCTGGCTCCAGACCGTGTGGAGGAGCAGGAGGGCGCTGGCGAGGGTGGTCCCGCCCCCCAGGAGGCTGACCGCGACCTTTCCGCGAAGCGACCGTCCGAGAAAAATGGTGAGAATCGCGGTCGCCAGCGGAACGAGAATGGGCAGGACGACCAGCGCCTTCATCCCCGAAGCCTCCGGATCTGATCCAGGTCCACGGTCCCCGTCCGCTGGTAGAGGCGATAGAGCAGCACCAGCAGGAAGGCCGTCACCCCAAAGCTGATCACGATGGCGGTGAGGACCAACGCCTGCGGGAGGGGATCGACGTACGCTGTTCCCCCGGGCCCGATGATCGGCGGCCGATGCCCGACAAAGCCCCCCGACGTGACCAGCAAGAGATTGGCCCCGTGGGAGATGAGGGAGAGACCGATGATCACCTTCAGGGCGTTGCGGCGGAGCAGGAGGAAGGTCCCCGTCCCGAAGAGAACCCCGATGGTGATGGCCAGAAAGGTCGTCACGGCTTCTCCCTTCCCAAAAGCGATATCACGGTCACGGTGACCCCCACGACGATGCAGAAGACCCCCAGATCGAAGACGAAGGCCGAGACGATCTCCACCTCCCCGAAGATGGGGAGGTGGAGATGCAGGATGCCGCTCTTGAGAAATCCCCACCCGAGCACCAGGCTGCCCAGGCCGGTGCCCAGGGCGAGGCTCAGCCCGACCGCCACCAAGCCGAGATAGCTCGAGGGAGTAAACCGTTGCACGTCCTGCATCCCGAACACGATGTACTGCAGCGCCAGGGCCGCCGACGCCATGACGCCGGCGATAAAGCCTCCCCCAGGATTGTTGTGCCCCGCCAAGAGGAGGGCGAGGGCAAAGAGGAGGATAACGGGGAAGCAGAACCGGGTGACAATCTCGGCGATGACGGTGGTCGGCCGCTTCATCGTGTCCCCTTCCGCATCAGCAGATTGTAGACCGCCAGCAATGCGATGGACAGGACCGTGATCTCTCCCAGGGTGTCGTATCCCCGGAAGTCGATCAGGATCACGTTGACCACGTTTCTGCCGCCGCCTCCCGGGAGACTCTCCCGGAGGAAGAAATCAGCGATCGAGGGATAATACCCTTGCCCGGCGGTGGCCAGAATGACCGCCGCCACCGTCCCCCCCACCGCCGTGGCCAGCAGGCCATCGCGGAGGAGGCGCGCGCGCGAGGCTCCCTCCCGGATGAAGGGCGGGAGACGGTAGATCACCAGGAGAAAGAGGACCAGCGAGACAGTCTCGATCAGGATCTGGGTAAGCGCCAGGTCCGGCGCGTACACGATAATGAAGAGAGTCCCCACCAGATACCCGACGCTTCCCAACAGGATCACCGCCGGCAGGGGTCGAGGAGCGAGGACCACCGCGCCGCTCGCCAGGATGATCAGGCCGAGCAGGATTCCCTCGTAGGAGAGGACCGAGCGCGCTTCCACCGGAATGATCCGGATCCGATCCACGATGAAGGTATAGACGATTGCAAAGCTCAGGAACGAGAGAATCCACACCAGGTACCACCGGAGGATGCCGAATTGCAGCCAAGACGAAACGTCTCGCGCCGATCTGGAGAAGAGGCGGAGGCTGCCGTCGTAGATGGTGTCCAGGCTCAGCCGGGAGAAGGCCTCCCCCTGCCACCGCTCGATCCGTGCCCCGGCCGGAAAGAGGAGGAGGCCGGCCGCAATGGTGACGCCACTCATCACCAGGGGGAAGCCGAGGCCGTGCCAGAGAGCCAGGTGGACCTCTGCCCCGTGTCGCAGAACCCCGGCCGCCATGGGGCCGAGGAGGAAGTGGCCCGTGGGCCCCGGCCAGAGGCCAAAGAAGGGATTAAACAGGACCAGGATGAGGGGGGACAAGCGCATCCCCAGCGGCGCCTCGTGCGGATGTCGGGGGGAATGCCCCGGCCTCCCGAAGAAGGCCCCGTACACGAGCCGCAGTGAGTAGGCAAAGGTGAAAGCCGATCCTCCCACCGCGAGAACAGGAAAAAGGACGCGGACCGCGCCCCCGGTCACCTCGAGCGTGGCCGCATAAAAGAGTTCCTTGCTCACAAAGCCACCAAAGGGTGGCAACCCAGCCATGGCGGCCGCGGCAACGACGGTGAAGGTGGCCGTCCACGGCATCGCCCGCCACAAACCCCCCAACTGGCTGAGGCGTCTCGTCCCGGCCTCGTGCTCGACCATCCCTACGCAGAGAAACAGGGCGGCCTTGAAGGCCGCGTGATTCATGAGGTGGAAGGACCCCGCCACCACCCCCTCGCGGGTCCCCAGGCCGTAGAGCGCCATGATCAGCCCCAGCTGGCTCACTGTAGAGTACGCCAGCAGAGCCTTCATGTCGTCCTGGCCCAGCGCCAGGAATCCTCCCACGCACAGAGTGAGGATGCCGACCCCCCCGACCAGATACAGCCACGCGTCTGTCCCCGACAGGGCCGGATGCAGGCGGGCCACCAGGTACAGCCCTGCCTTAACCATGGTGGCGGAGTGCAGATACGCGCTCACCGGGGTCGGGGCCTCCATGGCATCCGGGAGCCAGATGTGAAAGGGGGTCTGGGCCGACTTGGTCATACATCCGAGAAACACCAGGCCCAGGATCGGCAGATAGAAGGCACTCGATCGGATCAGGTCCCCCTGCCGCAGGATTGCCTCCACTTCCCAGGTTCCGGTCACCTCGTGAAGGAGGATGAAGCCGATGAGCATCGCCATCCCGCCAGCGGCGGTGATGAGAAGGGCCTTGGTCGCGCCGTAGCGCGAGGCCTCACGGGTATCCCAGAACCCAATCAGGAGGAACGACGAGAAGCTTGTCAACTCCCAGAATACGAAGAGCGCAATGAGGTTGCCGGTCAGGACGACGCCCAGCATCGACCCCATGAAGAGCAGCATGTAGGCGAAGAACTTCCCGTGGGCCTCATGTCGGCCCAGGTAAAACCGCCCGTAGGCCATGATGAGACATCCGGCGAAGGAGACCAGGAGGGCGAAAAACAGGCTGAGCCCGTCCACGACGACGGAGAGATCGGCACCGAGGAGAGGGACCCAGGGGAGGGTGGAGCGGAGCGTAACCCCATGGACGACGGGGGGAATGAGGGTGAGGAGGGCGAGGGTGTCGCCCAGGGCGACCGCGGCGGCCCACCACCCCGTCCGTGTCCCCAGATGTCGGCTCAGGAGGGGGGTCAGCGCTGCGGCCACGAAGGGAGCGAGGAGGACGGCGAGCGGGAGGGTCACCTGCTCCTCCGAGGCCTCGCGTTCACGCCCCCGGGCATAAACCCCTCAACAGGGTTCGACCGAAGACGCCTGCCGAGAGGCATGTGGGAAACCGCCATGCCTTTCCCCGATCTGCGCATTGTGGCCTGCTGTTGGGATTCCGCGCCGGAGCTTCAGAATGCTCGGGAAGGTCCGGGGCCAAAACGGGACGGACCATAACACACCGGGGACGGGGCGGCAAGGAGGTTTTCGCTCAGGACAGTCCCTGGCTGTGAGGGCGGCCCCGGACACGGCCGGCCTGTTTCCGGAGTACCAGAACCCTGCGCGGGGCCGTTCCATTCCCCCACAGGCGCGCTGCGTCGTGATGGCGATCAGCGTTTCGAACCGTCGAGGGCAAGCGGGCCACCCCCGGTGATGAGGACGGCGATCGAGGCCATGAGGAGGACCAGCGCGTACTCGTACCCGCCGTAGTTGCCCCCCTCGAGCCCGTGGAGGAAAAAGCCCTGGCCGACATGCACGAAGAGGACTGCGCCCCCCATGATCACGACGTGGACCAGGGCGCCGAGGCGGGTGAGGTACCCCAGGACGAGGGAGACCCCACCCAGGAAATGGCCGAGGATGACGAACCAGGCCATGACCGCCGGTAGCGGAATGCCCATCTTGGCGTTGAAGGCGGTCACGCCGGCGGGAGTGAAGACAAAGCCGGCTAAGTAGCCATGCATTAAAAAGATGATACCCAAGGTGACCCGCAACACCGTGATGCCGTACTCGCTCCCCCGCCTCATCGTTCCCTCCTCCTGTCCGATCCGATCGGTGACTTGCCCCGTCCGTTTGGTGATTCTCAGTATGATACAGTCAAGAGGGCTCGGTTGGGAACGAATTTCCTGCCCGCGTCCTCCTACCTCCTTTGGCTGAATGACTGAGGAGGCGAAAGTCTATTTATGAGCAGTATACTTACGAGTAGACTTCTCTTCTGCCGCGCTGCCCACCCTCGGAGCCGCATGTCCGAGGCAAGAAAAGACTCCCGACCCCTTTTCCCTTACGGGTGGGCCATCGGATCAGTACGGTGGAGGCGAGGCTGCCGGAGAATTCACCTAACTCTCCTGACGATTCCCTTTCACTCAGATTCTTGCACGCCGCCGCCCAAGGCCCTGAAAAAATCCCTTGCATTTCCAGTCGCTGGAAGACCTATATTTTGAGCGACAGGTGAGGAATCTTCTCCTGGGAGGTTGCCATGCGAATCGGTGAGCTGGCCCGAAAATGCAGCGTTAACCCCAGGACAATCAGGTACTACGAGGCGATTGGCCTTCTGCCGAAAGCCACCCGTGCACCCTCGGGGCATCGGGTGTACTCAGAGAAGGATCTCGATCGCCTGTGGTTTATCCGCCGCGCCAAGCAGATGGGCCTTCCCCTAGCCAGCATCCGAGAGATCACGCGCTACGCGGACACCGGCAGCTGCGAGCACCTCCGTCCCCGGCTCAAGGAACTGATCGCCACCCAGCTCGACGAGATCGTCGGCCGGATCAAGGATCTCCAGGCCCTGCAGCGGGAACTGCGGACACACTTCGCCTCCCTGTCCCAACCTCAGGCACAACCGCGAAGCGAAGCAAGCTGCTCGTGCCTCGCGGGGCCATCCCAGAAGATCGCAACTCTCCCCGGGGCCGCTCTGGTCAAGCGACCCGCGGGGAGAAAGTCCTGACCAGAGGGAGGTGAAGCAAGTGGGCAAGCGAGTTATCAAACAGACCAAGGCGTCGCAGCCGTCGGCCAGCAGCAATTGCGGCTGCGGGTGCGTTCCGGTGAGCAGGAAGTAGACGGGCCGCGGGCGAGCGGCCGGGTCCTGGGCCCGGCTGCTCGCCAGACAGCAGATCACTCGTACAGGAGGGGCAGCCGCCATCCGGCGACGGGAAGCTGTCGTCCTCGGCGAAGGCCCACAGGTACGCCTTGCTGAGGATCCTGCCGTTCGTCTCCCCGGCAAAGCTGTGCCCGAGGCAAGAAAAGACTCCCGACCCCTTTTTCGGCCTGGCCAAAACGGCCCAAAAGCAGGGTTGGCTGTAAAAGCGAGGTACGATGGCTTGGGTGATGTGTGGTGACACGCCGACTCACCCACGAGATGAGTCGAGAGCCGCCGGCCGCTCAATGGGCGGGGGCTGTACGGCGCGGCCCTACGGCCTGAGGGTGCCCTGAGGCAAGCCTGAGGCGTTGGAGCCGTCCGAGGTGAGGCAGTAGGAACCGAGGCTGATTACCGTGGTCACGGTGGCAACCAAGACAAAGACAGCAAGGACCGCAGTGGCCACCACGCGCGCCGTACACGCATAGCGCCGCCGACGAGCCTGGAAGCCCGGCAGTATCTCCGTGCAACCGGGTGGATCGACCTGCGGGAGCTCCATAGTGCGATCTTCACGCTTCGAACGGATGCGCTGATTCTTGCCGGTTTCCAAGGACTTTGTCAAGACTGCCGTTGGAATTATCCAGCGATGAGCAGTGTGATCGGGAGAACGGAAAAATAAGGTGAGATCGCTCGGCCGGTTCGCAGCCATACGCCAGCTCCTCATGAGATGAGTCAAGAGCGACTCGACCCCATCACCTGAATCAGCCTGGCCCAGTTTTGCGGCATGACCTTGCATGTTCAATCGGCTATAATGGTCGGGTATGAAGCCAAAGTACTTGAGGATGCTCCAGCGGATGGCGGAGGACCCCCGGCGGCAGGCAACCACATGGTCGGTCTACATCCTGCGCTGCCGGGGCGGGACCTACTACACGGGGATCGCCAAGGACGTGCAGGAGCGCCTGAGGAAGCACCAGGCGGGAAAGGGCGCCGCTTACACCCGGACCCGCCTGCCGGTCGAACTACTTTATGAGGAAAACGGCCTGACCCGGTCCGAGGCCCTGGTCCGGGAGGCGCGGATCAAGGCCATGCCGCGCGCAAAAAAAGGACGGCTTGCTCGGAAGAAGGTTTAGTTTCCCGCACCCATCTCCATCCGTCGACGATCGCTCTCCTCCCTAACGTCCCCGTTTCCCCCCCAGCTCCCGCCGCAGGCGAGGCCGGCCCAGAAAGGACGACAAAAAATAGATCTGTCCCTGATTTTATTCCTGATTTGCCGGAGTGGCAACTAGTCCTCCTTCACGGTTCCGTCGTGCAAGCGCGATCATCTTCTCCACTTCGGGAACTGTGTTGGTAGGAATGAGGAGAATGCCTGGGTTGTTCCGCTCAAATACGCGAAAGATCTCATCCGCAAACGCCCGACCGATCGAATCAATCTCTTTGAAATCCAATATCACTGTCTTAAATCGGTCTACTCTAGCAAGTAGCCGCTTGGCTTGGGATCTGGACACTAGCTTTTCGGCACCATGGCGAGCTAGCCGAACAGGGACAACGGTCCTCGTAAACCCGTAGTCTTCCTCATCGGAGGCGAAACGATCAAACACCTCTTGATCCGTTCGTTCGCTATTATTGGCTAGATCCATAAAAACTGATGTGCCGGTGTCTGGCCGGTCCCGCTCTAGGATCCAGTCCTCCTCTCTGCCGAATTCGTGTGAAAAATAGACGTCGCCAGACAGGACCGCAAAATAGTCCATCATACGTGATGTAAAAAAGATTCCCTCCCCCGTGTGCCTCTCTGGGTCCGTTGTCAGCTTGCCTTTCGCGAGTTCCAATACTGCGTGCCGTTCATCCTCAAGATGCAATTCTTCCTTTATTTTCCGAAAAATGCCTATGCCGTCGTCATGCAGAGAAACCCTTGTAGTGAGTGGATTCATTTTCATGGCAACTGTCAAAAAATGACCACCTGAGTGGTCGATCGCATTATTAACCATCTCCGTGAACCCGTAATGCCAGATGTCTAGAACGTTCCCTGGCAAGTCCTTCAGGAGTGGTACGATTTCGCTACGCCAGACTTGGTCTTCCGCGAGGCCTTTCAACGGCACCGTGAAGTTCTTGTCACGGAGCACCTTTAGTGAGTACTCACGCTGTCTAGTCTTGCCCTCGGCGGTGATGTAACCTTCTGCCAAGAGCTCCCTAATGTGCCTGTTTACTGCCTGTCTAGATACTCCAAACCGTTTGCTGACGACGCTGACGACGTCGCGAGGATGGTCCGGGATACTCTGAATAATGAACTCCCTAATCTCTTTTCCATGTCTATTGGGCCCTCGCATAGGTAAAGTACGCCTCCTAGGTCGTGCCACCTTTGTTAACGTGATGAATCCGCATTGTCAACATCTACCATCAGTATTGTAAACATTGTCGAGGCAATTTGTCAATATCAACCGATGAAAACTCAATTTTTTCCATAAGTTAGAAATGAATACTGCCACGGATCATTGATCGGTGCAAGTCGTTGATCTGCACTGCGGATCAGCGGGAGCAAAAGTGCCAACCGCGTATTGTCAACATTTACGAGCAGTATTGTAAACATTATCTCAGGCATTTGTCAACTGACGGCGAGATGAGGCATGAATTACTAGAATGCTGTGTTTTCAATTGGTTACGTATGAATGGCCACAAGCTATTGGGGTGGAAAGGAACTCCCGATGACAGGCGGCTTGATCACGACGGGGGGCGACGGGGGGTCAGGCTTGCGACTTGTCATTTGCTGTATGTGCTCTCAAA
>JBHIAH010000079.1:0-12720 GCA_046758505.1 Methylomirabilales bacterium (SeqCode) | reverse complement strand
ACTACCAATTGCTTGCCTTCGGGTTGCAGGCTCGCGTATATTTGCCCCGCAGATGGCCATCGCCGTCAACAGAAACTCACCAATGTCTGACCACACCCGTGCGGGAGGAGGTGGCCCATGGAATATCCCATGCGGTCGGATTTACGCGTCGACAACCCGTTTCCCGATTTTGAATTGCCGGACCAGGACGGCACCATGCGGAACCTGTCCCAATTACTGCGCGGCTTCCCCGGCGCCCTCATCTTCATCCGCGGGTACTATTGACCCAAAGATCGTCGTCAGTTGACGAACTACGTGACCCATCTGCAACCCGAATTGAAGGTCAACTACTGCAAGCTCATCACGGTGTCGGTCGATGACAAGATGAACACCCGGGAAATGCGCGACGCGCTTGCCGCCGACTGGCCGTTCCTGATGGACCGAGACCGCACATTACTCCATACGTTGGAGATGGTCGACACGACTGACCCCCACCACGGCGAGGTCTACATCCCGTACACCTTCATCCTCGATCGGAATCGGACCATCTACAAGATTTACAATGGGTGGTGGTACGTCGGGCGACCCACCGTAGAGGAAATTCGGATGGATTTTCGTGTCTTGCTGCGCAGACGCCCCGATTGGGTCTACGGTGAATAAGGATCACGATTTTCTGGCATGTGCGGAGCATGGGAAAGCGGAGTCGGGCGTCTCGGTCACGCCTGGCAACGTGACACTCCGACTCTGGCGGGGAAACGCGGTTACTGCGCGGGACTCTTCAAGTCGAGCCCAAGCCCCTCGAACAATCCATCCACAGCCTCTAAGAACTCCACGCCGGTCTGATAGACGACCCCAGCATCTGCCGACACGTGCACCCGCGTATGACGCACAGCCGCCCGGACCAATGCACGACACGTCCGGTCGCCAATGCACATCAAAACGACCTGCCCACTGCGGAGCTGGAATCGGTGCTCAAGCAAAAAACCCGTCTCGCTGAAGTCAACGATGGATGCGCAGCCGCCGGGCGCCACGTTCACGGTGATGCAGTGGAGCGGCTTGCGCCGGATGGATTTGCGGCGCTCTTCCTCCCCTAGGCAGAACTCATGGGTCTCCGTGATTGGGGGCGCCGCTGATCTCGTGGGGACGGGAAGGTCGTCCTCTTCGACGACCTCAATCGTGGACTTCTGCACGGCGAGGAACGGGACGCATTGACCGGTCTCCAGCACCTCGACATCGTGGAGCAACACGAAGGGCCGCTTATCATTCAGTACATCCGATAATCGTTTCTTGAACTCTGGCAGCGTCACCAGGCCAATATAGGTCCCCGCCGATGTCTTGACGCGGACTCGGACATCAGCCCGATGTGACGGCTTGCGATCTTTCGACATCACCAGTTCCTCACAGCCCCCGCTTGACCGGGCATACGGTACGTCTGGCCGGTTGCACCGCGGTCCCATGATGTGCCCCCATCCTCGGACGTCTCTTCTCCCTATCTGCATGAAGACTGCGACCGCGCCGGACAGGGGACACCCTCCGGAAAGCCCTGCGATCTTCGTGCCAAGGCCTGTTGCCCGGAACCCGCTGAAATCAAAGGGGCTCTGAGAGTGGACCTCTCTTATCCTAGGTACCCAGTGGTGACGATCTTCGACCGGGCGCGGGGGGACACACACCCTGCCCTCCCCGATCTGCTGGACACCCGCCCGGATAGGGACACACCGATCCGCGACAGAGTCCCCGCTTGCCTGGTCTCCCAAAGTCGCACGAGGGCATGGCCGCCCCAGGCGGAACCTTATATACGAAGAGGCATTCCCCCGGCCCATGCTTTAAGAGCCGGAGGCGCCACGGCGGGTGCTGTACGGGGGGATCGTCTCCCAGAAGGAAATGCTGGAGGAGGTCACGAGGGGGTGGTGGACATCGGAGGGGAGACGTGGGGAACTCGAGGACGTTGTGGAGCCTCCGCGGCTTGTGGATGCGGGCACGCTGGGTCCCGCCACACGGAGACGGCTGCGGTCCAGCGCACGTTGGATGAGACCAGGAAAATCCGCGTCGAGTCCGACGGACACGCAGGGGACCGCTTCGGTCAGGGTCGGTCCACGCGATTACGTGGCTGGTTCCGTTACGATATCCAGGACCTTGACGTCGAAGTACAGGGTCTGGCCAGCCAGGGGATGGTTGAAGTCGAGGACAACCGTTTCCTCCTTGATCTCTGCTACCCGGGCGTGAACAGGCTCGCCGCCGGGATCCCGGCCCTGGAGCCGCGCATCGACGCGCAGCGCATCCGGCGGAATCTGCTCCTTCTTCACCTCAATGAAGGCGTCTGCGTCGACAACGCCGTAGCCTTCCTCCGGCTGGACCGCAACCTGCTTGCTCTCACCAATCTTCATCCCCTCTAACGCCTTTTGCAGCCCCGGGATAATCTGATCCGATCCGTGAACGTAGGTTAGCGGCTCGGCATCGACACTGGTATCGATCACCGCCTGGTCTTCCAGTCTGAGCGTGTACTCGATGGAAACTTTCGTGCCCGAGGCAACCGTCATCTCTTTTCCTCCCTTCCGTGACTCAGCATGGACGGAATCGGGGAAACAACAGCCAACGGATAGCGTCATGAGCGACCCAGGGTTCGATCCCCTACGATTTCACGGACTGATCCTTCCTCCCTCAGAAGTGTTGACTCCTTCGCGGCGTGATCCGTGAAAAAAGAGCCCTCAAGGGCTCGCGAAGCCTTTGAGGGCTTTGAAAGCAATCAAAAGTTCCGAGAAACCTTCAGACAGGACCGGTACCCGTCTGGTGTGAGCTTACAAGCGGGTCCCCTCCGGTGTCAAGAATCAAATGTCTCCCCGGAGAGTCCTCGGCGGACCTGAGGGTAATGTCGGGTGGATCGCGCAATCAGATCCCATCGGGCCGCTCGGTCTCCAAGCGCGACACCGACTCACCTCGCCCACGCATCCGGACTTGTTCTCACCTTTACCCTTTAACGGTCGGAGCCGGCGCCACCGTGAATGACTTGCTGAGGGGCGTTGACTTCACCTATACTGACGAGGGCGATCGGAGGCTGGCCCCGGCCCACGGGCACCGGCACAGGGAGCCTCGGAAGCGAGGGAGACCGGGATGGAAAAACGCGCAACGCAGCGGAGCCGGGTCATGCGACTCGGGTGTCTTGTGGCGTTGATCGGGGTTCTCTTGCGCGGACCAGCCCCCTTGACCAATGCCGCTCATGTTGCCAATGCAGCAGAAGCGGAAGGCCCGGCGAAACGGGTGACCGTGAAGCGAGACCGAGTGCCGGTGTACGCTCGGACGACCACAGCGAGCCTCGTGGTTATGCAGCTCATGCGGGGCGACGTTGTGAAAGTCGAGCCTGCCGAGAAAACGGCGGAGGGCGAATGGTGCAAGGTCAGAGAAACCGCGGTGTGGGGGAGATCAGGGTACGTGCAATGCAGGGACCTGAAACGAGAGGAGCCACCAGCGGAAGGCCCGCCCAAGATAACAGCGCGTCCCGAGGGAACCGCTCCTCCCCTGGTCCCCGAACCGCCTGCGGCCCCCCCCTTACCAGTACCAGAGGAGCCGCCCCCGACGCCGACGGCGACGCGACCCAAACCCGAGGTCAAGCGGGAAAAGCGATACACCCTCCAAGTGGCGTCTCTGGTTGTCGAGCGCAACGCCCTCGCCCTCAAGAAGCGCTTGGAAGAGCTTGGATATACGCCGGTCATTCGCACGGTTACTGCGCCCATCACCCGCCATCGCGTTTTCGGCGGGGAATTTGACAGCCGGGAAGAGGCAGAGCGGACCGCGCGGCGGCTGAAGGGTGACGGATTTCCGTCGAAGCTAGTCAAGATCGCGGGTGGGACGTTTCGGTTAGAGGTCGGGTCATTCTTTCATCTCGACCAGGCCATCGATTTGGCTCACAACCTGCAGCAGAAAAACTACACCCCCAAGATCGACTCCACGACCGCCCCCACCCCGGTGCACGCCGTCCGGGTTGGGGACTATGAAAACCGGTCCGAGGCCCTCGCGGTGCTTGGCGCGCTCAAACGGCAAGGCTTCACACCCCTCATCGTACGGCGGTAGTGTTTCACGGAACTGGGAAGCGCCGACGGACAGGCCGTGGGGGTGTATGCCCTGCCCCTTGACACCCCCCGCCCACGCAAGGGATACTCAAAGCTCCTGAGGGGAGGCAGGGATGGAACCGGGGTAGGCAGATTTGCGCATCGGCCACCTCCTGCACAACAATCGTTGGCGCAGCAGCACACCGCACGCCCTCCCGGGCAAGGTACGGCCCGGGAGGGCCTTTTGCTTTCGTGAAGCATTGGCTATTGAGGAGACCGTCGTGAGTGACCCGGTCGATCGGCGTCGCGCACCCCGAATTTCCTGCGATCTCTCGGTGGAGTATGAGATCAAGGGTGCCCGCAGGCGGGAAGGGCGGATGACAAACATCGGGACCGGCGGGGCGGTCCTCACAACCCAAGGGCCGACGCCGCCCGTCGGCGCCGAACTGCTCCTCTGTTTTCAGCTCCCAATCAGCAACCGTCCAGTGGAAGTTACCGGCTGCGTCCGGTGGGCGACCCCAGGGACCGCCGGCGTGGAGTTTGTCCACCTCAATCTTCAACAGCAAGATGAAATCTGGCGGTACTACGCGAGGCAATTGGCACGGCAGCGGGAGCAGCAGGCCCGGCGCCGGTTCGAGCCCCGAGGGGAATGACCCGGCATCTGGGCAGGTATGGACCCAGCCAGGGGTGGGGATGGTCGAGCAATTTACCTCGAGGGAATCAACGGCCCTGGAAGAACCGCTGTGGTCCGTCCCCCTCACGGAAGCGGCCGTGTGGCGCATGCTCGACGTGAAACGGGGACGGTCGATTTCTACCCGGGCAGGTTCCTCCGCCGCTTGCACCGAGGACAGACCCAGATCAACATTGTCCGGATATTCGAGCCGAGGATCGTGTACGTCCGGCGGCACTGCGAGCACTTAGCGAGAACGGCCAGCTCCCTCACCTCCTTCCTCTGTTCCACGACAAGAGCCGATAGGCATCGGATGGGGCCGAGCGAGCACAACGGGCCTCGCACGGCCGCGATGCCACCGCGCTGCCCGTATTCTTGGGGTCCAATAATAGGGACGGCGACAGGACGCCTGTTGCGGCATCCCGCCTCCCCCCAGCTCGCGCAAGGTCTGAATGGTTCGTATCGCCTTATGATAGGTCGCCGAAAACCATGGCGAGGCGAAATACGCCCAAAGCACAAAGAATCGCATGGGTCTTTCCTTCGGTGGACAGTGTACAATTTTCCAACAGGCCGGAAGGGATATTGCAATGTTTAGGCCACCCGAGAATATCAAACGGAAGGGTTGACGTGCCCACCCGCCTCGATTGCCGCGTGGTGGAACGTCTCCTCCAGCTCCGTTTTACCTTGACGGGCGCGGCCTCCCCCTGGTAGGGTCGGCGCCACATCGGAAAAGCGCGGGACCTGGCCGAAGACCGGAAGGCCCATCACAGAGGAGCCAAGGACTCTCTCGTGAAAATCTCGAGCGTATTTGTGGTGGGCTCGGCCTCCCTCACGATGGCAGTGCTGCTCTTGACCGGGTGTCCCAAGCACCCGGACGGTCAGGTGGGAGGCGGAGGGGCGACCTCTCTTGAGCGGGCACCGGCACCTGGCGCCATGCCAGGAGGGGAGAAGCTCGCACGGCCAGAGGCCGGCAGGGAAACGCCGGTATCTCCTCCCGAACAGGCGGGCCCACGAGGCAAGCGCTCTCTACTGAAGGGGGTCTTCTTTGACTTCGACAAAGCGGTCCTGAGAAAGGATGCCAAGAGGACCCTGGAGGCCAACATCCGGTGGCTCAAGGCCAATCCCCAGATCCGCGTGGTGATCGAGGGGCACACCGACGAGCGGGGAAGCGCAGCGTACAACTTGGCCCTAGGGGAACGACGGGCGAAGGTGGTGCGGGATTACTTGGTGGCCCGCGGGATTGACGCCAGCCGACTGGTCACCATCAGCCGCGGCGAGACCCAACCCGTGACCCGGGGGCACGATGAGTCGGCGTGGCAGCGGAACCGCCGCGTCCACTTTGCCACCGGCGCTCAGGTGAAGGCGGCACGAAGGAATGGAGGGCAACCACAGCGTGGAGGAACATCGCAGTCCTCGACGGAATCGCCCTTCACATCCCTACTGCCTCAACCGCTCGGGCCGTAACATTTCGAAACCGTGCCGCGCCCGCCCCTCCCCCTCTCGGGGGAAGCAGCAGCACCGTCTGATCCCCCTCCCCTTTCCGCCGATCACCTTTCTCCCACATCATATCCATGCCTTGTCCCGCGTGCGCCTATGCGTCAGGATCCCAGGGCCCGACGGGCACACGGGCGACCACTGATCCTCGCGAGGATGCCGGGCATTTGCCTCTTTATCCCGCTGAATTTTCATTTAACAAACGGGGAGGGCCCGTCGTCTAACTGAGCAGAGAGGGCAGGTGCACGCCGGCGGACGAGAGCGCCGGGGGATGTCCCGCGGCCGCGGACCCCCGTGCAACCGCTGAAAAACACAGGAGGAGAGGGGCCATGCGATACCTCGCAATCGGTTTGCTCATCGGGGTCCTGGTACTGGGAGGGTTGGCGTTGCCGGCCGAGGCGAGAGGCTGGCATCACGGGCATCACGGGCATCACCACGGGGGCCGTCACGGCCACTTCGCCGGCGGGTTCCTGGCCGGGGCGGCCACGGTCCTGGCCATCGATGCCCTCTACAGGCCGCGGGTCGTTTATGCGCCCCCGGTGGTCTATGAGCCAGTCTATTATCGGGCGCCGGTCTGCCAGAACGTCTGGGTGCCGGGGCGCTGGGAACTCCAATCCCGCAACCAGGGCGGCTTCACCACCTATTATCACGTCCGGGTAGACGGCCACTGGCGACAGCAGTGCTACTGACAGCCCCCGGACATCCGGGACGGCACCCCTCACCGGAGGGGACCTTTTTCCAAGGAGACATTCAGATGCGGATGCGGAAATTCGTGCCGTTGATGGCAGGACTGCTCTTGACAAGCGCATGTGCGGGGGGACCGGCGACGACCCGCGAGAAGGGGGCCCTGACCGGCGCGGCCCTCGGCGCCGGGACCGGGGCCATCATCGGCAGCCAGACCGGCAAGGCCGGCACCGGGGCGCTCATCGGGGGAGCCATTGGGGGCCTGAGCGGTGCCATCCTGGGGGGGGCGATCCAAGAGCAGGAGCAGCAGCGTGTTGTACGGGCAGCCCCGCCCCCCGGGCAGTCGGGGGTGCCGGCGTATCCGCAGCAGCCTACGGCGGTTTCGGTGCCGGGGCAGTACCACGGTGACCCCACCCGAGGGGAGTTGGCAAACGCCACCCGGTGGCGGGTCGCCGTGTACATCGACGCCGATTCGGCGCAGCGGAAATCCACGCCGTCCCTCTGGCTCGGGCCGAACGAAACCCAGCCAGCCAATCTGGACATCGGGCAGCACCGGATCGTCGCGCAGGCCTACGTGGACACCCAGTTCGGCGAACGGCTCGTGGGCCGATCCGACAAGACGATTGCCGTGGACCCTCGGTCCAGCGGCTGGAGCTTGCAGTTCGGGGAGGGGGACTTTCGCTAAGCCCTCACCCGCCGCCGCCGTCCGGGCCCGTCGTCGACCTTGGCGAGTGACCTTGCTGTTCGGCGAGGCATGGAGAACAATGAAGGAGCCGGGGTGGCTACCGCGCCTTCGTTTTCGCGGGTCCCTCAGTAATCGGGTGGGATCATGCTCCGAATGACCGGGGCGAGCCACGCACAGAGATCGGTCAGGCGTCCAAGGTCGGCGGGGGTGAAGTGAGGACCGGCCTCCCCGAGGAATGTCGCCTTTCTGCTCACCTGGATTACCCCGAGGGGCTGCCCGTCGGGGAGGAGCAGCGGGGCAGAGATCATCTTCTGGATCTTCAAAGGTCCCTGCGCCTTCACATTGATCCGCTCATAGATCTCCAAATGCCCAATCTGGGCGAGGTTGTTGTCGATCCTCCCCGTCCTGGTCCGAAAGACGTCCCCGGCAATGCTCGGCCCGCCCACCGGGAAGAGATTTTTTCTGTCGGCGTAAAAGGTGAAGGGATAGGCAAACCCGAGCAAAAGACCCTGATCCTTGACAAGGAGGATGGCTACCTCGTGCTCCCGGACTGAGAACGCCTGGGCGATTGACGGCCCGAGGGTATTCATGAGGCGCTTGAACAGCTCTGGCGACGGCGAGACCCCCGCCTGCGCACGCTCAACCTCTCGCCACACTTGGACGGGGATCCGGTCCACCACCCTTCTGATGAAGGTCCCCGGCTCGGCCGTCATCGGCAGAGGAGAGACGTTTTCCTCCGGGATCAGATCCATGTGCGCGTTGACCTCCCGTCCACCCCTGAGGGGCAGTCGTGATGCCGCATGTCGGAAATCTCACCCACGAAAACGGTTGGAGACTGTCATAAACATCCGTGGTGGGCGTCGTTACAGCACATCGGGAAACGGCCGTATGCAGAATGTGTGCCATGACACGTGGGAAAGGAAACGGGGAGAGGCGGCGCTCCCGATGATCGATGCATCCTCGTCCAGGGAGATCGGCGGGCGGACTCCCGCCGACCTTCCGATTTCGGTTGCGCGTAGCGGCGCGCCTGCCATAATAACTGAGACCGTCTCGTCCCCGCTCGCGAATGACGGCACGCGTCCCTGTTGCACCCGCCCGACCGTTACCGGGGCACCAGCGTCCAACCCCAACTGCGTGGAGGTGCTCGCGTCGACGCGCTCACACGGGCGGCTCACGTGTGATGAAAAAGGAGCCAACAGGGGACGGGCAGGACCCGGGAGGAGAAAGCGGCCGTGCTCTATGGCGTTTTGGCCGACGTCGTTGTGGTGGCGCACCTTGCCTTCGTGCTGTTCGCCGTCCTCGGGGGGTTCTTGGTGCTCCGATGGAAGCGCTGCATGTGGATCCATCTCCCAGCTGTTCTGTGGGCCGCGCTGATTGAATTCTCCGGCTGGGTGTGCCCGCTCACGCCGCTTGAGAACTGGCTCCGCGAGCGGGCCGGAATGATGGGGTACCGATCCGGCTTTGTCGAGCACTACATTCTTCCGGTGCTTTACCCCCCCCTGCTCACCTACCACGCGCAGATCGCCCTGGGTCTCTTTGTCCTCGGTGTCAACCTCGCGATCTACGGCTGGGTATTGCGACATCCTGCAAGGCCAAAGGCCTGAGGGCCGGGCGACCCACGGAGGCCTGCGAGCTCCCCGGTGCGCAACTTCGGTTGATGCGGTGGTATAATGTCACCGCACATTGTGGCACCCGCAACACAAGAATCCACCCCGGATAGGGAAGGAAAGCAGACATGAGTCGGCCAGACACCCTCCCGCTCATTCCACGCAAACTCCTGTTCGGTAATCCGGACAAGGCCTCCGCCCAGCTCAGCCCGGACGGAACCAAGATTGGCTACCTGGCCCCCGTCGAGGGTGTCCTGAACGTCTGGGTGGGGCCTGCCGATGACCCTGGAGCGGCCCAGCCGGTCACCAACGATACCGACCGCGGCATCCGATTTTATGAGTGGGCCTACACGAACACCCACATTCTCTACATCCAGGACAAGGACGGCGATGAGAACTGGCGGCTCTACAGCGTGGACCTGAAGACCCGCGAGGCCAAGAACCTCACGCCCGGGGAAGGCGTGCAGGCCCGTTTCCAGGAACTCAGCCCGAAGTTCCCCGGCGAGATCATCGTGGCCCTCAACGATCGTGACCCCCAACTTCACGACCTATACCGCGTCAACATCGATACCGGCGGCCGGCGTCCCCTCCAGGAAAACGCGGGATTCGCGGGCTTCGTCACCGACGACGACTACCACGTTCGTTTTGCGATCCGGGTCACCCCCGACGGCGGAAGTGAGATACTCAGGCCGACCGACGAAGGCGGGTGGGGGCTGTTCGCAAAGATCGACATGGAGGACACGCTCACCACGTCCCCCGTTGGGTTCGACAAGACATCGAAAATCCTGTACATGATCGACAGCCGGGGCCGCAACAGCGCCGCGCTGATGGCGCTGGACCTGGAATCCGGACAGCATACCCTTCTTGCCGAGGATCCTGAGGCCGACGTCAGCGACGTTCTCATTCATCCGACCGAGAAGATCGTCCAGGCCGTCGCCTTTACGTACGCGCGCAAGCAGTGGCAGATCCGCGACGCGTCCATTGCAGCAGACCTGGCCTATCTCCGGACGGTGGCCGACGGGGACGTCGAGGTGGTGAGTCGGTCGCTCGACGACCGGTCCTGGATCGTCGCCTACATCATGGACAACGGCCCGCTCCGCTACTATCGCTACGACCGTGAGCGGGAAGAAGCAGAGTTCCTGTTCACGAATCGCCAGCAGCTGGAGGGGCTCCCCCTCGCAAAGATACACCCGGTGATCATCGCATCCCGCGACGGGCTGAACCTGGTCAGCTACTACACGGTGCCCGTAGGAAGTGAGCGGGATGGCAACGGGCGACCCGAGGCCCCCCTGCCGATGATCCTGCTGGTCCATGGCGGACCGTGGGCGCGCGACACCTGGGGCTACAACGCCTCGCACCAGTGGTTGGCCAACCGAGGCTACGCCGTGCTGAGCGTCAACTACCGCGGGTCCACCGGATTCGGAAAGGGGTTCATCAACACGAGCACTCGAGAGTGGGGCGCCAGGATGCACGACGATCTCCTCGACGCCGTCGCCTGGGCCGTCCAGGAAGAAATCGCCGACCCGGGGCGGGTGGCGATCATGGGGGGAAGCTACGGCGGCTACGCCACCCTGATTGGCTTGACGCTCACCCCGGAGATGTTTGCCTGCGGGATAGACATTGTGGGGCCGTCAAACCTGGTAACACTCCTCGAGTCGATTCCCCCGTACTGGCAACCGCAGGTGGAGTTGTTCGCGACGCGGGTGGGCGATCACCGAACGGAAGAGGGCCGGGCCTTCCTCATCGAACGCTCCCCGCTCGGTTACGCGGGTCGGATTCAGCGGCCGCTGCTCATCGCCCAAGGTGCCAATGACCCGCGGGTCAAGCAGTCCGAGTCCGACCAGATCGTCCAGGCGCTGCGGGACAAGGGCATCGCAGTGACGTACGTGCTCTACCCGGACGAGGGTCACGGTTTTGCCAGACCGGAGAACCGGCTGTCATTCAATGCCGTAGCGGAGGCGTTCCTGTCGAAGCATCTCGGCGGGTGGTGCGAACCGATCGACGGGGATTTCGCAGGCTCGAGCATCACCGTTCCGATCGGCGCCGAGGCCGTCCCCGGCCTCATGGAAGCAATTGCACAACGCTGATGTGGAAACGCCTCAGCGCTCGCGAGATCAGGGAGGATGCCTGATCGAGGACGGATGCCCCTCCGGCTTGGTCGTCCACCGGAAATCACGTATCGTGACTCTGTCAGCCGCGGTCCCCTTCGCACGTCATCACATCTGCGCGAGACAGGGGGACGAGAGAGGAAAACGCCCATGGTGGATAAGGAGTATGTAAACCCCGACTTGGCCTGGACGCCCGAGCGGCTCCGCGAGCGAATCGGAGAACGCAAGGGCGACGACCTGGTCATCATCGATACGCGTCCCGCCCCGGACTTCTGCGCCGGCCACATCGAGGGAGCCGCCCACTTTGACCTCTACGGCGTCTCGCTGAACGACACGCGGCCCGGTCCCCTCGCCGCCTTTACCTGGACGCTGGCATATCTCATGGAGATCCGCGGCGTCGAGTACGATAAGACCGTCGTCTTTTACGAGCATACTTCCGGCTTTCGCGCCGCGCGTGGCTTCTGGTTTCTCGAGTACCTCGGCCACGAGGATGTTCACATTCTCGACGGGGGAATCACCGCCTGGGCGCAGGCGGGATTCCCGCTCACGCGTGACGCCTGGCCCATGTTCGGGAGCGCACCGGACACCGGGCCCAAGGGCGGGGGCCGTATTCCCCGCACCGGCTTCTCCAAACATCTCAAAACCCCCGTCGAGAGCCGCCTCGCCACCGCCCAGTATGTTCTCGACCATCTGAAAGACCCGGATGTGAAGATCCACGACACGCGGAGCGACGCCGAGTACTACGCCGAGCACGTGCGGGCCGTCCGCGGTGGGACCGTGCCCGGCTCCGTCCACCTCGAATGGGTCCACTGTGTCGGCCCCGACGGGTCGCTCAGGCCGGCCGCCGAGCTTCGGGCATTGCTCGAGACGCGCGGCTTGACGCCGGACACGGAGGTCGTCTCCCTCTGTCACGGCGGCTATCGCTCGGCGCACGCCTATCTGGTCTACCGCCTGCTGGGGTATCCGCGCGCGCGCAACTACGTGGGCTCCTGGAAAGAATGGGGAGACCGGATGGATTTGCCGATCGAGATTCCCACACGCTGAGGCGTCGTCCCCCGTCCGCTTTCACCCCGGCTGATATCTGCACGGGACCGGCCGTCGCCCCGGGCGACGAGGGTGGAACTTCACCGGCCACCCTCCGGGCCATCCCATCGATGGGGGCCGGGGGAAGGTGCGTTTGCGGCAATCACTCGCCCTCGAGGCGGTCCCCCTCTTGAATCCGGCGGAGCACATCGGTGAGCCACCCCATCCATCGCCACCCGTGCGGATGAAACAGCACCACCAAGAATCCTAAGGCGAATACGGGGACGACAAACGAGACCACATCGAATGCCACGGCGGCAAGGGCTGCCCAAAACTCCCAGTACATGAACCGCCTGCCGTAGATATCGGACGGACTGCCCATTCCTGGCCCCTCCTTCCGGAATTACTTCTTCCGACCCCACACGAG
>JBHIAH010000078.1:0-12999 GCA_046758505.1 Methylomirabilales bacterium (SeqCode) | reverse complement strand
ACACCGCGCGGCCGTGGGTCCGGATTGTCCGGGATCGGGAAGGAAACGTCGTGGACGGGGCCGAGGTCAGCCTCATGGAGCGGAATCCGGAAGTGAACGGCTACGCCCGGTCCATTGTGATCGCCCTGGACCCTGCCGTCCGCGGGATCGATGTGGTCGGGGCGTTGCAGGGCAAAAAGGTCCTGGAAATCCTGCCGGGTCTCCCTGCCGACCACACGGGGGTATGGCAGTGGCCAGAGGCGGATGACGCAGGCGTCGCAACCCCGGTGGCCCCGGAAGAGCCACCGATTGATGCCGTCGTACTAGCCGGGTTGCGAGAGGCCCAGGAAGAGGATGGTGCGGACTTCCTGACTGAACTCATCGACCAGTTCCTCCAGGACGCCCCGTCCCAACTGGGCGTCATGCGGGAGGCCATCGCGAAGGGGGACGCCCAGACCCTGGCGCGCGAGGCCCACCGCCTGAAGGGAGGCTGTGGCGTGTGGGGTGCCCGCCTCATGGCAGCGCGGTGCCGGGATCTCGAAGGGCAGGGACGCGCCGGATCGGTCGCGGGGGCCGATGCCGTCCTGGCGGAGCTCAAGCGGGAGTTCAGCCGGGTCTGCAAAGCACTCGAGGCCGAAAAGCGTAAGGGAATCTCCTCCTGACCGGGGACGGGAGCCAATGCGAAGTGTGCCCACCTCGGATCATGGGAGGGGGCCCTGGGGGATGCGCGAGAGCCGTACGAAGCATTAGGGCAAAAGCGGGTTAGGCCTCGGGGAGGACGGTGGGGTCGGCGACCTTCTTGGTCTGAAGAACCACCTCGACGATATTCATGAGCCGCTCTCGGCTCATCGATTTCAGCACCGTCGCCTGGGCGCCGGCCTCAAAGGCGATGTGATTCAGCTCCAGGCTCTCGGCCGCGGTAAGGATAATGATGGGAATCTCCCGGGTGGTCTCGTCCGCCCTGAGCATCTTGCAGGTTTCGACCCCATTGATATCGGGCATTTCCAGGTCAAGCAGGATGAGCTTGGGCCGGAGCCGCCGGGCATGCTCCACGGCCTCCTGGCCGTTTGCAGCGGTCGCCACCTCGTATTCTTTGCGGTTAAAGAAGTGCGAGAGATACCGGAGGAAGAAGGGATGATCGTCAACCAGGAGGACCGTCGTCTTTTTTTCGGGATGCTCGTCAGCCATCGGCATTCTCCTCTCGAGGCCCCGGTACTTGCAAAGAGCATACCAGTTTCCCGTAGAGCCTCCTTGGGGAAACGCCGTGCGGATGATCCGAACATCCTCCCCATGAATGCCCCATGCACGGCCAGCAGCCGACCCGCCTTCGCCCGCCCAGACGCCCGCGATCCCAAGAGAGCATAAAAGATATCGACATCGTGCTTGACATCGAGCCCCTGCTGCGTTCTCCTTGAACCAGAGGAACGAAAGGCCACAGCAGCCGACCAGGCCCCCAGTCCGATTGTTTCCTTCGACCAAGAGGCCACCATGCGAAAACTGAGCATCGCGGCGGTGATTCTCCTCATCCTGGGGGCGCTCATCACTTTTGCCCTGATGAACCTGGGAAGCCTGGTCAATCGCAACAAGGACTACATCCTCGCCCAGGCGGAGCAGGCGCTGGGCCGGAAAGTTGCGGTCGACGACATTGGCGTGACCCTGTGGGGGGGGATCGGGGTACGCCTGAAAAACTTTGCCCTGGCCGACGACCGGGCCTTTTCCCGAGAGGATTTCATTCGGGCGGCCGATCTGCAGGTGAACGTGGAACTCCTCCCCCTCCTCCGGAAAGAGGTTCGGGTCAAGCGGCTGATCCTACACGACCCGGTGATTTCGGTGATTCGCGACAAAAAGGGCAACCTCAATTTTGCGAGCATCGGGCAGCCGGGGCGAGAGCCAGGCACAAAGCCACCCGCCGCCGCGCCCCCGGCATCCCCGACGGCCCTCCCCCTGCTTGTCTCCCTGGTGGATGTGGCCGACGGCGAGGTGCGCTATCTCGACAAAAAAGAGGGGGTAGCGCTCCGCGTGAGCCAGATCGATCTGAAGGTGGAAGATCTCGGCTTCGACCGACCGGTCTCGATCAATCTGGCGGCCGCCGTCCTTGCCGAGAAACAGAACGTCCGGCTCCGGGGCCAGGTCGGCCCTCTGGGCCCCACCGTGGATGTGACCGCTCTTCCACTCGATGCAACAATCGAGATCGATTCGCTCCGCACCGACGAGCTCCAGCGGCAACTCCCGCAGATCAAACGATGGATCCCCCCGGGCTTACGGCTCTCAGGGCCGCTCCAGGCGAAAGCCACCGTGGCTGGAAAGGGCAGAGCCCTGACCCTGTCTGGCGTCGAGCTTTCCGCCGCCGTCTTCGGTGCCGATAAACCTAACATCAAGCTCACCGGTCGCCTCGGGCCCCTCAAGCCGACACGGAAAGACCTCGCCCTGAATGGCGATTTGACCCTCGACCCGGTGTCGTTCGCTCATCTCACGCGTTTCCCTCCCCTCGCCGCGGCGCTCCCCAAGGAAGTCAAGGGCGAGGGGCCCCTGTCGCTGAGCGTCCATGCGGAAGGGACACTCGACAAGCTCGCCGTAACGGCCAAGATGGATGCGACCTCGAGCACCCTCGGGTTCGGTGACTCCTTTGTCAAACCCCAGGGCGTGCCCCTGCGCCTCGCCGCCGACGTGCGGATCACGGAAGCGCGGATCGAAGTCAAGAAGGCGAGCGCGAAGCTTCACACGCTCGACCTCGAGGGGAGCGGAACCATCACCCGCGCTCGGACCCCGACGGTGCGCCTGTCCGTCGATTCCAGCCGGGCCGACCTCGCCGGGTGGGAGAAAATTCTCCCCCTCCCCCCCGGCTATGACCTTGCCGGGCGCGTGGAGGTGCACGCGCGCATCACGGGCACGATGAAGAAGCGAGGGATCCCCCAGATCAAGGGCTCGCTCGCCCTCACCGGGCTGCGGGCGACGCTGCCCCAGATTCCGCAACCCCTGACCGCCAAGAGCGCCACCGTCACCTTCACCGGCCGGGGGGCAGCGCTGGCTGAAACCCCGCTCCGTGTCGGAAAGTCCCGGATGCGGCTCGCCGCCCGGGTCGAAAGTTTCACCCCCCTCGCCGTGACGCACCAGCTCGCGGCGCCCGAACTCTGGCTCGCCGATTTCCGCCAGGGGAACGGGACCACCAAGCGCCCCGAGGTCCTGCGCGACGCCACGAGCGGCGGGCGCGCCTGGACAAAGCATGGATCGCTCGCGTATCGGGGAAAATTTTCCTCCGCCCGGGGGACGGTCTCCGACGTGAACTACACGGACCTGCGGGCCCTCGTCTCTATGGCCGGCCAGGTGGTGACCATCGACCGCTTCAGCCTTCGGGCGCTCAACGGGACCCTGCAGGGACAGGGACGGTACGACTTGCGCAAGAGTCCTCCCCGATTCACCCTCACCTCGCAGGTCCGCGGCATGAACCTCGCCGAGCTGTTCCGGTATGCGGCCCCCGCCACCCCACAACACGTGCGGGGCGGGGTCAATCTTGATTTGAAGCTGGCCGGCAGCGGCAACCAGTGGCAGGACATCCAGCGCAGTCTCACGGGACAGGGCCAGGCCGAAGTGGTCAAGGGGGCGATCCTCGACGTCAACATCGCCCAGAGCGCCCTGACGGGCCTCACCGGCGTCCCCGGCCTCTCGTTGTTCATCTCTCCGAAGATCCGGAGCAAATATCCGGCACTCTTTGGGACGCGGAACACCGAGTTCGGCGAGCTGAAAGGGTCAGTGAACATCAGGGGCGGGAAGGTCCACCTCGACAATCTGCTCATCGCCGCGGCCGATTGGGCGGTCGGGGGCAAAGGCTGGATGACACTCGACCAGATGTTGAATCTGCGCGGACAGCTCGTCCTCTCGCGCCAGCTCTCGACGGACCTGACCAGGGACGTGAAGTTGCTTAAATATCTCGCGGACCGGCAGGGGCGCGTGGCGATTCCCTTTACCCTCGCCGGCACGCTCCCCGGGGTCACCCCGCAGCCCGACGTGGACTACGTGGCGCGCCTTGTGCAGCGCGGCTTGCTCCAGCAGGGCGTCGAAGGGCTCACGAAGGGGTTATTCAAGAAACCCTCTCCACCGCAGCAAGCGCCCCAACAGGAGCAGGCACCCCCTCCGCCTGCACAGACGACGCAGCCTCCAAAGGAAAAACCGGAGGAGCAATTGCTAAAGGGGCTCAAAGGGATCTTCGGCCGCTGAGGTAACATGGCGCGCACGCAACGCCATCGACCCCCAATTCGCGGCCGCGGTGCCGCCGAGAATCCCCGCAACCGATTCGAGTCCCTCACGTATGTCCGCGATCCCGACGAGACCGAAGGCGAGGATCCCGCCCCGGCCACGCAGTTTTTGAAGGATCCCTCCCGCTCGCTCATCACGTATAACGAGAGCCCCGATGTGGGGTTCGAGGCCAGCGTCAACGCGTACCGGGGTTGTGAGCACGGCTGCATCTACTGCTACGCCCGCCCCACCCATGAGTACCTGGGCTTCTCCGCCGGCCTCGACTTCGAGACGAAGATCCTGGTGAAGGAGGACGCCCCGAAGCTCTTGCGGCGCGAGCTTGCCTCGCCCCGCTGGACACCCCAGGTCCTGGCGATCAGCGGGGTCACCGACCCGTATCAGCCGGTCGAGCGGCACTTGCAGCTGACGCGACGATGCCTCGAAGTGCTCGCCGCGTTCCGGAACCCCGTGGTGATCATCACGAAGAACGAGCTGATCACCCGGGATCTGGACCTGCTCCGCGACCTCGCGCATCACAGCGCGGCCGCCGTCTACCTCTCCGTCACGACCCTCGAAGCCCGCCTGGCCCGGACCATGGAACCCCGCACCTCCCATCCGGCCCGTCGGCTGGCCGCCATCGAAGCCCTGGCCCGGGCCGGCGTGCCCACGGGGGTGCTGGTCGCGCCGGTGATCCCAGGACTGACCGATCACGAGCTGCCGGCGATCATCCACGCGGCCGCCACGGCGGGAGCCCGCTTTGCCGGCTACACCCTGCTCCGGCTTCCGCACGCCGTCGCGCCGCTCTTCGAGGCGTGGCTCGTGCAGCACCTCCCCGAGGGAAAGGACAAGGTGTTGAACCGGATCCGGACGATCCGGGGAGGACGGCTGAATGATCCGCGGTTCGGCTCGCGAATGAAAGGCGAAGAAATCTTTGCGGAGCAGATCGCCGATCTCTTCTCCCTCGCCTGCCGGAGGGCCGGCCTCGGCGAACGGGACCTGCCTCTGTCCACGGCCGCGTTCCGCCGACCGGCCCCCGCCCAACCCTCCCTCTTCGAGTAGGCCCGGCGTCGAGAACTACCCCCTCCTCGGCCTCCCCTTCTGGACCGGAGGCCCTCCCGGATCAGCAGTCGGTCAGACGCTAAGCAACCTTTCCAGGATCTCAGGGTTCGACCGGAACTCTTCGGTGCGCGCGTGGTACCGGATGCGCCCCTTCTCGATAACATAGCCACGGTCGGCATGCTTGAGGGCGAACCGGATGTTCTGTTCGGTGAACAGGACAGTGATGGTCTTGGCCAGTTCGTCGATCAGCCTCCCCACCTGCTGAACGATCACCGGCGCCAGCCCTTCGTTCGGCTCGTCGAGGAGCAACAGCTCGGGTTCGCCGACCAGGGCGCGGGCGATCGCGAGCATCTGTTGCTCCCCACCGCTGAGGTAGTCCCCGGAACGGGTGCGGATCTCGGCAAGCATGGGGAAAAGATCGTAGATCTTCTCGAACGGCCAGCGGCGCTCCCCCTCCACCCTGGGCCTCTGGGCCACCTGCAGGTTCTCATGCACGGTCAGACCTGGAAAGATGCGCCGATCCTCGGGCACGAAGCCGATACCCATGCGGGCGATCCGGTTCGCCGTCTTTCGCTGGATGGGCTCGCCCCTGAACAGGACCCTGCCCTCGCGGGCCGGCGTCAGGCCCATAATCGAGCGCAGCGTAGTGGTCTTGCCGGCCCCGTTCCGTCCCAGCAGGCAGACCACATCGCCGGCGCTCACCCCCAGGCTGATCCCCTGAAGCACGTGGCTTTCACCATAGTAGCTGTGCACCTCTTCGAGTCGGAGCATCACCCCACTTCCTCCCCGAGGTAGGCAGTGCGAACGCTGGAATCGTTCCTGATCGCCTCGGGCGTCCCCTCGGCCAGTAGCCCCCCGCGGTGCATAACAAAGATCTTCTGGGCGAGCCCGAAGACCACGTCCATATCGTGCTCTGTCAGAAAAAATGTGTAGGGGCCGGCGTCCGCTAGCCTCCTGATTAGACCTACGACCGCATGGGTCTCCTCCGGCGTCATCCCTGACGTCGGCTCGTCAAGCAGCACCAGCTTGGGCTCGGTGGTCAGCACGATGGCCAGTTCCACCCGCCGCTTGTCACCGTGGCTCAGCGTCGCCGCGCGCGCCCGGGCCAGAGATTCGAGCCCGAGGCGGGCCAGGATCTCGAGGCCTTGCTCCTCCAATTCCTTATCGCGGGCGCTGACCTGCCACAGGTTCAGCCCCTTGTTGTGGCGGGCAACGAGGGCGACCTGGATGTTCTCGAGCACGCTGAGCTCGTTGAAGATGTTGGTAATCTGAAACGACCGGGAAATACCCAGCCGCGAGATGCGGTGTGGGGGCAGGCCTGTAATATCGGTGCCGCGAAATGAGACCGAGCCCTTGGTAGGCTTCAGCCGCCCGGAGACCAGGTTATAGAAGGTGGTCTTACCGGCGCCGTTGGGTCCGATCAGGGCCGTCAGCTCACCTTCCTGGATCGCCAGCGAAATGTCGTCGACCGCAACGAAGTGCCCGAAGGACTTGCTGACGCTCTGCACCTCCAGGAGTGGCGCCGTCATGACCGCCCCCTCAGCCAGCGGTCGAAGAGGCCCAGAAAGCCCCGCGGCAGCACGATGACCATGAACGCGAGGATGACGCCGAGGTAGATCATCCATTCCTCCGTGTAGGTAGTGATCCATTGCTTCAGGATCAGGAACACGGCCGAGCCGAACAGCGGGCCGAAAAAGTATTGGGCACCCCCAAGGATAGTCATCAGCACCGGTTCCGCGGACTGGGTCCAGTGGGCCATGTCGGGGACGGCAATGCGATTGAAGGGGGCGAACAGCGCCCCCGCCACGCCCGAGAACAACCCAGACAGCCCGAAGGCGTACAGCCGGTAGCGGTACGCGGGAATGCCGGCGAAGGCCACGCGCTCGGTGTTCTCGCGCATGGCCCGAAGGATCAGACCGAAGGGCGAGACCGTGATCCGGTAAAGCAGGAACGCGCTGATTGAAGCCACCACCAGGGTCAGGTAGTAGAAATGGACCGGGTTCGCCAGTTGCGCGTCAAAGCCCAGGCCGAGGTCGGTGATGGGAAAACCCGCGACGCCGTCGCTACCCCCGGTGAGGCTCCGCCACTGATGGAAGACGGCGAACATCATCATGCCGAAGGCCAGCGTGAGCATGGCGAAATAGACCTCGTTGAGGTGCACGCAGAGATACCCGATCGCCAGCGCCAACAGGCCCGCCCCCACTGCCCCAGCCACCAGGACCCAGATGAAATCCGGCTGGACGTCGCGGAGCAGCAGGGCGGCCACGTAGGCTCCGGTGCCAAAGTACGCCGCATGGCCAAACGACAGAAGCCCCGTGTACCCAAAGAGCAGGTTAAAGCTCGTGGCGAATAGCCCCATGATCAGGATCTCGGTGGCCACAAAGATCACGAAGTAAGGGCCCACGAACGGCAGCACCACCAGACCCGCCGCGAACGCAACGAGCAGCACTCCGATCCCCAGGCGCATCAATTCGACCTCCCGAGCAGGCCCTGGGGCCGCAGAAGCAAGACGAGCGCCATGCCCACGTAAGGTAGCGCGATGTCAAATTCAGGCAACCACCGCCCGCCGAAGCCATGGAGGAGGCCGAGAATCAGTGCGCCCGCCAGGGCGCCCGGGAAGCTTCCGAGGCCCCCAATGACCACGACGATGAATGACTCGATGATAATCCGGTCTCCCATCGAGGGGCCGAGCGCGCGCAGGGGTGCCGCGAGGACTCCGGCCAGCCCAGCCAGGAAGGCGCCAAAAGCAAAGACGATGGTGAATACGCGCGCCACGTCGATGCCGATAGCCTCGGCCATTTCGCGATCGATGGCCGCCGCCCGCACCGCCTTTCCGATGCGGGTACGCGTGAACAGCACCCATGTGAACAGGCCGATGGCGACGGCGGAGAAGATGATAAACAGGCTGTAGACGGGATACGTAGCGCCGAGCAGGGTGAAGGTGCCTTGCAGGGCCTCCGGCGGATCGACGATCTGATAGCCGGCACCCCAGATCAATCGCACCGAATCGTCCAGGATCAGCAGCAGAGCGAAGGTGAGCAGGAGCCCGTAGCTGGGGTGCCGATCGTAGATCCATCGCAACATCAGGCGCTCGAGCAGGATCGCCAGGGCGGTGACGACCAGAGGCACCACTGCGATGCTGACCCAGAACGGCAGGCTCAAATGGTGCGCGACTGTAAAGGCCAGGTATGCCCCCACCATGTAGAGGGCACCGTGGGCGAAATTGAGAACGCCCAACACGCCGAAGATGACCGTCAGTCCCGATGCGATGATGAAGAGCAGTAAGCCGAATTCGAGGCTATTGAGTAGCGCTGCGACGAAAGCTGTCATCAATCTGTCATTTCCGGCAATGCGAACACGGTTGAATGTTCGGTCGTTGGACGACGGGCCCGGCGGGGCCCCCCGGGAGCGCGGCGTCCCCCGGGGGGCAAATCTGCACGAAGCAACTGCGGGTTCTCCTACAGCTTACATCCCGTTTCGGCCGGCGAGGGGGTAATTTGAGCCGACGGGAACACCCGGATCGGATCGAGAATGCGGATCCGGTACCTGGCGTCGGCCTTGGTCACACCCCAGAAACCATCGACGGTGGCCTGATGGTCCTCGGCCCGAAGGGTAAACGTGCCGATCGGCGCGCTGATCGTCAGGCCGCTCATTGCCGCCGCGATCTTGTCGGGGTCGGTGCTGCCGGCCTTCTCCATGGCGGCCTTATAGACGTAAATGCCGGCGTATGCGTTCTGGGAGTTATAGCTGGGATACGCGCCGAAGCGCTTTCTGTACGCCTTGACGAACTTCTTGTTGATGGTCGTGTCCTTGGCCTTGAACCAGTACCGGGTGCCGACCCACAGGCCCTCCGGCATCTGGTCGCCAAGAGCGGTCAGCACCTCGACCGCCCCACCGAGGGTCAGCAGGACTTTAAAATCCTTCTTGAAAAAGCCCAGGTTATTGGCCTGGCGCACGAAGTTCACCAGGTCACCGCCCCACAGGGAAATCACGACGCCGTCCGGCTTGGCCGCGATGACCTTATTGATGAACGGCGTAAAGTCCTCGGAGCCGAACTTGGGGAAGGCCGGGCCCAGGAACTTCACGTTGGGCTGGAGCTCTTTCAGGTACTTCTGGAAGAACTCCCAGGACTGGTGGCCGAAGGCGTAGTTCGGCCCGATGGTCGTCCAGCGCTTGGCCCCAATGCTCTTGGCTAACAGGGCCGCGGCCTTCAGGTTCTGGTTGATATTGACGCTGTCGCGGAAGACGTACTTGTTGCACAGCTTGCCGGTCACATCCGGAGTCGCGGCGTGGGTGATGAGTAATGTCCGCTTCAGTTCCGGAATTGTTGGCGCCACACCCCGGGCCACGCCGCTGCTATCGAGACCGATCAGTGCATCCACCTTCTCCTGGAAGACCAACTTGCGGGCAGCCTGGATGGCCACGTTCGCCTTGCCCGTAGAATCCTCGATCACAAGTTCGAGCTTGCGGCCCATCACCCCGCCGGAGGCGTTGATCTCGTCGACCGCCAGCTCCAAGCCATCGCGCGCGAACTTGCCATAGGTGGCGAAGGGACCGGACATGATGTAAATAGCGCCGATCTTGATCGTTTTCGCCGCGTCGGCCCCGGGCGCAATGGCAACCAGCAACGCCATGCCCAGCACGGCAAGAAAGGGTATGCCATTTCTTCTCATGATTGTTCCTCCTTTAAGGTCACGGATCGACATTGGTCGGAGGGCCGTACTTTACCCGATGCCCCGCGGGAAATGGCATCAACCGCGCCACCAACTATTGTGACCCGGAGGCGGTTCCTAGAGTGACATTACCCGGCTGGAGAAGAGTCGCCTGCAGGTGGCATCTTTGTACTCCCATGGGCATCCCTGTTGTCAAGCTCAAACTGCCCGTTTCTCACGGAAGCCCTCAGGAGGAGGGTGGGTCCTTAGGGTGCAGAAATAGAAGGGGGAGGGGAAAGGTCAAAATCGCATGCCTGACACCAACCTGCGTGCGGAGGGAGGTGTGGATCTTGACCATTCTCCAGAGGAAACGAGTGTACGAGGCCGCGACAGCCCGCCACGGATGGCGCCCTCCTCCCGGCGACTGAGGCGTGTGCCTTTCCATCCGGTCTCTCAATAATGGGCGCTGTCCCTATTTTGCCTAGGCAAAAACGGAGGAGAGGACCCCGAGCGCGATGGCAACCCAAATCACTATGGGGAGCCACGCGTTGCGCAAGAGCTCCGATCGTGTCGCCGCCATCTCCTCTGCGACCCTGAGCAGCGCTTGTGAATACGGCAGGAGACCCAGCCCCATCACGAGCGCGGTAAAGCACATCACCGCGGCGACCTCGACGATACGCAGGCTCGCAAAAACATAGTACCCGATCACGAGCGCCAAAACCGCATACACGGCCGTCGCCAGCCGGGGGTTTCCCAATAATGGCCCAGCCACCTTCTTTATCCACAACCGTGGATCGATCACGACGACTGCGACCTTTACCAAGACGAGGACTGCAAAGACCGTTGCAATAACTTCGAGTGCCGTCATTGTGCTCGCCTCCAATCGCGAAAAGCACCGGGAACCTCGTACGCCTCCCCCCGCCTGAAAGACGACCCTGCGATGGTGCTATCCTCTAGGAGACGTATGCAGCCCATCCCAACACCACGGCCTCCCATGCCACCGCCGTGGGGGCCCATACCCTTTCCGGGACCCATGCCCATCCCCCTCCCGTGAGGGCCCGGGCCTCGGGCATGGTGATGCCGCGCTCCTGGGGCCGCTCGACCATCTTTCTATGTCAGTTCTTGCGGTATTCCTCCCGCTCCTGCGCGCCCAAGGTCCTCATCCTCTCCCGTGTGCCCCAGCCACTCCGCTTGGATCATAAGCTACAGGCCCATCCCCGGGCCAAGGCGAAAGCTGTCCTCCGCCTGCTGCCCCCACTGCTTTCCCTCGCCGGCTCTGACCCCGAACGTAAGGCCAGGGCGAGAAAGCTGCAACATGTGACCAGCCAAACGAACCCCTCATGTCCGTTGTGACCTCTTTTTTGATACACACGTTCCCCTGCCATCTACCTCCGCAGGGACACGCCTCGCTTGACAGGTTCCCGAGCACCGTCTTGGGGGGGGTGGCTTACAGGCTCAGGATGACCCAGCCGAGGATTCCGATCAAGAGAGTCAGAGGGAGGCAGTACCTCATGGTCACCCCCATGACCTCCCCCTCCTTCCCCTGCAGGCCGGCCGTGGCGCACGCCACCAGCACCTTGGCCGGGGCCACCATGCTCCCCAAGGCCCCCCCGGTCGTCTGCAGGGCGGCCATGACGGCCGGATTCTTTCCGAGGAGCAGGGCGATATCCCGTTGGAGCGCCCCGAAGAGGACGTTCGAATTCGTGTTCGAGCCGGTCATGAAACAGCCGAGAAGCCCGACAAAGGGACTCAAGACGGGGTAGGCACCACCGGCCACGGCGATCGTCCCCCGGGCCAGGAGAAAGGTCATCCCACTATAGGACATAACCATCGCCATCACCACCATGAAGAGGATCCCGATGCTCGTGGGGATCCCCTCCTCCACCGTTCGGCGAACCACGACCCTCCACTCCCCTGTCTCCCAATGCCCGGTAACCCGATACATGCCCCAGGCGAAAGCTGCCGTGTAGAGCAGGTACGCCCCCGGATGCCCAAAGAGGCTCAAGGCGTAGTGCGACGCCTCCGTCACCCACCCGGACGCGGTCACCGTCTGGGGAAAGTAAAAGGTGGGGCGCAAGGCATTCAGGATCCGGTGAAGGGGGGGAATCAGGGTCGCAGCCGTCACGATGACCACGAGCCCATAGTAGGCCGAGAAGGCCAGATGAAACCCCATCTTCCCTTTCTTAAACTCCGCGGCCACCTCCCGGTGGGGTGTCCGACGCCCCCATGGAGGGGGCCACGAGGGGAGGAGCCCCATCACCGTGGGGCGCCCCCCGTGGCTGAGCCTCGCCAGGACGAGGCCCAGCGTCAGTCCGACCATCCCGGCACAGAAGCTCGCCAGGATCCAGGATTCCAGATAGGCGAGGACGAGTTGGGTCACGGTCATCGAAACACTGAGGAGTACAATGGCGCCAAGACATCGCCGGATCGGTCGGAACCCGGCGTGCAGGTGTGCGACACAGAATCCTGTCAGCAGGCAGGCAATCCCGAGAAAGACCGCTGTCCAGAGGCCGAGTGCCCGTGCAGGGAGGTCGGTCACCGCTACCAAGGCCTGAAACGAGGAGGCCAGATCTCCCATGGTGACGGCCCAGGCGTGCCCGACCAGCGGAACCGCCGTCGCCTGCACCGGCGGAAACCCGAGTCCGATCAAGAGGGGGGCCACCACCGCGACCGGCACCCCGAACCCGGCCACGCCCTGCAGAAACGAGGAGAAGGCAAAGCCGAGGATCAGGAGTTGAAGGATATGATCCTCGGTGAGGGCGGCCACGCCCCCTCCGATGCTTCGAATGGCACCCGAGCCCTCGACCACATGGTAGAGGAGTAAGGCGGGCCAGATGATATAGAGGACATGCAGGCTCAGGATCACCCCCTTCCAGAGGGCAACCCCGAGCACTCCGGGACCCGCGCCAAAAACAAGCACTGCCGCGAGGGCGGCGGAGACTGCACCGACTGGCCCCGCCCTCGCCCCTCCCCACCGGAACTGGACCATCAGGATCAGGATGATGGCCAGGGGGAGTGCAGCCGTGAGCCACGTTAGGGGGGAGAGGTGGGGTCCGGCCATGAACGCGTCACCCTA
>JBHIAH010000077.1:0-13356 GCA_046758505.1 Methylomirabilales bacterium (SeqCode) | reverse complement strand
CATGCAAGGATTCGCCGTTTGGCGGGAAGTTTTTGAGGTTTGAAACTAGTGCCCTGACCAGCTGCATCACAACGAGACGGACTGGATTTTCGGCCTCGTGCTAACGTGCAGAAATGTTTCTTTCTGACGGCCGAAAACCGGTCATCCAACACGTTAGATGGCTTTGGACCCAAGCCTGTCATTCTATGAGCGATCGTTGACGGCTATGCAAAAGTGGATGGAGTTTGTGCAAGGTCGATCTGCATTATCGCCCTTCTGGTATCCCGCCCAAGTTAACCCAGAGAAAACCGAATAAGGCCGGGCGAGCAAGTGAGGCGTGCGAGCGCCTGTGCGGGCATACCGCCTGGGACCATGCCTGAGACAGGGCAGATGGACACCTTTGCGGGACCCCCAGTTGCCATGGGCTGCGTAACTGCTGTATAGTGAAGCCAGTGGCGGTGTAGCTCAGGGGCAGAGCAGGGGTCTCATAAGCCCTTTGTCGGAGGTTCAAGTCCTCCCACCGCCACCAATCCTTTCAGCGATCCCGATGCTCCCGCCCCGACTCTCGTTCCCGCGGTGATCGTGCACGCGCCCTGAGTCATTCGAGGGTGTCCCAGGAAGTGCTGGTGAGCGGGGTGCAGCAGTGTGACAAAATGGCGGGCAGAAGGAACGGCTTGACAAGGTGACCGACTTCTCCCCTTTACCAATTCCCCCATCTAGTTTACGTTTCCTGAAAAATCAACGAGTTACCTGGACCCCGCCCATGGCACGACCCCTGCCTATAGCTGAAAGGTAGGAAAACGAGCCTCCCGAAGGCTATCCAATAAGAGAACTGACTGTGGGCTCGTGCTGGAGGGAATCCCATGTCTACCCACCCGACGATGGCTGGCTATCCCCGCTTCGAAGCGTACATGCCCGTGCTGTGCGCCGCCCCGACCCCCGGGTGGCCCTTACCGACACAGTTTGCCGGGAGGACTCAGTGCGTGAGCGCCGGCGGACTTGCACTCCTACTGCCCAAGCGTCTTCCCCTCAGCACGCCGGTGTCGGTCCGGGTCTGGCAGGGCGATCCCCTGCGCGGCATCATCGTCTCGGTTGGCCGAGGGACACGGACCGATATGCGGATCATATTTCCCCATGGTATGGCCTTCGAAAAGCCGGTCGATCCAGCACTGGTGCGACAGTGGTTGTCCCAGGCGAAACCCCACCCCGAGGCGCGGGTCCCGGTTCGGTTCGGCGTCGAGTGCACGCAGGCAGGAGTTGCGGCCCGGGGGACCTGTGTCAACCTGAGCCGGGGCGGGATGTTCGTCGCGATCAGCCACCCGGCTCCGCCGGGGACGGAGCTCATGCTTCACTTCGCGCTGCCGACCGTCCCCGACGCTCTCTCGGTCCCCGCGACAGTGGTGTGGATGCGCGAGGGAGAAGGGGGGCCGAGTGTCGTCGGCGGAATGGGCGTGCAGTTTCTCGATCCCGGGCCATCAGAGGTTGCCCTGATCGGAACGCTGGTGGACCGCCTTCGCGGCGAGGCGTCCCCCCTCCCCGAATCCCCTCCGGACCGTGCTCCCCTCTAATTAAAGTGATTCCGGCCCGTTTGTCCCCGCAATGCTGTCCTCATCGTAAGCCCTGTCTTTGTCGGGGATTCGAATCCTTTCATCGCCACCGGCGGTTCCCTCACACTTCCACCGACTGACCTGCCCTTGGCGGAACCATTGCCAAGGGGTCCCCCGGTGCCTTCGGAGGGGGTACTTCAGGGCAATTTGCCTTATGATCTCCGAAGGCCGTTTCCCGCCCTCCACCCTGGCGCGGTCCCCCTGGGCCGCCAGTTGTCGGCCTCGGGCAGTTTTGGCCCCAAACTTGCTATATGTCCAGGCTACGCGGGCATCCTGGTAGGCGGCAGTGCGATCTGCCCGCGATCAGTCGCAAACTCGTAAGAGGGTGGGGGGACACCGACCCTCGGAGGATGGCACATGATTCCGAATATCGAGTCCGCGCTGCCGCCCGAATGGCGGCTGCTCTTCCGGATCCTGACTTTGCCCATCGCCTGGATCCCACCCGTTCAGGCGGCCATCGTGGGCTTCCTGTGGGATTTCTCCTCCCCCCTGGGGGGGACCCTGAAGCTCACGCTCTTCTTGCTCCCGGCGCTCCATGTCGTCGCCGGCATGTGGTGCACCATGTTCTCCATCTACACCCTCCCGTTCCGGGGAGGACGACACCAGTTCGTCGCCGTGGTCCTCACCACCTGGTGGGATAGCGGTCGGGCGATCGGGATGTTCTGGATCGGCATGTTCCGGGCCCTCTTCCTGTCGGCCGGGTGGGTCTGGGGTTTGATCCGCATTCTCGCCGCCGGCATCTACCTCGCCCTCGCCGACCTGGTCACGCTTCCCTTCTCCCTGATCAGGCGGGCCACGCAGAGCTCCTTGCGGCCCGGCATTCCGTGGATCGCCGTTGCCCTCACCCTGCTCTGGTCGCTCCTGGAGGCCGGGGTCTTCAGTTACACCCTCTACCCGATGGTCTCCGACATCGCCAGCGACCTTGTGGGGGGTGGCCCGCACCCCCTCCTGCAGCCGGCCCTCTTCTTCGTCCTCTTCCTGCTCATTGCCGGCAGCTTCGCGTGTCTCCAAGTCATGGTCGAGGCCATCAAGCAGCGCAACTGGAAAGACATCGTCCAGATGGTGCTGGTGGAGCTGTTCGTCATGTTTTTCGAGGTCGTCTTCCTCTACCGCGAGCTGGTCGACGCCATCACCCCCGTGCTCGCCCTGCAGAGTGGCGGACAGGTCCGGATCGGTGTGGCGGCGGTGCTTCTGATCTCGACGCTCGCCTGGATCGGAATCCGCGGGATGACCTGGTTCCTCTTTGCGGGGTACGGGACGCCGACGTTGCGCGCAATCATCTCCGGGCAGGGCATCACGGCAGCGCCGGTGGGCGAACGATCTGCCCCGGGGCCGGTCGCTTCCTGGACCAAGGAGATGCTCAACCAGATCAAGGCGGACATTGAGTGGTTCCACACCACCGGGACGCAGCTCCTCGAGGCGTACGTCCTCCCCCCGCTCCAGCTGATCGCCGGCACCATCAATTTCTTCATGGTCCTCGTCGCCGGGCGGCATCTGTTCCGACTGCCGCTCAATTCGCTGCACGCCTTCATGGAGACGGGAGAGTTAGTCAAGCTCGCGCGCGCCGAAAGCCACGCCTCCGGCACGGCGAGGGGCCGATAGGGGCCCAGGAGATACCCATGACGTACCGGATTCGCATCCTGCTCGTCGCGCTCTTACTCCTGGCGCCGGGCTGTACCTCTACCGAAGCGGAGAAGCCCCGCCTCTCGCTCTTTGTGGGGGTGGACGTCAGCGGCTCCTTCGCCCGGACACCCCAGTTTCAGGACGCTCTCCGCTTCCTCTCCTACTACCTCTACGGCCACCTCCACGGCACGGGGGGCCTGGAGGTGCCGCGGGCCCTCTTTGTGGGCTCGATCGGGGGGGATGTGCCGAATGAGCCCAAGGCCTTCTTCCCGATCCAGGTGTTCGAGCGGAAGAGCGCCGGCGAGATCAAGACCAAACTGACGGAGCTCTTCAGCACCCGGGGAAACTATCTGACGGACTTTAACGCCTTCTTCAAGCGCATCTCGGAAACCGTCCAAAAGCAGAACCTGCTGCTGGCGCCCATCACCGTTGTCATCGTCACGGATGGCGTCCCCGAGGTCGCGGGGAGAAAGGGGCGAAAGGTGAAGCAGGCGGCCTACGAGGAGATTGACGTCTCGCCCCTCGAATTCCTGGCGCGAAACGTCACCATCCGGGTTCTCTACCCGTCCCCGAAGGTCGCCGCCGCCTGGGAACGCAAGATCCCCCGGCAGCGGGTCCGGGTCTGGCCAGTGGAAGCGGAGGTCATGCAGGGGTGGCATGAGCAGCTCGAGAACCGGCCGACCCTGAAAGAAGAGAAGCGCTTCTGGAAGTGGATCCGGGACATCGTGGATCGCCGAGTCCGCCGCCAACGGATCATCTAATCCCCTGCCATCGCCGCCCGCACAGGAAGAGTCATCCCCCGTCCGATGTCTGAGGTCTGACGAACGCGTTACAGGTCTTCGACTGTGGACTGTGGACTTTGGACATTCCGGGCAGGACTCCCTCAGCTTTCGGCGAGCAGGAGAAAAGCCAGAAAACTTGAAATGAGAAAGACCGAGACCCACGAGACGACCTCCAGACCATCGGACCACCGGGTGATGATGGCCACGGCGTCGACCGCTCCAATGCCAAAGGCGAGCAGCTCCCTCCATGACAGCGGGACCCTCCCTTCTTTATAGCCCTGAATGACTCGGAGAAAGGGGACCGTCCCCGGGACCAGCACCCCCACCACCCCCAGGGTGATGACCCATCCCCAGTTACCCTCGAGGACCTGGGCAGAGGTGAGGATGATATTGAACCCGGTAACCGCGGTGAGGAAGAGGCGGAGCAGGAATTGGGGTCGGTCCTCTTCGAGCCGCACCGCACTTTTCGTCTCTTGTGGGTCCATGGCGCGCCTGCCCCGGCAAGATGGGTCCTCAGTGGCGGGAGTGTAACACGTGGGGGTTCCAAACAGAAGTCTAAGTTCGTGATCCCCGCCGATCGGCATCCCGTCTCACTCTGTGCGCCCTCAGTCGTACAAGGGGAGGGCGCCCGGTCCAGTTCCCACGGGCGGAATATTTCTCGGGCTCACGCCGTTTTTGATATGGGGACGGGGAGATGCGCCGGGGGCTTCTCTTTGAGGTGGAGAGGAGAGGATGCCTCTTTCCCTGGATCTCTTAAAGCGATACCTTCCGGTCAAGACGGCGGCAGAAGGGGATGCGGCTGCGTTTCAACAGGAGGCCGTCAAGCATCTCACGTCGCTGTACAACTTTGCCCTCGGGTTGGCCAAGAATGCGGATGATGCGTCAGATTTGGTCCAGGAGACCTACCTCCGCGCCCTCCGGTTCCGGCACCGATTTCAACCGGGAACCAATCTCCGGGCCTGGCTGTTTAAAATACTGAGGCACGCTTTTATCGATAATTACTGGCGCCGGGCCCGGGAACCGGCCGTGGATGACCTGGGGCCCGAGGGGGACTCCGCCACCCTGGCAGCCGTGGAAGGGGTTCGCGGCGCAGACGCGGGACCCCTGAACCGCCTGGTTCGAGTTGACCTCAACGAGGCCCTCGGGCAACTCCCGGACCCCTTTCGGACGGCGATTCTCCTCTCCGACGTGGAGGGGCTGAGTATCGAGGAGGTCGCCGAGATCATGGATTGCCCCAAAAACACGGTCAAGACGCGCCTCTTTCGGGGGCGTCGGCTGCTTCGGGAGCAGTTGAGCGATTATGGGAGCTAACATGAAAAACGTCGCGACCTGTCAGGAAACGCGGGAATGCCTCCAAGAATTCATGGATGCCTCGCTGGCGCCGGATCGGGAAGGGAGGCTCCGAGCCCATTTCGAGAGCTGTCCGGCCTGTGCCGGGGAGCTCGCGCTCCAGCGAGAGGTCCGAAGCCGGGTGGCCGCCGAGGTGCCCCGGCGAGAGGTCCCCGCGGCACTCAGGCGGAAGGTCCAAGAGATGATGGCCCCCAAGGAGGGGCGACTCGCGAGGCTGCTGCCGTGGCCCATTCCCCAGTGGGGGATGGCGGTTGCTGCCCTTCTCCTGATCAGCCTTATTCCCATCGCGCTGTGGACTCGAGGTCACGAGGAAGGGCCCCCGCCCATCCTGGTCGAGGCGGTGAATGACCACATCCGGTTGGCCATGAAGGTCAATCCCCGGATCGGGTCCACCGCCGACCGGCTCCAGGTCCGGCGATGGCTGGAACCCCTGGTGGGCTTCCACATCGATCCCCCGCCCGGAGAGACGGGAGGGCTCCGGTTCATCGGCGGAGATGCGACCTACTTCTTGGAGCAAAAGGTTGCCTGCCTCCTGTACGGGAAAGGTGAGAAACTCGTGACCCTGTTCGTCCTGCCCCAAGAGGGGGTTGCGATCCCCCGGCACGGGTTCCGCCGGCTGGATGGGCTCGAGGTGTACGTGGGGTCCCAGAAGGGGTACGGCATGGTCCTGTGGAAGAAGGGTACGCTTCTCTACTCTGTGGTTTCGGAGCTTCCGCAGGAGGATCTGCTGGGGGTGGTCAAGGAGATGGCACAGATCTGATGCCTTCGCCTGTCCGGCTGCCTCTGGCGCTGGGACGACCCGTTCTTGTCCCAGCAGACGCCGTCTAACTTTCCCCGCCACCCGACCCCGTGCCGACCTTTCTTGCCTTGACTTTTCCTTCCCGCGGGTGTTAGGTAGGAATCCTCTCGGACGATCTGTCCTTTTCTCGAGGTGTCTCACCGGAGGGCCGATCCGTGCCTGTCCTCAAGCAACTGGAGGGGCGGATTCGCCAAGCCTGGGAGGAGAGCCGTCGCCGTCAGTCCTCTATCCTGTCTCGATTTGTGGCCGAGGTCGAGCGGGTCGGGGGGGCGATCCGGGACGTGACCGATCCGCAGGCGGTGGCGTTCTCCATTGCCGCCCTGGCCAAGGCGCAGGGGGTGACCTTCTGCCAGACGGCCGACGCCGACCTTGCCACCGCGCTGAATCTTGACAGCGCGCTGGCCGAGGCGAGCATTGGCCTGGCGGCCGGCCCGAGTCCCGACGCGCTCCTGCAGGCCGGGATCGGGGTGACCCGGGCGGCCTTGGGGGTGGCCGAGACCGGCTCGATCCTCGTGCATCTGGACGAGGCGGACGGGCGTCTGCTCAGCATGCTTCCGGAGATCCATGTGGCCCTCCTCCCCCGGGATGCGGTCGTGGACTCTCTGGAGGACGGCTTGCTCCTCACGCGGTACCTGATCCTGAAATCGCAGGTGCAGGGCCAATCCTCCTATCTCTCGTGGGTCACGGGTCCCAGTCGCACCGCGGACATTGAACGGGTGCTGACCATCGGCGTCCATGGGCCCCGGGAGCTTCATGTCTTTCTCCTCCCCGCCACCGGAAAGGGGGTCCTGCCATGACCCGCCAGGACGAGTTTCGGCGTCGGGCGGCGGGCGCCCTGGCGAATCCTCGGATCCGGGAAAACCTGGGCCGATTCGGGACCGCCTACCGCACGGCCAGGAAAAATGCCCTCGCCGTCCTCGACTACGAAGAACACCGAGCGCGCCTTCGCCGGATGAAAGAAGACGCGATCGAGCGTCTCCCGGAGCTCGCAGGGCAGTTCGTGGACGCGGCCAGGCGGGTCGGCGCCTTCGTGTACGAAGCGAAAACGGCCGAGGAGGCCAACCGATATATCGGTGCGCTCGCCCGAGAGCGGGGAGTGGAGCTGGTGGTCAAGTCCAAGTCGATGGTGTCCGAAGAGATCGAGCTCAACCGGCACCTGGAGCAGCTTGGCATTACCCCGTTGGAGGCGGACCTGGGGGAATGGATCATCCAGCAGGCGGGCGCACACCCGTCCCACAGCGTCATGCCGTGTATCCACATGAGTAAGGAGGAGGTGGCCGGCATCTTCTCCAAGGCCTTGGGGCGTGAGGTGCCTACCGACATCGGCCTGATGGTCCGCCTGGCCCGGGAAGAGCTCCGGGAGAAGTTCCTGAGCGCCGGGATGGGAATCTCGGGGGCCAACATCGCCGTGGCCGAGACCGGCACCGTCATCATCGTGACCAATGAGGGGAATGGCAGGCTGGTCACCAGCCTTCCGCCCATCCATGTGGCCCTGTTAGGCTACGACAAGCTCGTGCCGACCATCGAGGACGCCACGTCGCACCTCGAGCTCCTGGCCAAGACGGCCACGGCCCAGCAGCTCACGGTCTACACCACCTTCATCACGGGCAAGACGGGGGCGAGCCGAATCCCCAGGCCGGGGGAGTTCCGCGGCCCCGCCGCAGCGGAAATGCATATCGTCCTGTTGGATAACGGCCGGCGGGCCATGCGGGAAGATCCGGAGTTCCGGGAGGCCTTGTACTGCATCCGCTGTGCCTCGTGCGCGAACGTCTGTCCGACGTACCGGGTCGTGGGCGGGCACGTATTCGGCCACATCTACACCGGCGTCATCGGGACCGTGATCACTCCGTTTCACCACGGCTGGGCGGCGGCGGCGGTCCCGCAGGAGGCCTGCCTGCTCTGTCGGGCCTGTGCCGATGCCTGCCCGGTCGAGATCGACCTCCCGCGCATGATCGTCGCCATGCGGACCCGGATCGTGCAACAGGAGGAGCACGAGAAGAGGGCGAAGGGGATCCGCCGCCTGTTTCTCGACAAGATCCTCCCCAACCCGAGCCTCTTCCATTTGGCCCTTCGGCTGGGGGCCATCGCGCAGTTGCCCCTCACCCGGGGACGAAGGGTGCTTCGCGAGCTCCCCCGGCCTCTGAGAAACCTCACCAGCATCCGGGCGATGCCGGCGGTGGCTGCCCGTCCCCTCCGAAGCCGGATCGGGGAAGTCGTGCCGGCCCGGGGGGAGGCGACGCGGACGGTGACTTTCTTCGGGAGCTGCCTCATCGATCAGTTCTACCCGGAGATCGGCCAGGCAGTGGTCAAGGTCTTGAATCACTATGGGGTCACCGTGCACTACCCGAAGGCCCAGAGTTGTTGCGGCCTGCCGGCCTATTATGAAGGGCACCGGGAGACGGCGGGCCGGATGGCCAGGGCCCTGATCGCGGCCCTGGAGGCACGTCCGGGAGAGCCCATCGTGACCGCCACGCCTCCCTGCGGGATCACCCTGAAGCAGTACATCCCCAAGCTCGTCAAGGGAGACCCCCTGTGGGAAGGGCGGGGGGAGTCCCTCGCGGCCCGGACGCTCGACTTCTCCGAGTATCTGGTCGAGGTGCTGGGGCTCGGGGACGGGACCCTGGGGGACGCCACCGGTGAGAAGATTCCGCTCGCCTACCACGATTCGTGTAGTGCCCTTCGGGGGCTCCGGGTCCAGGAGCCCCAGCGCCGGCTCCTCCGCATGCTCACGCAGTACGAACTGCGGGAACTCGACGAGATCGGGGAGTGCTGCGGCTTTGGGGGTCACTTCTCCGCGGACTATCCGGATGTTGCCGGCGAAGTGCTCGGGCGGAAGATCGCGGCGATCGAGCGGACCGGGGCGCGGGTCGTGGCCCTGGACAGCCCCGGCTGTCTCCTCCAGATTCGGGGTGGGTTGCTGAAGCGGGGGAGTCCCATCGAGGTCAAACACATCGCAGAGCTTCTCGCCCACGCTTTGCCCTGAGCCTCACGTCGAAGGAGGCTGAGACCGCCCCGCGCTTCCAATCCCGCCAGACGAAAACCAGAAAAAAGGGCGTTCCGAGGGAAAACTTTCTCTTGCGGATGGTTTTCGTAAGTCGATACAATAAAATTGTGTTTGGCGGATGTTCGCCGAACGGGGAACCGGACGGGCTGCCCGGAGGAAGGCCCGGAACGTTTGATGGCCCCCCCGTATGGGGGGGAGGAGGGGCGTGATGGCGAAGGGAAAAGAGGGCGTACGACAGCTCTTTATCGACGGGCAGTGGACGGAGGCAGGAGGGGGACGAACCTTCGAGGTCCGCGACCCGGCCACGGGGGAGCACGTGGCGGATGTGGCCGACGGCGGCGTGGCGGAAACGAAACGGGCTATCGACGCCGCGCACCGGGCCTTCAGGGGGTGGGCGGCCACGCCGCCCAAGCAGCGCGGCGAGATCCTGAAGAAAGTCCAGAGCATCATGCAGGAGCGGGTGGATGAGATTGCCAGGCTGGTGGTGCTCGAGAACGGCAAACCGTTTGCCGAGGCCAAAGGGGAGGTCGGCTTCTCGATGGGGTACTTCGGCTGGTTTGCCGAAGAGGCGCGCCGGGGCTACGGCGACCTGGTGCCGTCCCCGTTTCCCAACAAGCGGCTGTGGGTCATGGCCCAGCCGGTGGGGGTCGTCGGGGCCATCACCCCCTGGAACTTCCCGGCCAATATGATCACCCGGAAGATCGCACCGGCCATGGCCGCCGGGTGCACAGTGATCCTGAAGCCAGCGTCGGCCACGCCGCTCACGGCGCTCGCCATCACCCAGGCGTGCCACGACGCGGGCATCCCTCCCGGGGTCCTGAACGTCGTGACGGGAGCCAAATCCCGGCCGATCGCTGAGGAGTTGCTCAACAACCCCAAGGTCAAGAAGATTGGGTTCACCGGGTCCACCGAGGTGGGGAAGACCCTCATGGAGCAGGCGGCCAAGTCGATCAAGCGCATCTCGTTCGAGCTCGGCGGCAATGCGCCCTTCATCGTCTTTGACGATGCAGACTTCGAGGCGGCGGTGGAGGGGGCCGTCGCCATCAAGTACCTCCGGGTCGGCGGGCAGTCGTGCATTTGTGCGAACCGGCTCTACGTGCAGGAGAGCATCGCCGACCGGTTCGTTCCGGCCTTCATCGAGAAAGTCAAGGCCCTGAAGGTCGGGCCAGGGTTCGAGCCTGGGATGCAGGTGGGGCCCCTCATCAACGAGGAGACCCGCAAGAAGGTCCACGGCCTGGTGGAGGACGCGCTGTCCCGGGGCGCCGAGGTCGTGCTGGGTGGCGGTCCCATGAAAGAAGGCGCCTATGCCAAGGGGTACTTCTACGCCCCCACGGTCGTCCTCAAGGTCAAGGATCACTGGCCGGTCTGCCAGGAGGAGATCTTCGGACCGGTCGCCCCCATCCTGACGTTCAAGACCGAAGAAGAGCTGATCGAGCGAGCGAACGATACCATCTACGGCCTCGCCAGCTACCTGTATACCAGAGATTTGGGGCGGGTGGTTCGGGTGGCCGAGGCGCTCGAGTACGGCTTGGTGGGGGTCAACGACGCGGCCGGGTACACGCACGAGATTCCCTTCGGTGGCTTCAAGGAGTCCGGCCTGGGCCGCGAGGGGGGCAAGGAGGGACTCGAGGAGTACATGGAGGTGAAGTCGGTCGTCGTCAATCTCCCCACGTAGCCTCCGCGTGCGCGACCTGTGGACGGGCCGGCGCGATCGCGCCGGCCCGTCCTTTTGCCATGTCCCCTCCTTGACACGGCGAGACGCCTCGCCTAGAGTGAGACGCACTGCCGGGTATAGCCGGAGCGGAGGGAACACAGGTGGCAGAGATTCCAACGCCCGTGTTGGTGTCGGGCGCGACAGGGTTCGTCGGTCAGGCCCTGTGCGCAACCCTGAAGGAGCGGGGGCTGACTTTCACTCTCTTCAGCCGGCGTCCGGACAGGGCCAAGGCGCTTGTGCCCGGGGTGAAGGAGGCGTATCGGTGGCGGCCAAAGCTGGAGCCCGCCCCCGTGGCGGCCGTCCAGGGGGCCGCCGCGGTGGTGCATCTGGCGGGCGAGAGTGTGGCCGGACGGTGGAACGCGCTGAAGAAGCGGGCCATCCGGGACAGTCGGATTATCGGTACGCGGCATCTGGTCGAGGCCATCGGCGAGGCGAAGTCAAAGCCCGGGGTGCTCGTGTGTGCCTCGGCCGTCGGGTATTACGGCAGCCGCGGGGAGGAGGAACTGACCGAACAGGCCGGTCCGGGCCAAGACTTTCTTGCAGAGGTCTGCCAGGGGTGGGAGGCCGAGGCCCGACGGGCGGAGGCGTTAGGCGTGCGCGTGGTGATGCTGCGCAGCGGGCTCGTCCTGGGCCGCGGAGGCGGGGCGCTCAAGCAGATGCTGCTCCCGTTCAGGCTGGGCCTCGGGGGACCGCTCGGGAACGGGAAGCAGTGGGTGCCGTGGGTCCACCTGGATGATGTCGTAGGCATCATCCTCCACGCGATCGAGCATCCGAGCGTGAGCGGCCCGGTCAACGTCACCGCCCCGGCTCCTGTCCGCAATCGGGAGTTCACCCAGACGCTGGCGCGGCTGCTGCACCGCCCCGCGCTGCTCCCCGCCCCGGCCTTTGGCCTCCGATTGATCCTCGGCGAGTTTGGTGACGCCTTACTCGCCAGCCAGCGGGTCCTGCCCACGCGCATTCGAGAGGCCGGCTACACCTTTCGCCATCCCGCGTTGGAGGCGGCGCTCCGGGCTATTCTGGGGTAGCGCGCACCGCGCGGCCCATGGGACAGGCCCGGGGGGGGACGTCAGTGCCTGCTGGGTGCGTGGCGTGATGGAGGGGCAGATGCCGCTACAGAGCAGTGACGTCGATCTCGGACAGATTGAAGTGCTGGTGAAGAAGCACTTTGGGAGTGAATTTACCTGCTGTCTGACGCGGGATCACGCCTCGGGACGCTACGTCACGGGGGAGGGACCTGACGTGATCGCCCGACCCCGCAAGGTCTTCTTTCTCACCCTAGGCTATGAGGTCATCGGGCAGTTCAGGGACGAGCACGGGGATGTCCTGGAGTACTACCGGGACACGAATGCAGCAGCAGCCCGCGCTTTCGTCGAGGAGTACCGGAGGACCGTGCACCGCGACCTCCAACTCCACGTTCTTGATTGAGGAAAGGCGGTGGGGAACGCTGCCCTGGCGTTTGCGGTTTCCAGGATGAACCCCTCCGTTTGGGGTACACGCCCCTGGCGCCTCCCGCTGGCGGACGCGGGAGCCCTCCGAAGTGACGGGGGAATATTGCTTGGCCCCGGGGTGTTTCCATGACGAAAGTCCGACCGACTGCTGTGGAGCGGGGCCAAACATCCATGTCCCCCGTCATATTCGGTTATTGGGGGCAGGGGACAGTAATCAGTGCGGCAGAGCTGCCCAGGAGCGTTTCCATCCTAAAACCGCATTTTGTGCTCGACTCTACACTGGTGAATCCCGACCGTTTTTTGCTTGACAGGGGGTCATGCGTGCGATAGAAACGGCGTACTCCTGTTTTTCAAGAATTATAACGCCTTTTCACTGTGTGATAAATCGTTGCGTGGGTTTTCCTGCACCAATCAGGACGACAAGCGTTCCGCGGGTTTCAGGACTCCTGCCCTGTCTCTCGAACTTCCGACGGGCCCGGAGGCGAGAGGGAGAGGAGGGAACACCGGCGAGACCGGGGGATGGTCCTGGTCTTTCCGGTGAGGCGGGTGACGGGATTCCCAACCATCAAAGGAGGGAGGCTATGAACGAGACGCAGAAGAAACCGGAGCAAGAGCCACAGGGGGCCCAGGGCGTATCACGGCGTTCGTTTCTGAAGAAAGCCGCGGTTGCGACCGCGGCGGCCGGCGCGGCAACGGTGAGCTTCCCGAATGTCGTCAGGGCCAGGCCGGTCGTACTCAAGATGCAGGGCGCCTGGGGCGCCAAGGACATCTTCAACGAGTACGCCGTGCAGTACGTGAATCGCGTGAACCAGATGTCGGGCGGCAGCCTCAAGATCGACTATCTGGTCTCCGGCGCAGTGGTCAAGGCCTTCCGCGTGCAGGACGCCGTCCACAAAGGCGTCCTCGACGGGGCGCACAGTGTGACCGTCTACTGGTACGGCAAGAGCAAGATCGCCTCGCTCTTCGGCACCGGGCCCGTCTTTGGCCAGGACGCCCACCTCGGGCTGGCCTGGATTCACAACGGCGGCGGCTACCAGCTGTACGAGGAGC
>JBHIAH010000076.1:0-13364 GCA_046758505.1 Methylomirabilales bacterium (SeqCode) | reverse complement strand
ACCCGCCCCGCGCTCCGCATGAGGTATTCGAGCAGGGCGAATTCCCTGGGTTGGAGATCGATTTCGCTACCCCCGCGAGAAACCTTGTGCCTGACCAAGTCCAAACTCAGGTCGCTCACGGTAAGCGTTGTCGGTTCCGTCACGGAATTCGCCCTGCGAATGAGCGCCTGAACACGTGCCAGTAACTCCGAAAAGGCAAATGGCTTAACCAGATAGTCGTCGCCGCCGGCGTGCAAGCCCCGGATACGATCATCCACCGAGCTTTTCGCGCTGAGCACAATGATGGGCGTCGAGAGTTTGCGCTGCCGGAGTTCGTCGATCAGCGTCAACCCGTCCATCTTCGGGAGCATGATATCCACGATGGCCGCGTCATATCCTTCGGTTGAGCCGAGATGGAGGCCGTCCTCACCGTCGGAAGCGTGGTCGACGGCGAAGCCCGCCTGTTTCAGGCCCCGCATGATGAACGAGGCAGTTCTTGCATCGTCCTCAACAAGAAGCACTTTCATTGCCACCATCCTCTGCTACTGCTCACTAGAAGCCCGATCGCTTAGCCCGATAACTCTCTTCCGCGATACCCCCTCCTTGGTCGGGTCGCGGCACGCATTTTTTCCGTGTCATAGCCATAGCTGGCCGAGTCCCCCGACGCCCACCGAAGCTCCCCGTACCAGTCCTTTTTCCACCACAGAGCGGCCCCGGTTGAGCACCGATCCCAGCCCCAAGCAGGCCGCTCTCCTTCGCGCCACCCGCGCTACGCAAATTCGCAGCTACCTCTGCGACGATTCTACCCGGTCCGGAGAAGCGGAAGCCACCCGCCGATCCTCCGGTACCCAAGGAGGAGAGTTCACTCGCTGAGCACACGAAATTGCAGCCTCACTGCCAGGAAGTTCCCCTTCCGTTCTCGTGCCCCTTTGTCCCGGGGCTGGCTGGCAACTGCACCAAGCGCCTCGTTCGCCTCCCCGATCCTCATGCGACCCTACACACGGCAATAGCACTCCGCTTCCTTTCGACAACGCACCCCCGAACGGCCTGAAAGGAGCAGACCGCATCGGGGACCTCCGGGAGTTTCGTGCTTCGGCACCCATACGAAAGAGAGGCAACGTAAATGCTGCCCCCGAACAAAGTAGCATAAAGCAGGTCGGGATAAAAGCCCACCGGGGACCCACCAGGCATTTCACAAGGGGTCGTCCTTAACACCTCTAAGGGGGGCAAAAATGTCCGTAAGACGGGGGGCGCACCACTTGGCACAACCGTGGCGCCTCGGCGGGCTTCTGCAGAGGACTGAAAAGCGAGTCACGGCCAGAGTAGGGCCGGAGCCGAGAGGACTAAGAACATGACCTCAGAGGAACGGAGAACAAAATGAAAATCGGGTACCAGGGGTGTCCGATGAGTCCTTCGAAATCTCGCTGGCTGTGACGTCTTGTTGGGACAAATACTAACACGCAAGTAGTCTTGAGAAACGAGCAAGGTGGGAGGCATACTGAGAATGGCGATGCCCGACAGGCGTTCATCCCAGCGGTGGACAAAAAGTCATGTGGTGGGAAGAGCGTCACCGACCTCACGACGGCCTTCATCTGGGAAACGCGAGCGACCTGAAGATGCCTACCGCGGATGGACCCCGTCAACACCGATGGCCTGGCGGATCACGGCAGAAATATACTCTACATCAGGTCGGCCGAAGCGTTCTCCAAGGAAGACCAGCGCAATGCCGAAAAGCACCATGCCCAGTCCAACGGTCACGGCGGAGACCTCCCCGTCCGTCTGCGCCGGATTCGAGATCCACGAGATACCCGCGACGAGGAGCAGGAGGAGGGACATCCCAAACCAGCAGGCCATAAAAACCTTGACCGACCCGTGCATCGAGAATCGTCCGTCGAGCTTGGTCACCCCGTTTCGGAACTGAAACGATCCCACAAAAACAGGCAGGAATGAATTCCGCAGAAACGGCCGATAGCGATATAGCATAACGCGCGAGGCCGCGACCTTGCCGATGACCGCCTCTCGAAACACCGTGCGAAACACGCTTCTGCTTACCGATGCGGCGAGGCGACGCACTGCTTCATTGACCGAGAATGGACTCTCGAAGGAGACGGGCCGACTGCCGAATACGAGCTGGACCAACGAGCGTAGCATGTCTGTCCCCCGCTCACGAACGGACAACCCCTATTCCCTACGCCACCGGCCATCATTGTCCAACGATTGGTATGGGGAATGCCCCGTGCCAGAGCGCTATTCAACCAAGGTACGAACGAGAATCTGTTCAGGATGAACGGTGGTGGGGATTCTCAACGCCGGCGGATGAGGGCTACCGGTGCGGCCCGCCCCACGGGCAGCTGCCCGCGGCGGGGGCTAGCCGAGTCCAAGGGCAAAGAAGCCCGCTTGGAACTTGGTGAGAACGATGATGGCATACCCCAGCAGAAAACAGAGCGCGGCAGCCCCCAGCCCAAGCAGCAGCGCCTCTGTATTCTCGTCCCCATCCGCGGCGGCCAGGACCCTCTCCAGCCAGCAGATGAACGCGAGGTGAGGACACGGAGTCAGGTGAGAGGCATCCTTCGTCTCCCGACCAACCACTGGGACCACGGTTCCCTCGGCGATCGCGACACCATAATTTGCACCAGCATCCATGGTGCTCCTCTCCTTTTTGAACCCGACACCGCCCTAAGGGGGCGACTGTCTCATCCGTCCTGGGGGCCCCCGCGTCCGTCGGGGAGGTTGATCAACAAGGGAAAAGGCTGCAAGCGGTATGCCAGACGGGGGAAGAAGTGCACCCCTCCAGGAAGTCCCAAAAACCACCACCTTGGGACTCCTGCGGGCAGGCCCCCTCCCCGAAGGGGTCGTCGAATTCTCGGCTGGTGTCCAGAGTTCAATCACTGGCACCGGAGACGGACAAAATGCCGGTCCCCTGCTCCGGACTGTACCCCTGTTCCAAGGAGGAGCCTCTCACATGCGAAGGAAGGCGCTGGAACCCGACAGAGGCGGGGTGTGGATTACGACCGCTAGGCGTCGATCAGCTTTCCGTGCCGCACGTAGGAGCGGGGGACCCGCTTGCTGATATTGCACAGGACTTCATAGGGAATCGTGCCGAGGCGGGCTGCCCACTCATCGGCAAAGAGCGTTTCATCGCCCTGGCACCCCAGGAGAACCGCTTCTTCCCCCTCCCGCACTCCCCCCACGTCCGTCACATCAACCATAATCATGTCCATGCACACCTGGCCAATCACCGGCGCCCGCTCTCCCCGGAGGAGGACCTCCCCCCGGTTTGAGAGGAGGCGGTTGTACCCGTCCGCATATCCCACCGGCAGCGTGGCGACTAGGATATCGCGCGGCGCTTCGTATGTGCAGCCGTAGCTCACCGTGGTACCCTTGGGCATCTGCTTGATCTGGGCGATGGAGGTCTTGAAGGTCAGGCCCGGCTCCCAGAGCCCTTCGTCAGAGATCGACGGGGACGGAGGGTACCCGTACAGAGCAATTCCGGGCCGCACCATGTCCAGGTGCGTCTCGGGAAGGTCGAGCAGTGCCGCACTGTTGGCGGCATGACGGAGAGGGACAACAACCCCTGCCGCCTCGATGTCGCAGACCGCTTCGAGAAATCGCCGAAGCTGCTCCAGGGCATGGCCCTTATCAGGAGCATCGGCTGCGGCAAAGTGAGTCATCGCTCCTGCGAATTCCAACCCGGGGAGACGCACGATCGCCTGTGCCGCGTCCGCAGCCTCGGATGGGTGGATTCCCAGTCGCCCCATCCCGGTGTCGATCTTGAGGTGCACTCTCACCCGCGCCCCGGCGCCCCCGACTCCGGTCGAGAGGGCCCGGGCATGAAGGCGGTGGGAGACCATCTGATCGAGTCGATGCTCCACAAGAACCGGGGTCTGATCCGGAGGAGTTGGCCCCATAACCAGGATAGGCACCTGAAGGCCCTGGCGCCTCAGTTGGACCCCCTCTTCGGGCAAGGCGACGCCCAACCATTCTGCCCCAGCCTCGACAAGGGTTCGAGCAACGGGCACGGCACCGTGGCCATAGGCATCCGCCTTGACCACTGCCATGATCTCTACCTGCTCCCCCACGCGATCTCGAACCCGCCCAAGGTTCCGGGCGATCGCATCGAGAGACACGATGGCTGCTGTGCCCCTGCCTTTCACGGCACGCCTTCCCTCCCCGGGCCATGATACCAGGTGCGCGACTTTCCCGCAACATCCCCTCGTATATGGTATTAATGCGAGCAAAATTGAGAATAAGTCTGAAATTAAAAGAACTGTTTACACATAAACGTACCAGAGTGCTATATTATCTCACACTTGACTGAATAGCGTCATAGCACGCCTTGCATACCGTTCGCCCGTCGCATATTGTACGGGCTGTTAGCACTCATCACAATCGAGTGCTAATAACGGGAAGCGGGTCGCTCCGGGCTTCTCGGGTCACGAGCTCACCTGAGGAGCCCGGAAGGTCAACCAAAACCACGTCAGGCAGAGAAGGAGGGTGAGAGAGTATGGCCGTACGAGTACAGCCGTTACACGATTATATCCTGGTCAAGCGCATCGAAGAGAAGGAGGTCAAGAAGGGTGGCATCATCATTCCCGACACGGCGAAAGAGAAGCCCCAGGAAGGGGAAGTGATCGCCGTCGGTCCCGGGAAGCTCACCGAGGACGGGAAACGGCTCCCGATTGACGTGAAGGCTGGAAACAAGATCCTGTTCGGAAAGTACTCCGGCAACGAGGTCCGCATCGACGACGAAGAGTACCTCATCATGCGGGAAAGCGAGGTCCTCGGCATCTTGAAGTAACCGCGATCCGCGGATCCCGCGATTCGCGCAACGAGTGGAAGCCAGTGCGAGGGACAGACTGACACGTTATCACGAAGGAGGGAGTGATCCATGCCGGCAAAACAGCTCCTGTATGATGAGGAGGCGCGACGGGCGAGCCTCCGCGGCGTAGACAAGCTGGCCAACGCCGTAAAGGTCACCCTGGGCCCGAAGGGGCGCAACGTCGTCTTGGATAAGAAGTGGGGTGCGCCCACCATTACCAAGGACGGGGTCACCGTGGCCAAAGAAATCGAGCTCGAGGACCCCTTCGAGAACATGGGGGCCCAGATGGTGAAAGAGGTGGCCTCGAAGACCTCGGATGTGGCAGGGGACGGAACCACCACCGCCACCGTGCTCGCCCAGGCCATATATCGGGAGGGGCAAAAGAACGTGACCGCCGGGGCCAACCCCATGGGCCTGAAGCGGGGCGTCCAAAAGGCGGTCGATACCGTGGTGGCGGAGCTCAAGAAACTCAGCATCGTGACCAAGGGCAAGAAGGAGATCTCCCAGGTCGCCACGATCTCGGCCAACAACGATACCACCATCGGCAACCTGATCGCCGAGGCCATGGAAAAGGTCGGCAAGGACGGGGTCATCACCGTCGAAGAGGCCAAGGTGATGGAAACCAGCCTGGAAGTCGTGGAGGGGATGCAGTTCGACCGGGGCTACCTGAGTCCGTACTTCGTCACCGACCCGGAGCGTATGGAATGCGTCCTCGAAAACCCTCTCCTCCTGATTAATGAAAAGAAGATCTCCAACATGCGCGACCTCCTCCCGGTGCTCGAGCAGATTGCCAAGATGGGGAAGCCGCTCGTGATCATCGCCGAGGATGTGGAGGGAGAGGCCCTGGCGACGCTGGTGGTCAACAAGCTCCGGGGGACGTTGAACGCCGCGGCGGTGAAGGCTCCGGGCTTTGGCGATCGCCGCAAGGAGATGCTAAAAGACATGGCCATCTTGACGGGCGGCGAGGTGGTGGCCGAGGAGGTGGGGATCAAGCTGGAGAACATCCGCCTGGAGGACCTCGGCCGCTGCAAGAAGGTGCTCATCGATAAGGAGAACACCACCATCATCGAAGGAAACGGCGACTCCAAGGCCATCGAGGGCCGGATCAAGCAGATCCGGGCCCAGATCGAAGAGTCCACCTCGGACTACGATAAGGAGAAGCTCCAAGAGCGGCTGGCCAAGCTGGCCGGCGGCGTGGCCGTGATCAAGGTGGGGGCAGCCACCGAGGTGGAGATGAAGGAGAAGAAGGCTCGGGTCGAGGATGCGTTGAACGCCACCCGCGCGGCGGTCGAGGAGGGGATCGTCGCCGGGGGCGGCGTGGCCTATCTGAGGACCCTCAAGGCCCTGCAGAATCTCAAGCTGGAGGACGATGAGAAGATCGGGGTCGATATCGTCCGACGGGCCCTTGAGGAACCCATCCGACAAATCGCCCAGAACGCCGGCGTCGAGGGCTCCATCGTCGTGCAGAAGGTCCTGGAAAAGTCCGGCGGGTACGGCTTCAACGCCGAGACGGAAGAGTACGAAGACCTGATGCAGGCCGGGATCATTGACCCCACCAAGGTGACCCGGATCGCCCTCCAGAATGCTTCGAGTATTGCGGGGTTGATGGTGACGACAGAAGCACTGGTCACCGAGATCCCGGAGAAGAAGGAAAAGGCACCGATGCCCCCTGGCGCCGGTGGCGGGATGGGTGACATGTACTAACAGGCGTGACTCCGGGGGCCGACACGATCCCGTGAACGCCCCCCTGCCTTCTGCAAAAACCCCCGGATTCACTTCCGGGGGTTTTTGCTTTCGCTACGAACGATTCCGGATGCGCACGCGGACCTTGGCCCGCTCCCACACGGTTCCCACGATCATCAGGCCCACGAGCGACCACGGGAAGAGGAGGATCCCCGAAATCAGGGTGCGGTAGTAGATACTCCCCATCTCCTTCCTCCGAACTCTTCTGAGACGAAACGGCCTTACGGTTTAGCTGCTTCCTATATGGCAAAGACTGTGCCAGCACGATTCACCTGTAATATCAATAGGTTGCGTGAAGGGAGCAGGGGAAGGATCACGAATATCAGACAGGCCGACCGGAAAGGCTCCAGGGCGTCTTCTCTCACTGAAAGGAGCAGTCGGGACTCGAGCGGTAGGCCGAACCGAACGGGACCAATTGCAGTTCTCGAAATGCACACGGTTCAGGGGGGGGAAATTTCCGTTGACAGCAGGGGGAGGATTGGTAGTGTATGGCCCAGGAGGAAAGCACATGCCGCAAGAGATCCAAACGCTTACGTGGCTTCCCGACGGGGGTGTCCGTCTCCTCGACCAGACACGTCTCCCTCGGGAAGAGGTCTACATCGATTGCCGGGACGTCGAGGCGGTGGCCGAGGCGATCAGAAGCCTCCGCATCCGGGGCGCCCCCGCCCTCGGGGTGACGGCAGCCATGGGACTCGCCCTCGGCGCCCAGAGCGTGCACGCACCAGATGTGGCCTCATTCCTCCGGGACCTCAAGGGGATCGCTGATCTGCTGGCCCGCACGCGCCCGACAGCGAGAAACCTGTTCTGGGGATTGGACCGAGTCTTGACCGTCGCCGACAAGCACCGGGATCTCTCGCTCCCCCTCCTCAAGCAGCGCCTCGTCGAGGAAGCGCTGACGATGCACCGCGAAGATCTGGCCTGCAATCGCGCCATCGGGGAGCATGGCCAGCGGCTGGTCGAGAGCGGCGACACCCTGCTCACCCACTGCAATACGGGCGCGCTGGCCACGGTCGGGTACGGGACCGCGCTGGGTGTGATCCGGGCCGCCTGGGAACACGGGAAGCGGATTCAGGTCCTGGTAGATGAAACCCGGCCCGTGCTGCAGGGGGCCCGGTTGACCGCCTGGGAACTCGACCGCCTCGGGATCCCCTCCCGCCTCATCACCGACAGCATGGCCGGCGACTTCATGCGGCGCGGTGAGGTGCGCGCGGTCATCCTCGGAGCGGATCGCATCGCCCTGAACGGGGACGTGGCGAACAAAATCGGCACGTACACCCTGGCGGTCCTGTGCCGGTATCACCATGTTCCCTTTTACGTCGCCGCCCCCCTCTCCACCGTGGATCCGACCTTGCCGACGGGCACCCAGATCCCCATCGAAGAGCGCGGCGCGCAAGAGATCACCTCTATCGCAGGTGTTCCCATTGCGCCCGACGGATTCCCGGCGGCCAACCCCGCATTCGACGTCACACCGGCGGGGCTGGTGAGTGCCCTCATCACGGACCAGGGGGTCCTCCGTCCCCCTCTTGCCGAGGCCATCCACGCGCTCCGCGGATCCCCTTCCCCACCCAAATCGTAGCGAGCCATGGGAACGAACAAGGCAGAGCTGGGGCGCGGCTGGAGGGTATGGCTTGCGGCGCTCGTCCTGCTCTTTTACTCCCCGAAGGCTTTCGCGGGCGATCTTCCGTCGGCCTTCACCGAGGCCCTGGTGGCCCTGGAAACCAGCGACTGTCCCACGGCCCTGACAGCGCTTCGTGCAATCGTTGACCCACCGCCCGAAGCGATCCGGCAACGGGTGAGGTTTCTTACCGGCTACTGCCTCGTGAAGACAGAGCGGCCAGCCGAGGCCCTCCCCCTCCTCGAGGAGGCGGCGACGGAAGACGCACTCCTCGCCGATTACGCCATATCCTACGCCGCCCGGGCGGCCCTCGCACTCGAGGACCAGCGCGGGGCCACTCAACTCCTCTCCCGCCTGTTGACCCGCTACCCGGACAGTCGTCTCGCCGAGGAAGCCCACTTCCGCCTCGCCACGACCTATCTGGAAATGGAGCGGCACGAAGCGGCTGAAAAGGCCTTGCGCGACTTTCTGGACCGCTACCCGACGTCAGCCATGGCCCCCGAGGCCTCCCTTCTCCTGGCGAAACTTTTCCTGGCCTTGAAGCGCGAGCCGGAGGCGGCGTCCCTCCTCAAGCGCCTCTATGTCCGCTTCCCGACAGACCCGGGCGCCGACGAGGCAGCACAACTGATCCAGGAGCACACGCAGTTCGTAACCCTCACCCCGGACGACCACATCCTCCGCGCAAAGACCCTGTTGCGTGAGGGCAGATCTACCGAGGCAGCCGCCGCCCTCTCCCCCCTCCTCCATGCCGACCCTGAGAACGAAGAGATCCGGCTTCTGCTGGGGCGCAGCCTGTTCGCCACGAAGGAGTACCCCGAGGCCATCGCCACCCTCCTTCCCCTGACCGACGCTCCCGCCGATTCTTCCCTCCGGGTGAAGGCCCTGTTTCTGATCGGGAGGGCCTCCCTGCGGTCGGGGAAGTACCTGCAGGCGATTGCCACCCTCGACCGCATCCCCGCAACATTTCCTCGGAGCGACCTGGCCGATGACGCCCTCTATCTCATCGGCCTCAACCACGAGGAGCGGGGGGAGGCGGACGCGGCCCTCCGCGCGTACGCCCGCCTGCTGCGCCGCTATCCCCAGGCGGGCCTGGGAGATACGGCCCGGTGGCGGCGCGCCTGGGTGCTGTACCGGCGGGGAGACGTGAGGCGGGCCGACCACGAACTGAAACACCTCCTGGATGAGTACCCGCAATCGTCCCAGCGGGCCCAGGCGCTCTACTGGCGCGGGCGCTTGCTGGAAGAGATGAATAGAAGTCCCCTGGCGAAACAGATCTACCGGCGACTCGTGAAGCAGGCAACCCTGGACCCGTACTACGAGTGGCGAGCCAGGGAACGTCTCGGACTCAAGCCCCCGCGATTCTCCCCGGGACGACCCGACCCCCGGAAAGACGCCCTCTCCCCAGCCCTGACCAAGGCGCGGGAACTCTTCTATCTACGAATGTGGGCGGACGCGGCGGCAGAGTATTGGGACCTCGCGATGAACCACCCCACCCAGATCCCCTTACAATGGGAGGCCTGCCAGGCGCTCTTTCGCGCCAACGAGTTCGACAAGGTGATCCAGATTGCGAGGCGGACCGTCACCGCCCTGATCAGCGCCGGCCGAAAGAAACAGGCATTCACCCTGTTCTGGACTTTCCTCTATCCTCGGGGGTTCTGGCCCTGGATTGACCAGTATGTGAAAGAGACGCGCCTCGACCCCTACCTGGTGACCGCCCTCATCCGGGAGGAGAGCACGTTCGATCCCACGGCCCTTTCGAGGGCAGGAGCACGGGGACTCATGCAACTGTTGCCGGCCACGGCAGCCCGTGTGGCCGCCGAGACGGACTCCCCAACCCCCACCGACCTCGACACACCCGGCGTGAACATTGCGCTGGGAACACGCTACCTCGCCCGGATGCGCGGGGAGTTCGATGGAGATCTGTTCCTCACCATCGCCGCGTACAACGCGGGGCCGCGCGCTGTGCGGCGCTGGCTCAATGACTCTCATCCCATCCGGGACCCCGAGACTTTCGTTGAAGAGATCCCCTATCCGGAGACCCGGCGCTACGTGAAACGGGTCCTGGGAAGCTACGACCGCTACCGCACCCTCTACGCCCGGCCGCGGTAGCGCACGGAGCGTCCGCGCATGAGGGGCGAAGCCCCCTGCGTCTGTCGACGGGGAGGCGGGTCGGAAGGCTTGCGCAACGCAGTCACCTCGGGCATAATGGGCCCGACGACGGATGGAGAGGAGAAGCAATGCAACGGGCTGTGACCATCGCTGGCTCCGACTCGGGCGGGGGAGCGGGGATCCAGGCGGACCTCAAAACCTTTACCGCCTATCGAGTCTATGGCCTCTCCGTCCTGACCGCCATTACGGCCCAGAACACCCTTGGGGTCCAAGGCGTTCATGTCCTCCCCCCCGACTTTGTCGCACTCCAGATCCGCTCGGTCCTCTCCGATATCGGCGCCGACGCGGGCAAGACGGGGATGCTGGCCACAAAGGAGATCGTCGCGGCGGTGGCGAGGGAAGTGGACGCATTTCAGCTCCGGAATCTGGTGGTGGATCCGGTCATGGTGTCGGCCACCGGCCATCACCTCCTCGACGAGGACGCGGTGGAGGCGATGCGGACCCTCCTTTTCCCCCTGGCCACGGTGGTGACCCCCAATCTCGACGAAGCCGCAATTCTCTGGAAAGAGAAGATCGAGGACCTGAACGGCATGAAGGAGGCCGCGCGGGCCATCAAGGCGCTGGGGTCGCAGTACGTCCTGGTGAAAGGCGGGCACCTGGCTGGATCGCGAATCTTCGACGTCCTGTACGACGGAAGTCGCTTTGCGGTCCGGGAGGCCCCCAAGATCCCGACCGAGAATACCCACGGCAGTGGGTGCACCCTTTCCGCGGCCATTGCGGCCGGACTGGCCAAGGGCCACCAGGTGACGGCGGCCGTGGAAGCGGCCCAGCGATACATCCACGCCGCGATCCAGACGGGGGAAAAGATCGGAAAGGGGAAAGGTCCGGTCAACCACCTGGTACGAATCTAGAAGTCCGGCGTGCAGAGTCCGATGTTCGAGGTCCGAAGATTTCGGCGAGCTCAGTCGAGCCGTCCGAGGTCTTGGAAGAACATCGGGAAAGGGCGTCTAGGATGAAGCGGAGTTTGGAAGAGAAAGAGATCATCCTGGGGGTGACCGGGAGTATCGCCGCGTATAAGGCAGTGGAGGTTCTCCGGGAGCTCACCAGGCGACGGGCGGCTGTCACGGTGGTCATGACCCAGAGTGCTCAGCAGTTCGTCGGCCCCCTCACTTTCGAGACCCTCTCCCGACGTCCGGTCCTCACCGACCTCTTTACCCTCGATTACGACCAGCACATCGGTCACGTGGCCGCCGGCGGGCGGGCCGACCTCCTGCTCGTCGCCCCAGCCACGGCCAACACCATCGCCAAATTCGCCCACGGTCTGGCGGACGACTTCCTCTCTAACCTCTATCTCAGCAGTACCTGCCCCGTCGTCCTCGCGCCGGCCATGGACCGGGAGATGTACGCCCATCCCGCGGTTCAGGAGAACCTGACCCATCTGAAGGCCCGCGGGGTGCGGGTGCTCGAACCGGAATACGGAGAGCTCGCCTCCGGGCTGATCGGTCGCGGGCGGTTGGCCGACCTCTCCGCGATTTTCCAGGCGGTCGAAGATCTCCTTGGTCGTGCCCAGGACCTCACGGACGAGACGGTCCTGGTCACCGCCGGTCCCACCCACGAGCCGCTCGACCCCGTCCGCTATCTCTCGAACCGCTCCTCGGGCAAGATGGGTTTCGCCATTGCCAAGGCCGCCCGGGATCGGGGGGCCCACGTCGTGCTGGTGACCGGCCCCACGTCGCTTCCCACGCCTCCGGGGATCGAGCGCGCCGACGTGACGACGGCCGAAGAGATGTGTCAGGCCGTGTCGGGGCGACTCGACACCGCGACCATCCTCGTCATGGCCGCCGCGGTCGCCGACTACCGTCCGAGCGCCCGCGCCCCGCACAAGATGAAGAAACAAGAGACCGTCACGGTCGAACTCCTGCGCAACCCGGACATCCTGGCCGAGGCGGGCCGGCACAAGGGGTCCAGGATCCTGGTGGGCTTTGCCGCGGAAACCGAAGACCTCCTCCAGAATGCCCAGGAGAAGCTCCAGAAGAAGCACCTGGACCTGATCGTGGCGAACGACATCCGGGTCGGCTTCGCCGGTGACACGACGCGCGTCACCATGCTCGATTGCCGGGGGCGGGTCGAAGAGCTGCCAGAGCTTCCCAAGCGGGACGTGGCCCATCGCATCCTGGATCGCGTCGTGGCTTTGCGGCGCGGGGAGAACCGCTGAAGCCTCTCTACACGGGCCCCGTGGCCGCGAAAGGCGAGGATGAACCCATGAGCCCGAAAGAGGTGCGCCACGAGGCGGCGGAGCTGGTGAAAAGGACCCGGGAGTATTCCGAGGCCCAGCAGCAGTTGGGACTCGATTTTCTCCCGGGTGCTCCCGAGGCGCCCGAGCGAGAGAGGCCGCCCTCGGAGCGGGAGGTGCTCCTCTCCGGGACGCTGACCCTCGACGAGGCCCGGCAGATCCTGGGGGACTGCACCCGGTGCAAGCTCCACCCCCACCGGACCCAGATCGTCTTCGGGGTCGGGCACCCCCAGGCCGATCTGGTCTTCGTGGGCGAGGCGCCGGGGGCAGACGAGGACGCCCAGGGAGAGCCCTTCGTCGGCCGGGCAGGCCAGCTCCTCACGCGGATGATCGAGGCGATCGGCCTCAAACGGGAGGAGGTCTACATCTGTAACGTTCTCAAGTGCCGGCCGCCGAACAACCGCACCCCCGAAGCGGACGAGATCGCCGCCTGCGAGCCGTTCCTCATCGCGCAGCTCAGGGCCATCAATCCGAAGCTCATCTGCGCCCTCGGCGGCATTGCGGTCTCGGCCCTGATGAAGACAAAATCTCCCCTCTCTAAGCTTCGCGGGAGATTCCATGACTACCAGGGCATTCCCCTGCTGGTGACCTACCACCCCGCCTATCTCTTGCGAAACCCCAACGAGAAGAAGAGCGCCTGGCAGGACCTGCAGCTTTTGCAGCGCGAGTACGCCCGGCTCACCGGCCGCCCCCTCCGCTAACCCGCAGTAGTCCATTTCCTAAGGGGTCATCTTGGGGGGTCATCATCTTGGGGGGTCACCTATGAAAAACCACGTCAAGGGAAAAGACTGCCCCTCGTCGGCCTG
>JBHIAH010000075.1:0-13453 GCA_046758505.1 Methylomirabilales bacterium (SeqCode) | reverse complement strand
GTTCCTCCGCCTGCCGATTGCCCCGGTTGCGGTCGGGGTGGTGCTCGAGGGCGAGCCGGCGGTAGGCCCGCTTGATGTCATCGGGCGTGGTCTCGGGCGAGACCCCCAGGACCCGGTAGTAATCCTTTGTCACCGCGTCTCTCCAGGCCATAGTATTTGCCATTCTACCCCTCGCCATCACCCCGGGTCAAGGTCAGAGCCGGCTGGCATACCTTAATTGTGCTCGCGCTCGATGGGGGGGAGGGTAGTTGTCTGTCGATCCAGAGTTAGACGGGTATCCTCAGAGTCGCCGCTGCGCACTGGAGTGGTTTGTCGAGTGTCCAGAGACCACTTCGGCTGATGAGGGCCGAGGCGAGCAGATGCGCATCGATCCATCCAAGCCCGCGGCCATAGAGTCGCGCGCCCTCGACGAGATGCAGAACTTCATGGTGCTCCGCGACGCGTGCTTCCGGCAATGCGGCCAACAGGGTCAGAATCTCGTCGCGGTTTTGGAGGTTGCCACACGCCAACGCACCGACCACGAAAGGGTGGGAGAGGACCTGTTCGTCTCGCAGGAGCGCGGCAAGGCGTGCACTGCTCGTGCGGAGGTGATGGACCCACACCGAGGTGTCGACGAGGGTCATGCCGTGTTGCGTGATCGCCGCCGCCGAACCGGCAGAAGCCCCTTCTCGCTCCCCCCGAGCTGGGCCAGGCGACGGGCACTCTCGCGCGCGATGAGGGCCTCGAGGCCGAGATGCACCAGGGCGGTCTTTTCCTTGATGCCGGTGAGCTTGGCGGCCCGGCGCAGCATGGAGTCATCGATGTTGAGCGTCGTCCTCATATGCATGAGTATGCACGTTCAATACAGATCTGTCAAGCCCCATCGTGGAGTGGAGAGATAATGGGATGCGTGAACCGCAGCGAGGAGGTAGGGGAGTCGCTGGGGTGGGATGAGTCAAGAGCAGATTTAACCCTGAGCGTGGCTTGGCCCCGGCGGAGTGGTGGGCCGATGGGGTGAGCAGGAGGCGCCCGACTTTCCCCCTGGGGTGGTGAAGGTGTGACAGAAACGTTGCATGAAGGAAGAGGGTTGGAGGAGGGAGACCCCTCGTGTATACTCAAGGGAAACGTTGGGGAATATCATCGGGGGGATTATGCCCTGCGGAAAGAGCCTTCCCGCGGTGGGATCCCGCGGCATCCAGGTGTCCCGGAAGCCGGAGTGGCTGAAGGTCCGCGCCCCCGGCGGCCACAACTTCATGCATGTCAAGGGACTCCTGCGGACCCTGAATCTCCACACGGTCTGTGAGGAGGCCCGCTGCCCGAACATCGGCGAGTGCTTCGACAATCTGACCGCCACCTTCATGATTCTGGGGGATATCTGCACGAGGCACTGCGGGTTCTGCGCGGTCGCCCACGGGCGGCCGACCGGCCTGGATCGGGAGGAGCCACAGCGGGTGGCCCATGCGGTCAGGGTGCTGGGGCTGGAACATGCCGTGGTCACCTCCGTGAATCGGGACGATCTTCCCGACGGGGGGGCCGCCATTTTTGGCGCCACGGTTCGTGAAATTCGGAAGAGCTCGCCGGACTGCACGGTGGAGGTGCTGATCCCGGATTTCAAGGGAGACTGGGGGGCGCTGGAGAACGTCGTGGCGGCACGGCCGGACATCTTGAATCATAATACCGAGACGGTTCCCCGCCTGTACCGGCAAGCGCGGGCCGGGGCAAAGTATGAGCGGTCGCTCGCACTCCTCGAGCGGGCCAAGCGCTTTGACGCCTCCCTACTCACCAAGTCCGGGCTCATGCTCGGGCTGGGTGAGGAGCGGGAAGAGCTGCTGGCCACCATGCGGGATCTGGTAGCCACCGGCTGCAACATTCTCACCTTGGGACAGTACCTCCGGCCGACCATGAATCATCTGCCGGTTGACCGCTTTTATCACCCCGACGAGTTTCGGGAGCTCAAGGCGACCGGCGAGGCGATGGGATTCACCCATGTGGAGGCGGGACCGCTGGTTCGGAGTTCCTATCATGCCGGGCACCAGGCCCGAGCCATCGAGGGTGGAGTCCCCCTCCTTCGGAGGGATGCAATTGGGTGAGGAGCAGCGCAATCCCTCGGAGGTGCATCCGGCGGTACGTCGCTTGCAGGAGGCGTTTCCGGGAACAGCGGTGGACGTGGCCGCGTGGAAGGACGAGGTCACCATGACGGTCGAGCCAGAGGCGCTCGTCCGCGTCTGCCGCTTTTTGAAAGAGGATCCCGATCTCCGGTATAACTTCCTGGCCGATCTGTGTGGTGTGGACTGGCTCGGGAAGCGGGAGCCGAGATTCGAGGTGGTGTATCACCTCGATTCGATCCCGCGCGCCGATCGGCTGCGCCTGAAGGTCCGGGTGCCGGAGGGGGCGGAGGTCCCCTCGGTGACCGGCGTGTGGTCCACCGCCGCCTGGCACGAGCGGGAGGTTTTTGATATGTTCGGGGTCCGGTTCGCGGGACATCCCGATCTCCGACGGATCCTGATGTCCGAGGACTGGGACGGCCACCCGTTGCGGAAGGATTATCCGGTAGAGGAGATGCCGAGGTGGTGGGAAGTGAATAAGCCCTGACGGGCTCAGTGTTGAGGGTTGAGAGTCGAGAGTTGAGAAGAGTATGGTGACGGCAATCATGAAGGGGATGTTCACCACCTTCAAGCACATCTTCCGGAAGGAGGTGACTGTCCCCTATCCCGAGGAGCGCCTGTCCGTGGCTCCCCGTTTCCGAGGGCGCCACTTTCTGGTGGTCGATGAGGACGGCCTCGAGCGTTGCGTGGGGTGCGAGCTCTGTGCCGTGGCTTGCCCCGCGGACGCCATCTACATTGAGGCGGCAGAGAATACCGACCAGGAGCGCCACTCGCCTGGCGAGCGATACGCCAAGGTCTACATGATCCACATGTTCCGGTGCATCTTCTGCGGGTACTGTGAGGAGGCCTGCCCCGAGGACGCGATCTTTCTGGGAAAAGAATACGAGCTGGAATGTTACACCCGGGATGGCTTCATCTACGATAAGGGCAAGCTCAACCTCAGTGTCCGGCAAGCGGCGCAGCAGCGGCCCGAGGTCCTGCATCGACTGCAGGAGGATCTCTCCCGGTACCACCGGTAACGTCCAATGTCCCAAGTCCAATGTCCAATGCCGCGGGAGAGGAGCAGAGAAATGACGTGGGACTTTGGACCTCCTTGAAGGACACAACATGGATCTCAAGACCCTAAAGAGTCTGGCGGTCACGGCTGAAACGAAGATCGTCCTCCTCGTCCTGGATGGCTTGGGAGGGCTCCCTCCGGAACTGGGAGACGCCACCGCCCTCGAGGCGGCCCGAACGCCGAACCTCGATGCGCTGGCGGCGCAGGGTGTGACGGGGCTGGCCGACCCGGTGGCCCCGGGGATCACCCCGGGGAGCGGTCCGGGACACCTGGCGCTTTTCGGTTACGATCCGCTGCAGTACCGGATCGGCCGGGGGGTGCTCGAGGCGTTGGGGATCGACCTGGAGCTCACGGCGCGTGATGTCGCCGCGCGGGGCAACTTCTGCACCGTGGACGAGACGGGGAGGATTACCGACCGGCGGGCGGGTCGGCTCTCCACCGAGCTTTGTGTGGAGCTTTCGGGACTGCTGGACACCATCGAGCTCAGGGGGATCGAGGTGGTCGTCCGCCCGGTCAAGGAGCACCGGTTCGTGGTTTTGCTCCGGGGGGACGGGCTTTCGGATCAGATCACCGAATCCGACCCGCAGCGGGTGGGTGAAGTACCGCGGAAGGTCGAGGCGAAAGTGCCCGAGGCGGAACGGACTGCAAGATTTGTGAATGCCTTCGTCGAGCGGGCGCAGTCCCTGCTGAAGGACAGGCACCCCGCCAACATGGTCCTCCTTCGCGGCTTCGCCGTGCATCCGAACCTCCCCACCTTCCAAGAACTCTACCAGCTCCGGCCGGCGGCCATTGCGGTGTACCCGATGTACCGAGGGCTCGCGAAGCTGGCCGGGATGGAGGCGCTCGCCACCGGGCCGAGCGTGAGAGATGAATTTGAGGTCCTGCGCCAGCACTGGCAGGCGTATGATTTCTTTTACCTGCACGTGAAGCGGACGGATTCCGCCGGGGAGGATGGGAATTTCTCGGCCAAGGTCGCGGTTATTGAAGAGGTAGATCGCGAGATCCGAGCGCTGGCGGCGCTCCATCCCGACGTGCTGGTGGTCACCGGGGACCATTCCACCCCCGCAGCGCTCAAGGCCCACAGCTGGCATCCGGTGCCTGTGTTGCTCTCTTCCGCCCGGTGCCGCCCGGATGCGGTGCAGGAGTTTTCGGAGCGGGGATGTCTTCAGGGAGGTCTGGGGCATCTGCGGGGAAAGGAGATCCTCCCCCTCGTGCTGGCCCACGCCCTCCGTCTCGCCAAATTCGGAGCCTGAGGGAGGAGCGACGGATGACGGTTCACGGTTCAGCGTCGAGCCCTTGACACCCGTGTCAAGGGATGAACTATCCACCATGAACCGTTGGCCATGAACTCTGAACCATGAGCGGCGAACCATAAAGGGGAAATGAAGATGGGAGGGAAGACGGTAGCAAAAATGGCGGGGTCTGGCCTCGACAAGAAGAGCCTCCTGAACTTCCTCCATCAGATGCTCTTGATCCGGAAGTTCGAGGATAAGGCGGGGGAGCTGTACGCCCGGGGCAAGGTGGCGGGCTTCCTCCACCTGTACAATGGCGAGGAAGCGGTGGCGGTCGGGGCGATCTCGGCTCTGGACGAACACGATCTGCTCGTGACCCACTATCGCGATCATGGCCATGCCATTGCGAGAGGCATGGATATCAATCGCTGCATGGCGGAGCTGTTCGGCAAGGCCACGGGCGTGGCCAAGGGGCGCGGTGGCTCCATGCACTTCTTTGATGCCTCCGTGGGCATGTACGGGGGCTGGGCGATCGTGGCCGGGCATCTTCCCTTGGCGGTGGGGCTGGGTTTGGCGAGCAACAGCCTGGGAAAGAATCAAGTGATCCTCTGTGTCTTTGGCGATGGGGCGACCAACAACGGGTATTTCCACGAGGCCTTGAACATGGCGAAACTGTGGAAGGTGCCCGTGGTCTTTCTCTGTGAAAATAATCTGTTTGGGATGGGAACGGCGGTTCATCGGGCCTCGGCGGTCACCGAGATGATCCGGAAGGCGGCCGCATACGACATCCCGGCCGAGCAGGTGGACGGAATGGATATCCTGGCGGTGCGGGACGCGGCGGTCAAGGCGGTGGGGCACGCCCGACGGGGCGATGGCCCCTATTTCCTCGAGGTGCTGACCTATCGGTTCCGGGGGCACTCCATGGCCGATCCAATCCTGTACCGGGATAAGAGCGAGGTGGAGGAGTGGAGGCAGCGGGATCCCATCATCTTCTTCCGGCAGAAGCTGGACGAGGCGGGATTCTTGAGCCCGCAGGAACTGGAGCAGATCGAGCGGGAGACCGATGAGCTGGTTCTCGAGGCGGTCCGGTTCGCCGAAGAAAGCCCCGAGCCCCCGCTGACCGATCTGTATGAGGATATCTATACGAACCCCTGAACCGGGGAGGAAGTGGGCATGCCGATGATCACCTATCGCGAGGCACTGAACCAGGGCCTGCGCGAGGAGATGGCCCGGGACGAGCGTGTCCTGGTTTTTGGCGAGGACGTCGTGGCCTACGGGGGGGCCTACGGCGTCACGTCGGGGCTCGTCCAGGAGTTCGGGGAGAAGCGCGTAATGGATTCCCCCATCGCCGAAGGAGGCATTGGGGGTACGGCGGTGGGGGCGGCGATGGGCGGGCTCCGTCCCGTGGCGGAGCTGATGACGATTAATTTTGCCTTGCTCGCATCCGACGCGATCATCAACCATGCCGCCAAGATCCGGCACATGTTTGGAGGACAGATGTCCGTACCGCTCGTGTTCCGGACGGTCGGCGGGGCGGGGGCGCAGCTCGCCGCGACCCATTCGCAAAACCTTGAGTCCATCTTTGCCCATGTCCCCGGCCTCAAGGTGGTCGCGCCGGCAATGCCTGCCGATGCCAAGGGATTGTTGAAAAGTGCCATCCGGGACGAGGATCCAGTCCTCTTCATCGAGCACGCCCTCCTCTACCGGGTCCGCGGCGAGGTCCCCGAGGGGGAGTTCCTGATTCCCATGGGGAAGGCCGAGGTGAAGCGGGCGGGGAAAGACATTACTCTCGTGGCCTACTCCCGGATGACGTTGGTGGCGCTCGAGGCGGCAGATCGCCTGAGTCACGAGGGGATCGACGCCGAGGTGGTCGACCTCCGAACCCTGCGCCCGCTCGACATGGAGACGGTGGTTGCCTCCGTCCGGAAGACCAACCGCGCCGTAACCGTCGAAGAGGCCTGGCGCTCGTACGGGATCGGCGCCGAAGTCGCCAGCCGGATTCAGGAAGAAGCCTTCGACCATCTGGATGCCCCCATCCAGCGCGTGGCCGCTGTGGAAGTGCCGATGCCATACGCGAAGAACCTGGAGCAGGCGGCGATTCCGAATGCCGGGGGGGTCGTGGAGGCAGTCAAGAAGCTCATGGTGCGCACCGGGGTGTAGGGAACAGAAAGGGCACGCGGAAAAAGGAGGGACTGATGGTGACCGAAGTTGTCATGCCCAAGATGGGCTACGACATGACCGAGGGGACCATCGTCCGCTGGCGGAAACAGGAACGGCAGGAGGTCACGCGCGGAGAAATTATCGCCGAGGTGGAGACAACCAAGGTGACGGTGGAAGTGGAGGCGTACGGCTCGGGGGTGCTCCGAAAGATCCTGGTGGCGGAAGGGCAGACGGTTCCGGTCGGACAGGTCATTGCCGTCATTGCGGATCGTGATGAGGCCATCCCAGGATTCGTGGAGACGGCGGCGCCTTCGGTCGGAGAAGCAGGGAAGCCCGAGGTCGAGCCGGCGGCGGTCGCAGTAAGTCCGAAGGAGGAGGGCGGCGCACGCATTGTGGCCTCACCCGTCGCCCGCCGCATTGCGCGGGAGCAGGGCGTTGACCTCCAGCGGATCCGTGGGACCGGGCCCGGAGGCCGGATCGTCAAGGATGATGTCGAGATATTTCTCGCCCACCGGCCGGCGGCGATTCCCCGGCCCGCTCCCGTCCCCGTGGCTGCTGCGCCCCGGGCCGCGTTGCATGATATCCCGCATGAGGAGCGCGACCTGTCCCGGATTCGGCAGACCATCGCCCGGCGGATGGCCGAGAGCAAGCAGGGTGCGCCCCACTTCTACGTGACCTCGGAGATCGACATGACCGAGGCCTTGAAGCTTCGGCAGGGGTTGAACGCCCTCCTCAAGGACGGAACAAAGATCTCGGTGACCGACATGCTGGTCAAGGCGGCGGCCAAGACCTTGGAGGAGTTTCCCGAGGCGAATGCCTCCTTTGCCGACGGGAAGCTCCGGGTCTATCAGCAGATCAATATCGGCATTGCCGTGGCGCTGGATCAGGGCCTCGTGACGCCGGTGATCCCCGATTGCGGCAACAAGCCCCTCTCCCAGATCGCCCAGGAGGCCAAGGGGCTGGTCGAGCGGGCCCGGGCCGGCCGCCTGCGGCCTGAGGATTTCACCGCAGGGACCTTCACCATCAGCAACCTCGGCATGTTCGACGTGGAGGAGTTTGTTGCGATCATCAACCCACCCGAGGCGGCCATCCTGGCCGTGGGCTCGGTCAACCCCAAACCGGTGGTGGTCGAAGGCGAGGTGAAGGTAGCCGACCGGATGCGGGTGACCCTCTCCGCCGACCACCGGGTCCTTGATGGGGTGGTGGCTGCCCGATTCCTCCAGCGCCTCAAGGTCTTCCTCGAGCAACCCCTCCACCTCGTGAGCTGACGTCTGTCTCTTCCGGGCGACGCGGATCTGAAGCGACAAAGGGGGAAGTCATGGCGGAGCGGTATGATCTCGTGGTGATTGGGAGTGGCCCGGGGGGTTACGTCGGCGCCATCCGCGCCGCCCAGCTCGGGAGCAAGGTCGCCATTGTCGAGCGCGACCGCCTGGGGGGGGTCTGTCTCAACTGGGGCTGCATTCCCACCAAGGCGCTCCTCCGGAACGCGGAAGTGCTCTCCCTTCTCCGCCGGGGGGAGGAGTTTGGCTTCAGCTTTGAGAATCTGGTCGTGGACTTTTCGGTGGCGGTGAAGCGAAGCGAGCGGGCGGCCCGAAAGCTCTCCAAGGGCGTCGAGTATCTCATGAAGAAGAACAAGGTGACGGTGGTCCCCGGAGAGGGAAAGCTCGTCGGCACAGGCCAGGTCCTGGTCACCAAGGATGGAACGGGGAGCGAGCTGGAGGCGGAGCGAATTCTTGTGGCGACCGGCTCTCGCCCGCGGGACATCCCGGGGGTTGCGGTGGACGGAAAGCGGGTGATCACCAGCACCGAAGCCCTCAGTCTGCCGGAGGTCCCGCGATCGCTTCTCATCATCGGTGCGGGGGCGGTCGGGGTGGAGTTTGCCGATGTGTACGAGGCCTACGGGGCCGAGGTCACCCTGATCGAGATGCTCCCTCGCCTCTTGCCGGTGGAGGACGCCGAGATCTCGAGCTTCCTGGAGAAGGCCTTTGCCAAGCGCGGCATGAACATTCGCACCGGCACCACGGTGGAGGGGGTGACGGCGAAGGGAGAGCAGGTCCACCTCCGGCTGTCCAAAGAGGGGAAGACCGAGGAGATCGCGGGGGATGTGGTGCTGGTTGCCATCGGCCGGGTGCCGAATATCGAATCGTTGGGTCTTGAAGGACGGGGGATCACGCTGGGCCGTGGGGGGTTTATCGAGGTCAACGACCGGCTCGAAACCTCGGCTCCGGGCATCTATGCGATCGGCGACGTGATCGGCGGCCCCCTTCTCGCCCACAAGGCAATGGCCGAGGCGATCGTCGCGGTGGAGGGAATAGCCGGGATCACAGTCGAACGGGTGGATCCACTCAAGATCCCCAACTGCACCTACTGCGCTCCCCAGGTGGCCAGTGTGGGCCTCACCGAAGAGCAGGCCAAGGAAGGGGGTCGCCAGGTCAAGGTCGGTCGCTTCTCGTTCCAGGCCAGCGGGAAGGCGGTGACGCTCGGGGATACGGAGGGCTTTGTCAAGGTCGTGGCGGATGCGGAGTACGGAGAGATCCTTGGACTCCACATCATCGGTCCAGAGGCGACCGAGATGATCGCCGAGGCCACGATGGCCCGCACCCTCGAGGCCACGCTCGAAGACGTGCACCACTCCATTCACGCCCACCCGACCCTCTCGGAGACGGTGGCGGAGGCCTGCCTGGCTGCCCTGGGCCGCGCGATCCACATGTAACGGGGTCCGAGGTCCGAGGTCTTGGATCTCAAGAAGCTGTGGAAGTTATGGCTTCGGGAAAGATCCTCGCCTCAGTTGGCTGCAAATTCTCCGGGGTGGTGTGGCGAAAGAGTTTCGTTCCGCGCGGGCGCTCGTCATGGGGTGGAGATGTGCCGGCCTGCACTGCAGGCCGGCGCGACGCAAGCCAGATGCAGCCTCCCCTCGGCGAGGGATCTCCCCCGAAGTCTGTGGTCGGCGACGAAGAGGAAGTGATGCGGGAATGTGAAGTCTCCTGGCTCGGCCGCGTCGATTATGGAGAGGCGCTTGCGCTCCAGCGGCAGCGCGCGGCGGCGAGGATGCGTGGTGACGTAGAGGACGGCCTCCTCCTCGTGGAGCATCCACCGGTGATCACCCTGGGGCGGGGGGCGACGCGGGAGCACCTGTGCGCGGGAGAGGACCTTCTGAAAGCCCGCGGGATCGAGGTCTGGGAGATCGAGCGAGGGGGGGATGTCACCTTCCACGGGCCGGGACAGCTCGTGGGGTACCCTGTTCTCGATCTGATCCAGCACGGGAAGGACCTCCACCGGTATATGCGAGGTCTTGAACAGGTACTGATCCGGACGTTGCATACCTATGGTATTCAGGGGGAGCGCGTCAGGGGGCAGACCGGGGTCTGGGTTGATGGCGCCAAGATTGCCTCCATCGGTGTGCACGTCAGCCGGTGGGTGAGTTGGCAGGGCTTTGCCTTGAATGTGAGCGTTGACCTCCGCTGCTTCGATCTGATCGTTCCCTGCGGCCTCAGGGGAATTCGAATGACCTCCATGGCCTCCCTCCTCGACCGAGAGGTACCGGTCCAGGCGGTGGCCGAGGTCACTGCCCACGAGTTTGGGCTGGCCTTCGACTGCGTCCCGCGGTGGAAGACCCGTCCGGAGATGGTCGTGACCGCGCCGTGAAGTGGAGTCCGTGATGCCCACCCGGGAGCAGTATTACCATCAAGGGCTCAACCATTTTGCCAAGCAGGAGAGCGACGAGGCCATTGCCGCTTTCAAGAAGGCCATCGACCTCGACGCAAATTACGCAGATGCATACATGGCATTGGCGCAGTCCTACGACCAGAAGGGCCTGGTTGATGAGGCCATCGCCACCATCACGAAGGCGATCGCGTTAGATCCCAGAGAGCCCCTCTACCACACCGGCCTCTCGGTCTTGTACCGGAAGAAGGGGATGATCCCCGAGGCCGAGGCGGCAATGGCGGAGGCCATGGCGCTGCAGCGCGGCGCGTAGGCCCCCCTCGGCGAAGCCAGGGCATCATGATGACCATGATGCCCTTTTGTGTTGGCGCCCCGCTTGCCTTTGCTGCTGCTTTGTCCTATGGTGGAGCGCCGGTTCCCTCGTCCACGTCGAGATGGTGCCTAGCACAATGAGATGGCGACGGCTCGTCGGCTGGCTCTTCCCAGGACTTGCCGGACATCTGCTGCGCAGCCGGTCGCCCGAGCGGCCCCCGAGGGGCCACACAAGTGGGCGCAACGAGCGTGGACCGGCATCTTCGCCGGCCCTGAAAGACCGAGCGTGATCCCTTATATCGATAGTCATACCCACATGCACTCCCTTGCCTGGGATACCTGGGAGCTCTTGGGGATGTGCGGCATGCGGGCGGCGGTGATCTCGGCCGGGACTCCCTACCTCTCTCGCGCCACGCGGACCGAGGTGCCAGGCCCGAGGGAGATTGAAGAACTCTGGCGGCAGCCGATTCAGCTTGCCCGCACGGCCCCCCGGGAACTCCTGTTCGATCTGTACGTCAGCATCGGTATCTCCCACGCCACCCGGGTCCGCGAGTGGGAGCGGCTTCTGGAGAGGATGCCGGCGTATTTCCAGGATCCCCTGGTGGTCGCGGTGGGGGAGATGGGGCTCGATCCTTTTCAGGTCTGGGGAATGACCTGGACGCTCGAGGAGCAGGAAGAGGTCCTGAAGGGGCAACTGCAGGTGGCCAAAGCCCACGGCAAGCCCTTTATGCTCCATACCCCCTCCGCCAGGAAGCGAACCCTGATCGCGGGAGGCGCAGCTCTCCCGGAGGACCTCACGCGGTTGTGCCTGGAGCGGGACCTCCGGGCGGTGGAGGCGGTGGGGTTTCCCCAGGACCACCTGGTGGTGGACCACTGCGATGCAGCCACGCTTGCGTTTGTCTTGCAGGAGACGAAGGCGTATGCCGGCATCAGTGTGGGGCTCGCCATCCGCGACGTCCGGCCGCAGGACGTCGCCGAGATGGTGGCCCGGCATGGACCAGAGCGGATTCTGTTGAACTCCGATCTCATCGGCTACACCTCTTGCGATCCATTGGGAGTTCCCGCTTCGCTGCGCGCCATGCGCCGCCTCGGGCTTCCTCTCCCCCAGATCTGCCGGGCCGCCTTTGGGAACGCCAACGCATTTTACGGCCTCGGCCTTGCCCTTCCGTCGGTTGCCGATGAACCCTGACCGGTATGCGAGCTTCTGGGAAGGAGCACGCGCGGCGGTCCCGGTGTGCTTCGGGTTTTTCGCCATCACCTTTGCCCTCGGGATCGCCGCCCATGCCCGGGGTCTCCCCGCAGGGGAGCTTTTGCTGATGTCGGCGGCGGTCTTCGCCGCCCCGGCCCAGTTTCCTGCGATTGAACTCCTGCCGCTGGGAGGGCAGGGCCTGCAGATCCTCGTCGGCACCTTCTTCATCAACCTCCGGTTTGCCGTCATGAGCTTTGCCCTCGCACCCTACTTCACGCGCGCTCGGAGGGCTGGCGTGATGCTGGGGGCGCATCTCATCTCGGTCAGCACCTTTTCCCTCTCCTTCCTCCGGTTTCAGCGGAAATCGGCGCAGGATAACTTCTTCTACTTCCTCGGGGTGGCGATTCCCAGCTATACCTGTTACCTGGTGGGGACGGCGGTGGGATACCACTTCGGAGTGCAGATCCCGGGGGGATTTGAGGCGGGGATCCAGTTCATCTTCCCGGCCTATCTCACCGCGCTGCTGGCGGCGGAGCTGAGGGAGCGGCGATCGATCGTGATCGTGGGGATCGCCTTTTTCACCACCCCGGTGGTGGAAAGCCTTGTCCCGGGATGGGGGCTCATTGTGAATGCTGTTGTGGTGGCCACCGGGGCCATAGGGGTGGAGGCATGGTGGGAGAGCACGTCGCCATCATCTTAGGGATGGGGCTGGGGACGTATCTGTTGCGTGTCTCCCCCCTGCTCCTAGCCGACCGGTTCCCCCTCGCTCCCCGGGTGATGCGTTGGTTTCAGTTCCTCTCGTACGCTATTATCTCCAGCTTCGTGTGGTTCGGGTTTGCCCAGGGTGCCTCGTCGCCGGGACCCGTGGGGGTTCGGGGGATTGCCCTCGGCCTGACGATCCTGGCCGCGGTCCGGGCGAAGAACGCCCTGGTAGGCATGGCAGTCGGCATTGTGGCCGTGCTGATCCTGTCACGGGTGGGATTGTGAGCTCCCTGGCCCTGGCACTCGTCATTACCTCCGCCTTCTTCCACGCGATCTGGAATCTTTACGCAAAGCAGAGCGAGGATAAGCTCCTCTTCCTGTGGCGGGTTTTGGCGCTGGGGAACCTGGTGCTTCTCCCCGCCGTTATCCTTGGCCCCTGGCCAACCCTTCCCTGGCACGGGTGGACCTACATCCTGGGCTCTGGCGCGATCCATGCGGGCTATTACATCTTTCTCGCACGGGCCTATGATCGGGGAGACCTCTCATTGGTCTATCCCCTCGCCCGGGGCTCGAGCCCCCTCCTGGTAGTCGTTCTGGCCTTTGTCCTTGTCGGCGAACGGCCGTCCGGTCCGGGCCTCTTGGGGATCGGGAGCATCGTCCTGGGACTCTTGCTCTTACATCGGTCCCCGACCGGCGGGCTCGATTTACTGCGGGGACCGCACGTGCCGCGAGCCTTGCTCACCGGAGTGACCATTGCCAGCTACTCGACCGTGGATAAACTGGGGGTCAGCCTCGTCCACCCGCTTCCCTACCTGTTTTATCTCCACCTCGTCAGCTTCCTCCTCCTGGCCCCGTGGGTTATCACCACCCGGGGAAGGGGGAGTTTCGTCAACCTCTGGGAGCCCCGCGGGAAGGTCATGATCGCAGGGGGATTGCAGAGTCTGGCCTACGTGTTGGTCCTCTCCGCGATGACCCTGGCGAAAGTGAGCTACGTCGTCGCCGCGCGGGAGGTGAATGTGGTCTTTGGAGCAGTGTTGGGGGCCTGGTGGTTGAG
>JBHIAH010000074.1:0-13541 GCA_046758505.1 Methylomirabilales bacterium (SeqCode) | reverse complement strand
CGACGCCGATCCCCACCAGGCCGGATCCGAGGAGCAGCAGCGTCCCCGGCTCCGGGATTGGCGCCGGGCGGCGCTCGGGAATCTGTGCTGTTTCCACAGTGAGCGTCGTCTCGCCCAGTCGGATGGCGAACCCTGACGTCTGAATCGCTGCGAGTTCTGCTTCCCCATCTGCCAACAACGGAAAGTGGGCTGGCTCGAATGTAAATGACCATGGATCTGGAGGAGGAGCTCCCGAGCACAGCGCCTTAACTGCGCATTGCGCCACCTGCAGACCGTCCAGAAAGACATCCACGGGCGCGCTAGTTTCCGCCACTAAATTTCCGAAGGTCCCTCCAATAGTTGCCATCACGATGTTCTCGCCGACGGGAATGTCATACATGAATACTCCAACAGTGACAGTGCCATTACCACTGAATTCTGGGAGGGTCGATGTGATTATGGCTGCTTCGGCAATAGGGGGAAGCGGTGTAAGTATCAGCGCCATGATGAGACAAGCTATTTGGGATATGGCCTTGATTCTCATTGCTTCCCCCTGAATCCTTGATCCTCAAAAATCGGCCGAGTTTGAATAGCCAGAATCATGCCATGAGAGGAATATTCCTTTAGCATACCATGTGCCAGCCAGACCCGAGCGCCGTTTTCTACGCGACGAGCCTCGTACTTCCAAGGACTTGGATCGGTTCTCCCCATGGTGCGGGGGAGCGGCCGGGACACTGCCCGGCTCCCGTTTCTATGGTGACCATGAAAACTTTGCACTGTCCCCGTGTCGGGTGTCCAGTGTGAAGGGTTGAGGGCTGAGAGTGAAATTGTTGAGTGTTGAGGGTCTAGAGTCGAGGGTCTAGAGTTACGAATCCTCAACTATCGACTCTCAACTATCAACTATTGACTCTGGACTATCGACTATTCACTCTCAACTCTCGACTCTCTCCTCTCCCCGGTCCGCTCCTAATTAGGCGCCCCCGAGTGTTCGCGAAAGAATGAATACGTATACAGGGGAAACGTGTCCTCCTGCTTCTCGGTAAACCGGATCCCATGGCGAAACCCCATGGCCGTTCGGTCTTCGGCGGCCCACTGCACGAACCCCGTCAAGGCTAGGGAGCGGCCCTCGACGTCCAGGCTGACGGTGATCGTTTCTCGCGGCTCGAGCCGTCGAGAGAGATACACGCCGAGCCCCCCGGCGCTCAGGTCGCGGAGCATCCCGGTGGCCCCCAGGGAGGAGTGCGTGCGGACCCGAATAGGGACATTGAACGATAGGCGGGCGTCCTGGCGCACGCCGTTGTCCTGGGCCTCGGTTGGGGGCGGGATAGCCGAAGTGTCGGGTCGTGCGAGGACTCCCTGCATGGCATGCAGGAGTTCCTCGCGCCGGACCGGCTTTTGCAACAGGCGGTCCGCCCCCAGGCGCAGCATCACGGGGCGGACCCCGGGGTCGTCGGGCGCGCTGCTCACGACGAGCACCGGAATACGCCGCATTCCTGTTTGGCGCAGCCGGTACTCGAGAAAGCTCCGGCCGTCCATGACGGGCATCTTCAGGTCGAGAAGGATCATGTCTGCGGTCCCCCGCTGAAACCACAGTATGGCCTCGGCCCCATTGCTGGCCTCCGCTACGGAAAATGCCTCCGCCTCGAGCAGATCACGAAACGACTCCCGAACCAGGGGGTTATCATCAATGATCAGGACCGTATGTTGGACCGGCATCATGGCGCAGCCTTTCTGCACGGACGGCGGCGTCGGAGTCACAATGATCGGGCCCCGGAGGGGCGCCTGCCAGGTCTTGCCAAGTTAGTTCCCGCCCAATCCCCCGGTCGAAGGAACAGTCAGGCTCCAATGGATATGCCACGTCTGTGTGGCTGATGCTAAACGGGCGAGACCTACGTGCTCTACAGCAGAAGGCTTGATGAAGCCACAGTAAAGCCTCGGTGTGTGGCGCAAAGCGTTCTGAGTCTGGAATACAACATGGGGGTGGGGGGCCTGGGGTCCTGTCCGTGTGGAGAATGCGGTTTCCACCATCGCGCCTCGACGTAACCTCAGGCCTATTCACGCATCATGCACGCTTCAACACGGGAGGCAGCAACTCCCGTGCCAGCGATTGCGAGGTGCAGGCATGGACCGCCGCAAGTTCGCCGTAACCGTTTTATTCGTAAAAGTCTTTTCCCCTCACTTTTCTCGAAAAAGATGGGGACGATCGGACAAAAAGGACGTGCAAAGTGGTCGAAATCGTAAAGAGCGCCGACACCGAAAAGGAGCGGTGCGCGCATCTGATTGAAAGCAGGGAGTGTTATGCCTCAGGCCTCTTGTAACGTTTTCCGACACATTTTGCATCTGAGACAGCGGGAGATGACCGGCGGCGCTCCTTGCCCATCCCACGGGCATCCGCAGGGGCAGGTAAGGATGACCGAACATGTAAAGATTCGTGACACCCTCATCTGTTGACTGTCGAGTGCGGAGGGTCGAGAGTTCAGTGCCAGCGGATTTCGAATTTCGGATTTAAAACTGCTCTTGCCAAATTCGAAGTTCGCGATCCGAAATCCGAAATTCCAAATCCTAAGTCTATTCTTTTAAATCCGCAATCCGAAATTCCAAATTCGAAATCCCTGGCGCGCTACTCCCTAAGGGAGGGGGCTGAAGGAGCCTCGGAGGGGCTGACTACGCTATGGGGTGGGTTCAATTCCTCGACCGGTGTGTCCGCGGGCGGCGGGGTCGGGGCCTCGGAGGCCCTGGTCAGGAATAGCAAGGCCATGCAGAGGACTCCCAGGCAGAACCCGAGGATTGCGCCCAAAGCAAAAGACATACGATCCTCCGGGCGGGGTCGTCAGGAGCCCGCCGTCACGAGGAAGCCTGCAATCTCTCCGTTGTCGAGGACCGGTTGGCACCGCAGGCGCCGTCGCGTGCCTGCTATGGTGAGATCTTTCATCGCCGCCCCCCCGAGAGGGTCTTCTGAGAGCTGCGCCAGCGTGCCTTGGAAGTCGGCCTGGTCCCTGGGGGTGAGCAGGTCCGAGAACGCCAGGCCTGTCACCTCGGCCTCGGATCGCCCGATCAGTCGCAGGGCCATGGGGTTTGCCGAGAGGATCTTTGCCTGGGCGTCGAGTTCGATGACCACCTCGGCGACGGCATGCACGAGACGTTGGTAATGTCGCTTCAAATCGAACATTTCGCTCACGATCCGCCGAGGGCGGAACCCCTCGTAGCCAAAAATCCGCTGCCCCTGATGCCCTCGTCGGCTGGTCATGACCGATTTGATCGCGTCCAGGATGTTGGGGATCACCACCGTGAGGGGTCCCTTCGCCACATAGGCATCGGCGCTGAGGCCGGGGAGCTTGGCGACATCGTGCGGGGCCAGGGCCGTGAACGCGATGATGGGCAGCAGGCGGCCCCGCTCGTCTTGCCTGATCAGCCGACAGAGGTCGTGACCGTCGATCTTGGGAACCACGATGTCGAGGATCGCGAGATCAAATGAGCTCTTCCGGAATTGCTCCAGCGCCTCGAGGCCGTCCCGCGCTTTGGTGACCTGGTGCTCCTTCGCCGCGAGCATGTCGCCCACGGCTTCCAGGATCACCGGGTCGTTATCCACCATCAGGATCCGTTGCCCGCGGCCCACCTGGCCTCCTCACCCATGCCCCTGGTGGGGCCCTCCGTTACCCCTTGTATTCGTTATTCCTTTGTAGTACGGACCCCCACCCTGTGCAAGCAATTTTTGCATAGCGGAAGGGGGCACTCCGATGACCGGGAGATTTCGGATTTCGGATTGCGAATTTCGAGTTTGCATGAACTATGAACCATGAACTATGAACCGTCAGGAGTTGAGAGCGGAGGGTTGAGAGCGGAGAGTCAAGTGCGGATGGTTGAGAGTCGAGAGCGAATAGTGAACAGCGGACAGCGGACAGCGGACAGCGGACAGCCAAGATCGAGGATGTGAACCTCTAAGCCCTCAACACTCAACACTCAGCACTCAGTGAACCGTGGACCATGAACCATGAACCATGAACCGTCAGGAGCTGAGAGTCGATACCGGATGGTCGAGGGTCGAGAGCGGAGAGTCGAGAGTCGATAGCGGATGGTCGAGGGCCGAGAGCGAATAGTCGATAATCCAGAGTCTATAATCGACAGTTGAGAGTCAAACTCCTGAAGCTCTCAACTCTCGACTCTTAACACTCGACAATTTCACTCTCAACTCTCAACCCTCGACTAACTTACCCCGAGATCTGCTTCAGCAGCAGGCGGGCCTCGTGGGATCCGTCAAAGTCGGGATTGAGGAGCAGGGCGCGCTGGATGGCGGTTACGGCCTCGTCGTTGCGCCCCTGGGCGTGGGCGACGAGCCCCAGGTGGTAGAGAATGCTCGCCTGATGGGGGAGGACCTCCAGCGCTTGCTTGAGACGCGCCTCGGCCTCCTCGAGCTTCCCCTGCCGGTACAGCACGTACCCCACCGTGTCGAGAACCAGCCCGTTCTTCGGCTGAAGCGCCAGGGCCTTCTCCGCCAACGTGAGCGCCTCGTGAAGGACGTGGTTGTCTTTCTTTTGTGCATAGATCCAGGCGAGGTTGTTCAGGGCGCCGAAGTGACGGGGATTCAAGGCGACGACCTTCTGGTAGGCCTGTGCGGCGCGGTCGTACGCCCCGGTGGCGTTCTGGGCATTGCCCAGGCCAAAGAACCCCTCGGCGAGGGAGGGATTCAGGCGCACCGCCTCTGTGAAGGCGCGGATCGCCTCTGTGTTGCGGCCCCGGCGTAACGCGAGCATCCCCTTCACGACATGTGCCTCGGCCACCTTCGGATGACTCGCGAGGACCGTACCAATCAGCCGCTCGGCATCGCCGAGCCGCCCCCGGGCGAGATAGAGCCGCGCCAAGGCGAGGTTGACTCGGCCCAGGGACGGATTGACCTCGTGCGCGGTCTCCAGGTAGCGCGTGGCTTCCTCGACGCGCCCTCCGGCCGCAGCCAGTTGCCCGGCCAGGGCGTTCGCCACCACGTGGCGCGGGTTGACCTTGAGGACGCGTTTGATCTCTTGCCACGCCCGGTCTCCCTGATTTTGGGCGGCGTACACCTGGGCCAGGTTCACGCGGGCGGTGAGCATCCGGGGATTGAGGCGCAGGGCCTCCTGCAGTGCCTTTTCGGCCTGCGCGAGATCCTTCCCGGCCAGGTACGCGGCCCCCAGGATGTTGTGGAGAAACGCGTTCTTGGGGTGATCGCGCACGAGTTCCTTGGCCTTGGCGATGATGGCCCCCACGGCCCGGGGTTTTTCCTGCGCGGCCTCGACGAGGGCAAGCTCCTCGACGAGTCCGGGGAGATCCGGCTTGAGGGTGTGGGCCTGCTGGTACTCGGCGATGGCCTCACCGATCCGTTGCTGCTGGAGCAGGGTGCGGGCCAGCAGACGGTGCGCCGGGGCCGAGTCGGGCGCCAGCGCCACGGCCTGTCGGATCGCCTTGGAGGCTGCGTCGATTTTTCGCGTCTCGAGGTGGGCCTGCCCGATGACGAGATACGCCCGGGCCACCTTCGGATTTTCTCTGAGGACCTCCGTGGCCCGCTGGATGGCCAGCTCGTACTGGCCCCCCTGGACGTACAACTCGGCCAGCCCGAGCTTGAGGATGGATAAATCCGGCCGGGCATCGAGGGCCGCCTGCAGGCGTTCGATGGCCTTGGGGGTGTTCCCCCCTGCGGCGTACAGCGAGGCGAGGCCGATCAAGGCAGAGAGATCCTTCGGGTGGGCCTCGCGGATGGCTTCCTGGTGGGTGATGGCCTCCTCCCGTTTCCCCTCGAGGACGGCCAGGGCGCTGAGGGTGCGATGGGCGGGAGGGTACGTCGGGTCGGCCTTCAGGGCCGCTGACAGAGCCGGCCTGGCCTGCTCTGGCTGCCGCGCGCCCATGTATGCGGCACCGAGGAGCGTCAGGATCTCGGGCTGCTTCGGCGCGACCTCGAGGGCGGCTTGGGCGACCTTGACGGCCTCCTGCCACCGTTGATGGGCAAGGTGCGATCGGATCAGGGCGATGCGGCTGCTCAGGCGCGCGGGGTCTTTGGCGATAGCGGTCCGGTACGCCTCGAGCGCCTCGTCGGTTTTTCCCTGCACATCGTAGAGCCGGGCGATGTGGACGTACGCTTGGGGGGAATCGGGTGTCAGGATCCGTTCCTTCGAGAAATATTCGAGCGCCGCATCGTACTGCTGCGTCGCCATGGCGCTCAAGCCCATCAAGCTGTAGCTCAGGGGTTCCTTGGGGTTCACCGCGGAGGCCGCCTTGGCCTCGTCGAGGGCGGCCGTGGCCCGCCCGAGTTTGAGATAGACCGCCGCCAGCTCCAAGCGCACCGCGGCGGGGCCCTGTCCCAGGTTGCGGGCCGCCTCGAGATGGGTCGCCGCTTCGCGAAACCGGTTTGCCCGGGCGAGGGCCTGGCCCAGGCGAAACTGCGCCAGCGGGCTGTTCGGCTGCAGGCCGACCACTTCCTGGAAGGCCCCGAGGGCCGGGTCGATTTTTTTCAGCGCGAGATAGGCCTCCCCCAGCAGGTAATAGGGGTCGGGAACGTTCGGGAAGAGCTTCGTCGCTGGGCTCAGCAGCGTGACGGTCTTCTTGAATCGGCCATCCCGGTTGTACAGGGCGGCCAGTGGGAGAGCGACCCGGAGGTCCGGGACCCGGGCCCGGGGGAGGGCCTGGAGCTCAACGATCGCCTCGGCGGTCTTCCCCTCCGAGGCATACAGCCGGGCGAGGCTCACGCGCGCCACCACGTTCGTGGGTTGGATGCTGATGGCCGTCTGAAGGGCCGCGCGCGCTTCGTCCACCTGCTGGGCGGCGAGCGCGAGGCTCCCCAGGCCCAGGTGGGCCTCGACAAGCCCCCGATCACGCTCGAGTGCCTTTTCAAAGCTTGCCCGCGCTTCCGGGCTCTGCCGCTGCAGCAGATGCCATTCCCCGAGGGCGAGGTATCCTTCGGCAGCCTCGGGGTCGAGCTGAAGGCCCCTGTCGATGGCCTGCTTGGCCTCGACAAACTCGCGCTTCCTCGTCAGCGCCCGCCCGAGAACGACGTAGGCGCTGGCGACTCCGTCGTCGATCTCGATCGCTTTCTTGGCAGTCCGGATGGCGTCCTCGGTGAGGCCGACCTCTCGGTAAAGCCTGGCAAGATCGAGATGCGCCTGCAGGTTCCGGGGGTCGATCTCGATGGCCTTGGCGTACGCCCATTGCGCGTCGTGCACCCAGCCTTTCCCCTGGTACCCAACCCCGAGGGCGGCGTAGGCGGCGCCAAATCGGGGGTCGACCTGCACGGCGTTTCTGAATTCGATAATGGCCTCGTCGTACTTGCGCGCTTTCAGGTACTCGAGGCCGCTTGTGAGATACCCCTCCTTCTGGACCTCCGGGCTTTGCTGGCACGCCGCCAGAACAATGGCGATCGCCAGAAACCCGCCTCCCACCCGCCAATTCCGGATCCGTCCCACCATAATGCACCTCGCGGCATCAGGGAAACGATTCGAGACGAGAAATATGACCTTGCATCGGGAGGGACCGTTGCAACTTGGAGGCCATGTTCGTCTGTGGAAAAGATCCCCAAAAATGTGTTGACAACGTTGGGTTGATCATAATAAAACGCCGGTATAATCCTGTCCCCATCCACATGGCTAATTTCAACAGTGCAATTCTTGCACTCGTGTTGCACTGCTGAAGGCTCCTCACCGAGGCGGTGGGGGGAGCGGGCACCGTAAGTTCCTTTCCCCCCGTAACAGACCGATAAGCGGTGCGATGTTTGCATAGCCCGAGGTGGTGTCGTCCGGTCTGTCGCATTTCGGACCAGGCGGATGGGGTAGGCGGCTCCGCGAAGAGAGAAGAGTTCAGCGGGTTGACAGCATTCTTATCGCCTAGATGCGGTGTGACCTCGGCTTCATCCTGCTGTTCTGGGGCCTGGGGCCAATAGGGGGTGTCCCATGGAATCGTCGCAGGTATTAATCGTGGACGGCCGGTCAGAGGCGGCGGGATATATTCAGGGTTCCCTCCCTTCCTCGGCAGTCGCAAAGGTGCAGGTCGCCTCGTGGCCCGACGCGCTGGGCCTGCTGGGTGCGGGGAGATTCGGGGCCGTCGTCATCGATCTCGATGACGCCCCGACGGAGGGCCGGCGGTTTCTGGCGGCCATCCAGCGCGAGACCCCGACGACCCCCGTGATCATCGTCGCGGACGTGTTGGAGCAACCCGGCCTGGCCGAGTGCGGGGCCGCCGGCGCCTTCGAAGTGCTCTCCAAACCGCTCGACCGTGCCGCGCTCCTGGCCGTGCTGCACCGGGCGCTGACTTGGAGCCAGTTGTGTGCGGGGGATCCGCTCGCCCCCCGCACACCGGCGAGAGGGAGCGGCGACAAGCCCTTTCCGGAGATCATCGGGGACTCCGACGCCATGCAGGAGGTCTATCACTGGGTCCACAAGGTGGCCCCGGCGGACGCCAACGTCTGCCTCCACGGGGAAAGCGGGACGGGCAAGGAACTCGTCGCCCGGGCGATCCATGACTGTGGCCGCCGCCGCGGCCGGCCCTTTGTGGTGCTCGACTGCGCCGCCATCCCCGAGGGCCTCATGGAAAGCGAGATGTTCGGCCATGTCCGGGGGGCTTTCACCTCGGCCGTCGGGGATCGGGTCGGGGTTTTTCAGTTGGCCGACACCGGAACCCTCTTCCTCGACGAGGTGGGGGAGCTCACCTTCCCCCTGCAGGCCAAACTGCTGCGGGTCATTCAGAATCGGGAGTTTCGGCGCGTCGGAAGCAGCCACCCCCTGCGGGTCGACGTCCGCATCATCGCCGCCACCAACCGGGATCTGGCCGCCCTGGTCAAGCAGGGGCGGTTCCGGGAGGATCTCTTCTACCGCCTGGACGTCATCAGCATCACCCTCCCCCCGCTGCGAAAGCGGAAGGAGGATATTCCCCTGTTGGTCGAGCACTTTGTCGAGGCCTTCAACCGGCAGAGCACCAAGCAGATTCGCGGGGTGACCGCCCGGACCCTGCGGCACCTGCTCCAATACGACTGGCCGGGCAACGTGCGCGAGCTCCAGAACTGCGTCGAGCGCGCCGCGATCCTGGCGGACGGGGCCTTCATCGACATCGCCCACCTGCATCAGATCCTCCACCCGGCCCAGGCCGGGGCCGCGGGGCCGGCCGGCGACACCCTGCGCGAGCGCGAGCGGGCGATGATCCGGGACGCCCTGCGCCAGACGCGCGGCAACAAGACGGCGGCGGCCGCGCTCTTGGGCATCAGCATCCGGGGGCTCCACTACAAGTTGAAGCGGCTCGAGAAAGACAGAATCCGGACCGAAACCGGGTAGCACAGGGAGGGAGCGCAGATGGTCTGGGGACGATGGAGGATCCTGCTGGCGACGGTGGCCGTCGTGTCCCTGCTGGGTGCGCCGGCCCATGTTTGTGCGGCTGACTACGTCATCGGGTCGGCCGATGTCCTGTTCATTTCCGTGTTGGGGAACAAAGAGCTGGATACGGTGGCGCGGGTGAACCCCGGCGGGAAGATCTCCTTTCCCCTGGTGGGGGACGTGCAGGCCGCGGGCATGACGGCCGAAGAGCTGGCAGACTATCTGACGCGCCGCCTGACCAAAAAGATCAGGAATCCGGTCGTTAGCGTGAGTCTGCGAGAGGTCAATAGCTACCGGATCTATGTCCTCGGGAGCGTCGGGAGGCCCGGCGTCCTGGCGAGCAAGAGTGAGGTCACGGTGCTCCAGGCCCTGGCCCTCGCGGGCGGCATCGCTCCCGGCACGGACCTGACGCTCGCCTACGTGGCCCGGGGGAGCGAGCGGCTGGATCTCGATTTCCGGAAACTCCTCATGGAGGGGGACCTGTCCCAGAACATCCTCCTCAAGCCGGAGGATGTGGTCGTCGTGCCGGCCAATCCGCGGAACGCGGTCTTCGTCATGGGGGAGGTCAAGAATCCCGGGACGTTCCCCCTCGACCGCGAGAGTCAGTTCACCATCTTGAAGGCCGTGGCCCGGGCGGGAGGGTTCAGCGATTTCGCCAAGCCCTCGCGGACCATCATCATCCGCGAGGAGGGAAACCGAAAGCAGATCATCCCTGCGGACGTGGACGAAATCATCGAGAACCCGCAGGAGGCAAAGGACATACTGCTGCAACCCGGGGACGTCGTGATTGTCCCGCAGGGAGGTCTCTTCTGAAAGGGGAGGTGGAGCCCGACCGTATGATGGTGGTGCCGGATGACCCGCGCTGCCCCGTTGAAAAAAGCTGACATCCGGGCCCTGGGGCTCTGCGGCCTGGTGTTCCTCCACGTCTCTCTCTCCGCTGCTCTTCCTATGGCCTCTGCGCAGGAGTCCTCTCCCGCTCCTGCAGAGGCGCCCGCCGCGCCGACCGTTCCGACGCCGACAGAAGAGAAAAAAGAAGAAAAAGCGCCTGCGCCGCCGGCCTTGCCTGGCGCAGCGGCCCCCGTGGAACCCCTGAGTCTTCAGGCACCCGGTCTGACCGCTCCCCCCGCCGCCCCGGGGCTCGGCGACCGGTTTCAGCGGCGACTCCAGCTCTTGCCCCCCGGGCAACTCCTGTTCGACCTGAGCGTCGAGGAAGAGTACGATGACAACGCCTTTCGGTTGGGCGGGCGCCGCGAGGCCGACTTTCGCACCGTGATCGTGCCGGCGGTCGCCCTCGAACGCAAGAGGGGACGGTCCTCGCTCAGCCTCCGATATACCCCGAGGATTTTCGAGTACGTCCGGTTTCCCGAGCTGAATCGGGTGGATCAAAGCTTGGTGGCTGCCGGGAGCTGGAATCCGACGCCCCGGCTCCGGGCGTCGGTCCGGGAAAGTCTGCTCATTACCGAGGATCCGGTGGAGTCAAGCGCGTTGGGGATCAGGGAGGTCGGGTTGCGGCGCACCACACGGAACGAGGTGTCGCCTGCCTTCGAAATCAAACTGACGAACCGGTCCGACCTGGGTTTGCAGTACACCAACACCGTCACCGATGTGGAGAACGCGGGGGGAGACGAGGGGGACGACCGAACGATTCACAGCGGGCGGATTGGACTCAGGCGTCGCTTCAAGCGAGGGGGGGTGAGCCTGGCATATACCCTCACCTCGGCCGACTTTACCGAGAGTGCGGACTTTCTGGGCCACGAGGGGACACTGAACACCACATGGCGCCTCAACCCAAAGAATGAGCTGCTCCTGGGGGCAGGGGGGGTGTTCCGGGACCGGAAGGGGGATCGGGACTTTACCGTGGTGACCGGCAACGTGGGCCTGAACCATCAATTCAGCCGCCGGCTGCAGAGCACGACGACGGCCGGCTTCCAGCGGTTCAAAGAGAGCGGCTCCGATCCGACCAGAGGGTTTTTTACCGATTCGAGCCTCACGTGGAAGGTTCCCCGGGGAAGCCTGACGGTGCGGGTCGAGCGTCGGTTTACCGAGTCCTTTAACGACATTGACAACCAAGGGGTCATAGACGTCCTGCGGGGATCCGCGTCTTTTTCCTACCAGGTGGGGCCGCGGCTCTCTTTTGCGGTCACCGGCTCGTTTGCCCGCGAGGACTTTGAGGAACAGGACCGGCAGGATCTGATTAACAGCGTGTCGGTTGATGTCCGCTATCGGCTCACGCGCGTTCTTTTCCTCAGTATGGGGTACCGCCGCTTTGATCGCAACTCCGACGGGGCCGGCGAAGATCTGACCACGAACCGGGTGTTTCTCGGTCTCTCGCTCCGCTTCTCGACCCCACTCCCGTTCTGACCGTTCTCCCGTACCCATCTTCAGTCGTTCTGTGTTCGTCCAAGAGGTGTGCAAAGTTTTCATTGCCCGCCGGTCCGGGGAAATTGCCTTCACATCAAACAGGTTGGTGTGACCCGCCGCCGGATCGTGCAGAAAATCGCGCAAGGTCTGCACGCCGTCACTGGCAAGAGAACCGACACCGCGAGATCCCATCGGGCGGATTTGCGTCGTTTGCTACGAGGTAACTTTGCGATTTCGTTCGGGACGGCGTCCTCGACGATCGTGGGTCCTTCGGTCTCCGCCTGCCGTGGCATAGAACTGGCACTACGCCCCCCCCGCTGTTACCTGTTTTCCATTTTCCAATTTCTCATTTTCATTTCTCACCGTGGAGTAGCTTCGTCTTGCGGATCTTTCGATACCATCTCTCGTGGCAAGTCCTCGCCCTCGGCCTCGCCGATGTCATCGGCCTGCTCGCGGCCGCATACGCCGGACGGCTGACCCCCCTGCTCGGCCTCCCGCCTGTCTGGATGGGCTTCGACCCCATCTGGCCGAAGGCGCTCGCGTTCGTGGGACTCGGCTGGGTCGTCCTCTGTGTGGGGGGCGCCACCGATGTCTCCCCGCAGCAGGGGCGCAAGGAGATCGTGATCCGCCAGATGGGGTGTTTCGCCGCCCTGGCCTTTCTGTTGAGCGCGGTCGGATTCGCCGTGCCGGTCTTGCGCTGGGGGCGGCTGGCGCTTTTGCTGGCGCTCGTTGCCGGATTCTGTGCGGTCGCCGTGATCCGGCTGACGACGCTGCGGCTGTGGAATATCCCCCGCTTCCGGGAGCGGCTCCTGCTCCTCGGGGCGACGCCCGTGGCGGATAACCTCATCGAGACGATTTCCCGGATGGGCACGCGCGGCTACGAGGTGCTGGGGTACGTGGACAACCGGTCAGAGGCGGAACTGCAGCTCAACGACGGGTACCGGGTGCTGGGGCGGGTCTCCGAGCTGAACCGGGTGGCCGCAGAGCACCGGGCGGGGACGATCGTCGTCACGCTGGATGAGCGCCGGGGAGCCCTCCCGCTGGCCCCCGTGCTCGACTGCAAACTGCGCGGGATCCGGGTCGAAGACTGGCCGTCGTTTTACGAACGACTGACCGGAAGGATCGGGGTAGAGAAATTGCGGCCCAGTTGGATGGTCTTCTGCGACGGGTTTCACCGGGCGTCCATGACCCGGACGGTGAAGCGTGGCATGGATATCGGCCTCGCCCTCGTTTTTCTGGTCCTCGGGTTTCCGCTCTTTGTCGCCATCGCCCTGGCCATCACGCTCGAGTCGCGGGGCTCGATCTTCTTCCGGCAAGAGCGCGTGGGGCAGGCCGGGAAGGTCTTTCGGCTGCTGAAGTTTCGGACGATGGTCGAGGGGGCCGAAGGGAAGACGGGCCCGGTCTGGGCGGCGGCCAACGACCCGCGCGTCACGCGGGTCGGGCGTTTTCTGCGGCGGTCGCGCCTCGACGAGCTTCCGCAGATTGTCAATGTGCTGAGGGGGGATGTGAGCTTTGTCGGGCCGCGTCCGGAACGGCCCCATTTCGTCGCTATGCTCCAGCAGCGCATCCCCTATTACCTCCAGCGGCTCAGCGTCAAGCCGGGGATCACCGGCTGGGCGCAGATCCGTTGTCCCTACGGATCCACGATCGAAGAGGCCGCGCACAAGCTCGAGTACGACCTGTACTACGTCAAGAACATGTCGGTCTTTTTGGATCTGCTCATCCTGTTCAGCACGGTGCAGGTGGTGCTCTTCGGACGGGGAGCGCGATAGCGCCGGCGGGGGAACGGACTGATGCCACAGCCGCCACGTGTGCCGCGGTCGGAGCCGGCAGAGACCGAGCTGGATTACGTGCAGATCCTTCGGGGGGTCCTGCGGCGGC
>JBHIAH010000073.1:0-13572 GCA_046758505.1 Methylomirabilales bacterium (SeqCode) | reverse complement strand
CCCATCCTCGGTGTGCAGCCTTTTTCATCCTATCAGACATTTATATATTTATATTCGTAGAGGTGTCTTCGCGCTGATGAGCCAGGCCACAGGGATCCCCGCCAAGTTGCCCACCGCCCGGGGAGCGTTGCCGGACCGCGGCCCGGGTACTGGCTACCCACCTCGCGCGGAGGGTTAGCTGGACCCGGCTGTACGCACTGGCCGGGTACTTCCGGTGGGCCAGGCTACGCTCAGCATGGGGATCCGACCGCCCCAGAACTGACAGGCCGGGGATTTTAGTCTCCGGGCACTCATCCGGCGGCTTGCCGATGCCCTGCGGCGGACCCAAGACAAATATAAAATTATCAATGTCTGACCCCCGCTCCTTCCCCCGCTCCTTCGCTGACCCCCGCTGCCCGCTGCTTCGTCAGTGGGGTAAGGACTAACCGCTGACCCTGGGCGCCGAGTCGTCAGCTTGGAAGCCGACACGCGCATGGCTTCCATCGCAAAACGGTTTGTTCTGGGAGTGCCCGCAGCGGCACAGCGAGAACGCCGTCTTCCCCTTGAGATCGAACTCCTTCCCGTCTGCATCCAGCAGCTTGATCTCCCCATCGGCCACCTCAACACGATAGGGACCGTTCGCTTTCGCATTTATATTCACTCCCATTGGCCTCCTCCTTCCGCTTGACTAGGGGTTTTCGGAGAACTAATTTTTCAAAAATCCGCGCTTCAGGATCGCGGGGCGACGATCCGGTTTCGGAGCACGCCAATTCCCTCGATTTCCGCTTCGATCACATCCCCGACGTGAAGCCACCGGGGGGGATCGAAGCCGGCGGCGACTCCAGAAGGGGTGCCGGTGGCCAGGATGTCTCCCGGTTCCAGCGTCATCCCAGCAGAGAGCACCGCGATGAGATCCGGAATTGTGAAGACCATGTCGGCAGTACTGGCCGCCTGGCGAGTCTCGCCGTTGACCCGGAGGGCGATGCGCAGATTGTGAGGATCGGCGAGCGCCGACTTGAAAATGATCCAGGGTCCCATCGGGCAGAAGCTGTCGAGGCTCTTCCCCTTGAACCATTGCATGTGCCTCTTCTGGAGGTCCCGGGCGGTCACGTCGATCAAGATCGTGTATCCGAAGACGTAGTCGTATGCCTTCGCTCGCGGGATATCCACCCCCTTCCTTCCGATAACCACTGCTAGTTCCACCTCGTAGTCGAGCTGCTGGGTCACCCGGTGATAGCTCACCGGCGACTCATGGCCGATCACGCTCGTGGGAGGCTTGGTGAAGAAGACCGGGATGGTGGGGACTCCCGCCTGTCTTTCCTTGGCATGTTCCGCATAATTCCGGCCGATGCAGAAGACGTTCTTGCCCGGCCGGGGAATCGGCGCCAGGAACCGGATATGATCGATCGGCCGCAGCAGCGGACTGCGGGCACTCGCCCGCCACGTCCCGCTCGCGAGACGGCGGGCTCCCTCCCGGCAGAGCGCCCGCACGCCCCGCAGGGCAGAAGAGCCCCCGGCGACCACCTCTAGCATATGAAGAGGCGCGTGTCCCTTCCACCGGCCGGACCGCTTCAGCGCCGCCGCACAGGCCGGCACGTGAAGAACAGCGTCCCCCAGGACGGCACCAAGCACCACCCGGCGATCCCAGCTGACCGTGGCAAGTCGCATATATATCTCTCCGTTGCTAGCTCCACGTCTCCCGGACCGTAAGCCCCCGGCGATGAACACGGCAGGGGAGGACGCGGGCCCGGTACGCGGCCAGCAATTTCTTCAGGCGGGGACGGGAGGCGGGATCGACGAGAAAAGCGATACATCCTCCACCCCCCGCCCCGCAGACCCGGGCCCCCGAGGCCCCGGCACGCCGGGAACGCCGCACGAGAGAATCGATGCGGGGCGTGCTCATCCTGGGCAACATCGCCCTCCGGATTGCCCAGTCCTCGTTCAGCGCCTCGGCGACCGCACGGAGGTCTCGGGCGACGAAGGCTTCCTGCATCGCACCCGCGTTCGATGTGAGCCGCTCGAAGAAGCGGAACACTTTGCGATCACCGTTCATGTGGGCTTTGAAGAGCCGCCAGTTGTTGGCGCCGGAGAACCGGGGCTTCCCGGTATACGCCAGGAGGAGGTGCCGTTCCAGCTCTTCCAGAAATTTCCCCGCGGCCACCGGCCGGCGGACGATGCCGGTCCGACCGAACTCGAGCACGCTGGCTCCCCCGTAAACCGCCGCGTAGTAATCCTGGTATCCCGTCGGAACGCGGATCGTCTGGGTCTCAATGGCCCTGGCATATTCGATCAGCTCAACCCGCGTCATCCGGCCCTGGCAGAGCCGGGCCAACGCGGCCGTCGCCGCGATCGCCAGGGACGAGGAGCCGCCGGTCCCCGCCCCCGCGGGAGCCTGGCAGTCGGTGATCACCTCGATGGCCGATCGAGGCGCGAAAGAACGAAGGAGGCGGGCCATCAGCTCGAGAAAACGGTCCTGCCGCCAATCGATGTGGCGTGGTGACGCCCACGAGACCCGCCTGTCCTGGTCCCGGGCGATCAGGTGAATCCCTCTCCCCCTGCCCTCGCGTACCGTGACGGTGGCACACAAGCTGATCGCAACATTGATGGTGAGCGCCGGCTCATGCAAGTGATACAGGGGAGGAATATCGAGGGTCCCCCCGGCAAAGTCGATGCGGGTCGGGGCCGTGGCGACGACGGTGTGGCTCACAGGGGCACCTCATCCAGGCTCCGACAGCGACGATGGTGTAACGCGGCTGTAAGGGTAGCATACCCACGCGCCTCCCGGAATCGTTCCCGGATCTCCGGATCGGAAGACTGGAGCGCCTCGGGCGGGACCCGGGTGATCCAGAACGTCTCCACCTGCGGGCACCGCGCCTTGATCAGATCGAGCTCCCGAGGGTCGTTATCCACTACGGTCAACCGAGGGAACCGTGCGACGAGCCCCTCGACCACCTCGGCCTTGGCGTGCTCCCGGCGCGTGGTGAAGATCTCCTGAAAGAAGTCGGCCATCCGCGCCCCGCCGACCTTGTATGCCTGCCAGGCCACATCCCCAAAGGAGAGGAGAAAGCAGGGGATCGATTCCGCCTGGAGACGCTTCAGAAAGGGCTCCACGTCGCGGTAGCAGTACGGGCGGAGGTCGGCAAAGTGCTCGCGAAGCACCCGCTGGAGGGCCGCCAGGACCGACGCCTCCACCTGGCCCGCGCGACCCAGATCTCCTACGTGCTTCTCGAGCGAGTACCCCGTCGGCCACACCCGCGCATAGCTTGCCTCCCAGAGCGCGGGATCGATGGCGCATCGCGCGCAGGCGGCGCGGACGTCCACCCAGAAGAATTGATCGGTGTCGAAGAGGGTATGGTCAAAGTCGAGGAGGAACGCGCGTCCGCGGCCCATGTCCCCTCCCGAAGGAGAAGGGGCCGCCCGACCATTGGCGGCCCCAGACCTCTCGGTCAGTCCCGGAGGTGCTCTGTCCCCTCAGCGCTTCGCCCCGGCGACCTCCCGCTCGTAGGCCTCCTTCATGGCCCGGACCTGATCCTCGATTCCTTCAATACTGGTCTTGATCGTGGACCAGGTCGCCCGGGCCGAGGCCCGCATCGCCAGATAGAGCGCTTCGAACACTTCTTCCTGGGTGGCGCCGGCTTGCTTCGCGGCCGCGAAGCGGACCGGCGCTCACGTGTGACAGCCAGCCGCAAGCATCGCCGCCAGCGCCACGAGCTGCCGGGTCTTCTCGTCGAGCGCGTCCTCCACATAATACATCCCCGCAAATTCCTTCATGGCCATGCTTCTCCTCCTTCGCCAGGACAATGGGATCGTGAGAGAGATCGGACAACCCTCACATTGTACCTTACCGAGAGATCCGGCGACAAGCCTCAACCGGTTTACCCTCCCCTTTACACCGGTTCCGCGCCCGTATATAGTCCTCGCAGCATCCCCTGTGCCAGCCGAGAGGAAGACAAGCATGGCTCCAGCAGATCTCCCACGCTATGCCGAAGTGGCCCTGCCCCTCGCCATGGACAAGACCCTGACCTATGCCGTCCCGGCCCATCTCCAGGAGACGGCGGCGGCAGGTAAGCGCGTCATCGTCCCCCTGGGGACGCGTGTCCTATCCGGATACCTCGTGGGTTTCCCGGAGCGGGCCGACATCCAAGGGCTGAGGGAGATTCAGGATGTGCTGGATCCTGAACCCCTCCTCGATCACCGGCTCCTCGAACTCACCCGCCGGGTCGCTGACGACTACGGCGCACCCTGGGGAGAGGTGATTAAGGCGGCCCTCCCGCCAGGCATAGACGCCTCGACCCGCCGCCTGGTGCGTCTCACCCCAGAGGGGCGCCAGGCCGCGACGGAGGCGCGCCAGGACCTCCCAACCCGGGAGCAGGCCCTCCTCCGCCTCCTCCCCCTCGATTCCCCCATCCCTACCCGTCGCCTCACCCGACACCTCGGGAAGATCACCCCCTCCGTCCTCCACCGGCTCCACGCCAAGGGGCTTCTCTCCATCGAGACCGTCCTCACCCCGCCTCGAGTCCGGACCCCACAGGAGCGATCCTTCCGTCTCCTCCGTTCTCAGCAGGAGATCGAGGCGGCCATCGCTGCTCTCAAACATCGCGCCCCCCGCCAGGCAGACCTCCTCACCCATCTCCTCCGGGTGGGGGGGACCATGGCAGCGCAAGAGGCGCGGACCGTCACGCAATCCCCGTCGGCCCTCTCTGCCCTCGTGCAGAAGGGGTTGATCGAACCTCTCCTCACGCCGACCCGCCACGACCCCTTCCGGGACATTCCGGTCAGCCCGACCACCCCCCATCCCCTCTCCAGGCGCCAGCGGGAGGCCCTGGACCAGATCGACGCTGCGGCCACCTCGGGCCGCTATATCCCGTTTCTCCTCTTCGGGGTGACTGGCAGCGGCAAGACAGAGATCTACCTGCAAGCGATTGCGAGGGTCGTCACGCAGGGAAGGCAGGCATTGGTCCTCGTCCCGGAGATTGCCCTCACCCCTCGGGTGGCGGAACGGTTCCGGGCCCGTTTCGGGGACCGGGTCGCCGTGCTCCACAGCGCGCTGACGCCGGGCGAGCGACTCGACCAGTGGCTTCGCATCCGGGAAGGGAAAGCCGATATCGTGGTGGGCGTTCGATCCGCCGTCTTTGCCCCCCTGTTGCATCTCGGCATGGTGGTGGTGGACGAGGAACACGACCAGGCCTATAAACAGGAGGACACGCCCCGGTACCACGGCAGGGATGTGGCGCTGCTCCGGGGACAGATGTGGTCTTGCCCGGTCCTGTTGGGCTCGGCCACCCCTTCGCTCGAAAGCTTTCACCGGACCCAAGTTGGCCCGTACCGGTTGCTCTCCCTTCCCGAGCGCATCGGCGAAGGCGTACTCCCCACGGTCACGGTCGTCGACCTCCGCCAGGAACCGAAGACCTCACGACAGCGTCTCATCTTCTCCCGAATCCTGGAGGCCCGGATCCGCGAACGCCTCGGCCGCCGAGAGCAGGTCCTGCTCCTCTTGAATCGGCGCGGCTATGCCACCTCGATCCTCTGCCGCGATTGCGGCCTTCTCCTCCGGTGCCCCTCCTGTAACGTCGGCCTCACGCTGCACCGCGCCGCTGGAGTCCTGCGCTGCCACTACTGCACCCACCAGCGGCGGCCTCCGGATCGCTGCCCCGGCTGCGCTGGCCCGAACCTCCGGCAGCTCGGGATGGGGACCGAGCAGGTGGAACGAGAACTCAGGACCCTCTTCCCCCACGCCCGGATCGCGCGGATGGATCGGGACACGACGGCCGGGCGGCAGGGGCATCACCTTCTCTTGCAGCGACTGGAACGCGGGGATCTGGACATCCTCGTGGGCACCCAGATGATCGCCAAGGGACACGACTACCCGAACGTCACCCTGGTGGGGGTGCTCTCGGCGGATACCGGCCTCAACCTTCCCGACTTCCGCGCGGGCGAGCGCACTTTTGCACTGCTCACGCAGATGGCGGGCCGCTCCGGGAGGGGTCCGCTCCGCGGGGAGGCGGTGATCCAAACGTACAATCCCGATCATTACTGCATTCAGGCGGCCCTGGACCAAGATTTTCTCTCGTTCACCAAGCAGGAGCTCGAGCGGCGCCACGAGCGGAACCTTCCCCCCTTCACCCGCCTCATCCGCCTCCTCGTCTCGAGCCCGGAGGATGCGGCGGCGGCGGCGGCGGCCGAGGAGCTGGGCCAACTCCTCCGCCAGAATCCGATCGCCCTTGAGATCGATGGCCCCGCCCCCGCCCCGCTCTCCCGCCTCCGTGGCCGATTCCGCTGGCACCTGTTCGTCAAGGGAGCGCCGGATGCTCCCCTCCGCCAGCAGGTGGCAAGGGCACTGGCAGACTTCCCGCGTGCCCGCGGCGGATCGACCGCGCTCGAGATCGACGTGGACCCCGTCGATACGTTATAAATCGGCCTGCGGCGCGCTCCTCAATTGACATTGGTCCGCGTTTTGCTATAGTTTGCGCACGAGCCGCCAACACCGTGCCGGTGGCAGCGACATGCAGCCGAAAGGCCGGATGATGGGCAAGGACGCAAGCAGAGATACGCACGCGGATGCGGGTTTCCAACGCGAGCTGGCCGAGGTTCTCGTCGGCATCAAGAAGGCCATCAAAATTTTCCTGGCCTACGGGGCCAACCATCCGGCCAGGGTGCAGGCCCTGGAGCGCAGCCACAAACAGATCACGGAACTCCTCGCCCAGCAGGCCCCCCTCTCCCTCCAGATCAGCCGTGAAGGTTTCTGCTGTGCCGACGTGCCGGTGGGCCGGAATCATCCCCTGCTTCAGGGGTTCGACCTGGAACTCACCATCCGCAGGATCTACGCACTCCGTTTCCTCTCCGGGGTTCGCCTCGAGGATCTTCAACACCTGACGGAGCTGCTGATCATGGAGCCTGCGGAGCTGTCCCGGCAGGGGGGAGGGTCGGCCTTCCTTCAGGAACGGGGGGCGAGGGGGGTCGAAGTCGAGGATCTCGAGATGAAATTCGTCGGTATGGCTTCCCCTCGCGGGGCTGAAGCCACAACCCACCAAGAGGGACCTCCGGGGGACCCGACAGCACAGCCCGCTCCGCCGACGCCGGCAGAGCAAGCGGCCCCGCAGGCCGCTCCCATGCCAGGAGGTGAACCGCACGGTACCGAGAATGCCGGAGAGGGGGAAGCAGGCGGACTGACCGGGGGGCCGGATGAGAAAGCCGGAACAGAGGAGGCAGGCGGGGAAGCGGGGGAAGCACAGGCAGAGGAAGCGCGGCCCGACCTGGAGGCCCTCATCCTCGAGCTCCAACAGACGGATCGCCCCGCCCGGTACGAGTATCTCACCGAGGAATTGTCCCGCATGGGACGCGAGGCATTGGCCCGAGGCGAAGACGAACCATGCCTCCGGATCATGGCAGCCCTGGCCCGAGAGCTCGACCCCAGCAGCGCCAAGGCAGAGACGGTCACACGGTACGCGCGCTGGACCCTGCGCTCCCTGTTGGACGAGACAGGCCCTCAGCCCTTGGTCGAGGGGTTCTGCCGAGGGGGGGCTATCCCCGAGGATGATTTGGTCCATCTCTTGCTTACGCTGAAGGCGGAGTTGGCCGGACCACTGGTGCACCAACTCGTCAGAGAGCGGGAGATAGCAGCCCGGCACAGAATGGCGGACCTTTTGATCCAGATGGGGGACGCCGCCCGCCCTGCGATCAGGTCGGCACTCAAGGCCCCGGCCTGGGAAAGGGCAAGACGCCTATTCCCGCTGCTCCAGAGGCTCGAGGCGACGGAGGTCACAGAGATCCTTACGGGGCTGCTGCGGCATTCCGATGCCCGGATCCGCCGGGAGAGCGTCCGGCTCCTTGGGCAGATGGGCGGGGAGCTTACCGGCGAATCGCTCCTCCTCGTGTTAGAGGATTCCGAGCCGTCGGTGCGGGAGGCGGCCATGGCTACCCTCGGAGGACTGAAGGTCAGGGCAGCCGTTTCCCCCCTTCGGCGGATCGCGCAGGAACCCCCGGGGGCCCGGGAACTCGAGGAACAAAAGATGGCAATCGCCGCGCTGGGTGCTATCGGGGACGCCGAGGCACTGCCGACTCTTCTCTTTCTGTTGCATCGGAAGCGATGGCTGTTGCGTCGCCGGACGGAGCAGCTTCGGATCGCCGCCGCGTACGCCCTCGGAGCACTCGGGGGATCAGAAGCCACGGAAGCGCTACGGGCGGCGGCTCGATCAGCACCTCCAGCCCTGAGACGGGCCTGCGAGACCGCCCTGAAGGGCGCCCACCGCTCCGAGGAGACAGAGGAGGCCTGATGAGCGTGGAGCCCAGAGACGCCGAGCATTTCCTCCAGAGCCTCAATGCCGCCTGGAAGAATCTCGGCCTCTACTCTCCCACCCACCCCGCCGCCGCGCGCGCTTTCAAGAACCTCAGGGACGCCCTCGAGAAGCTGCTCGGCGACCGAGAGCGGATCACGTTGGGGCTCGTGCACGACACGCTGATTCTCGACGCGGTGCCGTTCACGTCGAAGGCTGACCTCGCCCGGAACCTCGTGACGCGGCTCCAGAATGGGGAGATCCAGGGGATCACTTTCGAGAAGGGCTGCACCCAGGAGGACCTCCGACATTTCGTGGAGCTCCTCGGGTTGGACGCGGCGAACGTTGACTTCGCGCAGGAGCTCGCCACACGGCAGGTCTCCCACATCCACCTCGTCCAGCTCGCGCGGGAGGAACCGAAGGAAGAGCCCCAGGCCGAGGCGGTGGATGAGCGCGTCGGGGCCGGGGCCATCTACAGCCGCGCCCTCCAGACCATTCGGAAGGTGTTCCAGGAGGCACGGCTCGGCAAGGTCCCCTCCTTGGGCGACGTCCAGCGGACGGTCGAGGACATGGTGGGGGGGATCCTGAAGGGCAAACACTCCCTCATGGCGCTCACCATGATCAAGAGCTACGACGAGTATCTCTTCAACCACTCGGTGAACGTGGGGATCCTCACCATGGCCCTGGGGGAGAGCCTGGGGCTCGACGAGGCGGCCCTTCGGGAGCTGGGGCTCGGCGCGCTGCTCCACGACGTGGGGAAGATCCACATCCCCGAATCGATCATCCGTGCGCCCCGAAAGCTGACCGATGAGGAGTGGGCGATCATCAAGCAGCACCCGGTGGAGGGGGTGCGGATCCTCAAGGAGATGGGGGTCCAGTCCGAGATCGCCCTCCGGGTGACGCGGGAACACCACGTCGATTACGACCGACGGGGGTACCCCCCCCTCGAACCCGAGGAGCAGCCCCATGCCTACAGCATGCTCGTCCACGTCGCCGATACCTACGACGCCATGACCACGGTCCGTCCCTACCAGGGCCCCGCCGACCCCAGCCAGGCGATCTCGCGGATGAAGAAGCTGGCCAGCACCGCCTTCGACCCCCAGGTGCTCGAACCCTTCATCGAGATGCTCGGCATCTATCCCCCGGGGACGGTGGTCCGGCTGACGACGGAAGAGATCGGCGTCGTCACCCGTCCAGAGACCGAGGACACCGCGCGGCCGTGGGTCCGGATTGTCCGGGATCGGGAAGGAAACGTCGTGGATGGGGCAGAGGTCAGCCTCATGGAGTGGGATCCACAGGCGGAGGACTATGCCCGGTCCATTGTGATCGCGTGTGATCCGGCGATCCGGGAGATGGATGTCGCACGCCTAGTACAGGAGAAGAGTCCTACACCGGAGGGCTGATCCCCTTGAGCTGCCTCTCCTCTGCCGCGCGGACCCCCAAACGACCCAGGGCCTCCGCGACCCGCTCCCGCACGGTCGGCGCGTCGTCCGTCAACAGCGGGAGGAGCGCATGGACCGCCCGGAGATCCCCCAGCTTCCCGAGGGCGGTGATCACCGCTTCCCGGAGCGGACCGGATGCCTGCTCAAGCTGGGGGAGGAGGACCTCCAGAAGTTTCGGCTCCCGGAGATCGCCCAAGGCCTCCACGATGAGGATCTTGACATCAGGGTTCGGATCCTCCAGGCCCTCGATGAGATGGTCCAAAGCACTCGGGTCCCGGGTCCGTGCGATCAGTTTGACCGCCGCCGCCCGGACCTCAGCCTGAGGACTCTTGAGCGCGTTGAGCAAGATCGAAAAGGCCTTCTCCCCGCCGATGTCCGCCACGGCATACAGGGCCCGGAGGGCACCGGCCGTGTCGGGGGAGTCCACGGTCACCGCGAGATGCTCCAGGGCGGATGCCCCTTCGATCCGCTCTAGGGCACGGGCCGCCTCGATCCGAACGGCGACCTCCTGATCCCGAACAGCCAGGGTCAGGGCCAGTCGGATGCGCATGAGGATCTCTTCCATGACTGCCTCCGGTTCAGGTGCGGTGCGAAGGAACCTTACTAGATCCCCGGCAGCCTGTCAAGGAACGGGAGGATAGCGTCGATGGAGAAGTTCACTGTCGGCATCGCTCAGCTCTCAACGGTCCTCGGGGACCTGGAGAGAAACCTTGCCCTCCACGACAAGATCCTCCATGAGGCAGAGCAACAGGGGGTGGACCTTCTCCTCTTCCCGGAACTCTCCCTGACCGGCTACTTTCTCAAGGACATGGTCCCCTCAGTCGCCCTCACCCCCCGGGATCCCCGGCTCGATCTTGTGAAGCGGGCGAGCCGACGGATGGCCATCGTGCTCGGCCTCGTAGAGGAGTCTTCCGATCACCGTTTCTTCAACGCCGCGATGTACTTCGAGGATGGGAAGCTCTGCCACCTGCACCGGAAGCTCTACCTTCCTACCTATGGTCTCTTTGACGAACAGCGGTATTTCGCCCAGGGGGACCGGTTGCGGGCCTTCGAGACCCGATTTGGCCGGATGGCCCTCACCATCTGCGAGGACCTGTGGCACCCGGCCACCGCCTACCTCGCTGCCCTGGACGGTGCCCAGGTCATTCTCTGCATATCCGCGAGCCCCGGCCGGGGGCTCCGGCCAGAGGGAACCTTTAGCAACGCGGCGGCCTGGGAGCACCTGAACCGTGCCTACGCCCAGCTCTTTACCTGCTTTCTCTGCTTCTGCAACCGGGTCGGATACGAGGATGGCACCTGCTTCTGGGGGGGGTCCGAGGTCATCGCCCCCACGGGGGAGGCCCTGGTCAAGGCCCCTCAGCTCGAGGAAGTGCTCCTGCGAGCCACCATCGATCGGAGCGAGGTCCGGCGGGAACGCATCGCCAATCCCCTGCTCCGAGACGAGCGGGTCGACCTCACCCTCCGCGAGCTCAAGCGGATCACCCGCCAGCTCGAGCGAATCCTCCAGGCTCGTGCTGCAGGGATCCCATGAACGCCACCGCCATCACCCCCGAACTCGCCTTGGACTGGAATCTCTGCGCCCAGATCCTGACCGGCTTTATTGAGAGCGAAGTGCGACGGGCCGGCTTTCACCGCGTCATCGTCGGACTCTCGGGGGGCGTGGACTCCTCTCTCTCCGTCACCCTCGCCGCCGCGGCGATGGGCCCCGCCAACGTGTGGGGCGTGAGCATGCCGTATCATGCCTCGAGTCCCGAAAGCGTGAGCGACGCCCAGCTCATCGGCGCGCGGCTCGGAATCAATTTCTTCCAGGTAGACATCACCCCCCAGATCGACGCCTATTTCGCCGCGTTCCCGGATGCCGATCACGTGCGACGGGGAAACAAGATGGCCCGGGAACGGATGACGGTCCTGTACGACCACTCCGCCCGCCTGGGCGCCCTGGTCTTGGGCACGAGCAACAAGACGGAACTCCTCCTGGGTTACGGGACCCTGTACGGGGACATGGCGTCGGCCCTCAATCCCATCGGGGACCTCTTCAAAACCCAGGTCCAACGCCTCGCCGTGCATCTCGACGTCCCCGCGGAGATCGTCGGGAAAAAGCCGAGCGCGGACCTGTGGGCGGGACAGACCGATGAGGAGGAGCTGGGCTTTACGTACGAGGCGGTGGACCGCCTGCTGTATTACATGGTGGACCGCCGATACGAACTCCCCGCCCTGATCGCGCTCGGCTTCGAGGCCCAGTTTGTCCAGGCGGTCATTCGCAAGGTCCAATCGTCGCAGTACAAACGGCGGCCACCGGTCGTCGCCAAGATTTCGGCCCGCACCATCGATCGCGACTTTCGCTATCCGCGGGATTGGGGCGTGTGAGGCACGCTGAGAGTCCAGAGTTGAGGGTTGAGAGGGTACAAGACAGGGTTCAGGAATTGAAAGGTGAGGGGTCAGGGTTCAGGCTCAACGTGGAGGGTTCAAGGTTCAAAGTTCAAGGTTGGTCGGCGTCGGGTGCGGACCGAGTACAGGGTACAGGGCTGAGAGTTCAGAGCAGCACATCGTTCTTTTCCATGAACCATGAACATTGCGTGACCAAATCCGATGGTTATCGGCGTACCCAGGGAGATCAAAGACGAGGAACACCGGGTGGCAATGATGCCCCCCGGTGTCCACATCCTCACCGCGAAGGGACACCAGGTGCTCATCGAGCAGGGCGCAGGAAGGGGCGCCGGGACGGGGGATGAGCAGTACGCCAAGGCGGGTGCACACCTGGTTGCCAATGCGGCTGACGTGTATGCCAGGGCCGAGATGATCTGCAAGGTGAAGGAACCGCAGCCGAGCGAGTACGCCCACCTCAAGGCCGGCCAGATTCTCTTTGCCTACCTCCACCTCGCCCCCTCCCCCGAACTGACACAGGCCCTCGTGGAGCGCCAAGTGGTCGCCATCGCGTATGAGACCGTCGAAACCGCCGATGGTCGGAAACCGCTGCTCGAGCCGATGAGCGAGATTGCCGGCCGGATGGCCCTCCCCGTCGCCGCCTACTACCTGTCCAGCCGCCAGGGGGGGCGCGGTGTGCTGCTGAGCGGCGTGACCGGCGTCCCCCCCGCCACCGTGACCATCCTCGGCGGCGGAATTGTCGGGTATAACGCCGCCAGGATGGCGGCAGGCATGGGGGCCTGGGTCTACCTCCTGGACGTGGATACCGCGCGGATGCGGTCCCTGGAAGAGCTCCTTCCGCCCAACGTGACGACCCTGATGTCCAACCGCATGAGCGTGGAGGAGTGCGTCAGGCGAGCCGATGTCCTCGTGGGGGCCGTCCTCATCCCCGGGGCCAAGGCGCCCCGGCTCGTCACCCGCGAGATGCTGAAGCTCATGAAACCCGGCTCGGTCATCGTGGACGTCTCGGTAGATCAGGGGGGATGCGTCGAGACCACCCATCCCACCACCCACAGCGACCCGGTCTACCGCGTCGACGGCATCCTCCACTACTGCGTCGCCAATATGCCCGGGGCCTTCGGTCGGACCGCCACGTTTGCCCTCACCAACGTCACCCTCCCCTATGTTGTCGACATCGCGGACCAGGGGTGGAAGGGGGCGGCCCAGGCAAACCCGGAGATCGCCAAGGGACTGAACATCGTCCACGGACACGTCACCCACCCGGCCGTAGCCGACGCCCACGGGATGGAGTATGTTCCCTGGGACGCCGCCACCAACGAATGACTCCTCCCCCCTTAATTCTTCCGTGGCACTCCTCAGGGGACAAGAGTCAACAGCCGCAGCCCGTCCTGGGACCGCAATGCCAAACCGCCGCCCGCCGCTATCTAAAACTTCCGGTGCCGCTCTTCATCGAGGATGTACTTCAGGGGATTGACGGGGGTATCCTTGACGAG
>JBHIAH010000072.1:0-13579 GCA_046758505.1 Methylomirabilales bacterium (SeqCode) | reverse complement strand
CGTCTCGAGGAGGCCCTCGAGACCCCCGCCAGGATCTTCTATAAATATGAAGGCGTCTCTCCTGCGGGAAGCCACAAGCCCAATACCGCCGTCGCCCAGGCGTATTTCAACCGAGAGGAGAAGGTGCGGCGACTGACCACCGAAACGGGGGCCGGACAGTGGGGAAGCGCGCTCGCCTTTGCCTGCTCCCTCTTGGGCCTCGAGTGTGCCGTCTACATGGTCCGGGTGAGTTACGATCAAAAACCCTACCGTCGATCGATGATGGAGGTCTGGGGGGCGACGGTGTGTCCGAGCCCGAGTCGCAAGACGGCAGCTGGTCGGCAGGCGCTGGCCCAGGATCCGAACACCCCCGGGAGCCTCGGGATCGCGATCAGCGAGGCGGTCGAAGAGGCCAGGAAGCATGAGGATACCAAGTACGCGCTGGGGAGTGTCTTGAACCATGTGCTGCTCCATCAGACGGTGATCGGGCTCGAGGCGATCAAGCAGATGGAGCTCTGCGACGCCTTTCCCGATGTAATCTTTGGCTGCTGCGGTGGCGGGAGCAATTTTGCCGGACTCGCCTTTCCCTTTCTGAAAGAGAAGCTGGATGGCCGCTCCATCCGGTTCGTGGCGGTGGAGCCGACCGCCTGCCCGACATTGACCCGTGGGCGGTACACCTACGACTTCGGAGATACGGCATGCCTCACCCCCCTGCTCAAGATGCACAGCCTCGGGCATGGCTTCGTTCCCCCGGCTATCCACGCCGGCGGACTCCGATATCACGGGATGGCCCCGCTGATCAGCGCGCTCTATGATCAGGGCCTCATCGAAGCGGTCGCCTATCCCCAGCGGCCCGTCTTTGAGGCGGCGGTTTCCTTTGCCCGGACCGAAGGGATTCTCCCCGCCCCTGAGGCCGCCCATGCGGTCCGGGCCGTCATGGACGAGGCCATCCGATGCCGGGAAGGAGGCGAGGAGCGAACCCTGCTGTGTAATTTATCCGGCCACGGGCACTTCGATCTCAGCGCCTACGATCGGTACCTCAAGGGAGAGATGGACGAGGATCCGCCCTCGTCGGCGGAGCTTGATCGGGCTTTGGCGTCTGTGCCCCGGGGCAGGGAAGAGCAGTGATCGTCTTGGGGATCGAGAGCGCCGGTCCGCAAGGGGGGGTGGCCCTCGTGGGGGGCGAGGGGGTCATCGCCGAGTACGTGCTGAACGTGGAAGCGACGTATGCCGAGCGTCTCATGCCCGCGGTCGACCGGGTCCTTCAGGATGCTCGGGTGACGATCGCCGCGGTGGAAGGGCTGGCGGTCTCCATCGGGCCGGGCTCCTTCACCGGCCTCCGGATCGGTCTCAGCACGGTGAAGGGGCTGGCGCTCGCCACGGGGAAACCGGTGGTCGGCGTTCCCACGCTTCGGGCCTTGGCCTGGAGCCTTCCCTATTGCGCCTATCCCGTCTGCCCCGTCTTGGACGCGCGGAAAAAGGAGCTCTATAGCGCTCTGTTCGAATACCGGGGCGTCGAGCTGGTCTGCCTGATGGAGGAGCGGGCCCTGGCGCCCGAGGATCTGGTACGGCGTATTACCCGGCCCACGGTCTTCATCGGTGAGGGGTGGCGCGTGTACGGCGCGTTGTTCCGGGAGATGCTCGGGGGACTGGCCATCCCGCCCCCCGGCTTCCGCGTGGCGTCGCCGGCGGCCGTGGCGGATCTGGGGCGCCGGCGGCTGCTCGGGGGAGAGAGGGACCCGGTCGAGGAATTGACCCCTCGATATATCCGCCCCTCCGAAGCGGAGCTCAACCGACGGAAGGGTGCTGAGGGTGACAGGGGGGCCTTACAGGATTGAGGTGATGCGACCGGAGGACCTCGAGGCGGTCCTGCGCATCGAGGCGGCCTCCTTTACCCAGCCCTGGACGCGCGAGATGTTCCAGGCAGAGCTGATCCCCGGCGTTACTCTGGCCCTGGTGGCGCGGGTGGAGGGGGGGGTGCTCGTGGGATACCTCTGCGGATCGATTGTGGCAGGTGAATTTCACATCAGCAATATCGCGGTGGACCCGCGCATACGACGGCAGGGGGTGGGGAGGAGACTCCTCCGCTCTGCCCTCGCTCAGGCGTTTCGCCATGGGGCTGCGACCGCCTCGCTGGAGGTTCGGGCGTCGAATCTGACGGCCCAGGCCCTGTACCGATGCTTCGGTTTCACCGTGGTGGGGAGGAGACGGCGCTACTATACCGGTCCGGTGGAAGACGCCGTCATCATGGCTCTCAGCCCCCTCCATGAGGGTCTTGCTGCTCGATCGGAGGGCGAAAAGGCTTGACAAGGTCCGGTCTTTCGCCCTTTTATGGGGCGGACTTTCGTCCGGTGGGTGGGATCCAATCTTTCGGGAGGTGGTGGTGAAGCGGCAAGGGTTCCTCCGTCTGGTGGTTGCAACCTTGTTGGGGGCAGGGGTCCTTCTTCCCGGCTTCGGTTGGGCAAAGGAGAGCCGCCCCATCAAGATCGGGGCTCTGTTTCAGCTCATCGGTCCGGAAGCGGAATACGGCCGGCACGGCTCCCAGGGGGCGAGGATGGCCGAGAAGGAGATCAACGAGCGGGGGGGGATCCTGGGGCGAAAGCTTGAGGTGTTGGTGGCCCACGAGGGCATCGCCATGATCGGGGTCCAAGAGGCCCGGCGGTACATCCTGGAGGATCAGGTCGACTTTCTGGTCGGGGTGGATTCGTCACGGGTTGCCTTGGCGGTGAGCGCGGAGGCAAAGAAGCATCGGAAGATCATTCTCTTTACACACGCCCCCGTCGCTCAGCTAACCGGCACGGCGTGTCACCGCTATGCGTTCCGGGTGGTGAACAACGCCGTGATGGATGCGCGCGCGGCCGCGTTGGTAATGAAAGACAAGCCGGCCAAGCGGTGGTATGGCATCGGGCCGGACTCCGAGTACGGCCGGGGTTCCTGGGAAGCATTTCAGACAGCCATTCGCAAGGTCAAGCCGGACGCGTCGTTTGTCGGGGCGTCCTGGCCCAATCTGTTCACCGCCGATTATTCTGGTGCCATTGATGCCGCGATGCAGGCCGAGCCGGATGCCGTCTGGTCCACCCTGTGGGGGAGGGACCTCGTGACGTTCATCAGGCAGGCCCAGTCGGTCGGCTTCTTTGAACGGGTCAAGTTCTTTCTCAACCCGGAGGGGGCGTCGTTAAGCGTCCTGGCCCCCCTGGGGAATGAGATGCCGGGAGGACTCTGGGTCTCGGCGCGCTCCTGGTTTCTCTCCCCGGATGGGGTGGAGAACCGGGTCTTCGTGAAGGCCTATCGGGCCCTCTACGGTGAATACCCGGCCGATGTGGCGTTGTCCAGCTATTCGGCCATTCTGCTGCTGAAGCGGGTCATCGAAGAGGTCGGCGCTGTGGACACCGATAAGATCGTCGAAAAATTGGAGGGCATCACCTACCGCGACCCGGAAGGGATCAAAACCATCCGGAGGGAGGACCACCAGGTCATGAAGGATGCGGTCTGGGGACGGACGATCAAGTCCAGCAAGTACCCCTTCCGGATCCTGGACGATCTCGTGGTGGTCCCCGGGAAGAAACTCGTCGGGTCGGCGGAAGAGGCGGGATGCCAGATGGAGCGGGAATAGGTCTCCGGAGCGCGGAAGGGGCTTTCGCGATTTCTGGGGGCGGCTGCTGTCGCTGGAAGGAGGAGGAAATGTTGGACAAGGAGTTCCTGGAGATTCTGGCCTGTCCTGCCTGCAAGGGGGAGGTCCGACTCGATGAGCCGGGCCAGAGGATCATCTGCCAGGCGTGTGGTCGTCGGTACCCGGTTCGAGATGGGATCCCCGTCATGCTGATCGACGAGGCAGAGATGCCCTCCCGGGAAGGGAAATGAAGGCGCTCGTCTTGAGCGGTGGCCGGGGGACACGCCTGCGGCCCATCACGTATACCAGCGCCAAACAACTGGTGCCCATCGCCAACAAAGCGATCCTCTCTTATGTCCTCGAGATGGTCGCCGCGGCCGGTATCCGCGAGGTCGGCATGGTGGTCGGGGAGACCCAGCAGGAGATTCGGTCGGCGGTGGGGACGGGGGAGGAGTGGGGACTCGACGTGACGTATATCGAGCAGGAGGCCCCGCTCGGGCTCGCCCATGCGGTCAAGATCGCCAGACCGTACCTCGGGTCGCGTCCCTTCGTGATGGTCTTAGGAGACAACATCCTTCGGGATGGGATCGCGTCTTTGGTGAAAGAGTATCAGCGGGTCCGACCCAACACCCAGATCCTCCTCTCCAAGGTGAAAGACCCGCAGCGCTTTGGGGTGGCCGGGCTGCAGGGGGACCGGGTGGTCTCTTTGGAAGAGAAACCAAAGATCCCCAAGAGCGACTATGCCTTGGTGGGGGTGTATCTCTTCGACCAGACCATCTTCGAGGCGGTCGAGGCCATCCGACCCTCCTGGCGGAAAGAGCTGGAAATTACCGACGCCATCCAGTACCAGATCGACCGCGGCTATGCCGTCGTCCCCCATATCGTGTCCGGCTGGTGGAAGGATACGGGACGGCTGGAGGATCTCTTGGAGGCGAATCGCCTGATCTTGAGCACCCTGGAGGCGCGGGTGGAGGGGCGGGTTGATGCCGACTCGGTGGTGGAGGGAAAAGTGGTGATCGAAGCGGGGGCGGAACTTGTGCGGAGCACGATTCGCGGTCCCGTCATCATCGGGAGGCATGCCCGGATCGTGAACGCTCGTATCGGTCCCTTCACCTCGATTGCCGCGGAGAGCGAAGTCGTCAACAGTGAAGTGGCCGACAGCGTGATCATGGAGCAGGCCAGGATTGTGGACCTAGAAGGACGCATGGAGGAGAGCCTCATCGGAAGGAATGTGCACGTGTGCCGGTGCGCGTCTTCTCCTGGGACCCTTCGTCTGATGCTGGGGGACAATAGCCAGGTCGGGATCGCCTAGTGTTCAACGTGAAAGGCGTTCACGGTTCACGGTTCAGAGTTCAGGGTCCAAAGGCTTCTAGTCCGACTTCTACCATGAACCATGAACCACGAACTATGAACTGTTAACCGGTCGGCGGTCATCGAGGGAGGGATGAAGCTGATACACGGGGTGGTGAGCCGCCCGCTCAGCCGGATCGTGGATGAACGGGGATACCTGGCCGAACTCCTCAGGAGCGACTGGGATCTCTTCGAGCGATTCGGCCAACTCTATCTCACCACGGCGCGTCCGGGGGTCATCAAGGCGTGGCATATGCACCGGAAGCAGACGGATCACTTCGTCTGCATTCAGGGGATGGTGAAATTGGTGTTGTGGGACGCCCGGCAAGACTCACCGACCCACACCATGATCAATGAGTTCTTTCTGGGGGAGGAAAATCTCCTCCTGGTGAAGATCCCGCCTCAGGTGATGCACGGGTTCAAGGCTATTGGAACGTCGACGGCGATCATGCTCAACTGCCCTACGGAGCTGTATAACTATGAGACGCCTGACGAGCATCGGCTCCCCTACGATACGCCGGAGATCCCCTATGACTGGGCGGTCAAGATGGGGTAATTCCGATGACCGCGGACCGACGATCGACGACAAGACAGTGGCTGGTGGTTTTCACCAATCACCAACCACCAATACACGGTGAACCCTGAACCCTGAACCATGAACCATAAACAGCATACTGTGAACCATAAACTCGGCCATCATCCACCGGTCACCGGACTTCGGCGAGGAGTTCGGCTGAGGCTCACTCGAAGCTCTCAGTCGAGCCGTCGTCGGTCACCGGTCATCGGATTGGGGGAGAGATGCGCGTCCTCGTGACGGGAGGGGCCGGCTTCATCGGATCGCAATTCATCCGGTTTCTTCTCGCTCATCGTCCCGGGTGGCAGATCCTGAACGTGGACAAGCTGACCTACGCCGGAAACCTGGAAAGCCTCGACGATCTCCGGGACCATCCCGGCCTCCGCTTCGTCCAGGCCGATATCTGCGATCGATCTCTGATGGACTCCCTCCTACGTCCGCCCCGGGGCATCGACGCCCTGGTGAACTTTGCCGCCGAGACCCATGTGGATCGGAGCCTCGAGGACTCCTCCGGCTTTGTCCGGACCAATGTTGTGGGGACCCAGACGCTGCTCGACGTTGTCCGCGAGCGCGGGGTGGAACGCTTTCTGCAGATCTCCACGGACGAGGTCTACGGCTCGTTAGGCCCCACGGGGGCCTTCAGTGAAGAGAATCCGCTCTGCCCCAACAGTCCCTACGCCGCGAGCAAGGCGGCAGCGGACCTGCTCGTGCGGGCCTCGGCGCATACCTACCGCCTCCCAATCATCACCGTCCGCTCGTCCAACAACTATGGCCCCTCTCAGTTCCCAGAGAAGCTGATCCCCCTATTCATCACGAGTGCCTTGATGGATCGACCGCTCCCCCTGTACGGCGACGGCCTCCATGTTCGGGACTGGCTCTTTGTGGAGGATCACTGTCGGGCCCTGCTCCAGATCCTGGAGTCGGGACGCGTGGGAGAGGTGTACAATGTTGGGGGTGGAGCGGAGTATACGAACCTCGAGGTGGCCCGGATGATCTGCCGGGAGCTCGAGAAACCCGAATCGCTGATTGCCTTCGTGGCCGATCGACCCGGGCATGATCGGCGCTACGCCCTGGACTGCCGAAAGATCCAGCGGGAGCTCGGCTGGGGCCCGAATCACCCCTTTCCCGATGGTCTGCGGGCCACCATCCGCTGGTATGTCGAGCACGAGGCCTGGTGGCGCCGCATCCAGCGGGGGGAGTATCAGGAGTACTACCGGCGGCAGTACGGTCCGCGCCTCTCCGCCGCAGCCAACCAGGGCGGGACGCCACGGTGAAGATGGTCCTGACCGGGGCAGAGGGACTCTTGGGGAGTGATCTCACCGAGGTCCTGGGCCGCACCCATCGCGTGGTCCCCCTCTCACGGAAGGATTTGGATGTGACCGGTCCTGCCGTGACGGCGACCCTCCGGCCCTTCCAACCGGACCTGATCATTCACGCAGCCGCGTACACCGACGTCGATGGATGTGAGCAGGATCCGGCCAGGGCCTTCCGGGTAAATTCCGAGGGGACTGGGCAGGTGGCCCGGGCCTGCCGGGAGCTCGGGATACCGCTCGTGTACTTCAGCACCGACTATGTCTTTGACGGCCGCACGGGGACGCCGTACCGGGAGGAGGATGCGGTCAACCCCCTCTCCGTCTACGGCCGGTCCAAGTGGGAAGGGGAAGAGCAGATCCGCCGGTACCTCGATGCATGCTTTATCGTTCGGACGGCGTGGCTCTATGGGCGCAAGGGACGGAGTTTTGTCCGCACCCTCCTGACGCGGGCCAAGACGAATCCGAGGCTCGAGGTGGTCCATGACCAGGTGGGGTGCCCGACGTGGACTGCCGACCTGGCGGAGGCGGTGGCGTGCCTCATCGAAAAGGCCCCCTTTGGCCTGTATCACCTCACCAATAGTGGCCACTGTTCCTGGTTCGAATTCGCGCAGGCGATCGTTGCCGACGCGGGCCTTTCGGGAGTGACGCTGACTGCGATCTCCTCCCAGAAGCTTAGTCGCCCGGCACCTCGCCCCGGGTACTCGGTCCTGGAGAATCGCGCCTGGCTCAAGATGTTTGGTGTACCACTCCGCTCCTGGCGGCACGCCCTTCGGGCCTTCCTGGCCCAGGGTGAGTTGGATGGATGAAGCGCGGTGGCTGGCGCGAACGGTGAGGTATGAGGTGGTGGGTGTTAGCGGGGGATGGCCTGTCGCAGGCGCTCCACGTGTGCCCGGGGGAGCTGGATCTCGCCCAGGCGGGCCTCTCCCTTCGCGAGGCCGTGGCAGTCGGAGCCGCCGGTGATGAGCAGGTCGTGTTCCGTCGCGGCCCGGGTGAGGGTGAAGACCTCCTCGGTCGTATGGGACGGGTGGAAGACTTCGATTCCCTGGAGGCCTGCGTCGATGAGACGGGGGAGGTCGGCTAGATTGCCTTTGCCTGGATGGGCCAGGACCGCGATCCCGCCCGCTTGCCGGATGGCTGCGATGGCCTGCGGGGCAGTCAGTCCCGTCCGTTCGACATACGCGGGCCGACCCGCGGCAAGGAATCGATTGAAGGCCTCCTGCACGGTGCCGACGGCCCCTCGCGCCAGGAGCGCCCGGGCCACATGAAGCCTCCCCACCGTGCCCTGCCCGGCGATCCGAAGGACCTCATCCGCGGAGAGGGGGACCCCGAGTTCATGCAGACGACGGAGGATTTTATGGAGCCGATCCCGGCGCCTTTCCTCAAGGCGGTCGAGCGTCCGCTGCAGCGCCGCGTCTTCCCAGCGGATAAAGTATCCCAGCATGTGGATGTCCCCGTTGACGTCGTGGACCGAGAGTTCCACGCCCGGGATGACCTCGACCTGCATCTCGGCGCCGGCGTGGAGGGCCTCCGGAATTCCAGCGACGGTGTCGTGGTCGGTGAGAGCGATCGGGCTTACGTGGCGGCGGGCCGCCTCGGCGGCGACCTCTCGTGGTGTGAAGGTTCCATCCGAGTAGCAGGAGTGCAGGTGAAGGTCTGCTCCGGTGGGGGAGGAGGCGCTCATCCGAGGGCTTCCTCCGTGTCGGGATCAAAGAAGTGCATCCTCTCAGGGGAGAAGGAGAGATGGACGAGCTGGTGCGGCGCGGTCCGGGTCTGGGGCGTGACCCTGGCTACGACCGGGTGGTCACCCACTCTCATATCCAGGGGGACCTCGGACCCCAAGGGTTCGACCCCCTCCACCCTGGCCGGGGTGGCCTCGGGAGCGGTAGCCGCGGCCTCGCGGATGTCCTCGGGGCGTATCCCGAAGGTCACGCGTTGGCCCAAGTATTTTTCCAGGAAACGATGGGACAGTGGAGGGAGTCGGAGAGAAAAACCGGCGGCCTCGAGGGAGATCCCTCCCTCGCCGGAGGCGATGACGGCGTCAAACCGTTTCGTGCGGTTCTCGAGGAACAGCCGGGCCATCGGCGGCACCTCTATCATCCCAGGCCGGTGATGCAATCCTCCGCGCTTCCCGACTATACGCAACCCGATCTGTCGCCGTCAAGGGCAAGGCGGGGCGGAAGCTCCCCTTTTTTGGCATGTCGTATGCAGTTTCTGCGCTAACTATGCGGCGGAGAGGGTGTCATGCCGTTTGACCGAATGCCCCAGGAGAACCGAGATTTCGACGCTATCTTCGGCCCTGTGCTCGAGCAGCTCGTGGGGCTTTTAGAGGCAGAGGCCGGCGTTCTCTGGATCTGGGACGAGACGACCGCCGCTTTCGTACCCGCCCTGTGTCGCGGTCGGGGGAGTTGGGCTGCTCCCTGGAGCCCTTCCCACCCGGAGGGGATCGGCCGGGAAGATCTCGATCCCTGCCGCGAGACGCTTCTCCTCGATGATCTACCCCCCGACTGCCCGTTGCCGGCGGGCGAGCAAAAAATCCGATCGTTCGCCAGCGTGCCCCTCGGGAGAGGGGGGACGGAGACCGGATTTCTGGCGCTCTACAGCCGGCGGCGAGGCCACTTTGCCCCGCGTGACCTCCGGTTTCTGCAGATGCTCGGCCAAGTCATGGGGCGGACCATCGGGCAGCTCGACTCCACGGCCGGTCCACAGGTTCGCCCCGCGCTTGACTCCCCAGATGAGCAGGAGGAGTCTCGGCAGCTCCGGGACCTGAACACCACCCTGATCGATGCGACCGATGTGGGGATCCTGGTGTTGGATGCCGAAGGGCGGTGGGCATTCGGGAACCGCCAGATCTATGAAATGCTGGGCTACGCGCCATGGGAAGGCCCGGGGCGGTTGGGGAGGCCGGAGCCTCAGCCCCCCCCGGGATTTCGTGCGAGCGACCTGTCCAGGCTCAACCGACGCGACCGGGCCGGCATCTTTGAGACCCGGATGTTCCGAAAAGATGGGAGCACGTTCTCCGCTCTGGTGAGCAGCACGCCGCGGCGGGGACCCAGTGGGGAGTTTCTCGGGACGATCGTGTTGGTCACCGACATTACCGAGCGGAAGCAGTGGGACCAGCAGGTGATGCGCTCGGAAAAGCTGGCGGCGCTTGGGACGCTCGCGGCCGGGGTGGCCCACAACATCAACAACGTGCTGGCAGCCATCGTGGCCAGGACAGATCTCTTGTTGCGGCAGGCGCAGGACAACGAGCTGAAGCGATGGCTGAACAGCATCCAGCAATCCGCTCTGGATGGGGCGAGCACGGTCCGCCGGCTCCAGGACTTTGCCCGGACGGGGGCACCCGAATCGATGGCCTCTGTCGATATCAATTGCGTGATCACCGAGGTGCTGCAGTTCACGCAGGCCCGGTGGAAGGACGAGGCGGAGCTCCGGGGGGCCCGAATCGAGGTGGTCAGGGCGCTCTCCGAGATCCCCCTGATTACCGGGAACGCGGCAGAGCTTCGGGAGGTCTTTACGAACGTTATCCTCAATGCGCTCGACGCCATGCCGAATGGGGGGTGCCTGAACGTCTCGACCCGCTTTGAGCCCGGCCGGGATGAAGGGCCGTGGGTCGAGGCGATCTTTGAGGACAGCGGGGTCGGAATGACCGAGGAGGTGCGACAGAAGATCTTTGATCCTTTCTTCACCACCAAGGGGGTGAAGGGGACCGGTTTGGGTCTCAGTACCTCCTACGGGATCGTCGCCCGCCACGGTGGCTCGATCACGGTGGAGAGTGAGCCCGGCCAGGGGAGCAGGTTTTGCGTCGGGTTTCCGGTCCCCGCCGAGCTTCCCGGAAGCCCGGAAGCCCTCTCCACCCAGGCGGGGCGTCGGACCGGGCGCATCCTGGTCATCGACGATGAACCCCACCTGCGTGAGGTCGTCACCAATCTCCTGAGGTTGGAAGGACATATGGCGGTGGGGGTCGGGTCCGGGTTTGAGGGTGTCGAGGTATTTCGGGCAGAGCCGTTCGATGTCGTGGTCACGGATCTGGGTATGCCGGACCTCACCGGGCTGGAGGTGACGCGAAAGATCCGCGGGCTGTACCCGGAGGTCAAGGTCATCCTGTGCACCGGGTGGAACGCAACCGTGAGTCAGGCGGAGCAGGAGACATCGGGGATCGATCGGCTGCTCGAAAAGCCCTTCCGCCTGGACCGACTCCTTCATCTGGTCCACGATCTGCTTCGGGCGGCGCCGGAGCCGGAGTCTCGGCGTCGGTAAGGGGGGCGGCTTTCCGCGTCTGGAGCGGCGAGGACCGCGTGCGAACTGCCAACTGCTGCGCTAAGAGGGGCACGAGTCCCCCGTCCGGTTCCGATTCCCGACTCCGCTGAGCCGAGAAGGAACACCGCGAACAGGACGTCACCGAGCTTTGTCCTTCGCGCGTTACCGCCCGAGTCTCGGTCTCCGAGGCGTGGGCGACCAGCGTCCCAGGGACGATCGCTGGGGTGCCTTGTGGCTGCCGAATGAAGCAGTCGGAAAGAAGTTGACGGCTTCGTTTCCGCGTGGGGATAATAAGAAGTCCTCGCCCGGGCACTGCCGGAGTTCGGCCGGGGGGACAGACGGCGCCATTCCCGGGGATCTGAGCGAGGGACAGATGAGCGAGCGGGTTCGGGTCCGGTTTGCCCCGTCCCCCACCGGGTATCTCCACGTGGGCGGGGCGCGAACGGCTCTGTACAATTGGCTGTTCGCCCGCCATCACGGCGGGACTTATATCTTACGGATCGAGGACACCGATGTGGACCGTTCCACAGAAGCGTCGGTCGAGGCGATCGTCGAGAGCCTGCGGTGGCTCGGGCTTGATTGGGATGAGGGTCCCGTGCGGCAGGCGGCGCGGTTTGCAATCTACCGAGAGTATGCCGACCGGCTGCTCGAGAGTGGCAAGGCCTATCGGTGCACCTGCACTCCCGAGGAACTCGAGGAGCGCCGGAAGATGGCGGTGGCGGAGGGACGCTCTCCCCGGTACGACGGCCGGTGTTGGGAGCGGCAGGCGGAGGCGGGAAAGCCGTGGGCGCTCCGCCTTCGGGTGACGGATGCGGGGATGACGGTCGTTGAGGACCTCATCCATGGCGCGGTCTGCTTTGACAACGCGGAACTCGATGACTTCATCCTGATGCGGTCGGACGGACTGCCGACGTACAACTTTGCCGTGGTGGTTGATGACGCGCTGCTGCGGGTGACCCATGTGATTCGGGGGGATGACCATCTGTCCAACACCCCGAAGCAGATTCAGGTGTACCGCGCCTTGGACTTTCCCCTGCCCCGATTTGCCCACGTCCCGATGATTCTGGGACCGGATCGCACGCGCCTGTCCAAGCGCCATGGGGCGACCTCGGTACTGGCCTTTCGGGAGCTGGGCTATCTCCCAGAGGCGATGGTGAATTACCTCGTCCGCCTGGGATGGTCTCATGGGGATCAGGAGATCTTCAACCGGGAGGAACTCGTGCGGTATTTCGATATTGCGCGGGTGGGGGATACCCCGGCCATCTTCGACCAGGCCAAGCTGGATTGGCTGAATGCCCATTACCTCCGCGAGGCAGACCCAAAGCGCCTGGCCGACTTGCTGGTCCCGTTCTATCGCCAGGCCGGGATCTCGCCGGAGGAGATCGAAGCCAAGGCGGCGGGCTGGTCGAGCTCGGGGAAAGCGGGGACCTTCGGGGAGGCCGTCATCCGGGCGTTCCGGGAGCGGGCGAAGACACTCGGGGATCTCGCCCAGGCGTCCCTTTTCCTGTTTCGCGTGGCGACGGACGTTGATGTCCAGGCCGTGGAGAAGTATCTTCAGCCCGAGGCCCTGGAGCCCCTTCGGGAGCTCCACGAGAGACTGCAGGGGATCGGCAGTTTTGATGCCGCAAGTCTCGAAAGGCTCTATCGGGATTTCGTGGCGGAGAAGCGGCTCAAGCTGGGAGACGTTGCCCAGCCCAGCCGGGTGGCCCTGACCGGTCGGTCGGTGAGCCCACCGCTGTTTCTCGTGATGGAGCTTGTAGGCCGCGAAGCCTGTTTGGAGCGCCTCGGAGCTGCGCTACGACGGAGTAACGCGTAAGGTGCCACCAGGAGAGAGAGGAGGACCGGTGTGGATCTGCAAAAGCTGGTCAACAGTCTCCGGGCGGAGCTCAGCGCCTTGGAAAAGGAGTTCAGGGTCGATATCCCGCAGAAAATCGAGGCGGCCCGGGGCCTGGGAGACCTGACTGAAAACGCCGATTACCATGCAATCAAAGAACGACAGGGATTCGTCCAGGCGCGGATCGTCTCTCTGCAGCAGCGGATCGCTTCCCTCTCGGCGATCGACCCGAAGTCCGTCCCGCAGGATCGCGTGGGGTTCGGCTCGATCGTCCACCTGCGGGACACCGACCATGGCGGGGAACGCGTGGTGAAGCTGGTGGCGGCCGAGGAAAGCAATGGAGAGAAGGGGTGGGTCTCCATCGCCTCCCCGATCGGCCGCGGCCTGGTGGGCCGACGGGCGGGGGAAGGAGTTCGCATCCAAACGCCCGGGGGCGTGAAGGCGTACACGGTGACCAAAGTCATCACCCTGCACGAACAGAAAGAGCCATTTTCGGCTTGACTTTCCAGGACCCCTCGGCAATAGTGAGGCCGTCCGTCGCCCGGATTCCCTGAATCCGGGCCTCTTTATTGATTCCTGAAGAGCCATTGCGGGGTCGGATAATGGTAGTCCGCCTGACTCTGGATCAGGTTGTCGAGGTTCGAGTCCTCGCCCCGCAGCCA
>JBHIAH010000071.1:0-13583 GCA_046758505.1 Methylomirabilales bacterium (SeqCode) | reverse complement strand
GGCTGAAGGCGACGGCCCTGACCGCGCCGGTGTGGCCGGACAGCGTGAGAAGCTGTTTGCCAGAATTGGCGTCCCACACTTTTGCGGTCTTATCGGAGCTGGCGGTGGCGAGGCGGGTCCCGTCCCAGCTGAAAGCGACCCCATTAACCTCACGACTATGACCGCGGAGCGTCAACGTTACTCGGAAGGCCTGCACAGCTCGGTGAAGGGCATCTTCCGCCTCACGCGTATACGTTACTGACAATGCCTGCAAGCCCAACAAGATGCTGTGCTTAGGATCTTCACGAAGGCCAGCAACGGCATCTGCAGCTAATGCGCGCGAGCTAGCCACGCGGGTTTCGCGTTTGGCGCGTGTGTATGCCTGATATGTAAGACCTGCCAGAACGAGGAAGATGAGCGCCACCGGGGGCACCACGTACTTCTGCAAGAACTGCCACATCCGCTGTCGCGCCTCGGCCGCCCCAACATGTTGTCGCCAAATCTCGTTAGACTTCTGAATGGGCCCGATGAATCGGTCGTGGGTCAGCTCATACCAGCGTGATCCGGCGCGCAACTCGGCGCGGATCAGGTGGGTGCCCTCCAACACGTCCACCACTGTATTGGGGACTCCCTCGGTCTGTTCCCGTCCGCGAAAGACCGTTCCACGCGTCCCAGCCGAGGTAATGAGTTTATTATCGAACCAGAGTCGCAGGCTCTCTTCTTTGACGCCGGTCTCCCCGACCGCCGTCCCCACAGCCCGTTCATAGAAACTTTTCAACGCCTCATCGACATCGCCGAATACCTGAAGATGGTCGGACGTGATGTCCCTGACTTCCGCCGGCAAACCGTTCCACAGGTTCTGGCAGACAACCTGAAGTTGCACCGGTTCGACGAACTCCCCGGGCACCTCGACCATCTCGCCCGTGCTCGTCTCGACACGGACCTCGAGGAGTTCCTGCACCAGGCTCAACGCCACGCCGTCCGCGAACGAGCGGCCCGTGCCTCGCAACGGCCCTTCCACGGCGAGCCGTGCCGCGTCGCCACGCAGACGCTCCAACCGATACCGCGTGCGCAGCCGTTCGGGGAGAAGGTCAACATAGGGATCCAGATTTGCCAAAAAGTCCTCCCGGATAACGAACAGCACCCGCAAGAGAGGGTCCGCCTCCAAGGCCTCCGCCACCTGCTGGAAAAAGCCTCGTCTCTTCTCCCAATGCTCCGGGTAGAAAGTGAACAGTTCCTCGAACTGGTCGAAGATCGCCAGCCTCGGCGACGGCACTCCGTGCGCGCCCATGGCGGGCCTGCGCTCTCTCAAGACGCTGGCAAGAGACACAGAGCGCAGCGATCCGGGATCCGCTCGCTCTTCTGCCCAGCCTATCAGCGTGTTGAAGACGTAAACGTTCGGGATGTCTCTGAGGTCTTCATCTTGCGGGATAAGTCCTCGCACGCGGGTCACCGCCAGGACTTCAAACCCCTCGTGCATCAGCAACGGGACGAGGCCGGCATTCAAAAGTGACGTCTTCCCCGCTCCTGACTGGGCATAGAGGAGAACCACCCGGTGGGCGATAATAAGCGACCGGAGTTCCCGCACCTGGCGGTCGCGTCCGAAGAAGAGTTTTTCCTCTTCTCTCTTGAACGGACGCGGCCCGGGGTAGGGATTGAGGCTACTAACTTCCTCCCTCACTCTTGAAATGCTCCCAGCGATCTCGCAACTCCGCCGCGAAATTTCTGGCCTTTCCCCAATACACCTGGACCTTCATGCTATCAAAGTATTTGGCCAGGTACTCTTCCGCCTCCTGTTGGTTCAGTTCGGGATCGCCCGGACGCAACTGGACAGCCACGTTGATGAGCTGCCCTTGTCTGTCAACGGATTTCAGGAGCTTCCAGAGAACACGGAAATTCCAGTCGGCTAATCCATATCCAACGAATAGCAGGGAGGTGTTCGCCATTGCTTGCTGGATCCGTGGGGGAACGAGCGTCTCATTCCTCGAAATGTTGACCAGGAACTCCAGATAGTCATCCTCGGCAATCACCACGGACTCCGGCACCTCATCATGCCCATGCAGGTGGAAGACGAGGGGCTTTTCCGGGGTCGGCTCAAAGCCACTTTCAGACTCGAAAACGGAACGTCTCCCCTGTTCCTCGAGCTTGTCTCGGACGTACTTATTCCAGCAACACAATTCCCGCTCTGGATCTTTGTGCCGGTTTCTCAGGACCCGCACGAGGAGGTCATCGTAATTGGTCGTGATGTACACGGGAAGCGGGAGGTCGGCCAAGAGGGCCAGCGGCTGCTCAGGCGATTTCAGAAACTCCTCAAGATCGACCTGGGTGAGCCACTTCTCGAGCCGGCCCTTGAGGAGCTTCAGAATCTGCGTCTTCGGAAACAGCGGGTCGGTCACCGCCAGAAACTGAGCAACCCGAACGAGGTCGGAACGATCACCCAAAGGGTAGCTATATTTTTTCGCCCACTCCTCCGCAATGTCTCTGCCAAGGGGAAGGATCCCATCGTTGACGCCAGCGCCAAGGAACGGGGTGCATTTCCCCTCCTGGATCCGATCGAGCAGGACACTCCATGCCTTATCATCCAGCTTACCCACGATTCCCTCTCTTGATTGCACCTACGAGCAATTCACGCAGGCAACGGTGACCCGACCGCTTTCACAGTCTGACGGGCAGGAGCACCACCAGACGTTGTGCGACAACCGTTTGGCTCGGAATAGTTTTTGCAACGATTTTCGGCAGGTACAGTGCATGTTATTCCCCCCTGCTCTGATCCTGGGACCGATCAGGCATCCCCACGGCTCGATGGCTCGTGTCATTACCTTCGGGCTTCAGTACAGCAATGGTCGGTCAGGAAACAAAAGGCCCTCTCGAGCATACCGTACCCGGGAGGGCCTTCGTGTGCGCTCACCTCTTCCCTTATACCTCAGGGCTCGCAGCCCCTTCTGAGCTATCCCGGGTCCACCGGACCCCTCCCCTCCGCAAGACGATTTCTTAGAAGAGGAGGTAACGTATACCTACGCCGCTGTCAACAAAAATGTTTCAACGGATCTCATGCGAGGGAAGGGTTATGGACGACGGGATGACTGCGGCTTCAATCCCGGGCTGGGAATCTGCGCCGGAAACTTCCCCTGGAGTGGAGGGGATGCGAACAGACCGCCCCGGGTCAATGGTGCGGGTTGCCGGCGAGGCCGAGCTGCGCGGCGATACCCTGCATGGCGTCGAGGACCAGCGGAATGTGCCCGTCGAGCTCGACGCCGAGCTCCGCGGCCCCACGATGGATGTCCTCCCGCCGCACGGTGCGGGCAAAAGACTTTTCCTGCATCCGTTTCTTGATGGAGGCCACCTCGAGATTCAGCAGGCTCTTGTCGGGCCGGATCAGGGCGGCTGCCGTGATCAAGCCCGTGAGCTCATCACAGGCGAAGAGGGCCTTCTCCAGGTTGCTTTCCCGGGCAACACCCGTATGGTCGCCGTGGGAGAGGATGGCGCGGATGATCTCCTCGGGCCACCCCCGCTCCCGCAAGATCTCGGCCCCCCGGAAGGGATGGTCCGTGAGGTCGGGATAGCGTTCGTAGTCAAAGTCGTGGAGCAGTCCGACGATCCCCCACCGCTCTTCATCGTCGCCAAATTTCCTCGCATAGGCCCGCATCGCCCCTTCGACGGCCAGGGCATGCTTCCGCAAGTTCTCGTTCTTCGTATGCTCGACCAGGATGTCCCATGCTGCTTCTCTCGTGAATGCCATTACCCCTCCGCTCGACGGTGCACAGATGATACGGCCGCCTCTTCGATCCCCTTCACGACCGGATAGAGGGTTGCACACAGCCGCGTGCGGGCGCCGAGGCGCTGCCCCTCCCGTACCACGTACCCGATCAGGTCGTCGATCTCGGTCTGATGCCCCCGCTCGATGTCGGTCAGGGCGGACGCCTGGAGATGGGTCATCCCCCGCTCGCGCAAGATTCTACCCCGTTTTTGGACAAGGCCCAGCGCCTCCTCCAACGGAGCCTTGGCGAGCGTACGCGCCTCCAGGGCCGGCAGGTCGACGAGGGTGATCCCCTTCTGCTCGGCCACGGCCCCGGTCTCGCGGGCGATCTCCACAAACAGGGTGGCCAGCCGCGGGGTTCCGTACATTTGATAATACGGGAGGCGCGTCACAACCGCCACCGTCGAGCCCGCCACGACCTGGACGAACTTTCCCCAGCTTGCGGCGCGGATGTCAGGGGGGGCCTCGATCCGGAGCCCCGCAGCCTGGAACATCCCGACGAGCGCCCGGACTCGCGCCGAGGGCTCCCCCGTGTACTCGCCGACGTAGGTCACACCCGGCGCGGTGTGGGCGGCGCACCCCGGGCCCTTCAGCGTGGCTCCCTCCATCGTGGTCGCGCCGACCACCGCCTCGCTCCCAAAGACGTCCGCCAGGATCTCGTCCTTGCGCATCCCGTTCTGGAGAGAGAGGACCGCCCGAACGGTCCCCCTGAGGGCCGTCACCCCCTCGAGGGCTCGAGCAGTATCGTAGGTCTTGACGCACACGATAAGGAGATCGATCGGGCCGACCGAACCGGGTTCCGTGGTCACCTGAAGGTCCCGCACCATCCGCGTTCCCTCACGTCCGTCGATCCTGAGCCCCTGCGTCCTGATCGCCTCGATGTGTGCCGATCGACCGACGAGCGTGACATCGACCCCCGCGCCTGCGAGGAACCCACCGATGACGCTTCCGAGCCCTCCGGCCCCCAAGATCGCCGTTCGCACAACGCCTCCCTCCCCGCAAGGGCGAGCACGGGTAGATCCTCACCGCATCCCATGCCCCCGTCGGCCACGATCCCGAGCCCCCCTGCCGGTTTCCCCTTGACCTTCCCCATGCGCCGCAATAGACTACTACGCGATGCTCATCGGCACGCCGCGTTGATCTCTTCCCATTTGACCGCCACGTGAGGACGTCCTGTCCCCTTCTCGAGCGGGCAGGATGTCCCCCATGGCATACCGGTAACTCGCAGGGAGAGGAGGAAAGCAATGGCCTACGAGTGGCAGTTCACCCCGCGCCCATACAGCGATGCGGACGCAAAGAAGCTACTCACCAGCGTCATCAGCCCCGAAACGACCGATTGGCATTACAATACCCACCATAAGGGGTACGTGACGGCGCTGAACAATATCGAAAAGGGGCTCGAGGCGGCCGACCGGGCCGCCGCCAATGGCAACTACAGCCTCATTGGAGAGCTCAAGCGACGATTCACCTGGAATCACGCTGGCGCCCTCCTTCACGACGTCTACTGGGAAGTCATGGGGGGAGATGGGGACCCCAAGAAAGCCCCCGATGTCCTGCAGGCCATCGAAAAGGAATTCGGCTCCGTCGACGCCTGGAAGGCCGACTTCAAGGCAGCCGGCATTTCGGCCAAGCTGAGCGGATGGGCCCTGCTGGTCTATGACGGTCTCTGGTCTCGCCGTCTGTTGAACGTGTTGGTCGACGAGCATCAGTATGGAGCCATCTGGGGCGGCGTCCCGCTCATCGCCTGCGATGTCTTCGAACATGCGTACTACCATAAGGATGGCCCCGGGCGCGCCAAGTACATCGACAATTTCCTCGGCAATCTGCACTGGGGCCGCATCAACGAGCGTTTCAAGAAATTCGCCCACTGACCGATCCTGAAAAAGCAGGCCCCTGCGCACCCCGCGCAGGGGCCTCTCTTGCCTCACGCGCTCCCCGTTCTCCGATCAGCCTTGTTTCCTGATGGCCACGTAAAAGTAGCTGTCGCCTCGCTGGATCAGGAGAAGGTGCTTCGGCCGCGTCCACCTCTTGATAGCCCGGTGCACTTCCTGGATACTCGTGACCGGCTGCTGATCGACCTCCGCCAAAAGGTCCCCTGCACGGATGTCGGCGCGGCCAGCAGCGCTCCTCTTGGTGACCTCGGTCACCACCACTCCCTTCCCCGCCTTCAGCTTAAACTTCTTGGCCGTCTCTGGTGTCAACTCCTCCAGAGTGAGACCCAAGATCTCCTTCGGAAGCGGCTTGGGAGACTCCTCGGAGCGCGCCAGCACCTCGATTTCTCGATTGAATTTCCCGATCACGGCCACCATCGTCCGGACTTTGCCTTGACGGAGGATTTTTATCTTTGCCTTCGTCCCCGCCGGCGTGCGGGCCACCTTCTGCTGAAGCGTTCGGACGTCCGTAATAGCCGTACCGTCAAACTCCAAAATCACATCCCCCCGCTCCAGCCCCGCCTTCTCTGCCCCCAGGCCGGGGAGAATATTGGTCACCAAGGCCCCCTCCTTCGTGGACATCCCCAGGGCCTGGATCAACGATTGGTTGAGATCCTGGATCCCGACCCCCAGAAAGCCCCATGAGACCTCTCCGTGTTCCCGCAGCTGGGGGAGGATCAACTTGGCGAGGTTAATCGGGATGGCGAACCCGATCCGCTGCCGCGGAATGATCGCGGTGTTGATACCGACCACTTCCCCCCGGATATTGACCAGGGGACCCCCGCTGTTCCCTGGATTGATCGAGGCGTCGGTCTGGATGTAGTCGTCGAAAAAGCCGAATCGTCCGAACCCGTGCCCCTTCCGGCTCACCACGCCAAAGGTTACCGTGTGTTCCAACCCAAAGGGATTCCCCGCGGCCAGCACGAACTCCCCGATCTTCAACCGATCTGAGTCCCCCAAGGGCAGGACCGAGAGGCGACCCCCGCCGTCCACCTTGAGCAGGGCGAGATCGGTGCGCCGATCTTTGCCAACGACCTTCGCAGAGAAGGTCCGGCCATCGTACAGTTCCACATCTGCCTCTCGGACCTCAGCCACGACATGATAGTTCGTCAGAATATAGCCGTCCCGGCTGACGATGAATCCCGAACCGACCCGAGGACGCTCCGGCCGTTCCCCGGGAACGGGAGGATGGTTTTCGGGCAGTGCCGCCGCCTCGACCTTTTCGACCCCGATCTGCACGACCGCAGGCTGGATCAGGGCCACCAGCTGGGTGAGAGACCGGTTCAGGCGCACGAGATCTGAACTCTGTTCAGACAGCAGAGGCCCCTCACGCCAGAACTGGTCCTTGGCATGAGCCAGCACCGGACTGAGAACCAGACAGGTAAGCACTACGGCCCACGTCGTCACGGCCCGGAGGCCACCCTTTCCCCTCGCGCTCATCGTTTCACCCTCACTCGATGAATGTACATATTATGTAGGTCCAAAGGACCGTCCCTCGCCCGCCATTCGGCGGCAACCCGAGGAGTGATTTGATTGTGACATCATGGGGAAAATAGCACGGAATTCGGACCCGTGCAATGGAAAAGGCTCATTGGTGCTGCCGCCTCGCCAAGGCTTCGACCAAGGACTGGAACCGACGGCCGTACCCGGCCACCCGAAGACGCCGCCGGCGCACCCCTTCCCGCCCCAACACAACCTCCAGCCGTTCACGCGGAAGTTTCTGGGACATCTTCTCAGCCGCCTCGATGACCGCTACCCCCTCGCCGTACAGATACTCTTCCCACCCGATCCCTTCCAACTCGTCCGCTTCCCGGAGGCGGTACAGATCGAGATGATAGATCGGGTGTCGTCCCATATACTCGTGGACCAGGGTGAAGGTTGGGCTCCGGACCCCGCGCCCCTGCGGAACGCCCACCCCTTCTGCGATCCCACGAACAAAGAGGGTCTTCCCCGCCCCCATCTCTCCCATGAGGCACACCACGTCTCCCGGCTTCAGGCGCCGCCCAACCCAGATCCCGAGCCGCCGCGTCTCGGCCGGAGAGGTCGAGATCAAGGTGAGACGTTTTCGATCCCCCTCCGCCATATCCCTATCCGTGTCATCCGCCCCATGGAGTGCCACCGATGGCCGACGGCGGACAACAGAAAAGCGGCATCGCCGTCGGGAGGATGTATGTTATACTGCCCCCCGAACTTTCTCCAACAGCGTCCGAGGAAACGCTCCAGGGAGGATCCACAATGCAGCACCGAAGCGGCTGGCCCATCCTTCTATTGTTGATCATCCTTGTCGTCCCCATAACCCACGCCGGGGCCCAGGGGTCCGGCTTTCGCGTCAACGCCAAGGCCGCGGTCCTTCTGGATACCGCCTCCGGACAGGTCCTCTTCGGCCAGGGTACGACCGTCCGGATCCCCCCCGCCAGCCTCACCAAGCTCATGACCGTGTACCTGGCCTACGATGCCCTCCAGGCAGGGACCGTGCGCCTCAGCGATCCGGTCTCCATCACCCGGCAAGCCGAACGGATGGGGGGCTCCCAGATCTTCTTAAAGGCGGGGGACCGGGTGAGCTTTCGGGATCTGTTACACGGAATCGTCATTGCGTCCGGCAATGACGCCACCATCGCCGTCGCAGAACGCCTGGCAGGCTTTTCGGCCGCCTTCGTGGCCCAGATGAACGCGAAGGCGTCCGAGCTGGGGCTCAGCGATACGCGCTTCCAGAACCCCCACGGCCTCTCGGCCAAGAACCAATATACCACGGCACACGACGTGGCCCTCCTGGCGCTTCACCTCATCCAGGATCATCCGGCCGCCCTCCGGGTCCACGCCATGAAGACGTTCGAGTACAACGGGATCACACAACACAATCGAAACCGCCTCCTCTGGAAGGATCCGCGGGTCGACGGGCTCAAGACCGGCTGGCTGAAGGAGGCCGGCTATCATATCGCGGCCACCGCACAGGAGGGGGAGCGGCGCCTGATCGCGGTGGTCCTCGGGGCTCGCAGCGAACGCGCCCGGGAAGAGATCGCGCTCCGCCTCCTCAATTATGGATTCAACAATTTTCACAACGTGGCATTCTTCAGCCAAGGGGATCGGGTCAAGAATCTTCCCGTCTGGAAGGGGACGGAAGATCTCTTGGGTGTCTATGCCAAGGGGCCTGGCATCGTCACGGTCAAGAACGGGACCCCTCGGCCCACGCTGGCCTACCATCTTCCCGAGAAGCTCATCGCACCCATCCCGGCGGGACAGAAGTTGGGAGAAGCCTCGATCACGGCGAAGGGCCAGGAACTCGCCCACGTGGACCTCGTCGCCATGCGCACAGTCCCGGCAGCGGGGCTCATGAAGCGCCTCCTCCACAGCGTGCTCCTCGTCTTTCAGTGATCGCCCTCCCGCCGCGGGAGCCTCTGTCCGTTCCCCCCACGGGAACAGACTGTGCTCGCAGGTGGAACTTCCGAGTGCGGCAGCACGCATGCCGCCACGGGCCGTGACGGAGACATGCCCGGACCCGACCGACCCTATATCTGGCTGACCCTCCTCTGCTTGGCCGAGATCGGGACCATGCAGGTCTTCATGAACTACCCAGCCGTCCTGCCGCTGCTCCAGGAGGAGTGGCACCTGAGCGCGAGCCAGGCCGGGGCCATCTTCTCCGCATACTGGATGGGGTATCTCGGCTTCGTCCTGTTCCTCACCTCTCTCACCGATCGGGTAAGCGCCAAGTACATTTACAGTCTATCCGCCTTCTGGGCCCTGATAGCCAACCTGGCTTTTACCTGGGCGGCCACGGACTTCGTCTCCGGCCTTCTCTTTCGGGCGCTCACCGGGATAGGCCTCGCTGGCACCTATGCCCCAGGCATGAAACTGGTCGCCGAGCGATTCTCCGAAAAGAACCGCGGCTTCGCCATGGGAATTTACACCAGTTGCTTCAGTCTCGGGGCCAGCCTCTCCCTCTTCCTGACCGGCATCCTGACCTTCCATCTCTCCTGGCGCTGGGCCTTTTTATTCACGTCGGCAGGCCCCCTCGTCGGCGCCCTCATCGGACTTCTGATTATCACGGACCGCCCTCCGACATCCCCCCGCCCGACACGCATTGGTCCGGCGCAGGTTCTCCGCAATCCACAGGCCCTCCTGGTCATTACCGCCTATACCGGCCACAGCTGGGAACTCTTTGGGGTTCGGGCATGGGTTGTTACGTTTTTGGCCGCCTGCCTCCTCCAAACCGGGACCCCCTTGGCCTCCGCGACCGACCTGGCGTCGAGATACGCGTCTGCCGTCCTGCTCCTCGGCGCCGGCGCAAGTCTCTTGGGCGGATGGTGTTCAGATCGGTGGGGGCGAGGGAGGGTCATCCTCCTGGCCTCCCTGGCCTCCAGCCCCCTGACCCTGCTCCTGGGCTGGTCGTATCCGCTCCCCTTCCCCCTCGTCCTTGGCCTCGTCGGCCTGCTGGGAATTGCGATCATGTTCGACTCCTCCACCCTCTCCACGGCGGTCACCGAGGTGGCCCATCCCCAGTTCGTCGGCTCGACCCTTGCCGTGCACTCCTTCTCGGCATTCCTCGCCGCCGCCGTTGCGCCCACAGTATTCGGCGCCATCCTCGATCTGGCAGGTTCTCGAGGGGCCCAGTGGTCCTCCCTGACCGGATGGGGATTTGCCTTCGCCTCTTTGAGCATCGGTGCCTTTGCCGTTCCCTTCGCGATTGCTCGCCTGCGAAGATCTCAGAAGCTTCCCCCCTCCTTTTTTCCCCCGGCCCGCAAGAGCGGTGGTCACGGTCCATAGGGGACGCCATAGACCGGGTGGAGGAACCCGAAGGCTCGGGCCGGGCCACAGGTCCATCGAGCGCTCGAGGGATCTCTATATTAAATAAAGGATGCGCTTTCCCCAGGGGAAGAGGGGGGAAAGGGCGTGCGGAGAGGCAAGGCTCCGTCCCGGACGGCACGGATCGCCTCGGGAAGCCGGTCCAGCAGGTCGGTAGCTATCATGGCCTCAGGACCGAGATCCTGGCAGGCAAGATCCCCGGCCAGCCCGTGGAGGTAGACCCCGACCACCGCTGCCAGCGTCGGGGGTAGCCCCTGGCTCACCAGGCCAGCGATCATCCCGGTCAGGACGTCACCCACCCCCCCGCTGGCCATCCCGGGATTGCCCGTGGGATTGACGTAGATGGCGCCACCGGGCTCCGCGATAAGCGTCCGCGCTCCCTTCAGGACGAGATGCACATCGTAGGTCGAGGTCACCTTCTGGGCAATCGGAATCCGTTTCTCCACGACCTCTTCCTTCGGAACCCAGAGCAGGCGGCCCAGTTCCCCCGGATGAGGCGTCAGGATCAGGGGGACCGAAGCCTTCGAGAGGACCTCGGGCTGGCGGGCCAGCGCGGTAATTCCGTCGGCATCAATGATCAGGGGGATCTTGGCAGACTGGATGATGGCGGCCACCAGGCGGGCGGTGTCGGGATGGGTCGAGAGACCTGGCCCGAGGGCGAGGACCCGCTTCCCCTCCATCAGACCGAGAAGCGGTTCTCTGGCCTGATAGGCGACGGTCCGCTCCTCGGTTTCGGGGAGGCCAACGGTCATCACCTCTGTCAGCTTAACCTCCATGAGATCGTTGAGCCCCTCGGGGACCGCGCACGTCACGAGTCCCGCCCCCACCCGTAAGGCCCCAAGGCTGCACAGGGCCGCCGCCCCTGTCTTGCCGGGCGATCCGGCAAGGACCAAGACGTGGCCGTACGTCCCCTTGTGGGCGTCCGGGTCCCGCGGGGGCAAGGCCGCCCTGACCTCCTCATCCTCGGTGAGGTTTACCGGCAGCTCGGGGTCCGTCGAGAGAACCCGAGGGATGCCGATATCCACGACTCGAACCTCCCCCGCACATTGCGCCGCCGGGAAGAGAAGCAGGCTTCGCTTTGGCAGGGCAAAAGTCAGGGTCAGTTGTGCGCGAATGCACGGCTCCTGGATGTGACCATCGTCTGCGCCGAGGCCGGAAGGGAGATCCAAGGCAACAAGGGGTCGCCCAAGGGTATTGAGGAGTTCGATGGCCTCAACGGCAATTCCTCGCGGTGGTCCGGTGAGGCCGGTCCCCAGGATGGCATCGACAATGAGATCGGCGGCGGCCAGGGCCTCCCGGTGCTTGTGCAGGTCCCGGACCGTGATGACCTCCGCGAGGGAAATCCCCGCCTTCTCGGCGATCCCCAGGTTGATCGCCGCATCTCCCTTCAGGTCATCCTTCTTCGCCAGCAGGAGCACCTGGACGCTCGCCCCGCGGTTGGCGAGGTGTCGAGCAACGACCAACCCATCGCCACCGTTATTCCCCTTTCCGCACACCACCGCCACCCGGGACCGGCACACCCGCGGAAAGTGCCGCTCCATCTCACGGACCGCCCCCGCCCCGGCGTTCTCCATCAGGATGAGGGAAGACACCCCGTACTCCGCCGCAGCCCGGCGATCCAGCTCGTGCATCTCTTTTGCAGTTACAACCTTCATAACAAGGCTCAACAGCGGTCAGCAAAAAACCTAGAGAGCTGACAGCCGACTGCGGACTGCTGACAGCTTCTCATTTAGTCGGTGGCGATAACAAAGGCAACTGCATAGTCCCCATCGTGGCTCAGGCTCAGGTGCAGCCGACGGATCCCCATCTCTGCCGCCACGTGACGGGCCCGTCCGGTAAGCCGCACCTCGGGCGGCTTCCCTCGAGGTCCAACGACCTCAATTTCTCGCCATCCGATCCCCGCACCCCACCCGGTCCCGAGGGCCTTCAGGACTGCCTCCTTGGCGGCGAAGCGGGAGGCAAAGTGCTCCTCCGGGAGGGGACGCATCTCCCCTTCGGCCCGCTCCTCCGGCGTGTAGAAGCGACGAGAGAGCCGATCCCTGTACCGCGCCAGGATCCCCCGCACGCGCGGAATCGAAACCACATCGGTCCCCACAGCGACAATCACGGCTCCCCGTCCACTCCTCCAAAGGCGATGCAAATCAGCAACCCGCTCCCCCCACCGGGAGCCGTCAGCAGTCCGCCGTCGGCAGTCAGCCTGAAGATCCTGAAGCCGATAGCTCACCGCCGATTGCTGACAGCCTTACAATGGCTGACTGCTGGCAGCCGACCGCTGTGGCTTCATCTGGCCCCATGGATGAGACCGAGCATCTCCCGGATGGCCCGATCGATTCCTACCAGGCTCGCCCGCGCGACGATGCTGTGGCCGATATTCAGCTCTTCCACCTCTGGGACCGCGGCCACCGGCGCAACATTCCCATACGTCAAACCGTGGCCGGCGGCGATCTGGAGACCCAGGTCCCGCCCGAGGCGGGCCGCCTCCATGATCCTGAGCAGCGCCGCCTGCCGTTCTGGATCCGTCTGGGCCTCGGCATACCGGCCCGTGTGAAGTTCTACGCACGGGACGCCCGTCCGCTTCGAGGCCTCGACCTGCTCGGCCACGGGATCGATGAAGAGGCTCACCCTGATCCCTCCCTCGGTCAGGGCGCGGACCACGCTGGCCATCCGCTCTTCCTGCCCCGCGACATCCAGGCCTCCCTCGGTCGTCAGCTCCTGGCGGTGCTCAGGCACGAGGGTGGAGACATCGGGAAGCACTTCCAGGGCGATCTTCACCATTTCTTCCGTTGCAGCCATTTCCAGGTTGAGCTGCGTTTTCACCACCTCCCGAAGGAGCCGGAGGTCCCGATCCTGGATGTGGCGCCGGTCCTCCCGGAGATGCACGATGATGCCCGAAGCTCCCGCCACCTCCGCCAAAATGGCCGCAGCCACCGGGTCAGGCTCCGACCCCCTCCGGGCCTGCCGGATCGTGGCGATATGATCAACATTCACCGCCAACCGTGGTCGCATCACTTCCGATGACCGGTGATTGTTAATCCTGTTTCTCTATCCCCCGTGGAGCGAGGGAGCCCTCTTCCCGCGAGGAAGGCGGAATCTGGTTTGCGTCAAGCCGGGGCCCC
>JBHIAH010000070.1:0-13862 GCA_046758505.1 Methylomirabilales bacterium (SeqCode) | reverse complement strand
GTTTGTAGGAGTGTCAAATGTGAAGCTTTGACCCCATCGCCGATGACCCCATCGCCGACATCCGCCGTAACCATGCCACTCTGGTAACGGCGTCGAAGCGGTGACGCGGTGTGCCGATGACGCCCGCTATGACGAAGCAACTCGAGCAGCTGCGAGCCGAGATTGTGGTGAGCTCGCCTGCTAGGAGGCTGTTGCGTGATATGGACACGGGGGTATCCAACGCCTCAGGCTTTTACAGGAAAATTGGGACTTGACCTACCATCGAACGAGATCATCCGAATAAGGATAAGTTGAGGCCATCTCTCTGATAGAGCGAGTATCGGCTATCGGGAAAATAAATCTCCAAGGGTAACTGAGCGCGCCGCCAGATTGAACTACTTTCTCCGTGACAGATTGTCCGATATTGAATAACTCCTCGCCAGCCTGGCAGACTTTTCTGATTTCCCCCGCCTCTTTCCCACCTAGTCTCCGTTCCCACCGTGTAAGTCCTACCATATAAGGCCTACCTGCGTCTCCGTCCCGTTCATTGAACCGCCTTCTCATCGATCATTTCGCCTACATCTAGGTGCAATCCTTGCAAAGCACCCCAAATGTTGTATGCTGGCCAGGGAATAGGGTTCTTGGCACAACTGTTGCCCATTAGGTATGAAGTCGGGGGGTCGGTTCTGGAAATATGGGATTTTGAATTTCCATGACCCATGAACGGTCCGAGAGTCGAGAGCGGATGGTTGAGAGTCGAGAGCCAATAATACAGAGCAGAGTCGTGAAGCCCTAAGCTCTCAACAATCAACTCTCAACACTCAACCTGACCTATGAACCATCACGCGATTGCGGATTGCGGATTGCGAATTTCGAATTTGTTTGAACCATGAACCATGAACTATGGAACCATGAACTGACGGGGTGTAACGTCCCTTTCTGGAGGCAACTCCTGTGAAGGCGAGGCCGGGCTGGAGGACGGGGACCCTCAGGAACCTGCTTGGAACTGGACTAGCGCTGCTCCTTGGGCTGTACCCTGTGGCGGTGTCGGCAGAGCCGGTCTCTCTCGCCTGGGATCCGAACCCGGAAGCGGACCTCGCGGGGTATAAGGTCTATATCGGAACCTCGTCCCAAACCTATACCCAAACGATTGACGTCGGCCACGTGACCACCTATACGGCTCCTGACCTGGTTCCCGGCGAGACGTACTACTTCGCGATCACCGCCTACGACATCTTTGCGAATGAGAGCGGCTTTTCCACCGAGGTCAGCACGACCATTCCGGACGTGCCCCCACCTGTGCCCGACGAGACCGCTGCGTCGAATCCAAGTGCCGACAGTACTCCGCAGGCCACTGCCTCCGCCCCGACGACCGGCACTGGTAGTGATGGCTCCTCAAAAGCGATCGGATCCTCCGCCGATAGCGGGGACGGCCCGACCACCGTGGCGGCTGCACCGCTGCCCCTGGCCGACACCTCATCCGCCGCCGCTCCGTCTCTCGACTCCGGTGGCGGGAATGCGGCGCCCGCCGACTCGTCGGCATCTGTAGCCACCACCTCTAAAGCCACCGATAGCGGCGGCGCCACGGACGTCGCCGCACTCCCCTCGGGCGATACCGGCGGGGCCGGCTCGTCCATAGAGGGAACGAGTTCGTCGGGAGGCCCCGAGACGGCGTCACAATCGACCGTGGCGAAGGTTGTCGATTTCCTGGGTGACGTGCTCATGGGAAGCGATGATAAGGGATCGCCCCGTGCGGGTGCCGATTCTCTGGCGACGGACACCGCCGCAGTCGGTTCGAGTAAAGCGCAAGCCGGTCCGGCTGCCGTTGCTGCTCTTGCTCCTGCCGACTCCGGCAGTTCGCCACCGGGGTCTGGGGATTCTCCCTCACCTTCCGCGAGTTCGGCGCCCGCAGTGGCCTCGGCCGCGAACACCCGGAAAGGCGCCGTTCCGGCCTCCGGTGGCGGCGGCGGGAGTGCCGGCGGCGGTGGTGGCGGCGGCGGCGGCTCCTCGTCCGGTGGGAGCACCGTGGCCTCCTTTACCGGAAGCAGTGCGTCGTCGGCGGGCGGTGTGGTTTCTGTCGGCCCGTCGGATAGGGCGCCTGAGCCCGCCAAAGGGTTGGCGCAAAAAATATTGGCGGCCCTTGGACTGCGCGGGGCACGGGAGCGCGAAGTCGAGGCCGAAAATCTGTACCGGGATGGGCGGCAGCTTTATGAGCAGGGGAGATTCGACGAGGCGATCCTGACCTACGAGCGGGCGGAAGGGCTGTACCGGGGCCTTGCCGCCCCGAAGCAGCTCGCCCGGGTTGCACAAAACCTCGGGACCGCCTACTATCATGCGGAGCGGTACGAGGACGCGCTTGGGGCGTATGGGAAGGCCCTCAGGCTCTACCGGAAGCTCGGGGACCGAAAGCGCGAGGCCCGCGTCCTCGACCAACTTGGGACGGCGTACGAGGCCCTCGGGGAGTATGTGACGGCCGCGAAGCGTTACCGGGCCTCTCTCGAGATCTGGCGGGCCCTCGGCCAGCGGGAAGAGGCCGCCGCCGTCCTCGAGCGCCTTGGGGCGGCCCAGGCGGCGGCAGGGGGCTATGCCGAGGCGCTCAAAAGCTACCATCGCTCCCTCGCCCTTTCGCGGAAACTGGGGAAGCATGAGAAGCTGGAAGAGCTACAAACCGTCATTGCGGATGTGGAACGCCTGGCGCGCCAAGGGGGAGCGGGACTTGGTGTACGGTAGGGATTGGATAGAGCGCGGGACCGTCCTCATCCAGGTCCTGTTCCTGTCCGTCCTGGGTTTGCTCGTTTCGAGCATGCTCCTCTCGGGCCTCGTCTTTCAGGCCCGCTCGATGCGGCAAGCCAAGGAGGCCCCCCAGGCCCTGTATGCGGTGGAATCCGGGATCAACCACAGCATCCAGTACCTGGTGAACATCGTTTCGGAGGAAGAGGGGGTGATCGACCAGTTTCGGGCGGTCGCCGCCATCTGGAACCGCCCGGAGCCGTTCACCGGCTCGGTCGGCCGGGTCCAGTACGAGGCGCGGGTCGTGGACGTCTCGCCCAACCTGGCGTTCCGGGCGTTCGTGCGGAAGTATGCCGATGTGACCATCGAGGCCGAGGCCCGGCCCAAAGGCATGCAGCCACAGCAGATCCGCGCTACCTACCGTCTGCGCCTCGGCCCGGCGGGCACGGTGGGGCAGCGGGCGACCCGCCTGCGGTGGCAGAAGAGTTGAGGATGGCGCGGATGGCCCACCCGTCCTGTCGCGGATATACCCTGGTCGAGCTGATGATCGCGATGGGTCTGTCCGCGCTGATCGTGGGCGGGATGGCGCTCGCCCTCCAGGCGCAGGGGCGCGCGTACGAGGCGCACGGAGCCGGCCGGGAAGAGATGCAGGTGCTCGAGGCTGCCGTGCGGCAATTCCAGCAGGACCTGCAGCTCGCGGGGGCGGGTCTTCCGCCTCGGACCCTGCCGGCCATCGCGCCGGGGTCAGGCGACGGGGCGCCGGTCATCACCATCCGCTACCTGATAGACGCTCCCTTCGTCACGGCGCTGACCGCGGACGCGCCCGAGGACGCCAAGCTGTTTCCCATTCCGCCGGACGCGGTCCGTCGCTTTCGGCGGGGTGACCCCGTCCTCCTGTACCACGACGGCGCATGGCTGGCCTTTCGGGTGGGGGACGTGCGGTCGCGCAGTCGCCCGGGCCTGAAGCCGGACTCGGAGGTCCGTCGCAGTGGCGGTGACCCGTCGGTCGAGGTAATCTTTCCCCGGGGAAGTAAGGTCGTTCGCCTGCGGGGGGCTGAGGTGCAGTACCTGCTGGTGCAGGGAAAAGCCGGGGAGCGCCGCCTGCTCCGCCGCCGCGGAGGAGAAGAGACGGTTGTGGCGCCGAGCGTGCAGGACCTTCGCGTGGAGTATCTGGTGGCCCCGGCTGACGATGAGAACGCGGCGGACCCGCACTGGACCCTCGAGCCATCCGGAGAGATGCCGGTGATGGGTGCCCGTGTCCGCCTTGCCGTGGGGCAGAGCTCCGTCCGCTTTACGGTCACCCCGCGGAACCTTCTTTTCGCATCCCCCTCATGAGCCCGCTCTATCAGAGACATCCCGAGGCCGAGGACGGCTTTTCGCTGCCGGAAGTCATGGTCGCGCTTGCCATCTTTGTCGTCGCGGGGCTCGCGATGCTCGAGCTGTCCAGCGCGACCTACTATCGGGGGGCCCTGCAGCACGAGACCGTGGCGGCCACCGCGTTGGCGCAGGGCCAGGTGGAGGAGCTACTCCGGGCGGGATATGGAGATGCACGCCTGGTGGACCCGGATGGGGGGAATGACGTGGGCGCGGATGCCGGATACGGTCCCGAGGCCCTCCGAGACCCGGATCATGCCGATCCGAACAACCCGCTGGATGCGGAAGGGGGGACGGCAGGGCCCCGCAGGTTCACGCGGGTCTGGAACGTCGGTGCGGATGTTCCCCTCCCCGGCCTCAAGACCGTGACGGTGCTCGTCGGGTGGCGCGACACGCGCGGGCAGCTCCGTGTCGTGGGACAGACGGTTCAGATTGCCCGCCTCAAGTAGCGGGCAACTACCGGAATTTGCAATTTCGAATTTCCCTGAACCCTGAACTGTCCGAGAGTCGAGGGCGGATGGTTGAGAGCCGAGGACTGAGGAGTTCAATGGTCCAGACTTTTCAGTTGTTAAATCCGAAATTCGAAATTGCAAATTCGAAATTCCTAGACACTCAACACTCAACTCTCACCCCTTGACTCTCACCTCTCAACCCTCACCTCTTCGCTCTTCACGGTTCACATAAATTCGAAATCCGCAATTCGAAATCACTCTCCCCTTCACTTCGCACGCCTTATCGGCCCGATGTATTTTTTCGCCACGACGATATCATCAAACCACACCCTGCTCACATGCCCGCGGGGTGCTTTGGTGATATACAAGTACGCCCAGACGTAGTTCACATTCAGTTTCTTCACCGTCCGCCATTGAAATCCCTCGAAGGGCTTCCCCGTCGGATCCGGCAGGAAACTGTCCCACACCCATCTCCCCCTTGGGAATCCCTTCCCGAAGTGGCTGATGACCTGTCCGTCCTTGATCCGGGGTTTGCCATCGATCCATAACGCCAGTTCCCCGTTGGAGGCGCTGACCGGATCGTTCATCGAGATCATCAGCTCGACGGAAATCCATGTCCCGCGTGTGACCTTGAAATTCCGGTCGTTGATAAAGTCGTTGCCCCAGAATCTCTTATCAGGATTGGTTCGCATCTTCATCCAGTAGGTGTAAAAGTCCCACCGCCATGCCGGGCCGTGGGGTTCGGCGCCCACCCAGAATTGTTTGTCGCCGGGGGGCTTGTAGCCTGCCCTGACGACGGGCCATCTCGTCGGGGGGTTGTTGCCGCCCAGGTTGGTCCCAAAATGGTGGATGCCGTAACTCTTGGAATCGAACTTGACATAAAAGCGGGCAAAGAGTCGCTCATAGCCGGGCAGAAGGCGCCGGTACAGATGGCCACCCGTGCCCCTTCCTCCCACATGGGTCATCAAGAGGGAATGTGTGCTGGCGCTTCCGGGGGGGACATCGGTGGAGAGGGACATAATGCGGGGGTTCTTTACATTGTCCCAGCGGGATCGCACCGAGGCCAGGGAGCCTTCCTCGAAATTCTCCACAAAGATGACGTCGGGGTCGTTCTCGATGCCTTTATCGCCTGGATATTTGCTCGCGATTCCTGCCTGTTGGCCGTAGAGCGCGCCCCCAGCGAACAGGATCGGTAGCCCCACGAGCAGGATGAGCAAAAAGATTCCGCTTAGGCTTGCCCTTCTCTTCCGATTGCCGATCATCGGTGTCGGTGGTTGGTGTGGAGAGTTGAGAGCGGGACGATTTCGGATTTAGAAAACCGGTCATCGGTCGTCGGTCATCGGTCGTCGCTAAGACGAATAAGAGCAATTTCGGATTGCGAATTGCGAATGTGATGGATCGCAAACCCTGCAGTTAATTTCGAAATCCCAAATCCGAAATTCGAAATCCCGGGGGCCCCCCCTCATCCGTGGCTACGCGCTCCGCGCCGCGTCTCCTTGCCGCGGGACGGGCTCTAGGGTGCCCAGAAACTCGAGGCCCGTTCGGTAGATCAGGTCACGCTCTCCGGAGCTTCCAGTTTCGCATCGGTGGGCCCTCGATCGGACGACTCGGCACATCAGGCCGACTTCCTGCTCGCTCAGCGAGAGGCTGAGGAACAGGGTGGTCCCGGGCCGGACGGGGTGGACGTGTTCGACGAGGGCTCCCGCCGTGCTGATATTGATGAGGTTGGCCTCATGGACACGGGCCATCCGGGCCGCAAACCGGCCCCCGACCACCCATCTGGGATGGCATCGCCTCTCCTTCTTCACCCGCCGCACGCGGACGACTCCGTATGATTGCGATTGTGGGCCTTGCTTTTGGGAGATAACAGAACGACCCTCCTGGATAGACCTACACCCAAGGAGGCGCCTCGGTGAGATGCGTTCACCGTTCCGGCGAAGGGTGGCCCGTGGCCGTGTGCTCCCCATGTTGCATGGCCGGTTCCCCCGCGGACGGCTGGAGTATCGCCCAAGTCGCGGTCGGTGTCAAGGGGCTCCCGATTGCCGGCTGCTCGACTGTATGGGCTTGACGGGATTGGCGGCTTGCGCTAGTGTAAGGCTCCCGACCGGTCTTACCATTCAGGCGCGTGGGCGGTTAGCTCAGCCGGGAGAGCGCTGTCTTCACACGGCAGAGGTCACTGGTTCGATCCCAGTACCGCCCACCACCCCTCCACGGGGTCAGGTCTTGAATCTTGACATCCCACCCTGCGACCAGATAGGTGTTCTGCATGGCGAGACCACTGCGGATAGAATATCCAGGCGCATTGTATCACGTTACCTCGCGGGGGAACGCGCGGCAATCCATCTTTAAAGATGACCAGGACCGCCGCCGGTTTCTCGCGACGCTCAAACGGGTCACCGACCGATACCGGTGGCTGTGTCATGCCTATTGCCTCATGAACAATCATTATCACCTGGTGGTTGAGACCCCCGAGGGGAACCTCGCCAACGGGATGCGGCAGCTCAATGGGGTCTATACGCAAAGCTACAATTGGCGGCACCACCGAAGTGGCCACCTCTTTCAGGGCCGATATACGGCCATTCTGGTGCAAAAGGAAAGCCATTTGCTGGAGGTCTGCCGATACGTGGTGTTGAATCCGGTTCGGGCCCGGGCCGTGGAACGACCGGAGCAGTGGAAGTGGAGCAGCTATAGGGGGACGGTGGGGCTTGGGAAGCCACACCCGTGCCTGACGAGAGACTGGGTTCTGGGCCAATTTGGTAAGAAGCGCCTCGAGGCCGAACAACAGTACAGAGCCTTTGTGAAGGCGGGGAGGGGGGCGGAAAGCATCTGGAAGCAGGTAAAGGGCCAAAGCCTCCTGGGCAAGGAGCACTTTGTGGAGAGGTTGATCGAGTATGTCAGGGGGCGTGAAGAGATCAAGGAGATCCCCCGAAGCCAGCGCTTCGTGACGCGGCCCGCCCTTGTGAAGCTGTTACCAAAGAAGGTGCGTGACGAGAAAGCGGGCAGGGACCGGAAAATCGTCGAGGCGGTGGAGCGGTATGGATATGCCCAGAGGGAAGTTGCCGACTTTCTGGGGGTGCACTATTCAACCATTAGCAGACTGGTGAGTAGGGCGAATTAAGAGATGTCAAGATTCAAGACCTGACCCCATTTGGTCATGCCTGGAAGCCTTGACAGTATGCTCCCCGAGTTGGTACAAGAAAGGCGGCCCCAAGAGGTCCCTGGGCGCGCAGGGTCGTTTTCGGGGGATCGTACCGCTCCCTGAAGGCCGCGGAAGAGAGGAGGCCGGGAAGAGCCGGGAGTCGGCGGGGGTTATCATCTGGGACACGCGCGTTTCGTCTCGTCCTGCGTCGGGATGAAATGGGTTCCTATGGGCTCGCCCATAACCCTGTGTCGTGTATCATTAATATGTAATAATATGTACTGAAATGTCGGCCGGGGAAGCCGAAGGAAGGATTTTCGTGGACAGGCGGAACAAGGAGTATCAGACCACCCTGACCTCCCTGCGGCGCTACTTCGTCACCGGATTGGTCATTGTCCTGCCGTCCGTCCTCACCCTGTACATCGTCTGGATCCTCTTCAGCCTGGTGGGGGGATTCCTTTCCCCGATCCTCGGGGTGATTCTTCGCAAGGTCGTGGGAACGGAGATGGTGGACCCCCTGGCCACCCTGGTGAGCGTGCTCGTCACCGTCGGCCTGATTATCATGGTGGGGGTGACCGGGACCCTCTTCAGCCAGCGCATCTTTCAGAAGGCGGAGATCGTCTTTAGTCGGATTCCCGTGGTGCGGGGGATTTACGGTTCGATCCGGCAGCTTATCGATCTCGTGACGGCGAAAGATGCCGCTTTTCAGCGGGTGGCGATGATCGAGTACCCTCGGAAGGGAATCCATAGCCTCTGCTTCGTGACCAGCCGTCGCCAATTTGATCTCCCGGATCGATCCGATCGCGCCGTCACCGTCTTCCTGCCAACCTCGCCCAACCCGACCTCCGGGTTTTTTCTCTTGGTGCCGGAGAAAGAGGTGGTGTACCTGAATATCACGGTGGATGAAGCGGTGAAGATGATCATCTCGGGGGGAATCATTGGGCCCGACGACCAGCACCTGTTTGCCGAAGCCTCGCCGGAGGACCTGTCGCGTGAAGAGGTCAGCCGCTGAACCGCATCGTCAGAATATCCCCGTCCTGAACCCTGTATCCCTTTCCCTCGAGCCGTAGCAGCCCGTGCTTTCTGGCCGCGGCCATCGAGCCCGAGGCCTCAAGGTCCTGGAAGGGAATGACCTCGGCCTTGATGAAGCCTCGCGCCATGTCGGTGTGGATCGTTCCGGCCGCCTCGAGGGCGGTGGCCCCCCGGGGGACCGCCCAGGCCCGCAGTTCCTCGCCGACCACGGTAAAGAAGGTGATCAGGTCCATCAGGTCGAGGCATCGGCGGAGCAGCGAGGGGTATTCGAAGGCCTCGACCCCCAGCGCTCGGGAGAACTCCTCGGCCTCTTCCGCGGTCAACTGACAGAGTTCCCACTCGGTCTTGGCCGGGAGGCGGGCGCAGCCGGTCCGGGGCTTTGCCGCCCTTTCCTGGATATGCTCCCAGACCGGATCCGCTGTCCCGATCTGTTCCTCGCCGATGTTGAGGAGGAGCAAGAGCGGTTTGAGGGTGAGGGGGGCGTAGCCCCGAAGGCTCTTTGCTGCCTCGGCCGTCACCGCCATCTCCCGGAGGTTCTGTTCGTTCGTCAGCCACTCCCGGCACTGCTCCAGGAGGGGCAGTTCCTCCCGGCCGGCCTCCTTTCGACCCTTGCGCACGTCCTCGGTGATCCGCTGGATCCGCTTTTCCATGACGTCGAGATCGGCGAGGAGCAAGAGGGTGTCGAGAAGGGCCATATCCCGTACCGGATCGACCGTCCCCTCTTCATGAGGCACGCGCGCATCCTCGAAGTGGCGGACCACGTGCAGGATCAGGTCCACCTGCCGGAGGTCGGCCATGAGGGATCCTTCGACATCGCTCCCTTTTCCCGCTCGGGTCAGCGGCGGAAAGTCGAGGCATTCGGCGGTGACGGGGGTGACCTTTTTGGGGTGGAAAATCTCTGCCAGGCGGTCCAGGCGGTGCTCGGTCACCTTGGCGATTCCCACCGTCGGCCCCGGGGCCTTCGTCGGAGCGGCGTGCTCCCCGGTGAGGAGGTGAAAGACGGTGCTCTTCCCGGCGCGCGGCAGTCCGGTGATCCCTATCTGCATGGGTGGCGCTCCGCTTTCGACGACCGATGACCGATGACCGATGAGAGCAGCCGTCAGCAGTCCGCAATCAGGAACCAACGAACCGTTGTCATCGGTCCTTGTATTCTACCATGAACCATGAACTATGAACCGTCAACCTGGTCTGGGACTGACAGCCGGCGACGGTTCGACAGGCTCACCGCAAGCCGATGACGGCTGAGAATGTCGGATTTCGAATTGCGAATTTCGAATTTCGGATTGAAGCGGCGCTTGTCTCAAATTCGCAATCCGCGATCCGCAATCGCTGTTACCTCTCAACCCTCCACACTCATTAGCGATGACCGACGACCGGTGACAGATGACCGGTTTTCTAAATCCCAAATTCGGAATCCGCAATTCGAAATCGTCCCACCCTCCACCCCCGACTCTTACCTCTCCACTCTCGACTAGAATTGTGGTAACGTGGGTCCTCGCGGGAGCCCGGGAGTGAAGGCGTATCTGGACATCGAGACCTCCTTTCTCGGAGAGATCACCGTCATCGGCCTGTGTGCCGGGGACCGGGGGCTCGTGCAGCTCGTCGGGGGCGGCGTCTCGGAGCTCGCCCTGTGGAAGGCCCTGGAGGGTATTGAGGTGGTCTGCACGTATAACGGAAGTCGGTTCGATCTTCCGGTGATTCGCCGCCATCTGGGCCTCGACCTCCGCGCCTCCTTTACCTGCCATGACCTCATGTACGACTGCTGGCGGCGGAACCTTTACGGGGGTCTCAAGCGGGTCGAGGAGCAGCTCGAGATCCCGCGGAGGACTCGGGGGGTCGACGGGATCGAGGCTATGCGGCTGTGGCACCGGTACGAGACGGCACAGGATCGCGACGCCCTGATGACCCTGCTCGAGTACAATCGGGACGATGTCCTGAACCTGGAAGCCCTTGACCGGGTCCTGCACGGGGGTGTTCCATGCGAATAGCCTTCACCACGCTCGGGTGCCGGCAGAACCAGTTCGAGACCGACATCATGGCGGACCAGGCGCGGAAGGCGGGATTCATCCCGGTCCCGTTCACCGATCCGGCCGAGGTCTTCGTCATCAACACCTGCACGGTGACCGAGCGGGCCGACGCCGATGCGCGGCGTCTCATCCGCCAGGCAATCCGGCGCAACCCCACGGGTTTTGTCGTGGTCACCGGCTGTTATGCCCAGGCCGCTCCCGAGCGGGTCGCGGCCGTGGAGGGGGTCGATCTGATCCTGGGCAATGCCGAGAAGATGGAGCTGATGCGGCATCTGCGAAGTGCCGCCTGGGATGCCGGGGACCTCGGTACTGACGCCGAGCAGCAGGGGAAGAACACGGCCCGAACCTGCGTCGGCGAGATCGGCGCGGTCCGCACGTTTCAGGCCGCGCCGGCGCCGGAGAGGCCGGATCGGACCCGTCCCTTCCTGAAGATTCAGGACGGGTGTAACTTTGCCTGCACCTTCTGTATCATCCCGGCGGTCCGGGGCCCCAACCGGAGTCTTCCCCCCGATGAGGTCGTGAAGGAAGGCCGGCGCCTCGCCGCCGCGGGGCATCCCGAGCTGGTGCTCACCGGGATCAATCTGGGCACTTACGGCTGGGATCTGAGGCCCCGAACCTCGCTGACGGCGCTCCTGCGACGCCTGCTGGACGAGACGGCGATCCCGCGGATCCGGTTGAGTTCGCTCCATCCCCACGAGGTGGGACCGGAGATGGTTCGACTCATGGGCGGCTCGTCTCGTCTGTGCCGCCATGTCCACCTGGCCTTGCAGAGCGCAGATGACGACGTGCTCCGACGGATGGCCCGGAGCTACCGGGCCCGGCACTTCCGGGAGGTGGTGACGCGCCTCTCCCACGAGGTGCCGGGGATCGCCATTGGGGTGGACGTCATCGTGGGCTTTCCCGGCGAGAGCGAGGCTGCGTTCGAAAGGACCCGCGCGGTGCTGGAGGAACTTCCGGTGAGCTACTTCCACGTCTTTACCTATTCCCGCCGGTCCGGCACCAGGGCGGCGGCGATGCCGGGCCAGGTCCCCCCGAAGGCGAAGGCCCGCCGGAACCGGATTCTGCGCGAGCTTGGGGCGCGGAAGTTTCTTGCCTTCAAGCAGGGCTTTCTAGGGCGGACGCTGTCGGTGGTGATTCTGGAAGAGCGGGACAAGCAAACCGGCTTCCTTCAGGGCGTGAGCGACAACTACCTCGGCGTCCTCTGTGAGGGGCTGGATGCCCTGAAAGGGAGGCTGGAAGCGGTGCGGGTCGACGACCTCGATCCGGGCGGCATGCTGCTCGGTCGGGTGCCGGGGGCGCAGTCCGTCCCGCCTCCTCGCTCCAGGCGACCGCTTCTCCTGCTCGTGGGAGGCTGAGATGGCGGAGCCCGTGATCGGCATCATCGGGGGGAGCGGCCTCTACGAGATGGAGGGCCTGTCGGATGTCCGCGAGGAACGGGTCACGACCCCCTTCGGTGATCCCTCCGACGCCTATGTCATCGGTCGCCTGGGTGGGCACCCGGTCGCCTTTCTGGCCCGGCACGGTCGGGGACACCGGCTGCTCCCCTCCGAGCTCAACTTTCGGGCGAACATCTATGGGTTCAAGGCGTTGGGGGCCCAGTGGATCATCTCGGCCTCGGCGGTGGGGAGCATGCGGGAGGCCATCCGGCCGCTGGATATCGTCGTCCCCGATCAGTTCTTTGACCGGACCAGGGCGAGGGTAAGCACCTTCTTTGGGGATGGACTGGTGGTCCACGTGAGCTTCGCCGATCCGGTCTGTCCCCACCTGAGCGGGCTGGTCGCCGGTGCCGGCCAGGAGGTCGGGGCGACGGTCCACCGGGGGGGGACCTATCTCTGCATGGAGGGTCCGCAGTTCTCGACGCGGGCGGAGTCCCGGATCTACCGGAGCTGGGGCGTGGACGTGATCGGGATGACGAACCTGCAAGAGGCCAAACTGAGCCGGGAGGCGGAGATCTGCTATGCTACCATGGCGCTCGTCACCGACTACGATGTCTGGCACGAGGCGGAAGAGGATGTGACTGTGGAAAAGGTGATCGCCATCCTGCACAAGAACGTGGCGACCGCCAAGGCCATCATCGGGCGCGTGATCCCGATGATCCGGCCGGAGCGGCCCTGCGGCTGCTCCCGGGCCCTCAAGAACGCCATCATCACCGCCCCCCAGGCCATCTCCGAGGCCGCCAAGAAGAAGCTCTGGCTCTTGATCGGCAAGTATCTGGAGGGGTGAGCTTCGTAGCGGAGAAGGAGGGGAGATGCAAATCCTGGTAGTCGGCTCGATGGCCTTTGACACGGTCAAGACCCCCTTTGGCGAGGCGAAGGAGGTCCTGGGGGGCTCGGCGACGTACTTTGCCTCGAGTGCCAGCTTCTTTGCCCCCGTCGGCGTGGTGGCGGTCGTGGGCGAGGACTTCCCGCTCGATGGCCTGGAGTTTCTGAAGGGGCGAGAGGTCGATCTCGCCGGGGTGGAGCGGCGCCCCGGCCGGACCTTTCGGTGGCAGGGGGAGTACGGCTTTGACCTCAACGAGGCGAAGACCCTGGAGACCCAGCTCAACGTCTTCGCAGAGTTTCACCCGCGGCTCCCCGACGCCTACCGGGAGCGAGACGTGGTGTTCCTGGCCAACATCGATCCCGAGCTGCAACGGGAGGTCCTGACCCAGGTTCGCTCCCCCCGCCTCGTCGCCGCCGATACCATGAACTTTTGGATTCAGGGGAAGCCCGAGGCGCTCCGGCAGACCCTCGAGCATGTCCAGATCCTCATGATCAATGATGCCGAGGCCCGGATGTTGGCCGAAGAGCCGAACCTGGTCCGGGCGGCCAAGACGATCCTGGCCTGGGGCCCCCGCTCGCTGGTCATCAAGCGGGGGGAATACGGGGCACTCAGCTTCTCCAACGGGGGATGGTTCGCTGCCCCCGCCCTCCCCCTGGAGAATGTCTACGACCCGACCGGGGCGGGCGATGCCTTCGCGGGGGGCTTCCTGGGCTTTCTGGCCAGTACGCAGAATTTCGATGAGTCAAATCTCCGCCGGGCCGTCATCATGGGCTCGGTGATGGCCTCCTTTGCCGTGGAGGCGTTCTCGCTCCAGCGCCTTCAGCGTCTCACCTACCCCGAGATCGAGACCCGCTACCGCCAGTTCAA
>JBHIAH010000069.1:0-13898 GCA_046758505.1 Methylomirabilales bacterium (SeqCode) | reverse complement strand
TCCCAGCCCTTCCTCGTGCGCGGATGCTCCTCGCGGGGGTCCCCCGGTCCGGTCATTTCACCGCGATGGCGATATCGCGGATCCCGGCATCCCGGGAGAGCCCCAGGACGGCCGTGACCTTCCCGTGGGTCAGGCGTCGGTCAGCCCGGACGATGGCGGCGGTGCGCTTCCCCTGAAATCGCTTGAGCCTCGTCTCCAACGTCCGGAGGCTCACCACCTGTCCGTCCAGCGTGATCCGTCCCCCCCTGTCCATCTCGATCGTGATCGGCTTCCGCTCCTTCCGCTGCACGTCGGCCGCCTTGGCTTCCGGCAGCTCGAGGTCCAGCTTTCGCTGGAACTGGATGAAGGACGACGTGACCATAAAGAAGATGAGGAGGAGGAAGACGACGTCGATCAACGATGTCAGGCTGATCCCTGCCTGCTCCTCGTCCGGCTCTTCGAACTGCATCGTGGACCTCCTCCCCCTCACTCTGACGAGAGTGGTTTAAAGCCTGGGGCCCCGTCCCATCGCTTTTCAGGCTGATTCCCCCGTCGCTCGGTCGGCCGGGCGCGGGTGGGTGCCATCACCGGTGCTCGTTCCCGCACCGGCGAGGGCGCCTGCGCCTGGTGGACGGCCAGATCCTCCAGAAAGCTCACGCAGACCGCCTCCATTTCCGTGACCCGCAGTTCGATCTTTCGTCGAAAATAGTAGTAGAGGCCCAGCGCCGGAATCCCCACCATGAGCCCCCATGCGGTGGTGATCAGGGCCTCGGCAATGCCGCCGGCCACGAATTTCACGTTGCCCTGCTGGCCGTAGATGGCGATGGCGTCGAAGGACTTGATCATCCCGAGGACCGTCCCGAAGAGGCCGAGCATGGGGGCCATATTGGCCAGGAAGGCGAGGAGCCCGAGGTTCTTGCGGAGGAGGGTGGCCTCCCGCCGCCCGGCGTCCTGGATGGCATGCTCGACCTCCTTCATCCCCTGGGCAAACCGGAGCAGGCCGGCCCGGAGGATCCGGGCCATGGCGATGTTATACGACTTGCAGACCGCGATGGCTTCTGTGATCTCCCGGCGGTACCAGTGGCGGCGGATCTCCTCGAGGAATTGGGGAGAGATAATCTTCCGCTTGCGGAGGTTGGTCAGCCGCTCGAGAAAAACCCCCAGTGCCAAGACGGAGCAGAGGGTGATGAAGTGCATCACCACACCTCCCTTGAGGTAGAGGCTGAACACGGTGTCGCGGGTGCCCAGCACGAGCCCCTGCTGTGCCGGTGCGGGTACCTGCGCGGGCGGCTTCTGTCCCCACCCCACGACCGGTAGCACCAGGAGCGGGAGGACGATGATGACGACCCGTCCGAGACGCGATAGGCGTGTGACCACGACGACTCCTCCTCTCTCTCAGCGGTCGAGGCCGATCTCGAGCTCTAAGGCTTTCTTGCGCGCTTCTTCCGCCTGTTTCTGCTTTACGGCCTCTTCGAGTTTGCGATTTTCCTCCTTGAGCTGGCGGAGCTGAAGCTCCAAGTCTTTCTCTTCCTGTTGCACCTCGAGGTGCAGCGACTCCCCCTTGGTGTACCGCACCCGCACCGAGGCGGAGCCCTTCGTCCCGTCCGTGGCAAGGACGGTCACGGCGATCTGGTTGACACCGGACGTGAGGGGAACCGTGGCCTGAAAGCGGCCATCGGGATTGACCGCCACATCGCTGGCCGGTTGGCCGGTCGTCGCATTGGTGACGAGGACCATATCGAGGTCGGCAAAGGAGGTCTTGGGCAAGACCTCGATAATTTCTCCCGGTCTTTGAAGCGGCGTGAACGTCCCCCCCGTCATGCGGGCGGTCTGCGTCATGGCGTAGGGCGCGGAGAGGGCCTCGATCCCCAGGGCGAAGGTGTGAATGGTGATCTCGCCCCTGGAGGCGACACTGGCTGCGCGGATCGCCACCTCCACGTCGCTCGGGTCCATGCTATTCACGTGGCCGAAGGGCAGGGTGGGGAAGCCGTCACTGAGAAGGAGGGCCACCTTCCGGCTCTCCGGTCGGGGATGGCTGATGGCCCCGTCAAGGGCCGCCAGCTCTCGAACGGCCAGGCGGACGCCGGCCGCCATATTCGTCCCCCCCTCGGGCCCGCGGCGGAGGACGCGCCGAAGCGCCATCCGGACATCCTGGTAATTCGCCGTCAGGGGCTGGTCCAGGAACGCGCCGGGACTGTTGGGGATCCCCTGGCCGGTGAAGTGGTTATAGGCACCGGCGAAGGTGATGATCCCGACCAGGGTGCTCCTGGGATCCAGCCTTTCGAGGAGGCGCTCCGCTGCGGTCACTTCTGCCGCCAGGATCGACGCGTTGTTGCCGAACCCGCCCACGGTCTGCACCCCGGCTGGGGCCCGGGTGCTTCCCGAGGTGTCCAGAATCAGCATGAGGTCGAACTGGGCCGGCCTGTAGTCCCGCGAGGCGCGGGCCTGGCCGCGTATGGTGACCTGGCTCGGTCCGGTAATGGTTGCCCCGTCGTCTGGGGCCTCGATACCGATCGTGACGCGCGTGCCCGTCTCGACGCCCCAGGCGGGGGTGAGGCCGAGGACGACGCACGAGAAACACAGGGCGAAGATGGTGGGCCGACTCATGGTTGCTGTTGCTCCGCATTCGACGGCAAGTGTGGAATCGAGAGGCGCGGTTTGAGCGCGGCGACCTCGGGAAGCTCAAAGAACTCCCGCCGGACGAGGCGGCCCCCTTCGTAATACGAGATCACATCAATCCTGCGGTCCCCGTTCAGATCCTCCTCTTCCCGCAGGACGTCTCCGGTCTCCGGCTGGTAGTACGCAAAGAGGGTCAAGGTGCCGTCTCCGGAGGGGTTCCGGGAGACCTTGGTGACATGGCCCGCCCCGTCGTACTCGGTCACCCGATCGATGCGGCCGTCTTTGTCCGTGTCCTCTGTCTTGCGGGCCGGGTGACCCTTGGCATAGGTGATGACCATCTGGGGGGAATCGAGGTCTGCGCTGTAGCGCTCCTCTTCTTCCATCTCTCCTTTGGCGTATCGAATTACGCGATCTCGCCGGCCATCGTGGTCGGTGTCGGCCTCGGTACGGACGAGGTCCCCCGCCGCGTCATAGAAGGCCCAGAGATCGACCCTTCCGTCTCCGTTGGTATCGGATTCCTTGCGGACCGGGTGGCCGGCCTCATAAAAAGTCCGGGTGTCGATGTGACCCGTGAGACGGCTGTCCTCTTCCTGGCGGAGGAGCTTCCCGGTTCCGTCATAGTATCGAAGGATGTCCGGCTTGCCATCCCCGTTCACATCCCGTTCCTTCCGGATGAGCGTCCCCCCCGCGTATATCGGCCGGAATCCTTCCGGGTCGATCGCCGGGAGCGGCGGGGGAGCGGGACTGCCCGCGCTCCGCGCCGGATCCCCACCGGCCGGAGCACTCTTGAGGTGAGCGACCAGCTTTCGCTTCCGCTCCCGGGCAGCCGCGATCTCCGCTTCGAGCCTCCGCGTTGCCTCGTCCTCCTCTTTGGAAACCGCCAATCCCGTTGCGCTTCCGGGGGCCTGCACTGCGCCTGCCGGCGCCGGCCTCGGGGTCTGTTGAGCCGCGACGGATGCGCTTTGGGGCTTGGGCGGGGTGAGGTGATCGGTTAGCTCGATGAGCCCCTCTCCGGATGATGAGGAAGAAGCACCGGCTGGCGCGGTCTGAGCGACGGAACGCTCCGGCGCCAGGTGATCCTCGAGGAGGATGATCCCGCTGCTCCCTCCTTGCCGCTTGGCCTCGATCTGCTGCTCGAGCATCTTGTCGATCTGCTCTTGTCGGAGCATCTCTGACCGGGCTTGTTTCTCCATCCGTTTCCGCGCGTTCAGCCCGTGGAAGTATCCCAAGAGCGCCCCCACCCCGAGGCCGATCGGCCCGCCGAGGGCCCCGATGGCCGCTCCCATCATGGCAGAATTCGCGACGGGATCCTGGTTGGGGGAGATCGCCACGCCGGACGAGACGCCGAAGCCCCCGGTCCCCCCGCTGACGCCGAGCCCCACCGACGACCGGCCCCCGTGAGACGGTGGGGTCTGCGCCGTCCCGGTGCCTGTCGTGGTGGCGCATCCTGAAATCAGGAGCCCCACGATCACCAGGAACGCTATGTAGTGACCCTTCGGCATCGAACTCCCCCGCTGGCCCCTATATCAGCCGTCAGCAATGACTGAGCGGTCAGCAATCAGCCGCTGGAATGCTGGGAGGCTAGCAGGCTGGAAGGCCAAGGGCTGATAATCCTCTCAGCCTCCTCGCGTTCTCGCTTTCCGGCCTTCTCGCTGTTGGCCTATGATTACTGACAGCTGACTGCTGATAGCTGAAAGCGTTACTGTTGCTGCGTGCTGACCGCTGATTGTTGACCCCTTTCCCCTATCGTCCGTTGAGGGGTTGCCTCCGATCCCTGGTCGGTTAAAATCTCCTTTGCGGTCACCCGCCCCCGCTGGAAGCGGTACCGGACGTCAGGCTGCCCGTCGAAGTTCGAGTCCTCCTCTTGGGTGACCTTGACCCCCTGCCTGTAAAAGACCCACACATCCGGCCTTCGGTCGCCGTTGGTATCGGCCTCCTCCCGCAAGACCTGATCGCCTTTGAAAATCCGGCGGAGATCCCGGACGCCGTTCGACTTGGTGGAGATATCCTGGCGGACCGACTTGCCGTTCTCGAACTCGGTGATGACGTCTGGCTCGGATCCGGCGTGGCGGAACTCCACCTGCTTCCGAATCGTGCCGTGGTCGTAATATGCGATCAGGTCCGGCTTCCCCCGCCCCTGGCGATCCTCTTCTCGCCGAACGAGCTTTCCGCCCTCGAAGTGGTAGATCAGCGTAGGCCGTCCGGTCCCCTTGGGGTCTTCGGCTTGCCGGACGACCTCACCGTTGCTGTAATGGGCCCACAGGTCCGGCTTGCCATCCCCGTTGCCGTCGACCTCCCGCCGGACGAGCTGCTCCTGCCGGTCGTAGTAGAGCCACAGGTCGATCCGGCCATCGCCGTTTTTGTCTTCTTCCTGGCGGGCGAGGGTGCCTCCCTCGTAAATGCTCACCAGGTGGGGGGTGCTCCTCCGTCCGCGAAACTCTTCCTTCCGGGTGACCACGCCGTGCGCGTCATAGGATACCCGCAGGGTGATCTTGCCGTCCCGGTTCCCCGCCTCTTCCATGCGGGCGAGCGTGCCCTGCACAAAAAAGAGGAACCGGTCCGGTTTGCCATCCTTGTTCAGGTCCTGTTCGTACCGCTCCGGTTGCTGGCCACGGTAATACCCCCAGAAGTCCACGTGGCCGTCAAAGTCGGTGTCCTTCCAGGCCCGGTTCACCTGTCCGTCGGGGCCGAGGAAGTACCAGGCATCGGGTTTGCCATCCTTGTTGGTGTCCACTCGCTGTTTGTCGAGCTTCCCGCCGAGATAGAACGACCACATATCGACCCGTCCGTCGAAGTCGCGGTCCTCTTCCTGGCGGTCGATCTGGCCCTTGGCGTAGAAGATCCGGACGTCGATTGTGCCGTCGCTGTTGGTGTCGAGCTCCTGGCGGGCCACCTTGCCCTGTGCGTCATAATAAAAGATCGCCTTGGGCTTGGGGGGCCCCGCCCAACTCGTGCCCACCGCCACGAGGAGGATCGGCACCGGAACTATCGACCACATCCTGTGCATGCGTCACCCGGGGTTCACGTCCATGCGCTCATTGGATCGTCACCGTGAAGATGAGGGTCAGGGGGTGCCCGACCAGGGCTCGGAACTTCTCGGGGATCGGCGGAAAGGGGGATGCCCGGTCCATGGCCTCGGCTGCGCTTTGGTTCAGCCGCGCGTTGGTCGAGCGGACCACCTTGACCTGGTGGGCGGCCCCCGCCCGGTCCAGGTTGAACCGCACCGAGACCTTGTAGACCCCGCGGACCCCTTTGGGATAACGCCAGGCGGCATAGACCCGACGCTTGATCAGCTCGAAATATTCCGTAAAGTCCGGGTCGCTGGTATCGATGAGCGCCACGGCTGCTCCCGCCGTCGTCTGCGGCTTTCCCCCCTTCAGAAACCGCTCGGGGACGACCACGGGGCCGGTGGGCTGCTGGAATCCTTCGAGCGTCGCTTTACTCAACTCTTTTGGGACCGAGGCGTGGGATGTCTCCGAGGGGGTCGTGCTCGGGGCCGGGAGCGGCGCGATCTCGGCAGGGGCCGCTGCCGCCGGCGAGGGCGGGGGGGTCGCGAGTGACCGTGGGATCTCGCTCGGAGCCCCTGCGGGTGGGGCTTCTGCCTCGAAGGGCTTCACCGGCGTCGGTGGGAGCGCCTTTTGCGCCAGCAAGAGATTCGGGGAAGGGGCTCTCGCCTTCGGGGGAGCGACGGCCACTTTAGGCAACGGTTGGGGGAGCCGGCTGGGGACGCGGGGCGCCACCTGTGCCACGCGGGGGATGGCCTTCGGCGTAAAGATCGGCTTCGGCACGGGCTTCTGCACCGGCTTCGGTGGAGTGGGCCGGGGCTTGGGCTGAACCTTCGGAGGGGCAGGCCTCGGTTTGGCCTGCTGCCGGGGCCTCTTCGTGGTCTTCCGCTTCCGCGCGCGGCGAATCGGTTTCTGTTCGCGCGCGGGGGCGGGGGCTTGCGCCTTGGTCTCGAGAATGCGGACGCTGATGGGGGGCCGCGCGGCCAAGGGGAGCGCCTGGGCGGCCAAGAGGTAAATCAGGAGCGCCACCAAAAGATGCAGGCCGAGCGAGACCGCGACAAAGGGATCTAGGTTGGTCATCGGGGGCATGCCGGGAACCGGAGGTCCCGAGAGTCGGTGGCGGAGTTGGGTGTAGGCCGCCAGGATCCGGCTCCGCTCCCATGCGTGAAGCCAGGGCTCGAGGCTCCCTGCCAGCTTGTCTCCGATGCGGCGGATGCCCTCGGTGCTCTTCTGCCCGCCTCGCATCGCCGGCACTCCCTTACCGGAAGTCGGCCTCGGTGAAACGCAGGGTCCACCCGCTGCCCCGAGGGTCCACTCGGATACTGCGATCATATCGCCCGACCGCGCGCGTGCCAAACTGGGTGTCCACGACGGCCCTGGCGATCACGCGGTGGGGGCCGAGGTCGAGGTTATACGGCTGGGCCTCCTGGGGGTGCAACATGATCGGGGATGCGCTTTGCAGACCCTGCGGCTCGGCGTCAACAAAAACCTCCACCCGCCATCGGGTGCCGTTGACGAACTGTCCCTTGGTCGGGTCGACGGTGGCGCCGCTCGGCGGCGGGGTGGCGGCCCGGGGCTGACCGGGGGGTGGCGCCACGGTTGGCTGCGGCGATACCGCGCCAGGAGGCGGGTACGCCGTCTCCCCACGCTGGTTCTCAATGGCTCCACCGACGACGGCTCCGGTCAGCAGGCCAAGGCCTGCCCCGATCGCGGCGCCCGTCCCGGCATTGCCGCCCGTAGCACCTCCGATGAGCGCGCCCGTCCCCGCCCCCAGGACGGCTCCGGTCACGGCCCCTTGTTCTCTCGTGGAGAGGGGTCGCTGGCTGGCGCAGGCGCCGAGCAAGGCAACCGCGGCGATAAGCGTCGTGAGTTTCCGCATGACGTTTTCCTCCTTCTCCTGTTTCCCTAGCCGCCGGCCTGGGGTGGACTGAAGAGACCCCCCCGCTACCGGTGGCGAACCCGTGCTGTCCGAGGGCGGCTGTGGCCGAGATGGGACTCCATCCCCCTGGGCGCTGTTTCTCTGCTGGCCCCATCCGCTCTCGGATTGCATCCGACACTTCCTACCCGGTTGGACGGGTCCACGAGGGCTTTATTCCCCGTCCCGCGGCGTTTACGGTGTCGGTGGAGGAAGAGGACCTCGATTGCACGGGTTACATCCCACCTAGCGGTGTCTATATCTGTAAACATGCGCCGCTGCCGGGAAATTCCCGGGTGCTCAGGGATCTTCGGTCATTCGTGACCGGCGGCCCGTCCCGGCGAGAGATACCCTTCGGCGAACGGCGGTTCGTCTGCTCGTCGGGCATCCGGGGAAGAGGCCCTGTCTGACGCGTCTCCCGCCTGTGCATCCCGGGCTCGTATGTGCGCCGCGGCTTCAACAGGGATGGAGGCAAGACCGGGGAAGAGTCACGCGGGAGACCAAACACCCTGGTGCCGAAGGGGGGACTCGAACCCCCACGGGTCACCCCACACGCCCCTCAAACGTGCGCGTCTACCAGTTCCGCCACTTCGGCATCTTTTTTATTGTAGGCTCGAAGGTGGGGATGTCAACGGGAAAATCGGCAACAGCAGCGCGCAATCGGCTATCGGGTGTCGGCACGCGGTGAGGAGTCGGCGGTCAGCCGCTCGAATGCGCTGACCGCTCATAGAAAGCGGGTCGGGGTTCAGAGCCGAGAGGCCCGGGTATGCGCATCGCCCTGCACCATGAACGATGAACCATGAACGGATCAGCCGTCGTCGGGCAGCGGCAGGTATCGTGCCACCTCCCGGCAGAGGACCTGGATGTCGATCGGCTTCGCGATATAGCCGCTGCAGCCGGCCCGGAGGATCCGCTCCCGGTCTCCCTTCATCGCGTGGGCGGTCAGGGCGAGGACGATGATGTCCCGCGTGCGCGGGTCTTGTTTCAAGGTCCGCGTGAGCTCGAGCCCATCGAGCCCGGGGAGCTGCACGTCCATGAGGATGAGATCCGGCAAGGTGTCTTTCAGGACGTCCAGCGCCTCTGCCGCCGAGGCGGTCCCCCGCACCCGGTATCCCCTGGCTTCGAGAACATCCCGGGCCAGCTCGAGATTCATGGGATTGTCTTCGACGACTAATATGGTCGCCATGTCCTTTGCTTCCTCGTGCCTCCACGTCCTTTGACGGCGTTTGCAACAGTTATGCCACACGCATTCTTGCTCCTCCGCCGACCGGGAGGAAATATCCCGTTGACTTTTATTCGGCGGGCTGATAAGTAGGAAACCCTGTTTTCTTTTGAAGGGGAGGGCCGAGCGGTGATGTCTCTCGAAGACAGACTCAAAGAGCTTCGGCGGCGAAAGGAAGCGGCGCTCGCTGGTGGAGGTCCGGAGCGGATCGAGCGGCAGCACCAGGCCGGCAAACTCACCGCGCGCGAACGGTTGGATCTCCTCCTCGATCCCGGAAGTTTCACCGAACTGGACATGTTGGTCACCCACCGCTGCACCGACTTTGGGATGGAACAGCAGAGGATCCCGGGAGACGGGGTGGTCACCGGGTACGGCACGATCGACGGCCGGGCGGTCTACGTCTTTGCCCAGGACTTCACCAGCTTTGGGGGGACCTTAAGCCTGGCGAACTCCGAGAAGATCTGCAAGGTCATGGACCTGGCGGTGAAGATGGGCGTTCCGCTCATCAGCCTCAACGACTCGGGCGGGGCCAGGATCCAGGAGGGGGTGGACTCCCTGGCCGGGTATGCCGACATCTTCTTGCGAAACGTGCTGGCCTCCGGGGTGATCCCCCAGATTACGGCGATCATGGGACCCTGCGCGGGAGGGGCCGTCTATTCGCCCGCCCTGATGGACTTTGTCGTCATGGTGAAGGGGAAAAGCTACATGTTTGTGACCGGCCCCGACGTGATCAAGACGGTCCTCCAAGAAGAGGTGACCTTTGAGGAGCTCGGGGGGGCGATGACCCACAATGCCACCTCGGGGGTAGCCCACTTCGCCGTGGATTCTGGAGAAGAGTGCGTCCTCACGATCCGGGAGCTCCTCAGCTTTCTCCCGCAGAACAACCTGGACGACCCGCCGCGGCGACAGCCGACCGACAATCCCCACCGGATGGAGGAAGCCCTCAACACGTTGGTCCCCGACAATCCCAACAAGCCGTACGACATGAAGGCGCTGATCCAGCTGGTCGTGGATGACGGTGACTTCTTCGAGGTGCAGGAACATCTCGCCCAAAACATCGTCATCGGCTTCGCCCGGCTGGACGGTCGACCGGTGGGCATCGTGGCCAACCAGCCGATGGTGTTGGCCGGCTGCCTCGATATCAACTCGTCGATCAAGGCCGCCCGCTTCATCCGCTTCTGCGACTGCTTTAACATCCCCATCATCACCTTCGAGGACGTTCCGGGGTATCTTCCCGGGACGGCCCAGGAACACGGCGGCATCATCAAGCACGGGGCCAAGCTCCTCTTCGCCTACGGCGAGGCCACGGTGCCGAAACTGACGGTCATCGCCCGCAAGTCCTATGGGGGCGCCTACTGCGTCATGGGATCCAAGCACATGCGGGCCGATTACAATCTCGCCTATCCGACGGCGGAGATCGCGGTGATGGGGCCCGAGGGGGCGGTGAACATCCTGTATCGCCGCGAGTTGGGGAAGGCGACGGACGTCGAGGCCTTCCGGGCCGAGCGGGTCAATGAATTCAAGGACAAATTTGCAAACCCGTACGTGGCGGCAGAGCGAGGATACATCGACGAGGTCATCGAGCCAAAGGAGACCCGCCCCCGGCTGATCAATGCCCTGCGGATGACGGCCACCAAGCGGGACACCAACCCCCCCAAGAAGCACGGCAACATCCCCCTCTAGCGCCCTCCGCGCGCTCGTTCACCGTTCATAGTTCACAGTTCACGGTGGCGGAAAAGCGCGCGATGTGGGCGTAGGAGAGTGTGAGGGGACGAGATGCGATGGTGCTGCAGAACAGAAGGGATCCGGTCTTTCTCTGTGAACCATGAACCATCAACCATGAACGATGTTTAACAAGATTCTGATCGCCAATCGTGGGGAGATCGCGGTGCGAGTGATCCGGGCCTGCCGCGAGATGGGGGTCCGGACGGTGGCGATCTACTCCGACGCCGACCGCTCGGCCCTTCACGTGCGGAAGGCGGATGAGGCCTACCGGGTGGGTCCCCCTCCCTCGGCCGAGAGCTACCTCCGGGTAGACCGGATCCTCGAGGTGGCCCGGCAGAGCCAGGCCGAGGCCATTCATCCCGGCTATGGCTTCCTCGCTGAGAACCCGACGTTTGCCGAGGCCTGCGAACGGGCGGGGGTCGTCTTCATCGGTCCCTCCTCTGAAACCCTGCGGTTGAGCGGGTCCAAGACAGCTTCGCGGCGTCTGGCCAAGCAGGTTGGGGTCCCCACCGTCCCCGGGACTGACGAGGATCTGAGCGATGAAGAGATCCTCCGCCGGGCGCCCGAGATCGGCTTTCCCCTCCTCGTCAAGGCAGCGGCAGGGGGCGGAGGGAAAGGGATGCGGGTGGTGCAAGACCCGGTCGAGCTTCAATCGGCCATCCGCGCCGCGCGCTCGGAGGGCCAGTCCTCCTTCGGGGATGCCGCCGTCTTCCTCGAGAAATACCTGATCCGTCCACGGCATATCGAGATGCAGGTCCTGGCCGATCCCACCGGCCACACCCTCTACCTGGGCGAGCGCGAGTGTTCGCTGCAGCGCCGCCATCAGAAGGTGGTGGAAGAGGCCCCCTCTCCCTTCATGACGCCTGAGCTCCGCAAGCAGATGGGGGAAGCCGCCGTGGCCCTCGCCCGCGGGTGCGGGTACCGGAATGCGGGGACCATCGAGTTCCTGGTTGATGCCGACCGGAATTTTTATTTCCTCGAGATCAACGCGCGGCTGCAGGTGGAGCATCCGGTGACCGAGCTCACCACCGGGATCGACCTGGTCAAGAATCAGATCCGGATCGCCGCCGGGGAGCGTCTCACCCTCCGCCAGGAAGAACTCAAGACGCACGGCCACGCGATCGAGTGTCGAATCTACGCCGAGGACCGGAGCAACAACTTTGCCCCCTTCCCCGGGGGGATCACCCTCTATCGTCCCCCCGGGGGGCCGGGCATTCGGGATGACACCGGGGTCTACGAAGGGTTCGAGGTGCCGATCTATTACGATCCGCTCATCTCCAAGCTCGTTGCCTGGGGAAAGGATCGGCACGAAGCCATCAGCCGGGTGCGGCGGGCCCTGCAGGATTACCTCATTGCCGGCATCAAGACCAGCGTCTCCTTCCTCGTTGAGGTCATGGCGGATCCGCGGTTCCTCGAGGGAGACGCGGACACCACGTTCATCGACACCTTCTTGCAGCAGAAGGGGGTCGGCGAGCCTCGGTACCGCGACGTCGCGGTTGTGGCGGCCGCGATCCATACCTACCGCATGGAGCGGGAGCGGAAGCCGGCGGCTCCGACGGGTGGCACCGCCGCCGGCTCGGCGTGGACCATGGCGGCCCGCCACGACGCCCTGAGAAGAAGCTAAAAGATCGTTCATGGTTCATAGTTCAGGGTTCAGAGTTTTGATGCGGTCATAGGGAGGGCAGCGATCTGGAGATCTCACCTCAACGCTCGTCCAGAATCGCTAACCATGAACCATGAACCATCAACCATGAACCGGGACACCGGAGGTGGTTCGTGCAATTTAGTGCGCAGAGTGGCGGGCAGGAGTACCGGATTGAGGTTGGAGATCCGGAAGGCTCCCTCTTCCGTCTCTCCGTGGACGGGGTGAGCTGGCAGGTCGACTGCATCAAGATCTCCGATCACAACTACTCGCTTCTTCTGGATGGAACCTCCTTTGACGTGGATATCATCAAAGGCGTGAATCCTTATGCAGTGGGAATCAAGGGGGAGGTCCACGATGTGGACATCCTCACCGAACGGGAGCGACGCCTGAAGGCGGTCAGCCGTAAGGCGACAGCGGGACAGGAGGGACGGCAGCTGATCGCCGCCCCGATGCCGAGCAAGGTGGTGCGTCTGCTGGTGGCGGTGGGGGATCAGGTGGGCCCCGGCGATGGGGTCGTCGTGGTCGAGGCCATGAAGATGGAGAACGAGCTCCGCGCGTCGGGCGCCGGAACGGTCCGAGAGATACGGGTCAATGAAGGGGAGGCGGTGGGAGGAGGTCAGGGCCTCGTGCTCATTGAATAAGCCGACGACTCGGTTCACAGTTCACGGTAAGTTCAGGATCTCCATCTGTGAACTGTCAACTCTGAACCGTGAACCTCCCTATGGATCAACGAGGAGTCAGATAATGTCCACTAAAGATCAGGAACGGCTTCGAAAGGCGTTGAGAGCCTGGGAGGCGGAGACGCTGAAGAAGAGTGTGGCGAAGGCCCCGGAGCGCCGGGAGGCCTTTGAGACGCATTCGGGAATTCCGGTCGAGCGCCTCTACACTCCGCTCGATCTCGCCGAGTGGGACTATCGAACGAAGCTCGGCTTTCCCGGGGAATACCCGTTCACCCGGGGGGTCCAGCCCACCATGTATCGGGGTCGTCTCTGGACCATGCGGCAGTACGCCGGCTTCGGGACGGCGGAGGAGACCAATCGCCGGTTTCGGTATCTCTTGGAGCAGGGCCAGACCGGCCTGAGCGTGGCCTTCGACCTCCCCACCCAGATCGGGTATGACTCGGATGCGCCCGAGGCGCACGGCGAGGTGGGCAAGGTGGGGGTCGCCATCGATTCGCTCGAGGATATGGAGCGCCTCTTGGACGACATCCCCCTGGAGCGGGTCACCACGTCGATGACGATCAACGCCACCGCCGCGATTCTGCTGAGCATGTACGCGGCGGTGGGGGAGAAGCAGGGGGTCGCGCCGGAGAAACTTGGCGGAACCGTGCAAAACGACATCCTGAAAGAGTACATCGCCCGGGGGACGTACATCTTCCCGCCGGCCCCCTCCATGCGCCTCATCACCGATCTCTTTGCTTTCTGCGCCGAACGGATGCCCCGCTGGCATCCGATCAGTATCAGCGGCTACCACATCCGGGAGGCGGGGGCGACGGCGGCCCAGGAGCTCAGCTTCACCCTGGCCGATGGCGTGGCCTACGTCGAGGCTGCGGTCAAGGCGGGTCTGGATGTGGATGCCTTTGCGTCTCAGCTCTCCTTCTTTTTCGCCTGCCACAACAATTTCTTCGAGGAGGTGGCAAAATTCCGGGCCGCGCGACGCCTCTGGGCCTTCCTCATGCGGGAGCGGTTCGGCGCCAAGCATCCCCAGTCGTGGATGCTCCGGTTTCACACGCAGACAGCCGGGGTGACCCTCACCGCCCAGCAGCCGGAGAACAATATCATCCGGGTG
>JBHIAH010000068.1:0-13934 GCA_046758505.1 Methylomirabilales bacterium (SeqCode) | reverse complement strand
GTCGACGAATATCGGTTGTATAGGAAATACGCGACGATTTCGTTCGGGGCATCATCGGACAGGGGGAAACAAGGGGATTAGATGCGGCTGTTAGTCTCCATACGTTCCCTCAGCCGACGATCCTCCCGGAACATCACCGAATAACCGCGGATGCGACAGCGATCGCCAAAGAATTGCTGCACCGGTTCTCTCGGTCATAACGGTGATCATCGATTGTTATGGCCTAGGCAGGATCGAAATCTATAGTGTGGGCCACCGGCTGTCAAGACTTTTTTAAAACGTTGTTTGATCTTTTATGCCCTCCATCGGCAGCGTGAGCTGGCCACACGCGGTACCCGTCCCGCGCGGTTCAGGAGCGCGCCGAACGAACCCGTCCGTCGGGAGATGTGGAACCTGCCGGCCGATTGCTCGTACCGGAGGGCCCTGTGTTTTGAGTTGCCCCCTGGCAGCGGATAGCTGCCTGAGGCGGTCGTCGGTCATCGGTCCCCGGTCGTCCGTCGTCGGTCTCCGGTCATTCTATTTACGAGGTCGTCCTAGCGGAGCAGCCGCCGGAGGAGCGTGCCAACGAGGAAGAGCTCTTTGCCCGTGTCGTTCGCGAGGAAGCGCACGCCGTGAATCGCGCCGGGTCCAGCGAGAACCGCGCGGGTCCAGACCACCTCCGCCTCCACCGGCGGCAGGAAGAGCCACGGGGGGACCACCACGCACAGACGCGTCCGGGGTGCAACCGCCTGAGGAAGGACGATCATCATCCCGCCGTCGCTCAAATCCTCGCCGCGCCCCCGCAGGCGAGTGTCGGGGGGGACCAGGCAGGTGACTTCGAGATCGATCGGGACACGGAGGAAGGCCCGCGAGGTTGGGCCCGATTGAAAGGCCATGAGCTGTTCCCAGGCGAGGCGATCAGCGTCACTTAACGCCGTAAACCTTAGGCCCATCACACTGGGGAGCCGCCGGGTGATCCAGACGACCACCGCATCCGCCCGGGCGATCTGCTCTCCCGTCAGCAGGCGAAGGTTCGTCACGGTGCCCGGCGTCAACACCTGGGAGGCTTCGAGCTGCAATCCACCCCGGCTCACATTCCGGCTGAGGCCGAGCGTGTGGTATCGGGGAATGACCGGGCTCTCACAGAGCACCGGCATCCGCAGCGGGAATCGGGGATGCTGGCGGTTTTCCATCTGCCCCATGGCTCTCCTATTATACCAGACTCCAGACGAAGTCCTCCTTTAGCAAGACTTGTGCCTCTCCAAGGGAATAAAGAGTACCAAAGACAGTTGGGGGTCGCCCGGAGGGTGGTGGGTCGCTTCGCCTTAGAAGGGGAGCTTGGCCTTGTCGAGATCAGCAACAACCACGAGGACGCCTTGATCCGGATGCAGGTAGGTACGGGCGACCCGGAGGATATCCTCGCGAGAGACCGCCCGGATCATCTTGGGGTACTGCTCGGGGTAGTCCAGTCCCAAACCGTAAAATTCGATGCTGGCGAGAATGCTCACCACGTCTCGATTCGTGTCGATCCGCAGGGGGAAGCTCCCGGTCAGGAACCCCTTGGCCTCGTCTAACTCCTCCGGCGTGACCCCGTCTTCCCGTATCCTCCGGATCTGGCGCAGTACCTCCTCCAGTGCAGCGCCCGCCGTCTCGTTCTTGGTCTGGAGCCCCACCACAAAGGGACCGGGGCGGCGGCGGGCGCTGAAGAAGCTGTGGACATCGTAGGCCCAGCCCCTCTCCTCGCGGATGGCCCGCATCAGGCGAGAGGTCAACCCCCCACCCCCCAAAATAAAATTCATCACCGAGAGGGCGTAAAAGTCCGGGTTTCTGCGTGCAATGCCCACATGCCCCCAGAGGATATTGGCCTGGGTCACTCCCCGATCAATCTTCACCACCTGCTGCCCCCCGGGGGATGGTGCCGTGGCGGGAGCCGCGGCGGCGACCCCCTTTCCTATCCAGCCCTTGAGATATCTGGCCACGGAGCCCTGGAATTCCCCCAGGGTGACATCCCCGGCGACAGCCAGGATGCTGTTGCGGGGAACATAATAGCGCCGATGAAAATCGACCAGGTCCTGCCGGGTGATTCGATCCAGACTCGCCTCGGTCCCCTCTACCGGCCGGCCGTATGGATCATCACGAAACAGGGTCTTGGCAAACGCCTCGCGGGCCACCGTTCCGGGATCCTCCTGTTTTTGACGGATGTGGCCCTTGAGTTCCCGCACCTTGCGCGCGATCTCCGCCTCGCGAAAGGCCGGATGCAGCAGCACATCCGCGAGCAGTTCCAGGCCCAAATCGAGGTCCTTTTTCAACACGGTGAGGGAGAGCGTGCTCGTATCCCTGGAGCCGTCGGCGCTGAGGTTCCCCCCCACAAACTCGATCGCCTCACTGATCTCGGGGGCCGTCCGGCTCACGGTTCCCAGGGGAAGCAGAATCGCGGTGAGGTTGGCAAGGCCCGCCTTTTCCTTGGGCTCCTGCGAGGCGCCAGCCTTGACGAGGATCTCAACCGTAACCATGGGCAGGCTATGCCGCTCCGCCACAAGGAGCGTCAGACCGTTGTCCATCTTTACGCGGCGCCCGAGGGGCGCCGCCTCGACCAGCCTCGGCAGCACCAGGCCGAGAAAGAGGACACCCAACCCAATCCGCAACACGCGTCGTTTCATTCCCAATCTCTCGGCATGCACCTCTTCATCCCACCTCTTCCCGCTTACGTCTCACGTCTCACGGCTTACGCCTATCCGTTCATGGTTCACGGCCCGATGACCGAGGACCGATGACCGACGTCCCACTGAATTTCCAATTTCGAATTTCGGATTGCGAATTTCTGCAAACCTTGAACCTCGAACGCTAAACTCTTACGTCTCCGCTCTCCGCTTCTTACTTCTTACTTCTTACCCCTGACTCCTCACTCCTTACTTTTACTGCTCTTTGCTCGCCCCGGAACCAGGATACCCACCGTTCGATTCTCGGCCCTAAAGTACTTCCGCGCCACTCGCCGGATATCCTCGCGGGTCACGGCGCGGATCCCCGGCAGGTAGGCCTTCCAGTATCGCCACCCGGCCACGATCTCATACGAGGCAATCTGCCGAGCCAGATTGAAGATCGAGTCTTCACCGAAAATGAAAGAGGCCTCGATCTGGTTCTTGGCCTTCTGCAGTTCCCGCGGGGAGACCAGCTCGGTCTTGAGGTGCTCGATCTCAGCGTAGAGCGCCTGCTCCAACTCCTTTCCCATCCTGCCGGGGGCCGGCGTGGCGAAAAGGCTAAAGAGTTCCGGATCCATAGAGACCCGCGCATAGTAGGCCCCCGCGCTCAGGGCGAGTTGCTTTTCATAGACCAGGTGTCGGTGAAGCCGGGCGCTCCTCCCCCCCGCGAGGAGAACCTCCAGCACCTCCAAGGCGTAACTATCCGGGTGCGTCAGGTTGGGGGTGTGATAGGCGGCGACGACGGAGGGAAGCTGGGCATCCTGCCGGGTGAGGATCACCCGGCGCTGCGCGTCTTGGGGGGGTTCGGTACTGCGGACCGGCGGGGGCTCGGGGCCCCGGGGGATCGCCCCGAAGGCCTTTTCGATCTTCGGAAGCAGCTTTCCACGGTCAAAGTCACCCACGACGACCACGACGGCGTTATTCGGGATATAGTACGTTTTGTAAAAGGCCTCGAGATCTGCACGGTTGAGCCGCCGGATGTCCTCCATCCACCCGATAATCGGCTGGCCGTATGGATGGGCCTTGAACGCGGCCGCCTGCACGTCCTCCCACAACGAGCTCGTCGGGTCGTCCTCCGTGCGGAGCCGCCGCTCTTCCATGACCACGCTGCGCTCCCGCCCGACTTCATCGGGGTCCAAGAGCAGGTTGACCATCCGATCCGGCTCGAGCTCGAGCGGGAGGCGGATCCGGTCCGCCGCGAGGGTCACAAAGTAGCCGGTATAGTCCTGGCCCGTGAAGGCATTATCCCGTCCCCCGTTCCGCTTGATGATCTGGCTGAACTCCTGGCCTCCGATCTTTGCGGTCCCCTTAAACATCATGTGCTCCATGAGATGGGCGAGACCGGTCCGACCGGGGTGCTCGTTCCGGGATCCGACCCGGTACCAGACATGAAACGTAACCACGGGCGCCTTGTGCTCCTCGAGGAGGAGTACCGCGAGCCCATTTGCCAGCGTGGTCTCGAACACCCGAAGCTCCCTGGCCTCACCCTGTGGTGCCACGCTGCAGAGAAGGAGCCATACCAGGGTCATCCGGCACGCACGCCTCACTGGGCCCTCCCCTTCTCCAGGCGGATGACCACCGGATCCGCGAGGACGATGCCGTGGCGCTCCGCAAAGCCGGCAGGCACTTCCAGCACGTACTGTACCTCCTCACGCGGTGCGAAGACCTGGGGGGCCTCGCCGGGGATCGGTGGCTTTGCTCCCTGCACCAGATCCACGACGCGCCCATCCCGTATCCAGAGGATGTCGAGGGGGAAGCGCATGCCCCGCATCCAGATCAGGGGCCGAACCGGGACCTCGTACACAAAAAGCATTCCCCCATCCGGCTGAAGCCTCTCCCGGCCGCTCAGGCCGCGGATCTTCTCCGCCTCGGTGCGGGCCACTTCCACCGTCACCGCCACCCGATCCCCGATCCGAACCTGACCTCCCCCCGCCGCCTCGGCCACGGCGGTGAGCAGGCAGAGGAGGATCCAGGGGAGATACCGCCGGCCGATCATGAGAGCCCCTCCGGGATATCTCCTAATCTCGCGCTGATCTTCATGCGCCGACCATCCCGGAGGATTTCGAGCTCCACGTTCTGGCCGACCTTCTTGTGATCCTCGAGATACGCGATCAGACCATCCATGCTTTCGACCCGGCGCCCGTCCACCCGCACGATGAGATCGCCGCCGACGAAAAGGATGGTGTTGCCGACGCGGATTCGCCGTCGTCCCCCTCGAATGTCCGCCCGAGCCGCCGGTGATCTCGCACTGACGCGGGTGACCAGCACGCCGTGCTGGACGGGCAGGCCCAGGAACCGACTAATCCCCGGGGTCACGCTGAGGCCCTTGATGCCCAGCCAGGGATGGCTCGCGCGACCCCTGGCGATCAATTCGGGGACGATGCGCTTGGCCGCGTTGATGGGAATCGCAAAGCCGATCCCGACGGAACCGCCGGTCGGGCTAAAGATGGCCGAATTGATCCCGATCACTTCTCCACGGGAATTCAGCAAGGGGCCGCCGCTATTGCCCGGGTTGATGGCGGCGTCGGTCTGGATCACCTTCCGGATCTTCCGACCGGATTCGGTCTTCAGCGTCCTCCCGAGTGAGCTCACCACGCCGGTAGTCACTGTTCTGTCGAGGCCAAACGGATTGCCGATGGCGATGGCCATCTGCCCGATCCGAAGTTGGTCGGAGTCCCCCAGCCGCACGACGGGAAGCTCCTCTCCGGGGACATCGACCTTGATCACGGCAAGGTCGTTCAAGGAATCCCGGCCGATGAGCCGCGCCGGCACCTTGCGGCCATCGGCAAGCGTCACCTCGAGGCTCTGGGCATCCTCGACCACGTGGTTGTTGGTCACGATATACCCTTGTGTGTCGATGATAAATCCCGAGCCGGTCCCGCGCTGAGGGATCGGATTGAAGAAGAAATCATACGCGAGCGCAGTGCTGGTGATATGGACCACCGCCGGGCTCACCTCGCGGTAGAGCCGGATGGTGACCTGCTCCGCGTCGCTGAGCCCCCCTTCCGGGGCCGGTGCCGCCAGGGCAGTGCTGCTCTGTGCCGCGTCGCGCGGCCAGCGCAAGGACGGGGTGAAGTCCGGGGGGAGGATCGCGCTCACTGCGACAAGTGCGGCGGCCACGCCGATCATCCCGAGTTTTCGCCTCATGATGGATCACTCCCCTTCAGGCATTCCCGTGGTGCCAGACAGCCGAACACGTTCTTGTATCCTATGCCTCATTCGCTTGTCAATGCACCGTTCCCCGGACGCTCGATCCCAGCAAAAAGGGCCGCCCCCGGGAGGCGGCCCTGTCCCAGCCGCGTCACCCCTTCGGCCGCATCTCCTGGCGCAACACTGGGGAATGCAGTGGCCCGCCCTGAGCACCTGTACTTCTAGGCCGCATCGTTCGTAGACGGTGACGTCGTTCACCGCCGGCATGGCTTCACTCCATTCGACTGCGGACCGCTCCCTCACTTTACACGATCAGGCGGCTCGCGTGAGCCTCTTCCAGCCATCGGCAAGGCAGGCCCGTGCCACCTTCTGGAGGAACGCCGGGTAGCTGCTTTTTCCCGCGAGGACGGCGACGAAGGCTTCGACGGCCCCCGGGTGCCTCCTGAGCGCCCGAAACGACCATCGGGGGGCCCGGTGAATACATGCAGCCAGGACCGCCGCCCCCCGCAGGTCGTGCTCAAACGCGTCCCGGATCCGCTGCCGGTACCGCTGAGCCACCCGGATCCCCCCCTCGGCGATCGTGGTGGCAGCCAACAGCCCGCTCCGCATCGCGTAGTAGATCCCCTCGCCCGTGAAGGGGTCCACGAGCCCCGCCGCGTCCCCCACCAGAAGGACCCGAGGGCTCGCGATGGGATTGAGCGACCATGCCGGATACGGAATGGGCCACCCCGCCACCTGCTTCGAAACGTTCCGGAGGCGTTGCCGGTCGAGAAACCGCGCGAGGTGGCCGGGCAGCCCGCGGACCTTCTCCTTCATCCCCAGGACTCCCGTTGACAGCTCGCAGGCCTTCGGAAAGACCCAGCCATAGCCGAAGGGGATCGCCCCAAAATCGATCAGGACCTTCCCCCGCCAGGCCCTGCGCACTCGATCGGGAGGCGCGAGACGGACGTCCATCGCGAGGCTGATCCGAGATGGGGCTCGTGGGAACGAGCGCGCAATCGCTCCCTGGGCACCATCCGCCGCGACGAGGATCGGGGCCCGAAATGTTCCCTGGTCCAAAACCACTTCCACGCCGCCTGTGACTTCCTGGGCCCGTAAGACCCGGTGACCCTCTAGGACGCAAGCCCCGGCCTCTGCTGCCTGAGTGAGCAGGAGCTGATCGAACCGATCCCGCTGAACCATATAGGCCAAGGGGATCTCGGCCCGATGGCGGATAGGGGCCTTTCCGGGGGCGGCAAGGACCGCTTCCGTGACCACATCCTCCACCACCGCCCTGAAGTCCACTCCCAACGAGAGAACCTTGGGCGACAGGCTCCCCCCGCACGGTTTATTGCGGGGGAAGCGGGCCTTCTCGAGCAGCAGGACCCTCACCCCTGTCCGCGCCAGGGCACGGGCGGCCACCGCCCCTCCCGGACCGCCGCCTACGACGATGACCTCGGCGTCCATCCACCACCTCACCGACCAGGGCGGCCGAAGCGAGAAGAGACCTCCAGGAATTCGTCCGTCCTTCGTTCCCGCTCCCGATCATTCCCCGTGGGACAGGCCGCCGCCACGCAGCCTTCGATCTGCCGACCCCCAAGACGGTTCGGAGCCTGCCCCAACACCCCTTGAACCGCTGAGACCTCGAGGAGGATGTCGACGCAATACCTCTCCTCGGCCACCATGCGTTGAATCCGGCTGTCCGCAGCCAGCTGTCAGCGACCCGCACGAACACACGGCTCGCCGCGGACGATCAACAAGCAGCGCCAGGACCTGCCGGCTGACGGCTGAATGCTGACGGCCGACTGCCACGGGGGGACTAATACAAACGCATTTCATCTTGTGTGACAATCGAGCAATAGAACAATAGACCGCAATGGGGCATTTCGCCTCCCGAATCGCTCCTTTGCTCCCCTTGACGTCTTCGTCAAGGGCTCCATTGCTCCAAAGCAAACGCACTTTGTGCGTTTGCTTTAGGTGGGGGTCACGTAAATGCGGGCCGCGGCATCCCGTCCGACGGCCTGCTGCGCATCCTCGATCTGAAAGAAGATTGGCCCGTTGTAGGGTGCAATCCTTTTGACCTGGAGATGGGTCTGCGGCAAGAGCCGCAGTTCGGTGAGGTAGACCAACAGCTCGGCATCTTCCTCGGGCACGCAGAAGACCGTCCCCTCCCCCCCCTCCTCGATTGCCGTCAACGTCGTAAGGGGATACGCAAAGGGGAGCCTTCCCTGGATATCGGGAATCGGATGTCCGTGGGGACAGCGCCTCGGATCTTTGAGCAGCTGCACCAGCCGCTCCTCCACCTCGCCGCTCAGCACATGTTCAAACTTGCAGGCCTCGTCGTAGACCTTTTCCAACGAGAGCCCCAGCACGTCGGCGAGGAAGCACTCGGCGAGCCGCAGCCGCCGGATGACCTGCAGCGCGATCCGCTGCCCATCACCCGTCACGCCAAACCCCCCGTCATCTTCGGCCAGGACGAGGCCCTTTTGTATCAGGCGCTTCAGCATGTCCGAAGCGGCGGGAACGGTGATCTTCAAAAAATCCGCGACCTTGGATGTGGTGACGGGAGGGGCCGATTGCTGGACCACCGTAATGGCCTTGAGATACATCTCAGTTTTTTCCATATGGCCGATGTCGTGCGCCATGACCCCTCCGAGCCTTATACTTCAGCCGGTTACCCCATTGATTCGTACCCTATATCCAAATGGATATGCTGTCAAGGGAGTTTATGGAAGGTAAGTATTACTCGAGAAAAAAGGCTTGACACAGTCCACTACTAAAGCTACCTTAACTCAGAACCTAAGAATGGCATAAGATGAGTTCCTGTCGGGTCATTGCAGGCCGGGCCACAGGCTAGTGATGAGCACGAAGCGTGCGGGACCCCAACTCCACGAAAAGCCCGGGAGGTGAAGAATGCCAAGGACCCTCTTGAGAAATGTATCAGCCCTCGTCTTGGTCCCGATCTTACTCATCCCCCTGGTTTCCACCGCCCAGGCCCGCGAGGCCGGTGAGGTCGTGGTCTACTCGGCGCGGATCGAAAAGCTGATCAAGCCGATGTTCGACGCCTTCACGGTGAAGACGGGGATCAGCGTGAATTATTTTACCGCCAAGGCGGGCGAACTCTTCGAGCGCCTCAAGGCGGAAGGTCGCTACACCCCGGCCGACGTCTTTATGACGGTGGACGCGGGGAACCTCTGGATCGCCGAACACGCGGGCCTCCTGCAGGGGTTCGACTCGCCGGTCATCACGAAAAATATCCCCGCCCACCTGCGGGCCAAGGACAACGCCTGGGTGGGGCTCTCGGTCCGCGCCCGACCGATCATGTATAGCACCGAGCGGGTCAAGCCCGCGGCGCTGTCGACCTACGAGGGGCTGGGCGACCCCCGGTGGAAAGGACGGCTGTGCCTCCGCACCTCCCAGAAGGTCTACACCCAGTCGCTGGTCGCCACGATGATCGAGACGCTTGGCGAGCAAAGGGCCGAAGCCGTAGTCCGCGGATGGATGAAAAACCGGCCGCGCATCTTCAACAGTGATACCCGGATGCTCAAGGCGATCGCCGCGGGACAGTGCGACGTGACGGTCGCGAACACGTATTACCTGGCCCGGCTCAAGGCGAAGGATCCCCTCTTTCCCGTGGCGGTCTTCTGGCCCAATCAACGGGACCGCGGCGTCCATGTCAACATCTCCGGTGCCGGCGTCACCAGGTATGCCAGGCACCGGGAGAATGCCATTGCGCTCATCGAGTTTCTGAGTTCCCCCGAGGCCCAACACCTCATCGCCGACGCCAACTATGAATATCCCGCGAACCCGACGGTCAAGCCGAGCACCCTGATCCTCGACTGGGGCGAGTTCAAGGCGGATCAGGTGAACGTGGCCGCCGCCGGAGCCCTCCAGGCCCCTGCGGTGAAGCTCCTGGACCGGGCCGGCTATAAGTGACATGGGATGGAGCATGGGTACGGCCACCAGCCAGGTGAGGTCCGCGACACACCACACCCGGCGCCTCGGCCTGCGGCGTCCCCGCGATCCGTGGCCCGTGGCCGCCGGGGCGGTGGCCCTTCTTATCGCCACGCCGATCCTGGTCGTGGTCTCGTCCGCCGCGACGCCGAGCCTCGAGGTCTGGAGGCACCTCTGGGCAACGCAGCTCACTGAGCTCCTCTGGAACACGGTGGCACTCACCGTCGGTGTGGGGCTGGGAGTGGCGGTGGTGGGGACCGGCCTGGCCTGGCTCGTCACCATGTACCGCTTCCCGGGCCGGTCCGTCTTCGAATGGCTCCTCATCCTCCCCCTGGCCATGCCCGCCTACGTCATCGGCTTTGTCTTTCTCGCCACCTTTGATTATGCCGGTCCGGTCCAGGGCTGGCTCCGCGGCGTCTTCGGCCCGCAGGTCTGGTTCCCAGACTTTGCCTCGTACGGAGGCCTGGTTCTCGTCATGACGCTGGTCCTGTATCCGTACGTCTACCTGCTGGCGCGGGCGGCGTTCCTCGAACAACCCAGAACGACCCTCGAAGCCGCCCGCACCCTCGGGGCGAGCAAGGCCGAGGTGTTCTGGAAGGTCGTGCTGCCGCTCGCCCGCCCCTCCATCGTGGCCGGCCTCGCCCTGGCCCTGATGGAAGCGCTGGCCGACTTCGGGACGGTTGCGATCTTTGGGTTCAACACGTTTCCGGTGGCCATCTACCGGGTGTGGTTCGGCCTGTTCAACCGCCAGGCCGCGACGGAGCTGGCGAGCCTGCTCCTTTTCTTCACCCTGACGCTGTACCTGCTCGAGCGTGCCCTGCGCGGTCGCGCGCGCTTTGACCAGACGGACCGGAGCGGCCGCCCTGCTCCCCCTGAGCGGCTCTCCGGCTGGCGGGGTTGGGCGGCGAGCGGGCTGGCCGGACTCGTCGTCGGCGTGGCGTTTCTCTTGCCGGTCGCCCAACTCCTCTTCTGGACTCTAGCGAGACTCGCTGGGCCGGCATACGACGACCGCTACCCGGGGTTCATGCTCAACTCGGTCACCCTGGGGGCAATCACCGCGCTTCTCGCGGTGGGCGCCGCAGTGGTGGTGGCCTACGGCCTCCGCCTGAGCCGGAGCCGGCTCGTGGCCACCTTTGGCCGTGTGGCGAGCATGGGATACGCCCTGCCGGGCTCCGTCATAGCCGTCGGGGTCCTCGCGCCGCTCGCCTTCGTGGACCACAGCCTGGATGCCTTCTTGCGCGCCACCTGGGGGATCTCGAGCGGCCTGCTCCTCACCGGCTCGATGGTCGGGTTGGTGTTCGCCTACCTGGTCCGGTTCCTCGCAGTGAGCGTCCACACGGTTGAGGCAAGTCTCGCCAGGATCACCCCAAGCATGGACATGGCGGGCCGCTCGCTTGGCGACAGCGCGGGAGGCGTGCTCCGACGAATCCATCTCCCGCTTATCCGCGGCGGCTTGTGTAGCGCGGCGATTCTGGTGTTCGTGGACGTCATGAAAGAGATGCCGGCCACCCTGCTCCTGAGACCGTTTGGGTACGAGACCCTGGCGGCCAGAGTCTGGCAGCTCACCTCCGAGTCCTTTTGGGAAGCGGCGGCGCTCCCGGCACTCACCATCGTCGCGGTCGGGATACTTCCGGTTATCCTCCTTGCGCGGAGCAGTGCCCGTCCCCTGGGGAGATCGCCCATGCCCGACACCATCGAGGAGCAACCCGAGGGCGTAGAGAGATAGTATGAGCCTTCTTCGCCTCGAAGCCTTGGTAAAACGATACTCTCCCCACGATCTGCCCGCCCTGGACGACGTGTCCCTGCACGCGGAGCCGGGTGAGATCATCGCGCTCCTCGGGCCGAGTGGGAGCGGGAAGACCACCGCACTCCGCCTGGTCGCCGGCTTTGAAAAACCGGATGTCGGCGTGGTCGAGATCGGGGGAGAGGTGATGGCCGATACCAAAACCTTCGTCCCGCCCGAAGCGCGGGGCGTGGGAATGGTCTTTCAGGAATATGCGCTCTTTCCGCATCTGACCGTGGGGGAAAATATCGCGTTTGGCCTCCGGAAGCTGGACGCGACGACCCGGGCCCAGCGGGTCACGGGCATGCTGGAGACGGTAGGCCTCACCGCGTTTGCCGGCCGCTATCCCCACGAACTGTCCGGCGGCCAGCAGCAGCGCGTCGCCCTCGCGCGCGCCCTCGCCCCCCGCCCCTCGATCCTCCTCCTCGACGAACCCTTCAGCAACCTGGATGCCGACTTGATGGCCCAGATGCACCACGAGGTCTACACGATCCTCCGGGAGCTCGGGACCACCGCGCTCTTCGTGACCCATGATCAGGAGGAGGCCTTTATGATCGCAGACCAGGTCGGGATCCTGAACCAGGGCCGCCTGGAGCAGCTCGGCCGGCCCGAGGAGATCTACCACCGGCCGGCGACGCGATTCGTGGCCCGTTTTGTCGGGAAGGCCGACTTCCTGCCCGGCCGGGTCACGGAAGAGGGGATCGAGACTGAAATCGGCCCCCTCCCCAACACCCCCGGCTTCCCCAGGGGTGCCCAGGTAGAGGTCATGATGCGCCCCGACCACATCGAGCTGATCCCCGACCCGATGGGGAACGCCATGGTCATCTCACGTCAATTCCGCGGTCCGGACAATCTCGTCGTGGTCCAGCTCCCCTCGGGAGCCACGATTCACAGTCATCAGCCTTCGGCCCTCATGCTCCAGCCCCGGGATCGGGCCAAGGTCCTGGCCAGGCCCACCCACGTGGTGGCCTTTCTGGCCACTCGACCGTGGCTCTGAGCCAAAATCGGGGAGCAATTTGGGGAGAAGGAGGCGGGACGCCCGGGACAACAGCCCTAGGGTGATTCGGCACTCGGGGTCATGCCGGCGGGGAGGTGGAGGTCCCGGACCACCTGCCCCGGAGCCCCCAGCTGCGGCAGCGAACGCCCGTTCAGGATCAACTCGACGCCGCCTGCGTTCCCAAGGGTCACCACAAAGCCCTCATCGGCATGCCACTCCCAGGTCTCTCCGGCCCGAAGGAGGACATCGCGGGTCTCCCGGCCATCAATCGTGACCAACATCCAGGTCATCTCCTGAGCCTGCGCACGCAACGTATAGGCCGCCCCCTCCGCCGCGGATGATGCGGCGGCAGGGGGTCGGCCCGGAGCCGCCGTGGCCACCCGATTCGCCGCGACGGTTCCCCCGGTCCGAGGCAGGGTCCCGGCGGGCGCCCCTCCCCCGACCATCTCAGGGCGTTCGGGACGCTCGGGCCGTTGGCCCTCCTGGGCCGGGTTGCTCAGGAGGGAGAGGGCGACGAAGACCGAAGGGATGAAGAACGCAAGGAGGAGGAGCGCCGGGAGGAGTCGGCGGACCGAGAGGGTGACGGTCCGCTTGACGGGGAAGATCGCCAGCGAACCGCGGCCGCCGGCGATCTGCTGCGCAAAGCAGCGCTCGACCCCTTGGGGATCCAGGCCGAGGAATGTGGCGTATTCCTCGAGAAAGCGGAGGAGGTAGCGCTCGTCCGGGAGGAGGTGGTAGTCGTCCTCCTCCATGGCCGTAAGAAAGATGGATTTGATCCCCGTTGACGCCGCCGCCGCGTCCCGGCTGATCCCGCGGGCCTCTCGGGCCGCCCGCAACAACTGTCCAACCGTTTTTTTTTCCTCGTGCTCCATCGGGATTCCGTTCTTCGTAGTTCGTGGTTCATGGTTCATGGTCTTTAAACCCTGAACCCTGATCCCTGAACCGTTCGAACCCTCAACTCTGCACACTCAACTCTCAACTCTCGACCTTCAACTCTCAGCCCTGAACCCTGAACTATGCACCATAAACCATACACGCTCGACCCTCAACCCTGAAGCTCTTGGAGGATCCCCGGAAGCTCCGCCAGAGCCGCGATGGCCCACACCCTTCCATCGTTGAGGAGAGAGGCTTCGGGGGAACGAAGGAGTACCGCCCGCATTCCGACGCCCAGGGCACCCTGGACGTCCGTGGTGGGGTCATCCCCGACATGAAGGGCGCGATCCGAGGAGACCCCGAGCTGCTCGAGCGTGCGATGGAAGATCTGCGGAGCCGGCTTCCTGATCCCCACCGCGTCGGAAAAGGTCAGGACGTCGAAATGTTCCAGGATCCCGAGACGCTGGAGGACGATCTTGAGCATGGTCCCCGGGGTCCGGCCGGTGTTACAGATGAGGCC
>JBHIAH010000067.1:0-14055 GCA_046758505.1 Methylomirabilales bacterium (SeqCode) | reverse complement strand
CGAACGTTCTCGGGGACTTCCCTCCTGTGCCGGAGGCGGGCCCCCCTTGTTGCTGAGCGGGCGCCTTTTGAACTTTAGCCATGTATCACATCCCGGGCGGCCAGTCAACGGGGCGGCTCCGGGTCGTGTGGCTCTCATGCGTCCTCCGCGTTTCGACGTCCACCCCGACACGCAGTATGACCTGTGACCGATGGACCGACACACATTGGGGATTGCCCGAGGCAAGGGGGCACGGGATGCGTTAGGCATTCACGCCGTACCGGCGGACGGTCCGCGGTCACCGGGCACCCCCTTTCGCCGTCCCCTCGTTCCCATTGTCCTGGCGTACCTGTCCGGCCTGTTGGCCGCCTCCCTCTTGCCGCCGTTTGACCCGCGTTTTCTGCTGCCCGCCCTTTTCCTCTTCCTGGGGGCGACGGGGCTTAGCCTCTGGGCTAGGCGTGAAGCCCTCGCCTCCACCCTCCTGCTGCTCGGTTTCCTCCTCTTCGGGTCCCTTCGATACCTGCACGTGATGCATCCCCACGGAGCCTTGCACCTCTCCAAGGTGCCGGAGACGTTGCTGACGGAGAAGGTGGACCTCGAGGGAACCATCGTCTCTCCCCCGGAACGCTTTCCTCCCGCAGGGGGATGGCGGCGCGAGGGGCGGGTCCGTTTCCTGATGGAGGCCCGGGCGATGCGTGTGGGAGGGGTACACTATCCGGCGACCGGCCAGGCCCGCCTGAGCATCATCGGTCCGGTCCAGGCGTACCGGTATGGTCACCGGATCCGGGGAGAGTTCCGACTTCGCCGTCCGCGCGGATATTGGAATCCAGGGGCGTTTAACTATCGCCGGTATGCCCTGACCAGGGGATTTTATTTGGAAGGGTGGGGTCGAGACCGGGGCAGGGTGCGGATTCTGGACCGGGGCGGGGGGATCCGAATGCTGCGGGGTATTTCCGATCTCCGCGAGACGATGTTGACCCGGATGCGCAATGCGTTCCCCGGGGAGGAGGGGGGAATACTGCGCGCGATCGTTCTCGGAGACCGTTCCGGTCTTTCGCCGAAGGTTCGCGAAGCGTTCCTTGGCTCGGGCACGTATCATATCCTTGTCATCTCGGGACTCCATGTGGCCTTTCTCGCCGGCCTCCTCTTTTTCGTGGGCCGCTGCTTTCATCTCCCCCGGTCGGCCTCGAGCCTGCTCACTGTCCTCGGCGTGGTCTTTTACACCCTGCTCACGGGGGGAAGTCCGCCGATTCTCCGGGCCGCCCTGATGACGAGCCTGTACCTGGTGGCCCTGGTCGTCGGGCGGGAGCGGGATCTGACCAACACGGTAGCCCTGGCGGCTTTTCTCCTCCTGCTCTGGAATCCTCTGTACCTGTTCGATGCAGGATTTCAGCTGACTTTCACGGCGACCGGAGCCATTCTGATTGCGCTGCACCGCTTTGACCTCTCAGGGCTTCATCGCCTTTCACGATGGGTCCTCGCCTCTCTGGTCGCCTCGACGGCGGCGACCTTGGGGACGGTGCCTTTGCTTGCCCTGCACTTTAACCGGGCCTCGCTGACGGGCATCGTGGCCAACCTCGTCATGGTCCCCCTGGGGGGCTGCCTCACCGCCGTTGGGATGGGGTATAGCCTTCTCTTGCTTCTCTTTGCAGACGGGCTTTCCCTCCTGGGGGCCGGCGTGTCTGCTTTGGCGCGGGGAATGATCGGGGTGGCCTCCGTCTTTGCGAGCTTCCCCCTGGCGTCCATTCGGCTCTATACTCCCACCCCACTCATGGTCGTGACGGGCTACGCCCTGCTTGGGCTTCTCGTCTTCCCATCGGTGCGGCGCAGGAAGCTTGCCCTCGGCATGACCAGCATACTCCTCTTGGGGCAGGTTGCCTGGAAGATTTTTCCGTTCGAAGGACGGAAGGTTGAGGCTACGTTTCTCGACGTCGGACAGGGGGATGCGATCTTCCTGAAGCTGCCGGGCGGGCGAACCATGTTGGTGGATGGCGGCGGGAGCCTGGACGATCGCTTCGATATCGGAGAACGGGTGGTCGCTCCCTATCTCTGGCACCGGTGGGTGCGACGTATCGATGTGGTAGCCATCTCGCATCCCCAGCCGGACCACCTGCGTGGGTTGCGGGCGGTGCTGGTGCACTTCCCGGTGGGGGAGGTGTGGGAATCCGGATATCCTTCCACATCCGGGACGTATCGGTGGCTGCAGACCTTTGTCCAGGAAAGAGGGATCCCCCTACGACGGATCAACCGGGGCGAGCGGATCCCCCTCGGTGCCGGCGTCATGGTCACGGTCCTGCATCCCCCGCGTTCGTTCCTCGCCCAGGAGGCAGACCGTCGCTCCGCCCGCGTCAATAATAATTCTCTCGTCCTCCGCCTCGATTATCGGCACGTCCGTCTGCTCCTCACCGGCGACATCGAGAAGGCGGGCGAGGCATCACTTCTTGATGCCGGCGTGAGTCTGCGGGCCGATCTGCTCAAGGTTCCTCACCACGGAAGCCGGGGGAGCAGTTCGGCCTTGTTTCTCCGGCAGGTGGGCCCTCGGTGGGCGGTGATTCAGGTCGGCGACCGAAACCCCTTTGGGCATCCGCATTCCGAGACCCTCGCGCGCTATGCGGCGCAGGGAATCCAGGTCTTTCGGACGGACCGCGATGGGGCGGTCACATTTGTGTTTCGAAACGGAGGCGTCACCCACACAACCTATCGACAGGAGCTCGGGGCCTGGACGCGGGGTTCATACGACGGGCCGGCGAAAGGTTTGACAAGGAAGGGGGGCTATGTTAAGTAGGGGCTGTGGAATTGCGAGCGCCGCGCGTCTACAGCGTTAGTGGGCTTACGGCCGAGCTCAAGGTCCTCCTGGAGGATACCTTTACCGGGGTGTGGGTCGAGGGGGAAATTTCCAACTTCAAACACCACACCTCGGGCCACATGTACTTCACGCTGAAGGACGACCGGGGACAGCTCCGCGCGGTCATGTTCCGGGGGAACAACCGCGGACTTCAATTTCGACCTGAGGACGGACTCGCGGTCGTCGTCTTTGGCAACGTCACCATCTACGAGCCTCGCGGGGAGTACCAGATCTATGTCGAATACATGGAACCCAAGGGGCTCGGGGCGCTCCAGCTCGCCTTTGAACAGCTGAAGACCCGTCTCGAGGCAGAGGGTCTTTTTGATCCCGCCAGGAAACGACCCGTCCCCCTTCTTCCCGAAAAGATTGGTGTGGTGACCTCGCCGAGCGGTGCGGCGATTCGGGATATCCTTCAAATTATCCACCGCCGGTTCGCCAATGTGGAGATCCTGATCTTCCCGGTGAGGGTCCAGGGGGAGGGAGCCGCAGCCGAGATCGTGGAGGGGATCGAGGTCCTGAACAAACGAGGGGACCTCGATGTCATCATCACGGCTCGTGGAGGGGGTTCCATCGAGGACCTGTGGGCCTTTAATGAAGAGAGAGTGGCCCGGGCCATTTATGCCTCCGAGACACCGGTGATCTCCGCCGTAGGCCACGAGACCGATGTCACTATTGCCGATTTCGTGGCCGACGTCCGAGCGCCAACCCCCTCGGCGGCCGCTGAACTGGTCATTTCGCGAAAGGCCGAGCTCACCCAGCGGGTGGACGACCTCATGAGCCGACTGGTGAATACGATGCGGAACCGGGCCGAGCGGAGCGGAGAACGGCTCGCGAGTCTCGAGCGGCACCTGCGGCTGCTGAGCCCTTTGGAGCGGATCAAGCGGCAACGGGAACGACTCGGGGATGGGGTGCTGGCGCTTCAGTCGGGTATGAGCCATCGTCTCGCCCTCTGGCGGGGGGAGCTCAGAACGGTGGCGGCGAAACTCGATTCGCTGAGCCCGCTGGCCATTCTGGCCCGGGGGTACAGCGTCTGCCGACGGCTTCCCGACCTCAGCATCGTCACGCGTGCCGCCTCCGTGCAGGAGGGGACACGGGTAGAGGTCCTCCTGGGTCAAGGGGGACTGATCTGCCGGGTCGAGGAACAGAGGGGGTAGGCGCAAAGAGCAGTGTGGGGCATGGGTCGTCGATTGCGACGGAGCAGGTAGGGACAGGATGGGGGATGAGAAAGAGATAAAATTCGAGGAGGCCCTGGCAAAGCTTGAGGCGGTGGTGAACCGCTTGGAGTCGGGTGAGCTTCCCCTGGAGGAATCGCTCCGCCTTTTCGAGGAGGGCGTCCATCTGACACAAGTGTGCACCCACCGCCTCGAGGAGGCCGAGCGGCGGATCACAATCCTTTTGAAGACGGAGCGAGGTGAGGTCGTAGAGGCGCCGTTTAAAGAAGGCGAAGGCTAAAATCAGGCTGTCAGCGGTCAGCGATCGGCAGATCCTTCTCATATGCTGACTGCTGATAGCGGATGGCCGACTGCTGATTACGAGGTGATGGCGCGCATACGTTTGGATCAGTGCCTGCTGGACGAGGAGCTGGTTGAGAGCCGAGAGCGTGCCCGGAGGCTGATCCTCGCCGGACAGGTGTGGGTGGATGGTCGGCGCGTCGATAAGCCTGGGGCGCTGATCCTGCCCGGCGCGGCGGTCACCATCGTGGGTCCGAAGCACCCGTACGTCGGCCGAGGGGGCGTCAAGCTTCGGGCCGCGCTCGACACCTTTGGCATCTCTGTCAAGGACAAGCTCTGCATCGACGTCGGGGCGGGGACGGGCGGCTTCACCGATTGTCTCCTTCAAGCCGGGGCCGCCCGAGTCATCGCCCTGGATGTGGGCCACGGTCACTTCCACGAGCGTCTCCGGCACGATCCCCGCGTTCTCCTTCAGGAACGGGTGAATGTCAGGCATCTCACCCCCGGGCATGTGCCCGAGCCGCCTGATCTGGTGGTGATCGACGTTGCCTTTATCTCTCTCACGCTCGTTATTCCCGTGGTCGCCGCGCTTCTTGCGCCTTCCGGAGGAATCGTGGCGCTGATCAAACCGCAATTCGAGGTCGGAAAAGGAGAGGTGGGGAAGGGGGGGGTGGTCCGGGATCCCCACAAACAGGGCGCGGCGATTCGCCGGGTGACTCGTGCAGCATGCGGGCTCGGTATGGTGGTCAGGGGTCTCTGTGCATCGCCGATCGCGGGCGCGAAGGGAAATCGAGAGTTTTTCGTCCACCTGACCAGAAAGCGCGTGGTTCCAGACGGTGGCGAGGACATAGAGGGATGGATCGAGGAGATCGTCGGTCTCCGCGACCCCCGTCTTGCGGTAGAGAAGACCCGCTGAGGTCCGGGATGGGCACAAAGCAGTTTAAACGTATCGGCATCGTGGCGAAACCGCATCGGCCCGAGACCCGGGAGGTCGTTCGCCAACTGATCAGCTGGCTCAGGACAGAAGATCGGGAAGTCGTCCTTGACACGGACACCGCGGCCGTGGTCGGGGAGAGGGGGGTCTTCAAGGCCGATGTGCCGCGGTTGGCGGACCTCGTGGTGGTGTTGGGCGGGGATGGAACCCTCCTCGCGGTCGCCAGGTCTGTCGAGTCGGAGGAGGTTCCCATCCTCGGGGTGAACCTGGGCGGATTGGGTTTCCTGACGGAAATCACCCTGGATGAGCTTTACTCGATCTTGGGGTCGGTGCTCGCAGGCCAGTATCGGGGGAGCCGGCGCATGCTCCTCCAGGTGACTGTCAAGCGACAGGGGGGGGCGATTGCCGAACACATCGTCTTAAACGACGCGGTGGTGACGAAGGGGGCGTTGGCGCGTATCGTGAAGCTCGAGGTCTTCATCGAGCAGGAATATGCCACCGCCTATCGAGCCGATGGCCTGATCATCTGTACGCCGACCGGCTCCACGGCCTACGGCCTCTCCGCTGGCGGTCCGATCTTGTTTCCGAGCATGCACGCGCTCATCCTGGTCCCGATCTGCCCGCACACCTTGACCAACCGCCCTCTGGTCCTTCCGGAAGCGGTGAAGGTAGACGTCGTTCTCGAATCGCAGAATGAAGACGTGTATCTCACGTTGGACGGGCAGGTGGGCTTTCCCCTCCACTACCGGGACCGGATCGAGGTCCGCCGGGCGGACCGGGAGATCACGCTGATCGTCTCTCCGAAGAAAAGCTACTACGAGATCCTCCGGTCAAAGCTGAAGTGGGGCGAACGCTGAACGGTTCACAGTTCAGGGTTCATGGTTCACGGCAAGCCCCGACCTTTTCGGCCATGATCCATGATCCATGAACTATGAACCATGAGCCGGTTAATCGGTCACCGGTCGTCGGTCATCGGTCAACAGTGGTTGGGGTGTGAGTGATGCTGCGGGAAATCGCCATTCGACATTTTACCATCGTTGACGAGGTGCGGGCGAATTTCGGGCCCGGGCTGAACGTCCTGACGGGAGAGACCGGGGCCGGCAAATCGATTGTCATCAGTGCGCTGACCCTTGCCCTGGGGACCCGGGGGGACGCCGAGTTGATCCGATCGGGGGCGGAAGAAGCGGTGGTGGAGGCCGCCTTTACGCTTCCCCAGGCAAGCCCGGTCGAGGACCTCGTGGTGTCGCAGGGGATCCCGCTGGAGAGGGGAGAGGATCTGCTCCTCCGACGGCACCTCGCCAGGGGGGGGAGAAGCCGGGCCTATGTCAGCGGAACCATGACGGGTGCGGCCACGCTCAGGGCGGTGGGGGAACATCTGGTCGACATTCACGGACAACACGAGAGCATGCTCCTGCAAAATCCCCGGCGGCGTCTGGAGCTTCTGGATGCCTTCGGCGGCCTGGCGGAGCAGGTGCGCGACTATCAGGACCTCTATCGTCGATGGCAGGCCCTGCACGCGGAGCGGGAAACGCTTGAGCGGGACGAACGGGAGAAGGCTCAGCGCAAGGATCTCTTGGAGCACCAGATCCGGGAGATCGATACCGCCCATCTGGCCGAGGGTGAAGACGAGGCCCTCCAGACGGAACGCGCCGTCCTGGCCCACCACGGGAAGCTCCTTCTCGGGGTAGAAGACGCGTACGGGCGCCTGGAAGGAGATGGCGGGGGGATCCTTTCGGGGCTCTCCGGTGTCTTGGCCCGCCTCCGAGAAGCGGGGCGGATCGACCCGCGCCTCGTCCCCGTCGAAGGGATGGCGGAGGAAGGGAAGACCCTCTTGCAGGAAGTCGCCCTCGCCCTCCGGGACTACCGGGAGCGGCTCGAGTTTGATCCCGCTCGCCTGGAAGCCATCGAGGACCGTCTCCATAGCATCAGTCGTCTCAAGAAAAAATATGGCGCCACCACGGAGGAGGTTCTGGCATTCCGGGAGCGGGCGGCCATCGAGCTCAAGCGATTAGAGGGGGCAGAGGAACGGCTTGGGGAACTCGCGGGGGAGATCCGCAGCGTGGAAGCGGACCTCTGGGGGCAGGCGGAGCGCCTGTCCGAGGGGAGGGGAAAGGCGTCGAAACGGCTGACCCGGGCGGTGGTTGGGGAGCTCCGTGAGCTCGGGATGGCCCGGGCGGATTTCCGTGTGGAACTCAAGAGCGTTCCGGGAGATGATCAACGAAGGTCGCTCAGGCCGACCGGCTTGGAAGAGGCCGAGTTCCTCTTCGCGCCGAACCCGGGCGAGGGATTCAGGCCGCTTGGGAAGATCGCGTCGGGCGGGGAGCTCAGCCGGACCATGCTGGCGGTGAAGAATATTCTCGCCTCGGCGGATCACACGCCTACCTTGATCTTTGATGAGGTGGATGCGGGGATCGGTGGCAGAACGGCTGAGGTCGTCGGGAGAAAACTCTGGCGGGTGAGTCGGGAGCGACAGGTGCTCTGCATTACCCATCTCCCCCAGATTGCCGCCTTTGCCGATGTGCACCTCCGGGTAGAGAAGGGGACGAGCCGGGGACGGACCGAGGCGCAGCTGATCCCTCTTTCCCCCGAAGAGCGAGTGGAGGAGCTGGGTCGGATGCTCGGAGGCCCGGAGCATTCCGCCACCCCGTACCGGCACGGCCGGGAACTGTTGGAGGCGGCAGCGCGTTGGAAGCAAAAACAGGGGAAGGGAGCGCGATGCGAGTGAGCCTCGGGTGCAGCACATGACGGGGGAGGAACGCCTTCTTTTTTACCGGTCAGTCGGGGCCTCCCTCCTCCTGCACCTTTTCTCTGCGGTGTTCCTCTGGAAGGTCGAGGTCCCTCCCCCTCGCCTTCAGGACTCGTCTCCTCTGATGGTTCGTCTCCTCCCTGCGAGTGCGGTTCCCCGTCTGATTGATCAGCCGGATGCGCCAAAGGCCGCCGGGCCGGTCAAGAGTAAGGATATCTCCCAGGTCACCAGTAAAGCCAGGGGCCCCGGGAAAGTTCCGGGCCCGGTGACCACGCCCGAGAGCTTGGGGACCCCAGCGCTTCCACGATCGCGGGCGACTCCCGGGGTGCGGCGGATGACCCCCCCGGCGGTTCCGCCGGCTCCACCGCGTGAGGCGAAGACGAGGGCTCCTTCGTCTGTGCCGTCAGAGACACCGGGGAAGGTGCCCCCCATGCCCGAGCAGCCTCCACCTGAAGCCCCTGAGACAGAGAACAAGCAGGCGACTACGATCCCCACCACTTCCTACCCCCGGCCGTCCTTCCGAGAACAAATCGCAGCCCTCGGAAGAGGGGAGCTCGCAGGGAAAGAGCGAGCCTTTGATGCGGGGCAGCGCGGGGAGACGGGAACGGGCGAGCGGACCGTTTCACTCGAAACGCGGCATTCGGAATTTGCCCCCTACCTCGTCGAGGTCAAGCGTCGGATCGAGCGGCAGTGGCATATTCCTGTATATGCGAGGGAGGTTGGCCTGACCGGGAAGCTGGTGCTCGTCTTCAGTATCACGATGGGGGGGGATCTGACGCGGGTCCAGGTCAGCAAGAGCTCCGGGGTGTCGATCCTGGACGACGCGGCGGTCGAGGCGGTCAAGGCCGCGGCCCCGTATGCCCCCTTTCCGCCGATGTTCACCTTTCGGCAGCTCAACATCATTGCGAACTTTGAGTATGTCGCCAGGGCTGCCCGGGCGCCGCGATCTCGATAGACCAGGGCGACGCCGATGAAGCCGATCGACCGGTACGGGCGTCTCCTCACCCTGCTTGCCGCGCGTCTCGTTGCACCCCTCTTTCCCACCCTGCCTGCGCGCCTGGCCCTGAAGCGGAGTGGCCGGGAGGTGGTCGCTGGCCTCGAAGGGCCGGTCACCATCTGTCGGGACCGCCTCGGGGTTCCCACGATCCGCGCGAGAGCCTCCGCCGACCTCTTCTTCGGCTTCGGCTACGCCATCGCTCAGGACCGCCTGTGGCAAATGGATCTCTACCGGCGGCTGGCCGGAGGTCGCCTGGCGGAGATCCTGGGGGATCGGCCGCTCGGTGGCAAGCCCGGGGCCCGCGTGGAGCCCGCCTCGGTGGTTCAGCTGGACTGCCTCCATCGGGCGTTGGGCCTCCGGCGCGGGGGCCACGCTTCGCACGAGATTCTCTCTCATGAGGCGCGGGGAGCCCTTGAGCAGTATGCGGCTGGGGTCAATGCGGTCATGAGGACGATGCAGCAGGAGCGATGCCTTCCGCTGGAATTTTTTCTGCTCGGATACGAGCCGGAACCCTGGAGGCCTCAGGACAGCCTGGCGATTGGCCGCCTGATCGGATGGATGCTCTGTCTTGCCGCCAGGGCGGAGCTGGTCCTGGGGACGTTGGCTTCCCAGCCGGACCTTTCCCCCCTCTTGCCGGTGTACCCCGCGGGGGAGCCGATCATCGTTCCCGGAGGAGGAGCCCTGGGCGGTGGCGGGGGCGGGAGCAACAGTTGGGTCGTCGGGCCCGGACGAACGCGGAGCGGCTCTCCCATGCTCTGTAACGATCCCCATCTTCCGATGGGCCTGCCTCCCCTTTTCTATCAGATTGCCCTGCGGGGGGGAGCGTATCAGGTGACCGGAGCGACCATGCCGGGCACCCCGGCCGTCGTGATCGGGGTGAATGCCGACGTCGCATGGGGGATCACCTCGGCCATGCCGGATGACGCCGATTTTTACCGCGAGACGCTCCACCCGTCCGACCCCAATCTGTACGCCTGCGATGGGGAGTGGCGCCCTCTCACCGTGGGGAGAGAGGAGATCGCCGTCCGGGACGGTCCCTCGCGTCAGGTAGCGATCCGATACGTCCCCCACGGGGGTGCGGCGTGCCCCCTCCTGAGTGATGTCCTTCCCTTGGAGGCTCCGTTGTCCCTGCGGTGGACAGGTATGGAAGCCTCCCGCGAACTAGACGCCCTCCTCAAGATCTGTCGGGCGCGGGGCCTGGAGGAATTCCGGGAGGCGCTGAAGGATTTTGCCGTCCCCGCCCAGAATTTTCTCTATGCCGACCGGCAGGGAAACGTTGCCTACTTCTGTGCCGGCCGCTTTCCGCATCGCCGGAGAGGAGCCGGTGCGTTCCCGCTCGACGGGGCATCCGGGGCATCGGACTGGCAGGGGGAGATCCCCTTTGACGAGCTCCCCTCGCTGGTTAACCCTGTTTCCGGCGTGATCGTGACCGCCAATCACCGGATTGTGGATGATGCCTATCCGCATGAGTTGACCTATCTCTGGGAGCCCCCCTATCGGGCCCGCCGGATCCTTGAGCTGTTGGGGGGGGGAGCGCTCGACGTGGCGGATATGGCGGCCATTCAGGGGGATGTCCTGTCCCTCCAGGCCAAGACCGTCGTGGGGCGGGTCGTGGCTCCGGTGGGCGAGGAGCTTTCAGGGACGGCCCGGCTGGCGGCAACGCGCCTCCTTCACTGGGACTTTCGGATGGCGGCGGAGGCAGGGGAAGCGGCGTTGTACCATGTCTTTTACGAGCGCCTGCGCGCTCGTCTCTTTGCCGAACGGTTGAACCAGGTCGCACCGGAGCTGTATTGGGGGTACTTCTCGCTTCTCCACCTTCCGGTGATGCCGGTGGATCGGATTCTGGAGGCGGGGGATCCTGCATGGATGCCCGAGGGGCGTGCTCGTGTCGTGAGCCGGGCGCTTGAGGAAGCGGTGGCCTTTCTGGAGGAGCAGCTTGGGGGGGAGGAGGAGTGGGCCTGGGGAAAGCTTCATCGCCTGACCCTCCGGCACCCCTTGGGCGCGGGGCGGGACCGGGGGAGCCGCTTCCTGAACCGGATCATTCACCTCAATCGCGGGCCCTTCCCCTACGCGGGAGATGGGATGACGGTAAACGTGGCCGCCTATCTCCTCTCGCACCCCTTTGAGCCGGCGGTGGGGCCCGCCTACCGGCAGATCGTCGATTTGGGCGATCACCACCGTTCCCGGTGGATCATCCCGGGGGGAAGCTCTGGAGATCCCCTCTCTCCCCATTATGGCGACCAGCTCACAGACTGGCGGTACGGACAGTACCAGCCGATGCTTCCAAACTCCGGAAGCCCCTCGACGCGGCTCGATCTCATTCCGGGGGGCCGGGAAAGGCTTTGACTCGTCCTCGGCGGAATGATATAAGTCAAGAAGTTATGGAAGACTGGGGATCGGAAGGCATCGGTTTTTTTCTCGCCCGACAGCTGTTCGGCGTCTTCGAGGTCGAAGCGTGGGAGTTTCAGGGGGCGGGCACCCGGTTCCGGGGGGCCTTACTGGCCGAGCCTGAAACCGCCCTGGGCATCCTACGGCAGCGACTGGAGCCGTACGGTTTCTTGCCGCTCCTTTCGAGCGAGCGAGAGATCCTGATCCTCCCCAACCCGGCCGTGGCGAAGCGCGCGCGGGCCGAGCGGCCCTGGCGGCAGATCCTCCTCTTCGTTGCCACCGTCTTCACCACCCTTTTCGTGGGGGCCCTCGGCGAGGGGGTGGATCCGTTCACCGCCCCGACACGCCTTCTGGCGGGTGTGCCGTTTTCCTTCAGCCTCCTCTCCATCCTGGGGGTCCACGAGCTGGGACACTACTTTACGGCAAGGCGGTACGGGGTCCAGGTCACCCTCCCTTATTTCATCCCGGTCCCGATCGGTCTCGGCACCTTCGGGGCCTTTATTAAAATGAAATCCCCGGTTATTGATCGGCGGAGTCTCTTCGATATCGGGATCGCCGGACCGCTCGCCGGCCTGTGTCTCGCCATCCCTGTCTTGATGGTCGGACTCAGCCTGTCCACTATCGTCCCAAGCGGGGGGAAAGCAGGGCTCTCGCTCGGATCCCCTCTCCTCTTTACGTGGGTGCAGCAGGTAAGCCTGGGCCCCATCCCCGAAGGAATGGATGTCCTCCTCCATCCGGTGGCGTTCGCCGGCTGGATCGGCCTTTTCGTCACCGCGCTGAATCTTCTGCCGCTGGGGCAGCTCGATGGGGGGCATATCGCGTATGCCCTCATCGGCCGACAGTCCGAGAAGCTGGCAATCCTGACGGCGATCGTGCTGGCCTTTCTGGGGATCACGTTCTGGCCTGGCTGGCTTTTCTGGGCCTTTATCGGCTTCATGCTCGGCTTCAAGCATCCCCCCCCCATGAACGATGTGACCCCCCTCGACGGGGGACGGCGCCTGTTGGGCCTCGGCGCCCTCCTCCTCCTCCTCTGTCTCATGACCCCCGCCCCCTTTGTGACTGCTAAATTTTGAGGGGAGTACCGGTGGGAAACCGCCTCCTGGCTGGTAAGCTTCCGACGGACCTCCTGGCCGCCCTGCTCGCGCGGTACGCGAGTCCGAGTACGGGGGTGGTGCTCGGGCCGAGGATTGGGGAGGATGCGGCGGTCCTGGCCATGGCCGACAGGTACCTCGTCGTGTCAACTGACCCCATCACATACGCCACCGCGGAGATGGGGACCTACGCCGTGACCGTCAATGCCAATGATGTCGTGACGCGTGGGGCGAGACCCCGCTGGTTCCTGATGACGCTTCTCCTTCCGGAAGGGAAGGGCGAAGCCGAGGTGGAGGCCCTCTTTCGGCAGGTAGATGCCGCGTGCCGTCGGATCCATGTCGGGCTCGTCGGGGGGCACACCGAGGTGACCCCCGGGCTGGACCGGCCCCTGCTGGTCGGAACAATGATCGGAGAGGTGGCGACGGATCGGTTGGTGGTGACCTCGGGGGCGCACGTGGGGGATGATCTCCTCCTCACCAAGGGGATCGCGGTGGAAGGAACGGTCATCTTGGCCCGGGAGCGGGAAGCCTGGCTGACATCGCGCGGCTATTCCAACGCCTTCATTCAGCGCGCGCAAGGATATCTTGCGGATCCGGGGATCGGCGTGGCGACGGAGGCCCTGATGGCGGTCGAGACGGCGCGCGTGAGTGCCATGCACGATCCGACCGAAGGGGGGCTATCGGGGGGGCTCTATGAGCTCAGTGGGGCGGCAGGTGTCGGTTTGGAGGTGGAAGGGCCCCAGATTCCGATCTTCGAGGAGACCCGACGTCTCTGCCAGGAGTTTGGTCTGGACCCGTTGGGCCTCATCGCTTCCGGGGCCCTCCTGATCACGTGCCGTCCGGGGGACACCGCTCGATTGCTCGGGGCGATTGAGGGAGTGGGGGTCGCCGTGCGGCGGATCGGTCGCGTGGTTCCCCACACTCGCGGGGTCGTCTTGACTGATCCAGGGGGAGAGAGACCCTTTCCCGCCTTTTCGCGGGACGAAATCGTGAAGATCTTTGCCGGGTGATGCTATGAAGCAGGGGCGTGGCCAGGAAGCCGAAAGGTGAGCTTTTGGGGTCCCTCCCGACGCGGTCCAAGGGGCGAAGGGAAGAGATCAGTTGAGGCACGGACCCTTCCGGGTCTGGGTCTTTGGGAGGGACGCAAGGGGCATGGCCCGGAACCAGGGAAACCAGTGGGCGGGGGAAATACCATAAGCGAACGTATCAGAAGAAGCGTGGGCCTCGAAGAGGCGCGCAGCATCTTCCGCCTCTTCCTGGCCCCAAATATCCGCCGGCATGGCAGCATACCCGAGCGCAAATCGGGGTGCGCAATAGAGGCTTACCCCGGAGGTCTCCCCGGGAAATTCGAGATCGAACGTCCGGCCTCCCGGCGGTAAAACACGACTTGCGGCCTTGCAGGGTATGGGCCAAGAGGGAACCTCCAGGGAGACTTCATATGCGGCAGATGGTCCTCGATGCCTTTCAGCATCCCTTTCGGGACCCCCAAGCGGTCCGGAAGCTTCTCCTGGGTGCCGCCTTCAATATCCTCCCGATTGTGAACCTGTTGGCGCTCGGCTATACGTTACGCCTGCTCGAACAGGTGTTGGGCGGAGAGGAGGAGCGTTTGCCCGAGTGGACGGGC
>JBHIAH010000066.1:0-14065 GCA_046758505.1 Methylomirabilales bacterium (SeqCode) | reverse complement strand
TCGGCCTTGGTGATCTTGACCAGCGTCTCTTTGGGGACCGTGTTGACGGCATGGTTGTCCACATCGAAACCGAACACGAAGCCCATGGCCCCAGTCTTCTTGTGGAACAACGTATCGGTCTGATGCATGGGCGGGAGCCAGCCTCGGGTGATGGATTGCTGGGAGCCATACCGATAGGACGCCTGGTACCCCGTCTCGGGGGACAGCGCCCTCCCGTCCGGTCGGCTCTCGTGGGCACGGACACTTCGCTCGGTTGCGATCCAGCCTGTGTGCTTGAGGATGCTGAAGGTGTAGGGGAGGGCCGGATTGAACTTGACCCGCACCATGCACCGGAACGCACGGTAGCGTGGATCGGAGGGATTCCAGTCCTTATAGGGCCGGTCGGCCACATTGGCATCCACGAAGACATAGTCGCCGTCATGCAATCCGAGGTCCTTGGCCGCCTGCGGATTCATCTGGATCTGCCGATCGGCGACCCCCGGCGCGCGCTTGTCCATCCGGTACGGATCGCCGAAGTTGCAGGACCAGATCCAGTTCCAGTCCACGGTGGACCAGGAGGAATGGGTCGAGTGTCGGCTCTTGGGGGTCGAGCAGAAGAAGCGATAGCCGCGGGCCCAGAGGGGGTTGACGGTCTTCTGCACCTCGGCCCAGGACATCTTGATGTTCCGGACCATGCGGAGGTCGGCCTCCATCGCTTCGAGCGGGATACCGTAGTCGCGTGGCCGGGTGTAGGGGCTCTGCGAGACGATGACGTTCGGCAGGTACGGCGTTGCCTCGGGCCCCTCCCGGTGAACGATGAGGTTCTCGCCGTACTCGATGGCCTCCGGGAGATCGCAGTAGGCGTTGAGGCGTCCCGTGTCGGTGTAGAAGGGAACGTTGTCATGGACCTGTTCCCAGAAGGCAACCCGGGGATAGGTTCGGAAGAGCATCAAGGCGGTGCCGGGGCCCCCGTAGTCGCCCTTGAGGAGCTTGTCGACTTGGTAGGAGTCGTCCTGGCTTCGCGTCGTGGTGCAGCTGTCGAAGACCCGCTGCAGGTAGACGGCGGCCTTCTGCTCCGACACAAACTTCCAGTAATGGCGGAACCGCGGCTCCCCGAACTTCTGCGCCAGGGCCTGAGCCACACCGGCGAAGATCGCCGCATCGTCCTTCGAATCGTACAGGGGTTTGATCCCGTCTCCGCCCCATGCCTGGATGAAGGGGTTCGAACAAGACCCGGCGCACTCCGTATCCTGGAACTCGATCCAGGAGTTCGCCGGAAGGACCAGGTCGGCGTACTCGGCGGAGGCCGTCCACTCAATCTGTTGGTCGACGATCATGTCGATCTTTGGGAAGACATGTACGACGAGGTTGTACACCCATTTGGCCTGGTTGATGAAGTTCGCGTTGTTGTACCACATGGCCTTGGTCGGACAGGGCAGATGCGAGACGCCGGTGAAAACCTTGCGGCCCTCCGGAGTGTCCACCGCCAGGATCCGTTCCCCAGTGCCCCAGTAAGAGGGTTCCTCCCCTTTAGTGGTGTTCCGGAGCTGTGCGTGGGTGATCCGCGCATGCTCGTCCAGGGTTGGGTGAAATGGATCCTCGTGGGTGTATACACCGACGCCCGGTCCTGTCCAGGATGAGGCCTGCATCAGGGCCCCTTTGTAGTTACCGGCCCAGGTGAACGTGCCGGCCCCGTGGCGGCCGATATTGCCGGTCAGCATCAGCGGGAGGTAGGTTGCCCGGTTGTGGAGCGTGGCATGGAAGTAGTGGTTGATCCCTTCGCCGATGTGGATGGCCACCGGCTTGATGGTGGCGATGTCCCTCGCGAGCTGATACACGACGTCCTTCTTCGCCCCAGAGATCGCCTCGACTGTCTCGAGGTCGTAGTCTCGGAGGTGTCGCCTGTGCATCTCAAAGATCGGCATGACCTCGAGGGGGGTGCCGTCCACGGTACGGACCTGAAAGGTTCCCTCCAGGGTGGGGTCGAGGCCCTTCGCACGAAGCTTGGCCCCCACGTCATCCCGGGTGACCGGCTGTGGGGCGTTGGTCTTTTGGTCCCAGATGACGAAATCTCCGACGATCTCCCGCTGGGCGGGGGTGAGGCCGTGGATCCGAACACTGGGCCCCCGAGAGAGGTCTCGGTTCCGATAGCCGGGGAAGATCTCCTGAGGTTTGAGGCGCTTGAGGGTGTCGGTCCGGACGAGGAGGGGCAGGTCGGTAAACTCCTTCACGAAAGAGGCATCATACCACCCCTCGTCCATGAGGATCTTGGCGATTCCTAAGAAGACGGCGGTGTCCGACAGGCCCGGCCGGACCGGAATCCAGACGTCACACTTCGTCGCAGGGGCATTGTACTCTGGCGAAATGACGACTATCTTGCCGCCCCGTTCCATGGTCTCCACCATCCAGTGAGAATCCGGCATCTTGTTCTCGATCAGGTTCTTTCCCACCTGGATGTGCAGTTTGGTGAAGCGGAGATCGTTGAAGTCGCAGTCGGACGTCTGGAGGCCATGGACGAAGGGCTGGCCGGGGGCCTGGTCGCCGCGCCAGGTGTATTCATTCCAATCCCGGGGCCCGATGGCCTTGTCCTCCGGGACACCTCGGACGTGATGGTCCAGCAGCCCTATCATGTTGGCGAACCGGTAGATCCCGAACTTCCCGATGATGCCGTGGATGGGAAGGTTCGATCCAAACTTCATCGTCCGTGTCCCCGCACCATTCCAGTGGGTGAGCATCAACGGGTCGTACCCGTCCGCGAGCAGTCGGCGTTTTCCCGCATCGCCGCTGTATGTCGTGGCGGTCGCCGCCAGTCCCTCGGCTGCATAGCGAAAGGCCTCGTCCCAGGAGATCCGTACAAACTCGTCATTTCCCCGGTCGTCAAAGCGGTAGCGTGTTCGAAGGTCCGGCTGATCCGAGAGTGAGGGGAAACCGGCATCCGCCCACTCCTTCCATCCTTTGCGGATCACGGGACCTTTGAGACGATAGGGACCGTACACCCGTCGGTGGAAGGTAAAGCCCTTCAAGCAACCACGAGGATTCCAGTTGACCGAGGCCTGGTTGCCATAGAGATCGCCGTGGCGCCCATCGGAATACTCTTGCTCACTACGGATCACGACCCCGTTTCGGACGAAGGCTCGAAGGCGGCACATATGCGTGTCATTCGGGCCACAGACCCACGTGAAACTCCGGTCAAAGCGGTACTGGTCTCGATAGATCCGTTCCCAGCCACGATTGGGATACACACCGAGGGGATTCTCAACATCGATGGGCTTGAGGAACGTCAGGGCGAGCGCATCCTTTGCGACCAGGGTCGCCGCGCCGGTCACGGAGGCCTTGAGGAAGGTTCTGCGCGTGATCTCCATAGGTCATCCCCCTTTCTCCGAAATCCGATTCCCGTCACCCTGTCCCTTTTGGAGCGGTCGGGGGCGCGGGGAAGCTCTTAGGGCGTCTCGCGACACACGGTATATCTTTCCAGGCATCGCTCACAGGCGCCAAGTTCGGGTCGCCATTCCGGGAAATCACCGCGGATTGTCTCGGCCAGCGGCATCGCGATCTGTCCCGGACCGTGCAGGATCTGTGCGGAGGGGAAGCGGCAGAGCGGACAGAGAGAGCCGGGGGGGACATGGTTGGTGCCCTCCCTCGTTCCGAAGAGGGCCCGGCCGGGGTCGGTGGCCATCTCCAGCAGGTCGGGGTGCGCGGGCCTGGGCATTTCCGCGAGACGTCTGAGGGTCCTCTCCAGGAGCGGACCCGGAACTCCCCGGTACTGGGCCTCGAACTCGGTTCGGCGTTGCTCCCTGCTGGCCACCGTCTCGCGCTCGGCCCGGAGGAGACGGCCGTCGACGGTGATGTCCCACAGGAGGCGGTAGCGGTCTTGGATAAGCGGCTCTTCGGCCGGCAGGATCCCGGGGATCTGCGCGACAGCATCGTACGCGAAGGTTGGGTCCAGCAAATCGGCAAGGTGGGTGAGCTCATGGCGCAGGAGACGTTGCAGGCCTCGCGGATCAAGGAGGCGTCGAGGCAGAAGGCGGAGGCTTGCCGTGGTCTGCCCCGACACCTGGAGGTCCGCACCCTCATCCCGGGGGGTCGGGGCCCCGACCACCCACAGGGTCGTGACCTGCTCTTGAATCTCTGGAAACTCTGCAAGGATTGCTTCGACCGGCGCTGTCAGCTTCCACCGGCGAAAGAGGCGCCGGTGGATATGCCGGAAGGCTTCCTCCCGAGCGGAGGGAGCGAGGCCGTATGCCGGATCGGTCAGGGCGTGGTACTCGTGAGTGAAGCGAAGGTCGCCGCTCGCCTCGCGTTCCTGAATCAGGGCCGAAAGCACGGCGTCGAGGAGGGCCGGCTCATATTGAACCTGCACCTTTGCCTCCGTCCTGGGCCAGGCTGGCCAGGGTTGTCGCCTCGAGGAAGACGGCGAGGTGGGGTTTGATCTCGCGCCAGCCGGCGTGAAGCATGCAGGGGTTGCTGTCGCCGCACCGGCGGCCCCAGAAAAGACATCGGAGCAAGAGGTCGGGCCCCTCGATGGCTTCGAGCAGCTCTCGCAGTTTGATTTCCGAGGCGTCGCGGGCGAGGCAGTATCCACGATGACGGCCCCGGAAGGACTGGAGCAGTCCGTGGCGTGCGAGCTTCTGAAGGGTTTTGGCCAGGAAGCCGACAGGCAGATCTTCTGCCTCGGCGATCTGGTTGAGGGTGAGGACCGTCGCCGGGGGCTGCTGGGCCAGGTAGATCATCGCTTTGAGTCCGTATTCACTTTCCCGGCTGAGGTGCATAAGATCACATGGACCTTTCGGCTCTTTTGGCTCCGTTGCGGTGAGGTTAGGATGTCGGTGATTCTCAATCAATGATGCGAGTTGGAAACAGACATGATCCTCGTCATATATATAAAGGTAGTTGGGCAGCAACGAGGAGAGGAGCGGAGATTGTAAGTGCTGAATTTTCCAGATACCGGTCGCCTGTCTGGTGGATCTGCTGATATGTCTCCGGAGTTGCGATTGGGGGGAGTTTCTTGATGAGTCTTCTTCGATGGGTCGAATTCGGAAGGGCTTGGGACGGTCGAGAGGTGTCTGTCCCGATATTGGCAGGCCGCGGGGAGGGGTGGTCTCATCGGGGAGAGGGGGAAATAAGGAGACGCGCGAAGAGGAGCCCTAATGGGGCGGGGAGGCCGTCGGCTGCAGCACCTCGTCCGCCAGCCCCTCGAGGAACTCGGGGTCGGCTATAAGGAATTTGGATGAATAATTGATGGAACAAGCCGGATGGTGAATGCCTCAACAATAATCTCGGACAGGTTTTTCCGCTATGTAGTGGTCATGGAAGTTCTCGTCTTGTGCGTATGTTTCGGTGAGAGGCCCGCGGAGAGTATCATTGGCCGGAAAATCTTTCTTTCATGTAGTCAACGATCTTTGTGTCCTTCGGGTCGAGGTAAAGGATCCAGTAATGGGAGCCGTCGGTATCAGGTTTTCCTTTGTGATTGACCGTTGACTGGATCATATAGGAGTATCCCTCCTTCCCGTGTCCGAGGCTATCGCTTTCGTTAATCTCCCAGAAAAAAGGGCTTTTAAACGGTTTCTTATAGAATGCATCGAGAAGACCGAGCCCTCCTTTGTCATCCCACTCAAACTTAATGCGGTTGCCGCTCAGCACAGCAATTCTTGCATCATCGATGGTCTGACTATTTTGCAGAACAGGATCTCCCCTGTGGACGATATACCAGAGAATCTTAATTCTCGAAGCCGACTCGATTTCAGTACGGCCGCCAGAAGTGTCTTTTCCCGTTTGTTCCTGCGATGTACCCGTGGCAGGTTTGCCCTTCAAATCATTTTTTATGGTGGACAATATCGTTTCGTCCTTAAAGCCTGCTTCTTTCAACTTGATCACCCTGTCCACATCTTTATAATTGTTCTCGACCATAAAGAGAATCGTGTTTTCCGGGACGCCCGTTTTCTTGAGTTGGATCATCTCATCCGTGGTGAGTCCGAAAGCAGTCCCAGACACAAAGAAAACACTACTTAGAAGAATTATCGCAATCATTGCAATTGTGGTTCTCATGATCTTCCGTATCCCCCAATCGTGTACCAAATAATTCGTGAGAACAGTCCCGGTCTCTTGAGTTCGTCGTATAAACAGAAATGGTCCCCTCATTGTGCGGTGAAAGAGTAGAGGGTAAAATGAGGGATGCCGGGGCCCCCCGGAGAGGTCCCGGCGCTGTACGATGCGTTTACCATATAAAGATTAATCGTGCTTGGAGACTGTCGTCTTTATTTGTGCCGCCCGCTGCCCGGTCCGCATCTTTGTGCTGGAATTCGCCGATGAACTGTAGCCCTCCCCAGATTCGCCAGTTGCCGGCAAACGTGAAGGCGGTCTGGCTGTTATGACTCACATCCTTTGACGGGTCATACCAGTCGTAGCGCGCAGCAAATGCAAGTTGTGGTGTTACATGGAAGTTCACCTCTCCGAAGACCCCTTCGCTGCTGCCGACTTGAGAGCCGACCTGCGCGCCGTCGGGGGTGCTCACCGACGAATTATCAAGGGAATCGTGTCCACGCTCATAGCCGGCAAGGAGATTGAGCTTTTCGGGTAACACGAAGTAGTTCGCATAGGCTGCAAGTCTCCAAAAAGTATCACGGGTGGTCACCGGAGCAGCGGGGATGTGGTTGGGGTCGGGGAAGGGAACTACACCCCGGTAAAAATAGAGCGACACAGCCGATTCCTCTGCGAAAAATTGATTCGCAAAGAACTGGAAGCTCTTGTCATTCCGCCCAGTGACATTCCCTGGTTTGGTTAACTCACCACCCTGAGCGGGCTCTGCCTTGCCCGAACCGTCTTCTTTCCAGAGAATACCGTTACTCACCCGGGCGGCTACCGTGGTCTCCGTCTTTGCGAAATGATACCCCACCTCGGCAGCCACTTCATCCAAGTTCCAGAGGAAGAACGGAGATCCCACTGCCGGGACCTTTTGAAACAATGGCCGTGAAAGTGAAATTGGTCTGTCGGAGGCGCCGAAGCCTTCCCACGGGTGCATAACACCGATCCTGGCCTGGGCCCATCCGGTCTCACCCCCATAGACCCCTCTGACAAAGGCATTTTCGATCTCAAAGACATCGTCAGGCGACATCGAAAACTCACCCAGGGAGGCGAAGTATTTGCCCCAAGCGCCGGTGAGCGGGTAAATAGTGAATTCCTTGAATTCAAGCTGATTGCTGTTGAAGTCCTTTCCTGGTGCTGCGTCATTATGGTGCTTGTAGGTGAACTGCTCTTGAAGCCTTGCCGCAAAGAAATCGCCTAGCTTGAAAGCTTCTTCCGCTTCCCCTATTCCAGAAGGGAGTCTGTAACCTGCCAGCCTGAATTCATAGCCGAGGCTGTTCAGCTTGGGGACCGCCGTATGACACATGCTGCAATCTGCACCGTATTTTCGTGCAAAGTTCGGCATTGCCTGGCTTTCCTTCGAGAAAACCAGGAATGCTGGGATACAGAGGAATAACACAATCAGACATTTCTTGTGCATGCGTTCCTCCTTTCCTTCGGGCCGTTTCACACTTCCTCGTTCTCACCGTCCTGGGTTTCATTATTTGCTGATTCACTATCCCCTCTATCGTCTGCCTCGGATCCACTGTGCCTCTCCTACGGACTTTAACGGTGTGCATGACTTGCACTGCCCTGCACCGGGCCGATAGAGGGTGCTTCGTCCTCTAGGATTGGACAAATCCAGAGAAAGCGCTATCCCCCGAACATCACAATTTTGCGAGAAAAAGCGGCTATCCGATATAGTCTGCTTTTCCTAGAGAGGCCTGCCCCTTGGCAAATTTCCTCAGACGGGCGCAGGGATCCTTGAAGAAGGGAAGGGCCGCGGGGCCTTATCTGGCAGGCTGATTGGCAGGGGAGGGGGAAACCGTCCTTTGTTCGAGCGCAAAGGCGGCTGCCTGGACGCGGTTTTGTAGGTGGAGCTTCTCGAGGATGTTCGTCAAGTGATTCTTCACCGTGTTCGCGGCGATGCCGAGTTTATCTGCGATTTCCTTGTTTGTCTTCCCCAGGGTGAGGAGCTGGAGCACTTCACGTTCCCGGCAGGTGAGCTGCTGCAGCGGGGTGTTCTCGTCCTCCTCCTTTTTTTGACGGGCAAACTCTTCCAGGAGCTTGGCAGCCAGGTGGCCGGCAATGGCCGCCTCACCACGGGCGACGCCTCGTATCGAGTCGAAGAGCTGCTGGGGCTTGACCTTTTTCAGGAGATAGCCCCGGGCCCCGGCCTTCACCGCCTCGAAGAGGATCTTCTCCTCTTCGGCGATGGTCAGGACGATGATCTTCACGTAAGGGAACTCGGCCTTGAGGCGACGGGTGGTCTTGATGCCGTCCCCGTCCGGCATGTAGACGTCCATGAGGACCACGTCCGGCATGAGGTCCCGAGTTTTCTCCAGGGTCGTCCGGCCCGTCTCGGCCTCGCCGATTACCTCGAGTCCGGGTTCCGCCGAGAGCAGGTTGATCAGCCCCTTGAGGACGAGGGTGTGGTCATCAGCGACCAGGATTCGCACTGATTGTTCCACTTCGATCTCTCCTGATCCAGCGGCACCTTCACCGTGATTTGGGTCCCCTCGCCCGGCGCCGTCGTTACGCAGAGCGAGCCGCGCACGAGTTCCGCTCGCTCCCGCATGATTTGAAGGCCATGCTTGAACGGGGCCACCACAGTCGAGGGTTCAAAGCCCCGCCCGTTGTCCGAAACGTTGACGATAAGATCTATATCCGTCACCTCGGCGGAGATCCTGGCTTGACGGGCACCAGAATGGCGGTAAATGTTGTGAAGGGCCTCGCGAATGATTCGGACGAGCTGCGCGGATACGAGGCCTTGGATCCGGGTTGTGTCATCGGGGGGGAGCTCAACCCGGACCGGAATCCCGGTCAGAACAGCGAACTCGTGTGCGCAAGCCTGGAGGGCTGTGGAAAACCCTTCTCCGTACACCCCCTCCATGCGCCGGCAACAGATGAGTTCGCGGATCTTGTCATAAACGCCTTCAGTCGCCAGAAGGAGCTCGTTGACACGCCTGCTGAGTTCTGGGTCCCCTGAGGAACCGAGCTCCCGTTCCAACGCGGTGAGGTTTATATGTAAGAAAGTTACCAACTGGGCCAGATCGTCGTGGAGCTCACGGGCCAGTCGCTGCTGCTCCTGGAGCACTGCGACCTGGCGGTCGACCTCACTCCTTGAGGCAAGAGCCCGGCAGACGGCAAAGCAAAACCCAGCTGCGCCGAGCGCAACCGCGGCGAAGAGCCATATGTGGGTATGAAGGTCGGCGTGTCCGGCGGGAAAGGGAACTGGATACACCACATCGATGAGGCCGAAAAAAAAGAACCAGCAGCAGGATACCCAGCCATACTAACTTCCTGAGGAGCGGATCCATCAAGCCTCCCTCTCCCTGTGGCTGGACTGAGCAGGCGTATGGGCCGGATTGTGGGACCGCTGGGTGCGAGAAAAGTGCCAGAACCGTGGATGAATGTATCTACTTGAATTTTCAGGAAAATTTCAGGATAAACTCGATGCTTTATTTCTAAGTGTACCACTCGTGGGACAGCAGTTCTTTGCCCAGCCCACTATTATCGAGAGGTAAGAACGGTTTTTTGTGGGGCACGAGTGTCCCAGTGTGGAGATGATGCCCCGCGAAGGCCATGAGCGCCGGGCAACATTCTGAACCGCCTTCCGGAGAAGGATGTGGCAAAGGGGAGGGGGCAGGGAAGGGGGGGAGAGCCGAAAGTGGGGAGTAAAAGTAAGAGGAAGGGAGAGGAGACCTAACGGGGTGAGGAGGCTGTCGGCTGGAGCACCTCGTCCGCCAGCCCCTCGAGGAACTCGGGGTCGGTGTTCAGGGATTCGGTCCGTCGGAGGGTGAGACCGTGCTCTTGCGCCTTGGCTTGAGCCTCGATGTCGATGTCGTACAGAATCTCCAGGTGGTCGGCGACAAAGCCGATGGGAACCACCAGTACCTGAGAACGTCCCTCTGCTTTAAGTTGCTCCAGCACCTCGAGGAGGTCGGGGCCCAGCCAGGGAAAGGGGGTCTTCCCAGCGCTCTGGTACGCCCGGCGCCAGTTGCGGAGGGACTGTCGCTCTGCCAGGGCCCGGGCCGTCTCCTCCAGCCGGGTCGGATACGGGTCGTGCCTGGCGACGATCTTCTCGGGGAGGCTGTGGGCCGTAAAGAGCACCATGGTCTGCCCGGTCCCCGGCCGCGGGAAGGCGGCCAGCTCGCGCTGGATTCTGCGCGTGAGGGCAGAGAGGTACTTGGGGTTGAGGTGCCAGCTCCGGACGACGTGTACGTTCACATCCGGCTGCGCCTCCAGGACCTCTCTCGCGTACCGCATGTAATCGTCGATGATCATGCGGGACTCGTGAGGCGCGAGCACCAGGGCAACGATCTCCCGAATGCCGTCCCGGATCATCTGCGTGGCCACCTCGGCGATGAAGGGAGGGGTATGCTTCATGGCGAGATAGACGTGGAGGCGTCCCGGCGCTTTTCGATCGAGGACCTCCTGAAGTCCCTTCGCCTGGGCCTCGGTGATGTGGTACAGCGGCGAGGCCCCGCCGATGGCCCGGTACCGCTCGGTGAGCTCCTCGACTTCCTCCGCCGCCGGTATGCGGCCCCGACGGATATGGGTGAAATAGGCCCCCACTTCTTCGAGAGTCCTGGGGGTCCCGTAGGCCATAAGCAGGACACCGATCATCGTCGTGCTCCTTGTGCGTGCACGAAGTCCACCAGGCGCTCTACCCGCTCCGGTGCAGTGGGGGGAAGGATGCCGTGGCCGAGGTTGAAGATGTGCCCGGCGAGAGACCGGCCTTCTGTCACGATCTCTGCGGCCTTGACGAAGAGGTCCTCTTCGTTGCCGAGCAAGAGGATGGGATCCAAGTTCCCCTGGATGGCGTACGCGTGATCAAGCATGCCGTGTGCCTGCGTCAGGGAAACCCGCCAGTCCACCCCCATCACCTCTGCGGGCAAGGTCGCGAACTGGGGGAAGAGGTGCGCGCTTGCCGTACTGAAATAAATCCGGGGCACCCCGTTTCCCGCCTGTTGGAGCTCGGCGGTCAGGTGCGGTTTCACGCGTTCCCGGAAGTCTTCCGGCGAGAGGACACCGACCCAGGAATCGAAGACCTGCACCATCTGCACGCCCGCCTCGATCTGGGCCTGGAGATAGAGTGCTAAATTCTCGGCGAGGCGCTTCATGAGGGCCTTCCACTCCAGAGGGTGGGTGTGGAGAAAAGCGCGCGTCTTCGGATAATCCCGAGAGGGTTTCCCCTCGATCAAGTACGAGGCGAAGGTGAAGGGTCCTCCGGTAAAGCCGATGAGAGGGCGATCCAGCGCCTGACGGAGGAGCCGGATGGCTTCGAAGGTGAAGTCCAGGCGGGTGAGGTCGAGGGAAGGCAGCGTCGCGAGATCGTGGGGGATGAGGGCCTTTCGTAACACCGGACCCTTTCCCTCCACCAGGTCAAACGACACCCCCATCCCCCAGAGCGGAACGAGGAGGTCCGAAAAGAGGATCGCCGCATCGAGATCGAAGCGGCGAAGGGGCTGGAGCGTCACTTCCACGGCGAGCTCCGGGGTCCGGCAGATCTCTTCCATCGAGTATTTTTTACGGAGTTCGCGGTACTCGGGGAGGTACCGCCCCGCCTGGCGCATGATCCAGACGGGCGTCGTGTCTACCGGCTCTCTGCGGGCCGCCTTGAGAATTCGGTCACGCATTGTTCCGACCCGTCTGCTTCACCCGCGCATCCGCACGGACAGGTACAAGATCACGAGACCCAGGAACAGGTTGGTCCGTCCGATCCAGAGCGCGGCGGTGAAGAAGGCCCCCTTCCTCCGCGCCGCCGCGGGTGCGATCCAGAAATCGTGCAGCACCTTGAACAGCAGCGCGATTCCCACCAGGATCAGCTTGAACGATAGGGGCCACATGCGGTAATCCCATCCCCGGCCGACGAGAACCGCTCCCGTTCCCAGGAGCAGGAGAAAGGCGATCCAGGACAGGACCCGGAAGGTTCGGCCAAGCACGCGGAGGGCAAAGGGGCCACTCTCGGGGTTCGCCCGGAGCCGGGGGGCCGCAGCGAAAAAGAGGATGTTTCCTCCGATCCAGGTCACGGCGGATAGCAGGTGCAGGAAGAGGACGCCGGTATAGATCATGCCTCACTCCGCCGGGTGCGGATCTCGCAACCATTGCACTGTTATCCCTTCACCGGGGAAACCGGATCGGTAGTGAGCTCCAATAGGACCCGGTTTCCCCATCCAAAATGTTCCTCCGACAGGATAAACACGCGCTCAGGCGAGAAGCGGAAGAACCGGAGGTCCAGGCTTTCCTGCACCACTGCTCGGATAGAGAAATGGCCCCTGGCCAGGGGGAAGCGACGGAGGTAGATTCTGATGGCCCGCAGCGCCTCCTTGCCCCGCAGCAGTTCCGCGGTGCCATCAATCTGTAGGCCGCGTAGGGGTCGGGTTTCATTGGGATGAATGGCCGCCGCTACCCGGGGCTTTGCTAAGAGGTCCCTGACGTGACGCGTGGAGAGACGGGACATGAAGTAAAGCGAAAGCGCCGCGGGGTTGGTCTCGCGGGCGTAGAGGACGGGTGCCGCCCAGGGACCCTCGGCTCCCCAGGTTGCCAGGGTCATGATCCGGTTCTCCGCGAGCAGGGAGAAAAAGACTTCACGAAGCAGGGTAGGATCCGTGGACATAGGCGCACAAGCGTTCAGCAGACAGGGGAGTTGTTCATTGCCCGTCTTCCTCCCCGAAGACCTCATCCAGCACGGCTGTGAGCGCGCCGTGGCGCCCGGTAAAGATGGGGGTGTCACGGCGGGTGTACGGCCGCGCCGCCGTACTCCGGAGTGCCGTCACGAGCTCGGAGAAACGCTGCGGGTCATCCATCTCGTACCCGACCACGAACTCCGCGTCGGCGAGACCCGTGCAGTACACCAGGACCTGGTCGATCTCCTTAAAGGCGTGTCCCACCCGGGCGTGATCCTTCATCATGGTCCGGCGCTCCTCGGCCGACAGTTGGTACCAGTCATGGGTCTTGACAAAAGGATAGACCACCAGGTACCGCTTTCGCTCCCCCGGGACCTCCACGCTGATGCCGCTCTGGCCGGTGTACTGCGAAGGCCGCACGAATCCCCAGAGACTCGCGGTGAGTTCCAGATGCGTCCGAAGAAGACGGCTGCCCACATTCTGATAGGCCTCGAGCGTCTCCGTCGCCACCCAGAAACCGAGATCCGCAGAGGCGCGAAGTCCCACCAGGCTGTACGGGTAGAGGGCCACCACGCCAGGAGCCTTCCGGGCTTCTTCCACCCCCTGGCGAGCCTTGTCGCGCTCCTCCCGGGTCCGACATCCGGGCCGAACCCGGAAGTAGAGGAATCCGTGCACTTGTATCTCAGTCATGTTCCCGTCTCCTCCGCAAGGACTGCGTGGATATCCGGTGGGTCGACCTGGATATGCCGGTGCCGACGAGCCGCAGGGCCGGCTCTTTCTATGTCTGCCCGGGCCCCCAAAAGCCGAGACACCTCAGGTCCATTCCGCTCAGGGAGTCGAGCAATACAACGACACCTAACTATATGCCTGGAAGCCTTCCGCGGTCAACTGAATCCGTGTGGGGCCGCTCTCGCTGAAATTGTGGTATGGTATTGCGACCGTTGGCGGTACATCCGGGCGGGGACATGCTGTCGGTCCCCCCTGGGCTTGCCCATCAGGGAGCGGGACATGGGCTATTTGACCCTCGTGACCCTTCACCTGCTGGGGGCAGTAGTCTGGATCGGTGGGATGCTCTTCGTGGTCCTGGTGCTCACACCGATCCTGCGCGAGCGGCCTCCGGTGGAACGGACGGCGCTCCTGAGCGCCGTCGGCCGGCGCTTCCTGAAAGTGGGCTGGGCGGGACTCGCGGTCCTGCTGCTCACGGGCCCGATGCTGTGGGCCCTCCGCGGCTTTCAAATCTCTTCGGTTCTTGCCGCCAAGTTGGCCCTGGTGGGGGCCATCCTTGTTCTGAGCCTTCTGCACGATTTCTTTCTGGGGCCAAAACTCGTCGAAGGTCTCAAGCGAGGAGGTCAGGGGGAGGAGACGCTGCGGCTGCGGCGCCGCGTGGCGCTCCT